>JBGPHT010000297.1:0-3592 GCA_041484525.1 Bryobacteraceae bacterium | reverse complement strand
AGGGTCTGAACAACAAAGCCAAAGTCACTATGAGAAGATCCTATGGGTTCCGAACCTTCCGAGTCACCGAACTGGCACTCTATCATTCACTTGGCAAACTGCCCGAGCCAGAACTCACCCACAGATTTTTCTGACGAATCTAGAAAATAGATTGACCGATCGGGCAAGATCCGGTATTCTCGATCCCATGATTAAGGGCGTCAAGTTCATCAGCATTCCAGTAACGGACCAGGACCGGGCGCTGTCCTTCTACACCGAAAAGCTGGGGTTCCGGATCCTCACCGACAGGCCATTCAACGGCAAGCAGCGATGGATCGAGCTTTCGATACCGGGCGCCGAGACGCTGGTCGTCCTTTTCACTCCCGAGGGCCACGCGGATCGGATCGGAGGCTTCTCTCCGGCGACGTTCTACTGCGACAATGTCGAACGTACCTACGATGAGCTGATGGCTCGCGGCGTGGAATTCGTGGCGCCTCCAAAGAAGGAGCCCTGGGGCCATTTCACATCGTTCCGCGATCCGGACGGCAATCAGTTCGTGCTTTCGTCAAAGTAGGACGGATCGCACCGACAGTTTTATGCCTGCTTACCGTAGACCGGAATGGCGGCGCCGTTGACCTGCGAGCCGGCATCCGACGCAAGATGCACCAGCAACTCGGCGACCTGCGACGGATGCACCCATTGGGAGGTGTCGGCGTTGGGATCGGCAGCGCGATTCTTGGGCGTGTCCATCATGCCCGGCGACACAGTGTTGGCCGAAATGCTGCGATCCTTGTTCTCCAAAGCGATCGTGCGAATCAAGCCGACCAGCGCGGCTTTCGAGGCGCTGTACGCTCCGACCATGGCACCCGGCTCCACGGCCTGCCGGCTGGACACCGCGAGAATCTTGCCTGTACCCTGCTGCCTCATCTGCGGCAGCACGGCGCGAGCGATGTAGAACGCCGCCCGGTAGTTCGCGTCGAGCATCTTCTCGATCATGGCATCATCGGTGTCGGCGACGCTCTTACCGCCAGCGAACCCGCCCATCACGTGGACAAGAGCGTCAATCCGTCCAAAGCGGGCCACCACGTCCGCGGCCAATTTCCGCGCCCGGTCGCCGGTCGAGAGGTCCGTCGGCATAGCGGAAAACTCGAGATGGGCGAAGTCGCTGGCCTGAATCGACCGCGACGCGCCCGCCACTCTGGCTCCCGCTGCCAAAAACGCCTCAGTAACGAAGCTCCCGAGCCCGCCTTTGGCGCCCGTTATCAATGCAACTCTACCGTCCAGCGAATGCATAGGTTCTTTTAAAATGAAGCGTCCTCGGTCCCGCCGCCGAGCTGTAGCGTCCGCGAAGTTACGTTGCTGGCGACGCCGGTCTGATAGTTAGTTATAGGCGAGTGCCGCGGGTGTGAATGTCACCACGGCCGCCGCCGTCGCCGACAGCGTCACCTGTACTACTGCCGGAACCATATTGCTGCCCGATGTCGGTGTGATGCTGATTGTGCCTGTATACGTGCCAGACAAGAGTGTCTGCGCCACGATGGTATTGATCATCACCGCCGATCCCTTGCCGGCGAGCCCGGTGCCGGGCTCGATTTCCATCCTCAGCACGGCGGGGAACACAAGCGTGCCGGTGAACCTTACGGTGAGCAGCATCGGCCGTGTCGGAGTCGACGGGCCAGTACACAGCGACATTCCTTCTGCCCGGAGACTACGATATTTCCGCCCAGATGCCCGGCTTCAAGGAGGTCATCCGGAAAGGCATTCATGTGGGTGCCGGCGAGCACCCGCAAATCGACATCCAGTTGGAGGTCGGGGATACTGCCCAATCGGTGGAGGTCACGGCCGAAGTGCCGCTGGTGAACAACGAAAACGCCTCCGTGGGCAGTTCGCTCAGCACCAAAGAAGTGGAAGACCTGCCGCTGAACGGCGGATCCCCGTAAATGCTGGCGCAGTTGGAAATCGGCGTGATCACGAGCCCGTTCAACATCTCATCGACGGTGGTGCAGACGTACGATTCGTCGAACACTTTCAGCATCGGCGGCACACCCACGCAGTCGAGCGAGATGCTGCTCAATGGCGCCCCCAACGCCACCTGGGACATGCGCTCCGCATACACGCCACCGCGTGACGCGGTACTCGAAGTGCGCGCCAAGGTGCTCGACACCGATGCCGGTTTCGGACACACGCGCGGCGGCACCATCAACATGATCATGAAGTCCGGAACCAACCAGTTGCATGGGAGCATGTGGGAAAACACGCAGCCATCCTTGCTGACCGCCAACAGCTTCTTCAATAATCGAAGCGGCCTGGGCAACCCCGTCACGCACTACAATCGGTACGGCTTGACGGCGGGCGGACCGGTTTATATTCCCAAGATATTCAACGGCAAGAACAAGCTCTTCTGGTTCTTCGCCTGGCAGAACGACAAGAACAGCCAGCCCTTCACGAACTTCATCAGCGTCCCGACCGAGGCCGAAAAACAGGGTGATTTTTCGCAGATCCTCAAGACGGACGGGACTCAGCTTTACGATCCCTTCGCCGCCTCGCAAAACGGCAGCGCCATCGTCCGGCAGCCGCTGGCCAACAACCAGATCCCAGTCAACCGGATCAATTCGATTGCCAAAACTATTTGAATTTCTTCCCCGCACCCAACGCCACACCGCTGCGGCCGGACGGTTACTTCAACTACGGCACGACGGGCTCCCAATATCAACGCGGCCAACAATGAAACGGGGACGCTCGATTACAACATGAGCGACAAGAGCCGCCTGTCTTTCAATGTCCGGCACAACGCCCTGGCCGCGAAGAAGAACGATTACTTCGAGAACATCGCCAGCGGCCAGCTCACCAGCCGGGAGAATTGGGGCGCAAGCCTGGACGAGGTCTACACGATCAATCCCACTAAGCTAACGTGCTGAACCTCCGGCTGAACTACACCTTCATGTACGAGAGCTCTACCTATCCGAGCGAGGGACTCGACGCGACGACGCTGGGCTTCCCGTCGTATCTCGCCGGCAATGCGCAGCGCCAGACGCTGCCGTACGTCTACTTCGACACCAGCACGGGGTTCAGGCTCTCGGCTACAATGCGGCTGCCAAACGGCCCTCCCCAGTCGGTGCAACTGTACGCAAGCTGGACAAAGCTCAAGGGCAATCACACATTCCGGGCGGGCGCGGATCTTCGCCAGTACCGATTGAGCACCATTACTTACGGTGTCGCCACCGGTTCCTTCAACTTCGGCAATCGCTGGGTGAATCAAAATGCCAGCGCGTCTCTCACCGAATCGATGGGACAGGACCTGGCGCAACTTCTGTACGGCCTGCCTACACAGGGTACTTATAATACGACATCAATACCTACGGTTCCTGGTATGCGTACTTCGGCTCCGGATTCGTGCAAGACGATTGGCGCCTGAAGCGGAACCTGACAGTCAATATCGGAGTCAGGTACGACTAAGAATGAGTTTATAGGATGGGCTCTGAGCAGGAATCTGGCGAAGTGCCCCATTGACGGGGATTTCGTAACTTCGCCCGCGGCAGCGAATTCGACAGTTCATCGGCCGGGTCGGTAGATGCCGGTTATGCAGAGGGCCACTCAGAAATCGGACTGTCCT
>JBGPHT010000296.1:0-3651 GCA_041484525.1 Bryobacteraceae bacterium | reverse complement strand
CGGCCTCGGAATTAACATCGCACGACGGCAGCGAGCGGTAACCTTTTGACGAGTGGTGACGTTACTTAGTCATCTCCCCTCGTGCGCGTTTTTCGAAGGTCTTCGCTCAGAAAAACCCACCTTTACCACAGGCTGCTAGCATTGACGTGCAGCCAGCCTTCGACGGTTGCGGTCGCCTGGCCGGAACTGGAGCCGGTAGTGCCCGCGGTCATCGACTGGTTGACGCCGTTGAATTGCGCGGCGCCGCCGATCTGGCCCGCGGCGGCAGTGGGGGAGTTCTGGAAGGTTCCGTTCTTCCCGTTGCTGGTGGAATCGGCCGCGCTCAGCTTGGCGTCATTTCCCAGGTGCCAAACGGGTTTGAAATTGGAGTCCCAGGCGGCCGACGGGGTGTTCAGAGGTGGCCGATGGAGGGACTAGCGGGAGTTTACTGCGAGAACTTCAAAACAAGAACTCTGCCTCATGTTTTTGAAGTATTTGCCTCGACTTATGTCGTATTACCCACCGAGATTGGTTAATACAATTGCGATCCAGTGAATCGAGGTCTATGCCCTTGTATCGAAGCGATTTATTAGTCTCCGCGTTTCTGTGGTGACCCGTTCCCAGTAAACTCCCGCTAGGCGAGATAGAAGACCGCGTGCGAGGGCGAGCTTGAGAAGTTACCCCCAACTGGCTCAAACGCTGTCCGCTACTCCGCCATCACATTTCTAATGCTTCATGAAAGCCCAATGCGCGTCTCGAATAGCTTCGTCCGTCGCCAGCAGTCGTGGGTGCCCGACACCCTTCTCGCTTATGAACGCCGAGAACAACTGGTCATTGACCCGGTAGTACACGACGTTGTTTTCCACGAGAAGGACTTCACTATCGCCTTCATTTGTAGTAATCGGAAGAACGCGCTCGGTGTCCACATCGTAGAGATAGAGTCTGCCGGGTAACACAATGCCGAGCTCATAGGCGTTCGCTTGAGTGGCCGGACCCATCTTGCCTGGAACTTTTCTCCACTTGTCCTGGCCGGCGCTCTTGGGGTTACGGGTTGTTCTGGCTTTGACCTCGGCAGCGGATATGTACCTACCAAATCCACGGACGTAGGGACGTCTCTCGCTCACAACGGGAAAGGTGTGCCATGTCTTGTCGCGCTTACGAAATATCAGGTACTGGTAATTCCCTTGCCGGTCAGACATGCCGATGGCGAAGACCTGCGAGTCATTGATGAGAGGGGAAACGTAGGGTAAACGGGGTCCGCTGCGGAATTCGGGCGGAATCTTGTAACCCAAAGCGACGTGCTTGCCGACAAAGGCGGTTACGTTGCCGGGTTCCTCCGGGTCGAACCCCATGCCGACACGGCTGCTCCCGTCGTCGGGCCCCGCCCGTCCGTCTGCCACCATGTACTGGACCGCTTCGGGTGGCAGCACTGCGAAACTCCGTTCACAGGGTACGGAAGGGTCAAGAACCATCCCGGTCACGAGGTTGTCTTTGACTGACCCGCTATCTAGCCACTCGAAAGACGGGCCCACTACTGGCGCATCGGCGAGCCAAGAGTAGATCAGCGACATGCCGCGAACTTCCGGAGGCTTGCATTTCTTGACGATAGCCGCCTTGTCGAAGTCCACTACGAGAACGGCACCGTCCTTGTACCCGAGGAAGAGAACAGCCTTCCGCGATTCATTGTAGACTCCAATCCACTCCGTACCAACATCCTCCGGCACCAGTTCGGCGGTCATTTTTACCGTGCCGTCCTCCTCGAGCCGATACAAAGCCGATGCGAACGACTGCGGATGCTTCTCATCCGGGGAGCCGGTAAGCAGGTGTAATTGTCCGAAAGCCAGGGACACGACTAAGCCTTCGATTAGAAACAGGCGCTTGATCTGCATTTGTGCTCACTCCATTCGTCAGAATTTGCAGCGCAGAGCGGGAGGCCGGGGGAGCCGTGTACACGAATCCGGCGGCCCAGGAAAGGTGCATGAACAGACTTCATATACTACGTCCTCGCTAACGCAGTTCTGTTTACTGAATGACCATCGCGGCGAGGCGTCTTCGACCCACGAGATCCAGTTCGCCGTGCTCCTATTGCCGTCCGGCAGGATAGATGCCGTTCCACCATACTGCTTGATCAATATCGCATCACCAAACCAGTATGTATTGCTCCCGTTCCCCAAATAGGGTTGTGCTTGACCATCGGGGCCTGTGGCCAATGTGAAGGTGCAACTTCCGCCTTCTGGTTCATCGGCAGGCGCGGGTACCCGGTCTGCTGGAAGCACTCGATCGTTAAACAGATTCCACTGCCGAACCTGCCGGTACCAGAAGCCATACGCCCGGCCGTCCTGATGGATGGCATAGCTCGCTGGATCTGCCTTCTCGTCCAGTTCCTTCTTGCCTTCGGCGATCGCTGTACGCCAATTCCACAGCATGTCCACGGACGGGGCGGGGTCTCGTTGCATGATCCCATAACCGGCTGGCCCTCCGAAAACCGGCCACCCGAAGTTGTTATTGCTAGGTGCACAGTACCCGGATTGCATCCTTTGGGATTCACAGAATTGCGACATGTTGGTCTCATGCAGAGCAATCTTGCGGGCGAACCAATATGGCAGTGCGTCTAGCGCACTGGTCGCATCCGGAAAAACCGGATTCTGCCCGCAGATGTAAAACTTGAAATCATCCTGCGGCTCCCCGTTGTAAGTCCACTGCAATGTCACAAAGCCACCAAAGAAGCACGCAGGCTGCCCAGTTCCACCGCATCCACTCGTTGGCCAGGAGACATTCCACGTCTGGTTCGCGGGTTGCGCCACAGGGGTCGCAGGCGTCATCTGTTCGAATCGAACCTCGTGCAGACTATTCTTGACGCCCGGAGTCGACGTCGTCCATGGGAATGCTGTTTTGAGTTGCCAGGTCGCGTTCCCAGTAATAGGGCTGCCGTCTTTGCTGGCGATCAGAGCCGCAATATCCGGCATTCGCGGCGTGGGATCAATCCAGGCACAGGCGGCGGTGGTGTATTTGTTGTTTTCGTCGAGCGCCGGCACCATCTGTCCGTTGCTCCGGACCTGTAGGGTGAGGTTCGGATTCGCTTTCACCGCGAAGGACGTTCGGTTGCTGCCTGGCGCTGTCTGCGGATCGGTAGCCGGCGCGAATCCCAGGCCCGCCGCGCCAGCCGAGGTGACTTGGACATCGTAAGAACCGGCCGCGGTAAGGTCAGCATTCACCTGGGCATCGATTTCCCTGTCGTTCCAAGATGTTATTGTTGGGTGCACGTCCGACGAATCACATATGGTTGCGCTGGTTTTGCACACGGCGACGCGCGCGGAGCATTGAGGGTTACCGATGCATCCCGCGCCAAAGTTACTGCCGTGGATAACGATGTAGCCCTGCTGCCCTGGCTGTATCGGCTGTTGCTGCGTGATGTAGTTGATTAGAGGGGAACGGTCGGCCACCGTGAAATCGCGGCGATTTGACTCGATCACGCCAGCATTCACGCTGATCTGGTAGACCCCCGATCTTGTGCCGGCCTGAATGGCCACCGACGCCGTCAGAGTGTTGTTCGAAGCATCGCCGAAGGTGGCGGTAAGACCGCACAAGGAGCCGGGGCAACCGCTCCCGGTAATATTGACGCTGGAAACCTTATCGAGGTTAGTTCCGGTTAGTGTGACGTCCGGGGCTCCG
>JBGPHT010000295.1:0-3671 GCA_041484525.1 Bryobacteraceae bacterium | reverse complement strand
TTCTTTGGAGAGAATCCCGCCCGCATTCTGGCCCACATGCCCAACCCGCGGGGCCGCGCGCGGTGCGACGTGGTGAACGTGATTGCGCTGGAGTTCGCGGATGGGCGCGGCGCATCCATCGTGCTGGACCGTCTCAGCCGCGGCCCGGAGCGGTATCTGGACATGCGTTTGGACGGCGAATTTGCGATCGTTCACACCTCCATTGGCGGCGAGGTCCGCTTCGAAGCCGGTCTGCACACGCGCGAGAGGCGTCCGTTCCTCAACTTCACTTTCGTCCAGGGAGGGCAGGCGGTTCTGCGGGACGGGACCCGTTCCACCGTGATCGCCAAGGATGGTATCAACCCGTTTTGTGACGCGACCGCCCGCCACTTTACGGCTTTCCTCGAAGCCATTCAGAACGGAACCACTCCGCCGGGGCATGTGCGCGACAACCGGAACACGCTGGCCCTGGTGCTAGCGGCTTACGATTCGGCGGCGTCAGGCCGCTGGATCGACATGCGGGAATACCTGGGCTCAGCCTCGGGGGCCTCCGGTTGAGACTGTCGATCGTCATCGCCGCCTGGAACGGAAGCGCCTCGCTCGAACGGTGTCTGCGGTCTCTGAACGATGAGGCGCGCGCCGCGGATACCGAGGTCATCGTGGCAGCGAATTTTGAACCGGAGGGGATCGGGGCACAGTTTCCGTTTGTGCGCTGGATCAAAATGCCTCCTGGAACCACGGTGCCCGAGCTGAGGACAGCGGGGATCGTTTGTTCGAGCGGAGAGATCGTCGCCCTTGCCGAGGACCATTGTACGTTCGGCGAGCATTGGTGCGCGGAGTTGAAAAAGGCCCATGAATCGTCCCACGCCGTGATTGGCGGCATGGTGGAAAACGCGAGCACGCAGCGAGCCCTGGACTGGGCAGTCTACTTTTTCGACTACGGCAAATTCATGCCGCCGATGCGAGCGGGCGTGGCGCCGTCGCTTTCGGGCGCCAACGTCTCCTATAAGCGATTCGTGCTCAAGGAAGTCGAGTCCAGTTTTCGAGGCGGCTTTCACGAAGCCGTGACACATGCCGAAATCGTGAAGCGGGGGCACGCCCTCCACCTGGCGCCGGCGGTGATTGTCTATCACCACAAAAATTACAAAATAAGGCCCGCGATGGCACTGGCTTACCATCTGGCCCGGAGCTTTGCGGGCAAGCGCGTGGGCGGCGCCAGTGCGCTTCGGCGCGCTCTGTTTGCGTTCGGTTCGCCCGCGCTGACAGTCCTGCTTCCGGCCCGCGTGGTCACGGGAATCATCCGCAAGAGGAGACATCTCGCGGCGCTGGCGCGATCGCTTCCGTATCTGCTGCTGCTCACGACCTGTTGGTCGTGGGGCGAATTTCGCGGCTACCTGGGCGGTGAGGGGCGCAGCGGGGACCAATGGAAATAGCTAGTGTGCTGCGTCACACGGAATGCACAGTAAATTCAGGTGCTGGCTTGAGTGGGGCGGGCCCCCGGCCTGCGGCCGACGCTCCGTCGGCCTTCGATTCCGCAACCTGTGAAGAGCCGGACCAGGGGTCCGGCGCAGGCCGGGGGCCTGCCCCACTTGCGGACTTAACGATCAGGATCTTTGACGCACTACACTAGAAGTATTCGGTTGAGCAATGCCAGTATTAGGCCGTATCCATCGTCATAGCAAGCTCTCCTGGAGGGCCCTCAGCCATCGTGAGCGGATGACGCCGCCGTTCATGATCGTGTTCATCAATTCGATCTGCAATCTGACCTGCGAACACTGCTTCTACTGGAAAAACCTGAACCAGCGGGACGATCTGACCTACGACGAGTTCAAGAAGCTCTCCCAAGAACTGGGGCCATTCGAAAATCTGAATCTCTCCGGCGGCGAGCCTTTCCTGCGGCCGGAGTTTGCCGATATTTGCAAGCTGTTCATCGAAAACAACGGCGTGAAGCGCATCTATGTGCCCACCAACGGATACTTCACCGAGCGCACCGGGACGCAGCTCCGGCGGGTTTTCGAATCGAAAACGCTGCTGGGCTTCGTGTGCGAGCTTTCGCTTGACGGGATGCCGGAGTATCACGACCGTTTCCGCGGCAATCCGAAGTCCTTCGCGAATGCGATGGAAACCTACGACATGCTGGCCGAGATGAGGAATAGCGAGCCGCGGCTGGCGATTCACGCCAATACGGTCGCCATGAGCGAGAACCTGGATGAGATCCGGCGCCTCACCGGGTATCTGAAGGAACGCTGTCCCTCGATGGAGCACCACAATCTGGCGATCATCCGCGGCGACCGCAAAAATCCGAGTCTGCAAGGGCCGGCGCTGGAGCAGTACAAGGCGCTCTACGATCATATTGCGAAGGTCTGGAAGGACCGCGAGGAACACCGCTTCGGCGCCGTGGTGGAGCCCATGCTGCAGTGGGCGAAGGTGAAGACCATCGAGACGTCGTCGCAATATGTGCCCTGCACGGCGGGCAATCTCACGGGTGTGGTGTATGCCAACGGGGACGTGAGCGTGTGCGAGACGCACGCCCCTCTGGGAAATCTGCGCCACAAGAGTTTTTTCGAAATCTGGGATTCCGAAGAGGCCGAGGCTCTCCGCGCGCGCATCAAAGCCAAGCAATGCTACTGCACGAACGAAGTGTTCCTGTGGCCGAGCATCGTGTTTCAGCCGAAGCAGCTTGCCAGAGCGATGGTGGCGGCCAGGCCGTTCCAGATCCTCAACCAGTAGCGAGGCAGCGGCATGCAGCGCGTTCTGATCACCGGAGGCGCGGGGTTTTTGGGCTCTCACCTCGCCGAAAGCTTTCGCAACCACGGAGTGGCGGTGCGTGTTCTGGATGTGGCCGAGGCTCCGGGTTGGGCGCAGACGCCGGGGGTCGAATATGTTCGTGGAGACGTCCGTGATGCTGGGGCCGTGGGAGCGGCGGTCGAGGGCGTGGATACGATCGTCCATGCAGCGTTCGCATCGCCCAGAGAGGCTCCGGAAGTCATCGAAAGCGTGAACGTCCGTGGCGCGCGGGAAGTTTGTGCCCAGGCTGTCGCACACGGCGTGCGGCGGATGGTTCTCGTCTCGTCCACGATTGTAGAGAGCACTGCGCGAGCCCATCCGCGCCTCCTCGATGCCTACCGGCGATCGCGAATCGAGGCGGAGCGCGTGGTTTCGGATTGCTCCGGCCTCCGCACGGCCATCGTTCGTCCGAAGACCTTCATCGGTCCCGGGCGGCTCAGCGCGTTTGCGATCATCTTCGACTGGATACGAACGGGCAGACCGGTTGTGCTGATGGGCGACGGCCGGCTCCGCTATCAGTTGCTTGAAATCGGCGACATGGCCGAAGGAATCCGGCTGCTGGCCGGCTCCGACGCGGAAGGGGTTTTCTACCTGGGGTCGCGCGAGTTCGGAACGCTGCGCGAAGATCTTCAGGCGCTGGTGGATTACGCGAAGACCGGCGCCACGCTGCGTTTTATTCCCGCCGGTGTTGCGCGAATTGCGCTCACCACGATGGAGCTCGCCGGTATGACACCCCCCTCCGAGCTGCACTACATGTCCGCCTGGGGCCAAGATTCGGTGGTCGACACGTCACGGGCTGTTGAGGAGCTGGGGTGGCAGCCGAGATGGAGCAACGCGGAAGCGCTTCGCCGAGCCTACGATTGGTACGTCCGCAGCCTGGAGGCCACCGGCGCGGCGCAGACCAC
>JBGPHT010000294.1:0-3717 GCA_041484525.1 Bryobacteraceae bacterium | reverse complement strand
CGTAACCATTTGGGTGACCTCCATGGGGTTGGCTTGCGAAGCTCGTTACTCCGCAAAGTTTCAGTTTCGCCCAATGATAACGGGGTCCCCAAATGGTTGGCTCTCAGTTCAGCCTCGGCAGGAAGCCTCCTGCCGTGCATAATCTAGGTTTACAGCGAACCGGGCAAGAGCCAGTCGTATTCCTACGATGGGTTCGGAAACATCTGGCAGAACGGGGCGGCCACAGGGGTGCCGGAACTAAGGCAGAACGGCCCGTCGTGGTACTTGATGGGCGACGGGACGGTCAACAACCGACTGGCCGGGACCGCCTACGACTCAGCGGGAACCAGCAGCAACTCTCTATTTCCTATGGAGGGACGAACGCCGCCTATGACGCCGAAGGACGGTTGGCACAGGTGACGCTCGGCGTGGTGGTGGCGACGTACGATTATGACGCTGAAGGGCGGCGCGTGAAGCGAACGGACGCCAACGGTGTGGCGACGTATTATGTCTACGATGCCGATGGGCAGTTGATGGCCGAATACGGAGGCGCCGCGACGGGCAGCGGAACACAGTACCTGGCGACGGACCATTTGGGCTCCACGCGCCTGGTGCAGGATGCGCAAGGGAACTGCGCGATGCGGATGGACTATGCACCATATGGAGTAGTAGTGCCGCGCAACGGGCAAGACTGCTACGGGACACCATGGACGAGCGAGATGATGTTCACCGGGGCGCTGCGGGACGGCGACACCACGGCCGGGACGCAGACTGGCCTCGACCATATGGGAGCGCGCGAGTACTGGGCGTCGTTGGGGCGATTCATAAGCCCGGACCCGGAGAATGCGGGCGCGGACCCGGCGTCGCCCGGTAACTGGAACATGTACAGCTACGCCTACAACAATCCGCTGATGTACACGGACCCGACAGGTTTGGCAGGGTTGTGCGGGACAGATCCGCAGTCGGAGACGGGGGCAGACAAGACGGGGTGTCTGGCGGAGTTCCTGTACGAAAATGTCCGCAGGCAACTCTGGGACCAGATGACAAGAGCCACGCAGAAGGTCGTGGAATTTGCCAGTAAGCCTCGAGATCCGGGATGCGTGGGAAGAGCTGCTGGTGTAGGTGCAGCGGCAGGCGGGATTGTTGGAGGTACGCTGGGTGCGGCCGGCGGTGGCGCGGCGGGTGCCGCGGGTGGAACTCTCATTGCGCCAGGTGTTGGCACCCTGGGCGGCGGCTTCGCTGGGGGCGCGGCGGGACTTACACAGGGAACGGCTTATGGCGCACTCGCTGGCGGCGCTCTTGGTGGTGCTGTTGGTTGGCTTGCCTGCTCGTCTGGGACTGGTCAGGGCGGTAGTAGTGGCGATGGTAGACGCGCGAGCGGGAGCGAAGCGCGCCTAACAAAACCTCAACAGAGACAGACGGCCAAGTACTTAGGCATGAAAGAGGTGAAGGGACTGACA
The DNA here is from genome assembly GCA_041484525.1 of Bryobacteraceae bacterium. Taxonomy (GTDB): domain Bacteria; phylum Acidobacteriota; class Terriglobia; order Bryobacterales; family Bryobacteraceae; genus JBGPHT01. The sequence goes on along the minus strand of JBGPHT010000294.1, from coordinate 2,278 downwards.
TCGCAAGGCCAACTCGTCTTTGAAAAGGGCGGGCGGTATTTCTCGTTTTCGAACACCAGCCACACAGATGGCGAAGTGTTCAAAGAACTGGACAGAAGCGGTACTCGAATCGCTACGACCGACCTGAACTTAAACCGGATTGGACGATAAAGATATGTTTTCGATAAACTTCACTGACCAGCCCTTGGAGTACCCGTTCGATGACACCAGCATCCCGGCTGCGCCCGGCACGTTGGCCCTCGGGAAAACAACAGAGGAGTTTTTGGCCAACTTGTCCTTATGGGGCAAGTCGGACTACGAGTTTCATTGGATACGCGAATTGAAGGCGCTTTACGAGGGACGCCCCAAGGTCGCCTTGGTTGTGTCCTACGATGATCCGAAAGCTGCTTCAAACATGGAGATTTGGCGCGTGTATCGTGACGGAGAGTGGGCCCATTTTCAGAATCAACTTCTTCCCTACCGCAATCTCCCGCATGGATTCGAGGTTTCGAAAATGAGCAACTATATTCAGGATCGACTGGTAACGACTACGGAAGGGGAACGGATTTCTGAATGGGACGTAGCCGTCCGAGATATTGAATTGTTCCTTCAGCATTCCAACGCGCTGTAGGCTGGTGTGGCTAAGCCGTGCTAATTTCGCCATTTTTACTGGGGTGCAACGGTCCATGTGTACGATGCGATACCGGAACCAGCCTGCCTATATGACGCAACGCTGATGCCGGTCGGACCCAGCCTCCAAGACCATATGGGAGCGCGCCGATGCGCTCATCCTTGCCCTTCAACAGGCGACTGCCACGGACGGCAAGTTCGCTCCTGTGTACAATGCCAAATCTGCCAAGGATGGTTCATTCGCGTTAGAAGGACTTGCCCCGGGAAGCTATGTTCTATGCGCAGAACGAGCCGATATCGCCTTGTTGAATCCTTGCCTCTGGTCGGCAACGCCGACCAGCGTGACGATCACGGCGGGAGCCACGGCCACGGCTCCTTTCACGGCGGAACGAGGTGTCATCCTCCGCATACGGCTCAACGACCCGCAAGGATTGCTTCGTAGCAATCCGGCGCTCGACGATGTCCTCGTCGGCGCAAAGCCGACAACCGGGCCGCCGATGCCGGCGCGCGCTTCCAAAGACGGCGCAGGCATGTTATTCACGCTTTTAGCACCGGAGGCGAAGCCCATCGAGATTCTCATCCAGTCCAGGAAGCTGGCATTGGAGGACGAGAAGGGGAATCCGTTTGCAGCAGCGAACTCCAAGTTAACGGTCGTCGCTCCCATCGCGACGGCGTCACAAGCCGCTCAGGCGGCAGGAGTTCCGGATGTGATCCTGACGATTCGGGGCCAAGCCTCGAAGCCTTAATGGCGTATCCCGGCATGGAGTGTGTATTGGAGTATGCGATGAGAATGTCGACTCGAATTGGAATCCTTGGCGCGATTCTTCCCTGGCTACTACACGGTCAATCTACACAATCCGGGCAGAAGCCACGATTCTATCCGGTTCACAGTGTAGTCTCACCGGTTCGGCAAGTCGTCACCGCGCTGGGCGACCGGGTGCAGAAGCCAGGCAACGAGCGCGTCATCATGACGGGTACATTGAGCCGGTCTGGCGTGTCTTCGACCGCGCAGATCATTCTCGAAATGCCGGGCCTGCTGCGAATCGATGAGACCGGCGGCAAGGGCAAGAGCCTCGTCTACGACCTCGGCAGCCTTATGGGCGCCAGCGCCGTCGTCGACGACGACGAGGGGCTTGCGGAGAGCCTCCAAAACGACACTGCGGAGACGTTCCTTACGCGACCAATAATAATGCACTTCGGCGCGGGCAAGTTCACCCGTTTTCGAGGGCAGTTTCATTTCACGAAGCTCGCCCTGGCCGGCCTCGCTACCCGCCGATCCGTCGGCGTAGGTGAAGTCGTAGGACAGCCCGTTAGGGAGAAGGATCTGACTCACCGTGCGGAGCGAAAAGCTATTCAAGCAACTGTACGAGTGCGATCCATCAATAGCCGGGCACTCGTACATGATGCCGCTCGTGGCGTTGCTGGCGCGCGTGCCCGCTGAAGGTCCGAAGGAGATAGTGTTCCATTGAACCGTGGTGTTTAGCGCATTCGGCTGATTTCGCGGATCGCCCCAAGTCGCGAACTCAGCCCGATTCCACCCTAGCAGCCTGTGGTAAAGGTGGGTTTTTCTGAGCGAAGACCTTCGAAAAACGCGCACGAGGGGAGATGACTAAGTAACGTCACCACTCGTCAAAAGGTTACCGCTCGCTGCCGTCGTGCGATGTTAATT
>JBGPHT010000293.1:0-3905 GCA_041484525.1 Bryobacteraceae bacterium | reverse complement strand
GATTGTAAAAGGCATGCGCCGGCGTGCCCACGACCTCGCTGCTGACGACCCAGAGATCTTCCTGTCGCTCCCGTTTCTTGCGGGTTCCCATGGCCATGCAGTATAGACGCCCAGAACATTCGCTAGGTCACATGTTTTCGAGACTATTACCACAGGCTGCTAGGCGAGGTCCCCGTTCCCGAGATCGTGCACTGGGAGTTGCTCGCGCTACCAGAGCTCGACGGCACAAACCCGCCCAGCCAGTTGGTACTCGCGTTGTCGGCCAGATAGACCAGGTTCGAAGAAGCATCGTAGTGGATGTAGCAGGCATTTGAAGTTGAAGCGGAAGTAGTATTAAAGAGGGCAAAGACGTGAGAGAGATTACTTCGTCCGGCTGGGCTGGAGACTGTCCACGTGAAGGGCTGACTAAGGCCGCTTTGGTTCGACGGTGAGAACGAAACAGCGGACGGCGCGATGTCCACCCAGGCGTGAAACGTGGTGGGCACCGTTGCGCCGATGGCGCTCGCGTGGAAGCCCGGAGCAAGGTGAATGCAGTTGCCTGCCGCGAACGTTGCTGTTGCGCTCCCGCTGACGGCGAAGTTGGATGCCGACAGTGCGTTAGTATCGACTTGGCTGTGGTCGCCTGATGTGTAGGTGCCGTTGGGCACTTGGGTGGGATTCGAGCACTGCGCCACCAGGGCGGCCGCCAGCAGGTTGCAGGCGCAGAACCAGAGCGCCGGTCGGGCCAGAATCCTCGACACTTCTCGTGATTTCGACGCTGTGCTCATCTCGCGCTCCCCTATTTGGCTGCCGTGATCGTGACGCTGGCCGCGCCCTTCTCCAGCCGCGCGAGTCGCTCGCGGAGTTCCTGATTCTGCTCTTCCAAGCGATTGTTGCGTTCATCCGCCTGGATCATGTGCAGGGTAAGCTCCTCGACTTTTGCCAGCAGCTTGACCTGCATGTCGCCCAGGCTGACGCCCTTTTCTTTCACTTCCGATTCAGAGGGGATATCCGGCAGGTGGTGATTCGCCTGGATGAACGCGCCGATTTCGCGCAAGGGGCGCAGTCGGTAGCCGGGTTGGAAGACGTAGTCGGACCAGCCGGTGTTGGTGACGATGATGTCCTGGGCTCCGATGTTCCCGTTAACGGCCAGCTTGTATTGCGGGTTTGTCGTCCCGATGCCGACGTTGCCGTTGGGCATCACGCGGAGGGCGCTAAACAGCGAACCGTCGTTGTTCATCCAAAGATCGAAGTAGCTGCTCAACCTGCCCGGGGTTACATCCGCCCCTCGAACCCAATACAGCTCTCCTAGCCGAGGATCGCCCGAGGTGGCCGATGTGTTTCGAGCTTCAAGAATGCCTCCCGTACTGCTTCCGCTCGTGCCGCCACTCTCCAGGACCACAACGGAATTCGTGGCCCCCGAGGCGCTGACATCCAATACCCTTCCGACACCGCCGTTGTTGCTGACCGGATTCGCCGTCCCGATTCCGACGTTACTGTTGGTCCAAACCGGATTCGTGCCGCTCCACTGGCCCCACATGGGGCTCGGGACTGCCGTCATCCAGACCGCGGCCAAAGCCGATGATCAACGCTCCGGTATGACCCGCGAGCCAGGAGCATGCACCAGCGATTACGGAATGTGCTCGATTCATACTGTTCTTCCTCCCACGACTTGGATGTGATCTTTCCCGCACCTGCAAAACATACTTCTCGGCATACAGCCGGTGTCACGGACTGGGCCTAACCAGGCGGGGACGGAAGAGGTAACCTGCCCCGACGCCAAAAATGGCGGCGCGGCAGTCCGCGCCAAGACCAATCGGCTCAGGAGATTGCAATGGTTACCACCAAAAATACCACCCCTTCGAAAACGAAGCTGCAACAGAAACTGGAAGCGTTCGCCGAATATCTGTGTGCTCGGCGGGGCCTCGCTGACTGCACGATCCTCGGATACGTCAGCGCGATCCGGCGGCTTTCCCCAACTATCGGATTGAAGCCCGACCATCACGCTTTGGATTTGCTGATCGTCAAGATGCGCATGGCGGGGGCTTCCTATAGTCACGTGGTCAACACCTCGCTCGCGTTGGAAAGGTACGCCGAGTTCATCGGTAACCCGATCCATCTCGGGCGACCCAAGAAACCGAAGCGGATGATTCGCGGCACGCTGATCGAGGCGGAAATCACCTTGATGATCGCGGCCTGCCGCACGATTCGCGAGAAGACCATCCTGTCCCTGCTGGCGTATTCCGGACTGCGCAACAAGGAACTGTGTGGGCTGAAAATCGACGATGTGGAGATAGGCTCGCAGTTGATCCACGTTCGCGGTGGAAAAGGGCAAAAAGACCGAGACGCCTCCATCGCCGCACCGTGCGCCGGGCTGGTGGTGGAGTATCTGCACCGGGACCGGCCTGGCACGGGACCGGCGGAACCGCTGTTCGTGACGCTCCAAAACGGCAATGCGTATCGGCCGCAGGATCTCCGCAAGCTCGTGCATGTTGTGGCGAAGCGAGCGCACATCACGAAGCGAGTTCACCCGCACCTCTTTCGACATTCGCTCGCCACCAATATGCTGATCCGCGGTGCTCATATCCTCGCCATTAAAGAACAGCTCGGCCACGCCTTCGTGGAAACGACGATGGTTTACCTGCACGCCGCGCCCATCGCCATGCAGGCGCAATACCGGTTCTTCGCGCCGAGCTATCTGTGATCCACAGCGTCGCATTCGATCTCAGGGCAGCTTTCCCAGCACGGTGAATGTGAAGCTCTTCGGGTTGGCATCTCCGGTCGCGTGTTGGAACGCCGACTGGCTCGCATTCGTAGGAAGCGCGACGCCATTGGAGTCGCCGAGCTTCAGATCGTGGCTGGCGATGTAAAAGTTCAGTGCGGTGTCGCGCGGCACCGCAAGCCGATAGCTGTACGTGGGAATGCTGGCCTGGACACCTGCAGTGCCCGGCGGGGTGCTCACAACGCGGGCCGGATAGTACATCCCTCTTGGTCCCCACACGCCAACACTCAGGTCCGGGTGGCGGCCATCCTTTGTCAATTGGCTCAGAGCCTTTTGCGCATCTCGTACCTGGACGTCCAGAACCGAGGCGGGTGTCAGCGCAATCTTGATTCCGGTCGCCGCTTGCGCCGAGACGAGCCTAAGCCCTGTGGGGCTGCCATTCCACTGGCATGGGTCCAGGTATTGGTCGCCCGGTGCCTGCACGCAGAGCGAGTAATTGCCCCCCGTGAGACCCTGAATCTGGAAGGCTCCATCCCCGCCCGATTTTGTGTTCCGGGTGAACGGAGGAGCCCCGGCACGGCTCGCGATCACCAGTGCCGCAGGTACAGGCTTCAGCGTCTTCGCATCCAGAATCGTCCCTTGTATGCTCCCTGTTCCTGTTTGCCCAATCGCAGCCGTGACCGCGAGCAATAGTATTACGACCCATTTCATCAGCTTGTCCTCATCGTCGCCGCAACTCCACAGCGGGCTACGCAGCACTGCGGATGGCGTGCACCGCTTGTCGGAAATCTGTCAGGGATGGCGCGCCGACCAGTGGAGACGACCGGCCCGGCTGGAGTTTGAATCGCGGAGCCGGAAAGCAACGGCAACGCGGCGGCACGAAAGATCCTGAGCATGTGCAAGTTCGAACTTCAGCAAGTATGAGCAGTGGCACGCCGTGCTTATGCCGCCGTTGTGGCTATCCCTCGCCACACTTCCATCGCTTATGTTTCTATCACCGATAGCAAGCGCAAAAGGTATCTTAATCTCTTTTTAAAGCCGACGCAAGATCGAATTTGGTGTTGGGTGCGCGACATAAAAGTGGAGACTTTGCAGAAATCCCAGGAGAAGCCGCGAAGTCTGAGCGTACTTAGTACTACAGACAATCCAGGCTGCATACCACCGACGCGGCCACACCGCGACCCCGCCTCGCAGGTACAGGATC
>JBGPHT010000292.1:0-4091 GCA_041484525.1 Bryobacteraceae bacterium | reverse complement strand
CGTGCCCACGACCTCGCTGCTGACGACCCAGAGATCTTCCTGTCGCTCCCGTTTCTTGCGGGTTCCCATGGCCATGCAGTATAGACGCCCAGAACATTCGCTAGGTCACATGTTTTCGCGACTATTACCACGGGCTGCTAGCCCCAACTAAAACACGTAGTCGGGCGGCTTGATTCCCTTCACGCGCAGGTACACTTCCGCCTGCCCCCGATGATGCGCCGTGTGCGTGAAGTACGACCAGAGCCACTCGAACCCGGTCATCTTGCGCGTCGTGCCCACCATCGCGTCCAGTTTTTCCGGCGTCATCGACGCCACCGCATCGTTACAGAACGCAAACGAATCCGTCAGGAACCCGAGAGCCAAGTCCTTGTCGATATCGATCTTTTCATCGCGCAGGGCCTGCGTAAGTTTCTCCGGCACGGCCGGACGCTGCCGCCCGCTCGCCAGCGCGCACGCGTTCAGATTCGCGCCGCCGATCTGCACCATCAGTTGTCCGAAACTCAACTCCTCCGGAACGGGCCGGAAGCCGTAGCTGTCGGCCGGCATCAGCTTGGCGACCGCGATGGTGAAATCGCCCGTCACCTTCCAGTGCTTCACCAACGCGTCCTTGATCGTCGTCTGTGCCAACGCCGGCAGAACCAGCGCCATCGCCAGTAGTAGTTTTCTCCGCATAAAAGTCCCCTCGGGATATAATTGAAGCGCACACACTGCACCTGAAGCAACTCCAGGAGTCATCGTGGGATCGAGCAATCGCCCGTTGCCGCTGCGCGGTACTGCCCCGTCTATGGCTGTTCGCAGCGCCGACCGCTACTTCGAGTTGAAGTCGCAGATCCATCGCAAGCTCATCGGCGTGCTCAACCTGGAGCGCGTTTCCTCCGTCCCCAAAGACCGCATCCGCGCCGAAATCGGCCGCGTCGTGGAGCGGCTGGTCGACGATGAGCGCGTGCCCATGACCACCGCCGAGCAAACCAAGATTGTCGAAGAGGTTCTCGACGAAGTGCTGGGACTGGGGCCGCTCGAAACGCTGCTGAAAGAGCCGAGCATCTCGGACATCCTGGTCAACCGCTTCGACAAAGTCTTCATCGAGCGCAACGGCAAGCTCTCCGAGACGCCGGTGCGGTTCAAGGACGACGCGCACCTGCTGCACATCATCGAAAAGATCGTGTCGCAGGTGGGCCGCCGCATCGACGAAGCGCAGCCCATCGTCGACGCAAGACTGGCCGACGGCTCGCGCGTCAATGCCATCATTCCGCCGCTGGCGCTCGACGGTCCGTGCCTCTCCATCCGCCGCTTCGGCCGCCACGTCGTCACGCAGGAAGAAATGCTGCAGTACAAAACCGTCACTCCGGGGATGGTGCGGCTGCTGGCGGCGTGCGTGCAGTCGAAGACCACGGTGCTGATTTCTGGTGGAACCGGCTCCGGCAAAACCACCATGCTGAATGCCCTCTCGCGCTTCATCCCGGAAGAGGAGCGGATCATCACCATCGAGGACACGGCGGAATTGCAACTCCAGCAGCGCCACGTGGTGAAGTTCGAAACGCGCCCGCCCAACCTGAATAAGGAGGGCGGCATCAACCAGCGGCAGCTTCTGCGCACGGCGCTGCGCATGCGGCCGGACCGCATCATCGTGGGCGAGTGCCGCGGCGCCGAGGCGCTCGACATGCTGCAGGCGATGAACACCGGCGTCGAAGGCTCCATGAGTACGGTCCACGCCAACACGCCGCGGGACGCGTTTTCGCGCCTCGAAACCATGGTCATGATGGCCGGCCTGGAAATTCCGACGCGCGTCATCCTGCAGCAACTGGCGAGCGCCATCAAACTCGTGGTGCAGGTTTCACGCCTGCAGGACGGCACCCGCAAGATCCTGAGCATCTCGGAAGTGCTGGGCGTGCGCGATGAGAAAGTTCACTTGCAGGAGATCTTCATGTTCGAGCGCGTGGGGATCACCGATGCCGGAAAGGTGCAGGGCCGCTTCCGCGCCGGCGCCGCATCCCCCAAACTTCTGGACCGGCTGCGCATCAGCGGGATCGACCTGCCGATGGACATTTTTCAAGAGACGGTCGACGTCAACCTGTAGCGATGAAGCCTCTCCACACCGAAGTTGCGTGGACAACGCCGTGGTTCGATATTCTGGCGAGAACGATGCGCCCCGGCGAGGCGCCCTGCTACTCGCTCCGCCTGCCCGATTACGCGGCCATCGTGGCGATCGCCGAAGAGGGGCGCGTGCTGGCCGTGCGCCAGTACCGGCCCGCTGTGGAGCAAACACGATCGAGTTGCCGAGCGGCTTGGTGGATAAGGGGGAGAGCCCCGCGCGGGTTTTGCCACAGGCGGAACATCTCACAGCCAGTGTACGCCGCGCGGCCCCGCGGTTCGTCGCGCCATTCGGGCCATTCGTCGCAAATCGCAAGCCGCGCCGCAGGACCCGCCCTATGATCGAACCAACCCGTGGATCTCTTCAGAACTAGACCACTCGAACGAATTCTGGCGGAATCCGAATCCAAGAACGCGCTGCAACGCTCGCTCGGCCCGTTCGCGCTGGTCGCGTTGGGAGTGGGCGCCGTAGTGGGCGCCGGAATCTTTACGCTGACGGGCGTGGTGGCGGCCGGCAAGGTCCGATCCTGTGACCTTCGAGAATTGCAGGGCTGCCCGCGTGAGGGATTCGAGTTGTTCTCCGACCGCCCCGGTTTTAATCGAGATTAGCGAGAGCGGGCCACCGCCGCTGGCCCCGGCCTGGTGTTCTCGTTCGTGTTGGTCGCCATCGCCTGCTCGTTCGCAGGGCTGTGCTACAGCGAGTTCGCCACCATGATCCCCGTGGCCGGCAGCGCCTACACATACGCCTTCGCCACGTTCGGCGAGATCTGGGCGTGGATCATCGGGTGGGACCTCATTCTCGAATACTCCGTCGGCGCCGCCACCGTGGCCATCGGCTGGGCGCGCTGCTGGCCAGCCTCGGATTCAACCTGTCTTCCGCTATAGCCGCATCTCCGTTTCAAGGCGGCGCGGGCTATTTCAATCTGCGGCTGTCGCCGTGGTAGTGCTCGTGTCGCTTATCCTGATTCTGGGAATCCGAGAATCGGCGGGCGTCAACAATGTGATCGTGGTGCTGAAGATCTCAGTGCTGCTGGTGTTCATCATCGTCGGCCGGAGCTACATGCAGCCCGGCAACCACACGCCGCTGATTCCGCCCAACGAGGGCAGTTTCGGGCGCTTCGGATGGACCGGCATCCTCAGCGGCGCGGGCGTCATCTTTTTCGCCTACATCGGTTTTGATGCCGTTTCCACCGCTGCCCAGGAGGCGCGCAATCCCCGTCGCGACCTGCCCGTCGGCATCTTCGGCTCGCTCGCCGTCTGCACCGTACTCTTCATTCTTTACGCCTGGGTGCTGACCGGCATCGTTCCCTATCGGCAGCTCAATGTCGCCGCGCCACTCGCCCTGGCCCTCGAACGCATTCCCTACCGCTGGCTCGCAATCCTCATGAACCTGGCGGTGCTGGCCGGCCTGACCTCGGTGATGCTGGTCATGCTGCTCGGCCAATCGCGCGTGTTCTACTCGATGGCGCACGACGGCCTGCTGCCCGGCGCTTTTGCCGAGGTCCACCCGAAGTTCCGTACGCCCTGGCGCTGCAACCTGGCGCTCATGATCTTCGTGGGAATTTTCGCCGCGTTCGCTCCCATCGCGCTGGTGGGCTCGATGACCAGCATCGGAACGCTGTTCGCCTTTATCCTGGTCTCAGCCGGCATCATCGTGATGCGCCGGACCAACCCCGGCATGCCCCGGCCGTTCCGCACACCCCTGGTACCGCTCGTCCCGTGCGTGGGGATTGCACTGAACCTGTTATTGATGCTTGGCCTCGGCCTTTCCAACTGGCTGCGCCTTTTCATCTGGCTGATCATCGGCCTGGCGATCTATTTCGGCCGGCGGCGCCGAGCGGGGATACTGAAAAATGGTTAGCCGCAGATCCACACAGCGCGGCAGAGCCGCAACCAAAATGATATGGCGCTGCGCTCCGAGTAAGATGTTTGTTTCCAGGGCAAACGTCCCAAAAGGAGCACAACGCCATGCAGAAGTTTATCGCGAAATTCGGCAGCCT
>JBGPHT010000291.1:0-4141 GCA_041484525.1 Bryobacteraceae bacterium | reverse complement strand
GCGCATGATAATTGTGCTGCCCGTGACGCTAGCGGTCATTGTGATGCTGCTCTATTTCAACACCAGGTCCTTCGCCAAAACTTTGATCATCCTCCTGGCCGTTCCTTTCTCGGCGGTGGGCGCGATCTGGTTTTTGCATGCTCTGGGATACAACATGAGTATTGGCGTCTGGGTGGGACTAATTGCGCTGATGGGAGTGGATGCCGAAACGGGCGTCTTCATGCTCTTGTATCTCGATCTCGCATTTGAGCAAGCGAAGAAAGAAGGACGTCTGTCCAGCCTGGCAGGTTTGCGGGAAGCAATTATGCACGGCGCCGTCAGGCGGATCCGGCCGAAAGTCATGACGGTGGCGTGCATGTTCCTTGGGCTCGTCCCAATCATGTGGTCCACCGGCGCCGGCGCGGACGTGATGAAGCGCATTGCCGCGCCCATGATCGGTGGCATCTTCACTTCTTTCATCCTGGAGCTGGTCGTCTATCCGGCAATTTATGAGGTATGGAAATGGCACTTCGAAGTAAAGCGAACTCTCTCCCCGGCCTAAGCGTTGCCGGCCTCCTGCTCTTGGGCGTAACCCCGCCAATTGCCTTGGCGCAGAGCTACAGCTTCGAGGTACGTCATCAACATTGGCGCAAAGGCGCCGTGGGAACATTGCGGATCTCTTCGGAAGAGATTTCGTTTGAAGAGCACGGGAAGAAGGGTCAAACTGACTCCCGAAGTTGGCGCTATGAAGAGATCCAACAGCTCACCGTCAGCCCGTCCGAACTTCGCATTCTCACTTATGAGGACTTGAAGTGGAAACTGGGGCGCGACCGCGAGTATGTCTTCGATCGCTTGCCGAACGACCTGGCGCTCGAGACGTACTCTCTATGGACAAGCAAGCTGGATCAGCGATTCATTGCCGCGGTTCCGGCGCCAGAGCCGGCTCCAGAGTGGAAGGTCGGAGCCAAGCTCGATCACGGTCTGTCGGGAACATTGGGAACACTGATGATCGGGAAGGAGCAGATTGTCTTTGACGCCGGCGAACGCGACGGATCCAGATCCTGGCGGCTGATCGATATCGAGAACATCAGCAGCTCGGGTCCGCTGGATTTTACCGTCACTACCACCGAGAAATCAGGACTGTTTCGGGGCAGCGGCCGGCAATTTCACTTCCAGTTACAACAGCCTTTGAAAGAGGATCAATACAGCGCCCTATGGAGGAGAGTCAACCGTTCCAAGGGTCTGACATTTCTCGATTCGGCGACGGCGGAAGGAGAAGTGCGATGAATGGGACGGTTGCGCCGGAAGCGGAGAGTAGTCTGCGCCGGGTCGCCTATTTCTCCATGGAGATCGCTCTTGAGCCTGAGATACCTACCTATAGCGGTGGGCTCGGTGTACTCTCCGGTGACACCCTTCGATCCGCGGCCGATCTCGGCGTTCCGATGGTGGCGATAACATTGGCTCACCGGAAAGGGTATTTTCGGCAGATGCTGGATCATTCCGGCAAGCAGACAGAAGCACCGAACCATTGGGATCCCAGCAAGCTTCTTGAGCTTATGGATGCAACGGCATCCGTCGTCATCGAAGGAAGGCACGTGCAGGTCCGCGCGTGGCGGCACTGGATCAAGGGCATCGGCGGTCACTGTGTCCCTGTGTATCTTCTCGATACGGACAGCCCCGAGAACAGCGAATGGGACCGGACTTTAACGGACTTCCTGTATGGCGGCGATGTGCATTACCGGCTCTGCCAGGAAGTAGTGCTTGGAATCGGAGGCGTCAAGATACTCCGGCGCCTCGGGTATGAGGATGTGACCGTCTTTCACATGAACGAGGGTCACGCTTCTTTGCTCGCGCTCGCACTGCTCGAAGAACGTCTCGGCGACGCCAATCTTGCGGCGGCCACCGAGACGGATATCCGTGAGGTGCGGCGGCAGTGCGTTTTCACGACTCATACGCCCGTACCCGCCGGGTTCGATCAGTTCTCGCGCGAACTGATGGCCCAGGTTCTCGGAGCGGATCGTGCGGGTGTCCTCGATGCGACACACTGCTGCCCCGAAGCTCTCCTCAACATGACTTACCTTGGATTGCGCTTTTCACACTACATCAACGGTGTTGCGATGCATCACGGCGCGGTGTCCCAAGGCATGTTCCCACAGTATCCAATAAGCGCGATCACGAATGGTGTACATGCGGCCACGTGGACGAGCCCGGCTTTTCGGAATCTCTACGACACACACATTCCGCAGTGGCGCCGCGATAATCTCTACCTCAGGTACGCGATCAGCATTTCTCTGGAACAGATCCGGACGGCGCACCAGCTAGCGAAAGTGGCGCTCCTGGAAGCGATAAAAACCAGGACTGGCCTCGTTCTGGATGAGAAGATCTTGACCATCGGGTTCGCCAGGCGAGCGGCCACCTACAAGCGCTTCGATTTGCTGTTCGCTCAGCCGGAGCTATTGCGCAAGATCAGCGAGGGCAACGGCGCATTGCAGATCGTCTACGCCGGCAAAGCACATCCGCAGGATGAGCCCGGCAAGGAACAGATTCAGCGTGTGTTCGCGTTCGCTGCACAGTTGGCGAGCCCTCGGCTCAGAATCGTGTATTTGGAAGATTACGACATGCACTGGGGGCAACTGCTCACGAGCGGCGTGGACTTGTGGCTAAACACTCCGCAGCGGCCCTTCGAGGCGTCCGGCACCAGCGGAATGAAAGCGGCGCTGAACGGTGTTCCGAGTCTCAGCATTCTGGACGGCTGGTGGATCGAGGGGTGCCTCGAAGGCACAACTGGGTGGGCGATCGGCAAGGACAGCGAAATTCAAGAGGCAACCGCCGACGAAGCGGATTCGTTGTACGACAAGCTGGCGGCCATCACCTCGATGTTCTATGAGCGGCCGACAGACTACGAAACAATCATGCGGTCGGCCATTGCGATCAATGGATCGTTTTTCAACTCCCACCGTATGCTATCGCAGTATGTCACGAACGCCTATGCTCTAGTTGACTCCCCAACAGGTGTGGCCGAAGAACCCGGAGCAAAGGTGCCCAGCGCTGAAGCGACTTTAGTCCTTCCGCACCCTGGTTGAAGACGCTTGGCTCATGCAGACATGGCTGGACTAGAAACTGAGTTTGAATCAATCGGGGTAAGAACACGGTGCTCAAGTGCGGAAGCTTTGTGGCAGAACTCCATTGAGGAAGGGTCCTGCTGCCCGCTCGGGGTGACATGGATCGCATCCCGCCAAGCTTACAATTTCGCACTCTACTCTCGATGGGCATATGCAGTAAACCTCTTGCTCTTTCGCGATCGGAACGATACCAGCCCGGTTCTCACTGTTCCCCTGGTTCATCCGGGGCATAAGACCGGACGTGTGTGGCACTGCCTTCTGCCTGAGACTTGTCTGGACGGCGCTTGTTACTACGCGTACCAAGTAGATGGACCATCGGGTCCTGAGCAGTACTTCAATCCCACCAAGGTACTCCTCGATCCCTATGCCAGGGCTGTCGTGTTCCCGGATGATTTCCGCCGAGCGGCGGCCAGTGGGTCAGATTCAACAGCGGCGTGCGCCCCCTTGGGAGTGCTCGGACTGGATCGAGTACCGTTCGACTGGTCCGGCGATCGCCGGCCACGCCACGGCGCCGATCTTGTTATCTACGAAATGCACGTGCGCGGGTTCACACGGCATACGAGCTCGGGCGTGAACGCTGCCGACCAGGGCACTTTCCGTGGCGTGATCGATAGAATCCCCTATTTGCAGCAACTGGGTGTTACAGCCGTAGAACTGCAACCCGTATTCCAGTACGATCCGGACGAGGGGAACTATTGGGGATACATGCCTTTGAGTTTTTTCGCCGTACACGGCGCATATGCGGCGAGCCAAGAGCCAGCCGAGCAAATCAACGAATTTCGGGAGATGGTAAAGGCGTTACACGCGGCGGATATCGAAGTTATCCTCGACGTGGTCTTTAATCATACGGCCGAGGGGGACGAACATGGCCCCACCTACTCCTATCGGGGCATTGATAATGAGTCTTATTACTTGTTGGAACCGGACGGACACCGCTATCGCAACGAGTCGGGCACGGGAAATGCCTTAAACACCGCGCAACCCGCCGTCCGAAAGCTTGTTCTGGACAGCTTGCGGTATTGGGCGACGGAGATGCACGT
>JBGPHT010000290.1:0-4275 GCA_041484525.1 Bryobacteraceae bacterium | reverse complement strand
CGCAGGTTCGCATTTCGAGGCTTCGCCTTACGGATTGCTCCGCACTGCGCTCGATAGCTACATGTCGAACGGATAATCTACATGGTGAGATCCTTTCATCTCACTAGATCAGCCAGGCTTTTCCTGGCGCACCAGATAAACGCTGATCAACGCAGATAGGAAGTCTTGTTTATCAGCGTTCATCTGTGTCCATCAGCGGCCTCAATGTTTCTTGCTAGTGCTCCACCCATTCGCCCGCCAACATCACGCGGCCGCCGCGCAGGTTCCGCGTATCCTCGCCGGGATTTTTCGTCAGCAGAATCAGGTCGGCCGGTTTCCCGGCCTGCAGGGTGCCGCGCCGGTCGAGTTCGTGCAGGGCCATGGCGCCGTTGTGCGTAGCGGCCACGATGACGTCGAGCGCGGGGATGCCGGCGGCGGAAAGCGCGTCCATTTCGCGATAGACATCGGCGCCGCGGGATGCGACCGCGATGGGGACGCCGGCGCGGAACAGGCTGGCGGTATTGCGGCGCGCGATCTCGAGGGCGGCTCCGGCTCCGTAGGACGCGAGCGCGGGCGCGAAGACGACGCGAAGATCGCGCAGCCGAGCCACGAATTCCGCGTCGAGCGCCTCGGTGTCGCCGATCATGCCCACGAACGCGGTCGCGCCGCGGCGCACCAGATCTTCCGCCTCGGCCTGCGTGGGTGCCGCGGCGATGGCCGGCGCGTGCGATTCGCGCGCGGCTTCGATCTGGGCATCGGAAACCGCGGGCGGCGCCGGGCGGTTCCACACATCCACCGGCGCGGGGATCAGAAACTTGCTCGATCCATCGATCTTGTCGGCCTCGGCCGGAATGGGAATCGAGCCGCGCCGGCCCGCGGACTGGATCCGGCCGCCCGTCACAATCACTACCGAATCCGAGAGAGGCGGTCCGCCCGTGCCGTCCAGGAGCACCGCCCCGATGATGGCCAGCGTGTGGCTGCCGCCGCTTCCCTCCTGCGGTTTGCAGCCGGCAAGCGCCGCGAGCAGTAGGATGACTGAAATGTAGGGCCGCATGAATCATTAATAATAGCCGAGCGATCGGGCCCAACTGGAGTACAATCGCTTTGATATGCATCCCGATAACGCAGCCGAGTTAGAACAGCAGCCTGCGGGAATGGGCCAGTTCTCCCGCATTATTGGCGTTTTTTTCGAGCCGAAGAAGACGTTCGAAGACGTCGTGCAGCGGCCCAGTTTTCTGGTACCGCTACTTCTGATCGTCGCGATGGCGCTGGTATACACCACGATGTTGTCCCAACGCATCGGGTTCGAGCGGGTCGTCCGCCAGCAGGTGCAGAACAACGAACAGTTCCAGCAACTTCCGGCCGATCAACGTGAGCAGGGAATCCAGAGGGGCGTCAAGATCGCCAGTGTCATCGGCTATGTGTTTTCCACTATTGGCCCGCCGCTCTATTGCCTGATCGCGGCCGGTGTCTTGCTGGGGATCACAGCCGTCATGGGGGCCGGCCTCAAGTTCAAACAGATATTCGCCATAATGGCCTACTCGGGTATGCCAGGCATCCTGTCGATGCTGCTAGTCCTTGTGGTGATGTTTCTGAAGAGTCCGGACGAGTTCAATATTCAGAATCCGCTCGCGTTCAACCCGGGCGCGTTTCTGGATCCGCTACAGACCTCGAAGTTCGTGTACTCGCTGGCCAGCTCGATCGATCTGTTTTCATTCTGGGCGATCGGGCTGATCGCCATCGGGTTGAAGGCCGGCGCCGGCAAGAAGCTTTCGTTCGGCGGAGCGCTGTTCGCGGTGGTGCTGCCGTGGGCGCTCGTTGTGTTTGTTAAGGCCGCTTTCGCGGGCTTCGGCAGTCGATAAGGGCCGGCCCGGCTAGTGCGCGATCGGGATGATTACGCCTGTCTGCGAAGCCTGGCTGCCTACTTGAATGCTGAGCGGGTACTCGCCGTCGGGCACGCTCGGCACCGTGAAGTTGATCTGGAACAATCCGACTCCCACCAGGCCGGCGAAAGATGCGTTCACGCTGGTCGAACCGATCTTCACCACCACCGTGCCGGCGAAGGCGATCGTGTTGCGCACGATGTTCCCGGCGGGCGAACTGCCGAGGCCGGTGGCGTAGAGCTGGATGATATCGCCCGCCTTCGCCTTCGCGGCCTGCGGATAGAGCGCGGGGTCGCCGACGATGGTGTACGTGCCATTATACAGCGCCGAGGGAAATGTTTTGCCGCCCAGTTGATAGCTGAACAGGCCGGGCGGCTGCCCACGGCGTTCGTCGTGGCCGCGTTGCTCGAGACGCCGTTGTGCGTCACCTGCACGGAAACGTTGCCGCTCACCCCGGCGGGCGCCTGTACGTTGATCTGGGTAGGGCTGATGTAATAGACCGGCGCCGTCAGGCCGTTGATCTTCACCGAAACGCCGCTGAGTGCGGTGGGCAGCGCGTCGCCATTGGTGAAATCGGAATCGGCCCACAGACGCGTGACGCCGGAGAAATTTGCGCCCATGATCTGCACCCATGAGCCGGGCACCACACCGCCGCTCACGTACGTGGCGCCGTTTTCAATATCGGAAATGTTCGGCCCCGTAATGGCGCCGGCCGGAGGCTCGCGGTACATCACGATGCCGGCCCGATCCCACCACATCCAGTAGATCCTGTCATTGCCTGCGAACGCGGCGGCCATGGCTGCGGGATAGCCGTAATACTGGCTGGTGGCGTCCAGGCCGGCGACCGCGCACGTGGTCCACTTGCTGAAATCGTCGGAGCGGGAGATTTTCGGATTACCGCATTTCTGATCGCCCGAGCTCCCGTTCTGCCCGAAGAAAACGGCGCCGCGGCCGGCGGAGTCCACCGCCAGGTCGAACGGGTAGTCGGTGCTGGAATCGCCGTCGGGCGGGATCAGCACCGGGGTAGCCCAGGCGCCGCCGCCGTTGTCCGAGCGCGCCACATGCAGCCCGACTCCAAAATCGCCATCGTTGCGCTGCACGTACACCAGCACCCGCGGATTCGTCCGGAAGAACTGGAGCTTCACCGCGAGCTGGTCG
The DNA here is from genome assembly GCA_041484525.1 of Bryobacteraceae bacterium. Classification (GTDB taxonomy): domain Bacteria; phylum Acidobacteriota; class Terriglobia; order Bryobacterales; family Bryobacteraceae; genus JBGPHT01. Next base: position 1,255 of record JBGPHT010000290.1, on the reverse strand, counting down.
CTCTGCCGGTTCTGGCTGTCCATCACCTTCACGGGACTGCCGCTGCTGGCCGGAGCCCAATAGAGCAGGACCTCATTGTAGGAGTTGACCAGGTCGTCCGCCCACGCCGCGATGCCGGGGATTCCGTTGCTATCGAGAGCCAGAGAAGGCGTGATGCCTTGCCGCGGCAGATCGATGCCGGAAACCTTCGGAGCGATCTTGGTGGCCCAGGTGGCGGCGTCGGAACTGAGTTTTCCGGTGACGTATTTCAGCCCGATCGACGACACCGAGTACGCCAGGTGGATGTTGCCATTCGCCAGCGCGAGCGAAGGGCCGCTCACCTCATCCTGGCTGGTCTCGAAGCTGGCCTTGGCCGTCCACGTGACGCCGTCCGCGGAGATGAATACCTTCAGTGGTCCCGCTTCGGTCTGGGACGCGATGCCGAAGGTGTTGGTGCTGGTGTCGCAGGCGATCGACACGGCCGCATGAAACGTGGTCGCGACGTCGCCGATCGTGGTCACGTGCACGATGTCATTCCACTTGTACAACGCGCGATTCCAGGAGCGGAATTCGATGCGGGAGTCGGCGTAGTGGGAGTCGAGGTTGGGGTCGGCGAAGATGAACGCGAAGGCGGGGTCGCCGTTGGCGTCGAGCGTCATGGTGAGGTTATAGCCGTAGTTGTTGGCGATGTCCGAACCGGCGGGACCGGGCGACGGCGCCGTCACGCTGAACCCGGCGGGCGGCGGTCCGGCGGTCACCAGGTTGGATGCGGCGGAGGTGCCGACCACCACCTGGTACTGGTAAGTCGTGTAGGCGTCGATGGTGGTATCGGAAAACGACGACACGGCGACATTCTGCAGATTTCCGAAACTGCCGCCCAGCACGCGGCGCTGGATGGTGTAGCTGGCGGCCGTGCCCGACCAGGTCAGGTCCACCCGTTTGTTGGTGGCGGTCTTAATCGCAAGGCCGGTGGGCGCCTGGCCCCAAGCAGCGGTGGCGATGACGAGGGCGAGACTGCCCCAGAGTGCATTCCTCTTCATGTCTGGTAACGCCGGAGATCCCCGGAAAACGGCTCAGGCAGATCCCGGACCAGGTACTAGCCTGACTTTCGCACTCCAAGGCCATTTTGGCGTGAGTGTGGGGCATAACCCGAGCGGCTGCAACGCCGGATTTCAGAAAATCGCAGAGTGAAGACCTACCCTCTTCCCTAGCGTTCCGCTTTCTGGCATTCTGCTGTTGCCTTGTTTTTGCGCAGCACAAACCGAAGGAAGGACGG
>JBGPHT010000289.1:0-4443 GCA_041484525.1 Bryobacteraceae bacterium | reverse complement strand
GCCACTCCTCACAGATGCCACGGAGTGGCTGTATTTGTTGGCTATGGAGACTTCACACTCTACCGGGCAGAACCGCACGCGGAGCCTGGTTATGACAGATAAGCGACCATCTGTAACTAGTTAATATTGCGGCCAGCCTTAAGAACTGGGATGCAACTAGAACCAGGAATATACCTGTCACGGACAAGATGAAACAGGACCAGGCCACTAAGATCGCCGACGATCTAAACAACACGGCTAAATGGCACTCTCACGGCTACGGCATATCCAAGGAAGTGCTGGAGCGTGAGGTGGGGTTGATTATTGACGATTTCGGGATTGATCATGAGAAATCATCGGAGATTCGCGATTACCATAGTCTGCTTGCCGACTATATGGGCCGGATTGCGGTAAACGGAACTGCCCACATAGTCGGCAGTTTCAAGCCAATTAGTTTCAGCTAAATGGTGGAGGATTCCATGCCCAAGAATATTTCGCTAGAAGACATCCTAAAAAAACATCCTAATGTTGACATCGCAAAACTCTCAGATTTCATCAAGCTTAATCGGGAGCTTGCTGAAATGGGCGTAGCGCAGCCTACGCAACGCTTGGCTTCTCCACTGAAGCGAAGGCGAATAACTCCTAGTGCGGCCGTCGATTCTAGGACGGTACATTTGGGGCGTCGGTAAAAAACAGACCTGGGCGCACATTTTCATATTGACTTTTCTTGCACGGTGTTGAGCTGGCGGCTCGACCTGGGATTTCAGCCAATCCCGCTGACGCCGGATCCCAGATTTGAGGAGACGCACCCACAGTGTTCCCCCGATGGCAGTACCATTCTCTTTCTCCGGCGCCCTTCGCGGGGCCCCCAGTCGCTCCAAACCCTATGGTTAATGGCGCCTGATGGAGCGAACCCACGGCAGGTACTCGATGATACCGATGACGCTTGGTGGTTCCCCAGAGGCTCCAGCGTGGTCTACTTTTCCCTAAAGGACAAACAGATCCACCATTTCGACGCCAGTTACCCCCGCACCTCCGGCTCGGCCTTACGGCGCCAACCACCCAACGTGCCTATTTCGCCGTTGTTCTCTTAAGTGCACTTGTGCGACGCCCGCGTTGCAGCTTACGTTGGGTAATGTTTCCTAGGACCGCCATCGCGTTCTTCCATTTGGTCGTCCCCTGACTCACTTGCCCGTCAGGTGGGAAGCGCCACGGCTCCAGTCGCGCTCGACCCGCCCAGCGAGATAGACTCTCTTCGCCATCGCCTTCGGCTCATCCTGAACCCTGCAGGCTGCCAGAAGACAGCCCGTCTTCCTAAACGCATTCGCACTCTTTCAACAAAAGGAGAACTAAAATGTCAGCCGTCTTGGATCCAGTATCGAGAAGTGGGCCGCAACGCGAGACCTCCGGTTGGGTCAATCGCCTCTTTAGCCGCGAGGGGTCGACTCCGGAATACCAGGAGCTGAAGTTCACGCTTCACAGAAAGCTTCTCGACCGAATCAACCTGGAGGCGCTCTCCTCGATGGCGGGCGACCGCGTTCGCGCGGAAGTCCGTGCCGCCGTCGCCCGGCTCGTCGAAGACGAGAAGACGCCCCTCAGCCTGGTGGAAAAGGACCGCGTCATCGAGGAAGTTCTGGATGAAGTCTTCGGCCTCGGCCCGCTCGAGCCGCTGCTGCAGGACCCCACCATCTCCGACATCCTCGTGACCACGCCGCATCTGGTCTACGTCGAAAGGGCGGGCAAGCTCTACCGCACTCCGGTCGAATTCAAGGATGACTCGCACCTGCTGCGCATCATTGAGAAGATCGTGTCGCGCGTCGGCCGCCGCGTGGATGAATCGTCGCCTTTGGTCGACGCCCGCCTTCCCGATGGCTCGCGCGTCAATGCCGCCATCCCGCCCGTAGCCGTCGATGGCCCCCTGCTTTCCATTCGCCGTTTCGGCCGCCATGCGCTCAAGGGCGAAGACCTCGTGGCCAAAATGGCTCTCACCGAGGGTATGCTGGAACTGCTGAAGGGCTGCGTCAAAGCGCGCCTGAACATTCTGATCTGCGGCGGTACCGGTTCCGGTAAGACGACGCTGCTCAACGCCGTCTCTTCCTACATCCCCGAAGACGAGCGCATCGTGACCATTGAAGATGCCGCCGAATTGCGTCTCCAGCAGACTCACGTGGCGCGCATGGAAACGCGCCCCGCCAACGTCGAAGGCACCGGCGCCATCCACATCCGCCAGCTCGTCATCAACGCCCTGCGTATGCGCCCCGACCGCATCATCGTCGGCGAGGTTCGTTCTGAAGAAGCGCTCGATATGTTGCAGGCCATGAACACTGGCCACGATGGATCGCTCACCACGCTCCACGCCAACACCCCGCGCGATGGCCTGGGCCGCCTCGAGGTCATGGTCGGCATGGCCAATTCGAACATGGGCATTCGGTCCATTCGCGCGCAGATTGCCTCGGCCGTCGATCTCTTCATTCAGACTTCGCGCTTCAGCGATGGAACGCGCCGCATCACGCACATCACCGAGGTCGTCGGCATGGAGCAGGACATCATCACGCTGCAGGACATCTTCCTCTTCGAAAAAACCGGCATCTCCGAATCTGGAAGAGTGGTCGGGCGCTTCCGGGCCACCGGCATCCGGCCCAAGTTCTACGACCGGCTCAAGACGTGCGGCATCACCCTGCCGCCCCAACTGTTCCAGACCGTGGTCGAGATCACTTAATCGGGACTGCGCTCACGCGGCCAGGACGTCCCGAAGCAACTCGACCAGTTCGGCGAGTCGAAACGGCTTGCGAATGAATCCCCTGACCTGGGGCGCGGTCAGGGAGGCTGTCGCCATCTCGCGGCTATATGCGGTCGTCAGAATCACCTTGACGCCTGGCCCGATTCGCCCGGCTTCGGCGATCACTTCCCGGCTCGAAGTTCCGGGTATGGTCATATCCAGCAGGATCACATCGATCCTGTCTTTGTGGCCGCGAAAGAGATCTATCGCGGCGGAGCCGTCCGCCGCCTCGATCACGGAATAACCTTGCTTGCGAAGCATCTTCGCGACCGAAAAGCGGAGCGCACCTTCGTCTTCCACCAGCAGCACGGTTCCAGCCGCGCCTTGAATTCGGTCGCCCGCGGCCGGTAGCGCGTCGCGCTGGTCTCGCTCTCCCGGCTCGCGGTCGCAGGGCAGAAGAATCTCAAACGTCGTCCCCTGGCCGGGCGCGCTCACCAGGTGGATCGCGCCGCTGTGGGCGCGGACAATCCCCTGCACCACCGCCAGCCCCAAGCCGCGCCCCGCAAATTTCGTGGTGAAGAACGGATCGAAGATCCTGGCCTTTTGCTCCTCCGTCATGCCGCAACCCGTGTCCGAAACCGACAGCCGCAGGTAGTCGCCCTCGGGCAAGTGCAAGGCGCCGTCGGCCACCGAGTCCTGCCCTCCGGTCACGCGAGATGTGGTGACGTGGATCGCCCCGCCCTTGTCTCCGATCGCCTCCGACGCGTTGATCATCAGGTTCATCACAACTTGCCGGATCTGCGTGGCATTGCCCCGTACAGCGGGTAGGTTATGGTGGAGATCGGCCTTCAACACCGCCCGTTTCGAGATCGACACCTTGAGCAACTCCAGCATTTCTTCCACCAGCCGCGATACATCCACCGGCTCGAGAGTGGCTCTATCCTGTCCCGAGTAGATCATCAACTCGCGCACGATCTCGGAGGCGCGGATCGCGACCGCCCGGATTCTCTGGAGCTCTTCCACCGCGCACGAGTTCGCCGCCATCTCCGCCAGCGCGAGTTCCGCGTCCGCCAGGATGCTGCCTAGCAGATTGTTGAAGTCGTGCGCGATGCCGCCGGTCAGTACCCCCAGGCTCTCCAGTTTTTGCCGCTCAAAGGCCTCTTCCTGCGCGCGCCGGACATCGGTGATGTCGATGTCAGAGCCGATGTAGCCGGCAAAAACGCCGCCCGGGAAGCGCGGAACTCCGCTGCACAACAGCCGCCGGTACTCTCCGTCCGCCCGGCGTAACCGGTACTCGATGGCGAATTTCCGGCGCGCGTCAAATGCCAAACAGTAGCTGGCGAAGCAGGCTTCCAAGTCGTCCGGATGTATACTCTCGGCCCAGCCGTTCCCCAGTTCCTGTTCCAAGGTGCGGCCAGTAAAATCCAGCCAGGTCTGGTTGAAAAAACGGCTCGTCCGGGGAATCTGTGGGTAACTGGCGGGTTTCAGAGCTGGGATTGAGTGAGGAAGCGGTGAAACTTGCGGCAGGTGGAGTCGAACGAGCGCTGCTCGTCTTCCCAGCCGTTGTGGATCAGCGGACCGCCGTCCTCATGGATCACGTTGAGGACAAGTTGTTCCGCGGTGCTCTTTCTCAGGCGGGGCTCTTCGTTCACGTCGCGGATGATCTCTCCGCCGAGAAGCCACATATTGTCGACGTGGTTTTGGATGGTTCTTTTCGCCAGACCGGACTCGACGAGGTGAAGGAG
>JBGPHT010000288.1:0-4496 GCA_041484525.1 Bryobacteraceae bacterium | reverse complement strand
TTTCGAGGCTTCGCCTTACGGATTGCTCCGCACTGCGCTCGATAGCTACATGTCGAACGGATAATCTACATGGTGAGATCCTTTCATCTCACTAGATCAGCCAGGCTTTTCCTGGCGCACCTGATGGACGCAGATGAACGCGGATAGGACCAAGACGTGGCCCTAAGATTTTATGCCCCGGTATGACGCCCTGATCGTTGGCGGCGGCCACAACGGCCTGGTCACGGCCGCCTATCTCGCGCGCGCGGGACGCAAAGTGCTGGTGCTCGAGCGGCGCGAACTGGTGGGCGGGTGCTCGGTCACCGAAGAGATCTGGCCGGGGTACCGCGTCTCCACCGCGGCGTACCTGACCAGCTTGTTGCAGGAGCGCATCGTGCGCGAGCTGGATCTGCCGCGCTACGGCTATCGCGTGGATGCCAAGGACCCCGCGTTCTTTTCCGCCTTTCCCGACGGGCGCCGCTTCTTCATGTGGCAGGACCGCGCGGAGACGTTGCGCGAGATTGCCCGATTCTCGCAGCACGATGCCGATGTTTACCCGGCGTACGAAGATCAGATCGAGCGGATTTCGCGCGTGGTGGAAGCGCTGCTGCTCACGACGCCACCGATGTTTCCGCCGCGCGGCATCGGTGATTTGATCGACTATCTGAAACTGGCCGGACGCCTGCGAGGACTTAGCCCGCGCGACGCCGTGGCGCTGGTCAAGATCTTCACGCAGAGCGCGGCCGAGTACCTCGAGGAGTGGTTCGAATCCGAGGAAGTGAAGGTGACGCTCGCCACCGACGGCGTGATCGGCGCCAACGGCGGTCCGCGCTCGCCCGGGACGGCGTACATTTTGCTACACCACTGCATGGGCGGGGTGGGCGGACATCGCGGCCTGTGGGGATTTGTGCGCGGTGGCATGGGCGCGGTATCGGAAGCCATTGCGTCCGCGGCGCGCGCGGCGGGCGCCGAGATCCGCACCAATGCCCCGGTGTCGAAGGTCCTGGTGCGCAATGGGCGCGCCTGCGGCGTGGTGCTCGAAAACGGCGATGAGATCGAAGCCGCGGCCGTCGCTTCGAATCTCGATCCCAAGCTCACCTTCCTGCGCCTGTTGGACGCGCGCGATCTCGATCCCGACTTCGTCGCCGCCATCCGCCACTTCCGCATCGAAGGCACCAGTTGCAAGATCAACCTCGCGCTCTCCGGCCTGCCCGAGTTCACGGCTTGCCCCGGCGCGCCGGGGCCGCAGCACCGCGCCACCATGCACATCTGCCCGAGCATCGAGTACGTGGAACGCGCCTGGGACGACGCCAAGTACGGGCGCCCGTCGGAGCGGCCGCTGCTCGAACTGACCATCCCCACCATGTACGATCCGTCGCTCGCGCCGCCCGGCAAGCACGTGATGGGAATCTTCCTGCAATATGCGCCCTACACGTTGCGCGACGGCACCTGGGACGAGCTGCGCGAGCCGTTCGGCGACCGCGTGATTTCGCTGATCGAGGAGTACGCGCCCAACATCCGCCGGATCATCGAGCATCGGCAGGTGTTGACGCCGCTCGACCTGGAGCGCCGCTTCGGCATCACCGGCGGCAACATCTTTCACGGCGAAATGAGCCTCGACCAGATGTTCGTCATGCGGCCCGTCGCCGGATGGGCGCGATACCAGACGCCGATCCCGAACCTCTACCTCTGCGGCTCCGGCGCACACCCTGGCGGCGGCGTGATGGGCGCCCCGGGTTTCAATTGCGCCCGCGAGATGCTGCGGAGAGGTCGATAACCTTCGCGAGGTGTTCGCAAAAGAACACGATTCCGTCCCCGGCAGCATCTTCCCGCACCGTACGGCATTGACGTCGCATTGGCTTCGGCGCAGAATCACCGCAGAGCCAGATTGCAACGGGAGTCAACTCCATGCGGTTTAAGTTTGCTCTGCTCACGCTGTTACTCTCGCCGGTGTGTGAGGCGGGCGTGATTGCAACCGTCGGATTTGCGGGTGAGACCTGCAATTCAAGTCAGACGATGGAAGGCGAATCGACGGCCGATGTGTCGTTCACCTGTCCCGGCGCCACCGCTGACGCACACGCCAATTTGTTTCGGCTGGACGTTTCCGGGAGCAAGGCAAACGATCTACCACCCGTCCAAGCCGCGGCATCCTTCGACTATTCCGTCCTCGTCACCGGGACGGATCAGCCCGGTTTCCTGCTGATTCACACTTTCTATAGCCACAGTATGGATGCGGAAACTCCCAGCCGCTTTCAGTTTACCGTCGCGAGAATCGACGGAATCGATCTTGGCCACTCCAGCCATCCGCTATATCTTTATATGCCGTACACCCCCGGTGTGGCGGTTGCTCTGAGCGGCTCATTGGTGGGAGGAGCGGGCGCTAGCGACATTTTCCGACAGGACGGAGACTTCTTCGCGTCGATAGATCCGCAGATTCGGATTACCGCCCAGGGTGTCCTCGACCCATTCTGCTTCCCCTGCGATCTGATGTTCATCCCGGGAGCGTCGTTCGAGATTGTTCCCGAGCCGACCCCTGTTTGTCTCGTTATAATCGGCCTCATGGCGATGGTTTTGCTTCGTCTGCGCACTGCCTGAATACCTGACCACAATCTACATCTATCTGACCTACCAGCACTTACCAGCTCGGACAAGTACCTCTTGACATTCGCTATCAAAATGATATCATTTTGATGTCAGCGAAGGAGAACGCTTCATGCGGGAAAAGAAACTCAAGGGGATTTCAGGCTGGCTGATGGTAATGCTGCTCATCGCGGTGATGCTCGGCGCGATAGGGCTGATCGTCAACTCGGCGCAGGCGGACAACGGCGCGCTGGCGATTGTGGGAGTGGTGGCATTCCTGTTGGCGGCGGCCTGCCTGTTCGGCTTGACCATCGTCAATCCGAACGAGGCGAAGGTGATCCAACTGTTCGGTGTCTACAAGGGTTCGATCAAGGAGCAGGGCTTGTGGTGGGTGAACCCGCTGACCCTGCGGCGGCGCGTGACGCTGCGCGTGCGCAATTTCGAGAGCTCGAAGTTGAAGGTGAACGATCATGACGGCAACCCGGTCGAGATCGCGGCGGTGGTCGTGTGGCGCGTGGTGGACACCGCGGAAGCCATTTTCCAGGTGAACGATTACGAGAACTTTCTCCACGTGCAGACCGAATCGGCGGTGCGCGTGCTAGCCACCACCTATCCGTACGACGCGCATGAAGAGGGACAGATCGCGCTGCGAATTTCGGCGGTCGAGATCTCGCACAAACTACGCGAGGAGGTTCAGGAGCGGCTCGCGAAGGCCGGCATCGAGGTGATCGAGGCGCGCATCAGTCATCTGGCTTACGCGCCTGAAATCGCCAGCGCAATGCTGCGGCGGCAGCAGGCCAACGCCATCATCGCCGCGCGCCAGAAGATCGTGGAAGGCGCCGTCGGTATGGTGGAGATGGCGCTCGATATGTTGAGCGCCAAGCAGGTGGTCAAACTGGATGAAGAGCGCAAGGCCTCGATGGTGAGCAACCTGCTGGTCGTGCTGTGCAGCGACCGCGACGCGCAACCGGTGGTCAACGCCGGTACGCTCTACCAGTAGGCGCCAGCCAGCCGGTCGAGGGACCCATGGCGCAACGAAAAGCATTTCTGCTTCGATTGGATCCGGCGACTCACGAAGCCTTGCAGCGCTGGGCCGACGCCGACCTGCGCAGTCTCAACTCGCAGATCGAGTTCCTCTTGCGCCGGTCGCTGCAGGAAGCCGGGCGGCTGCGGCCGGGAGCGTCGCCTGAGCCGGCGGAAACGGGAACGGAGGAGTGAACTGTGGAACGCGCTGAACTCACCGAATTATTGCGAACCTGGAAGCCGCCCGCCGGGCTCAACCGCGCCTGGCCGCGCGAAGTCCAGTTGAAGGGCACGGGAATATTTCTGATGGTGATGGCGTTCCTGCTGGTGACGGGGGGCCTGGTGCTCGGCGTCTGGCTGCAGTCCGTCGCGCGTCGGGATGCCGAGAGATTGCGGCTGCTGACCCACGACGGGGCCGGCGCGCAAGCCACCATCACGCGCCTCTGGCAAACCAGGGACGATAATGACAGCGTGCATTGGGTGGCGTTTGAATTTCCAGTCTCCGGCGGCATTCAAACACGCCGGACAAAAGTGAAGAATTCGGTCTGGAAGAGTCTGACCGAGGGCGGGACGGCGCCGGTGCGTTACTTGCCGTCGGACCCGTCCATCAGTTATCTGAGTGGCTCCGAACCGAAGCCTATGCCGGTGTGGGCGATTTGGCTGATCGGCGCCTCCCTGGCATTCCCCGGCGGCCTGCTGCTGCCGCTGGCTGTCCGCCGCGAACGCAAGCTTCTGAGCGAAGGCCGCGCCGCGCCCGGCGTGGTAACGCGTCTTAGCCCGACTTTCGCACTTGGGCTGGTACGCCACCCGGAAGCCGTTTGTTTTCAGTGAGGGTTCCGCTGAGGTCTGCACTACATTTTGAGTTGAGGCATGGTTGCAACGGGAGCGCTGACAAGGCGTGGAAGGGGCTGTTT
>JBGPHT010000287.1:0-4569 GCA_041484525.1 Bryobacteraceae bacterium | reverse complement strand
GTCGCCGCGCACGGCTGGCAGCTTCGAGCCGATCGCGGTTCTGCTTCCGAGCGGTGGAGAGGCGATCGCGGCGTTGCTGGGTACGCTCAAAGCCGGCAAGATTCACGTGTCTCTGGACGCCACGTTTCCCCGCGACCGCATCGCCGCGCAGTTTGCCGATTCCCAGGCTCGAGTCGTTGTCACCACTCCAGCGCATCGAGCTCTGGCCGAGTCCCTCTCGCCCGCGCGTATCCTGGTGGTCGAAATAACGCATCCTATTTCCACCTGCGAGAATCCCGGTCTGGAAATTCCCCCGGACGCGCCAGCCGTGCTTCAATACACATCCGGCTCCACTGGGTCTCCCAAGGGGGTTCTCACTCCGCACTGCGGTCTTCTCCACAACGCGCGCAGCCACGCCAATGCCGGCAGGCTCGGCGCCGGTGACCGGTTTCTGCCGAATCGCCTGCTGGGCTCTCTGAACGCGCTGCTGAACGGCGCCAGCGTTTTTCCGTACGCCGTAAAAGAAGATGGCCTGGCGTCGCTTTCCGGCTGGCTGCGCGAAAACCAAATCACCGTCATGTCGGCCGTTCCCACCACGTTCCGCCGCTTTGCCGCGCAGCTCACCGATGACGATCGCTTCCCGCACTTGCGTCTGATCAAGCTCACCGGCGAAGCTCTGTACCGCCGCGACGTGGATCTTTTCCAGCAGCGCTTTCCGCGGGGCTGCTTCCTGCAATTCAGCTTCGCCATCACCGAGACCAGCGCCGTGGCATGGCGTCTGATCGGTCACGATGTGAAGGCCGATCAGGACCTGGTGCCGGTGGGGCTCCCAGTGGCAGGCAAAGAGGTGCTCCTGCTCGACGACCAGCGCCGCCCGGTGTCCGCCGGCGAGACGGGCGAGATTGCCGTGCGCAGCCGATACATCGCGGTGGGATACTGGCGCCAGCCAGAGCTGACCGAAGCGCGATTCCTCACCGATCCCGAAGACCCCGGCGTCCGCACCTACCTCACCGGCGACCTGGGCCGCATCGGTCCCGGCGGAATGCTGGTACATCTCGGTCGCAAAGACTCTCAGGTCAAGATCCGCGCCAATCGAGTGGAGCTGGCGGAAGTGGAAGCCGCGCTGCGCGGCGTCGATGGCGTGCGCGATGCCGCCGTGGTGGCGCGCCCGGACGAATCGGGCGAAACCTGCCTGGCGGCCTATTTCGTGCCATCGGTAACGCCCGCTCCGCCCTTCGGCGTGGTGCGCCGCGCACTGGCGGAGAAGCTGCCCAACTACATGGTGCCCGCCACGGTGACGCCGCTCGTGCAGTTCCCGCTGCTCCCCAACGGCAAAATCGATCGGCGTGCCCTGCCCGATCCGCCACGCTCGCCAGCGGCGCGCGTGCCCGGCTCCTATACGCCGCCGCGCACGCCGATGGAATTACTCGTCGCCGAAAACTGGCGCGCGATTCTGCACGTGGAGCGCGTCGGCGCGAGCGACAACTTTTTCGACCTCGGCGGCAGTTCGCTCGCCGCCGTCGAGTCGGTCACCGTGCTGGAGCGTAAGACCGGAGTGCGCATCAGTCCCGTGTCCATCGCCTCCCAAACGCTGGCACAGGTGGCCGCCGTCTATCAGGAGCGCTCCCCGGCTCCCCGCCCCGGCCTGATGGCGGCGCTGCGCCGGTTCATCGGCGGCCGGAGAGAACCGTAGCGCAATGCAGCCGTTCTTCTTCGGACCATCGGATCGGCGGCTCTTCGGAATCTTTCACCCTCCGGCGCGCCAAACGGCTCAGGATTGCGGCGTGGTTTTCTGCCAGCCGCTGGCGCACGAATTCTACAATACGCATCGCTGCTCCGGCCAGCTTGCCCGAGCTCTATCCGATACAGGCCTGGCCGTGCTTCGCTTCGACTACTACGGGACCGGCGACTCCGCGGGCGCCTGGGAAGAAGCTTCGGTCGCCCAATGGCTGGACGATATCGGTTGTGCTGCCGCCGAGTTGCGGCGCCGCGGATGCGCGCACTTGTGCCTTGCGGGATTGCGCTTCGGCGCTACTCTCGCTGCGCTGTTCTCGGCTGAGCGCGGCCCGGTGGATGCCCTGGTGCTGTGGGAGCCGGTGGCCAACGGCGAGAATTATCTTCGTGAACTGGAGGCCCTGCATAGCCAGTTGGTGTCCGGAACGCCCGTGGCTCACGATGGTCCGCAACAGGAATTGTTGGGCTTCGAATACAGCGACCGTCTTCGGCAGGAGATCGGTGGAATCGACCTGCGGGTCAACCGACTGAGCCCGGGCCGCCACGTCCTCCTGATCGAGGGCCCCGGCCCTCCTGGCGAAGGTCTGCGCTCTGCGCTTGAATTGGTGGCGGGCCAGCTCGATTTTGAAACCGTGCCGGTTCCGCACTTCTGGCTCAACTATCCCAGCCAGACACTCCTGCCGGGCCAGATCCCGCAGCGCATGTCGAGTTGGATCGCGGGCGTATGCCGTTGAACGAAGACGCGGTGCTGTTTGGCGCCGGCCGGTCTCTGGTGGGAATCCTCAGCCATCCGGCGGATTTCGATCCGGCGCGTCCGGCGGTTCTGCTGCTCAACGCCGGCCTGATGCACCGGGCCGGGCCGTACCGCGTGTACGTCAAACTCGCCCGTCAACTGGCATCGCTTGGCTTCCTGGTCCTGCGATTCGATTTCTCGGGCGTGGGCGACAGCCTCCGGCGTGAGGATGACGTGCCCCAAAATCGCGCCAACCCGCTCGAAACTCTCGAAGCCATGGACTATCTCGAAGCCGCCTGGGGGACGCGCCAGTTCCTTTCCATGGGTATCTGCCGCGGCGCCTGGGTATCCTTTGCGACGGCCTGCCAGGACCCCCGCTTAATTGGCCTGGCGCTCATCAATCCCGACACCCTCGCCGACGACCGGCAGAGCGCCATCCGCTCGCACCTGCACACCAGGTCCGCGGTAGTAGGCTCGCTCACGCGCTTCTCCACCTGGCTGCGCGTGCTGCGCCGCCCGTCCCACTATCGCGCCCAGTTCGCCATGCTGATTTCGCACCTCGGAAGCCCTCTGCAACGCGGAGCGCGATTAACGGAGGCCGATCAGGTGGCCACACGCTTGGGCTCCCTGGCTGCGCGCGGCGTTGACACGTTGTTTCTTTTTTCCGAACGGGACTCGAGCCACGACTACGTGGCTGCCATTATCGAGCGCGGCTTCGGCGAGGCGTCCGATCGCATCGCGCTCGAAGTGATTCCCGACGCCACCCACATTTTTATTACCCTGGCCTCGCAGCGATCGATGGCCGATGCCGTGGAGCGGTGGGCCGCGCGGTTCACTCGTGGAGATTCTGCTGCTCGCAGAGCTGACGGTATAACGGGCAGGTGACCAGCAACTCTTCGTGCCGGCCGATTCCCACGCACCGGCCCTCTTCGAGCACGATCAAGCGGTCGGCATGGCGCAGCGTCGAAAGCCGGTGCGCCACAGCGAAACTGGTCTTGCCGGCCATCAGCCGGTCGATCGATTTTTGCACCTCGGCTTCGGACGCCGAATCCAGGCTGGAGGTGGCCTCGTCCAGCAGCAGCAATGGCGCGCCCTTCACCAACGCGCGCGCAATGTTGATGCGCTGCGCCTGCCCGCGCGAGATCTCCCTGCCACCCAGGCCGATGGGCGTATCATAGCCGTTCGGCAGCGCCAGAATCTCTTCGTGGATGGAAGCTGCCTGCGCGGCTTCTTCCACTTCGGCATCGGTGGTCCCCGCGCGGCCACTGCGAATGTTCTCGCGGACCGTGGCCGCAAACAGAAATGGATCCTGGGTGACCATGGCGACGTTGTCGGCCACGTCGGCGAGGCGAATGCTTCGCAAGTCTCGCCCGTCGAATTGCACGCTTCCCGAAGCCGGATCGTAGAAGCGCACGATCAGATTCAGCAGCGTCGATTTCCCCGCGCCCGAAGGTCCCACGATTCCGATGGTCTCGCCCGCGCGGACTTCGAAGTCGATGCCGTCCAGCACCGGCGAATCGCCGTACGAGAATCCGACGCGCTGGAACGTGATCCGCCGTGGCGCCGGGCCCAGGGGTGCGGCGCCGGGTTGATCCTTCACCGCCGGCGGCGTGTCGAGAATTTCCTGCAAGCGCCGCGCGGAAGCGCTGTAGGCGTGCAGATCGGTGTAGTTGTTGTACAGACTGAGAATCGGTCCGAACATGGTGCGCAACGCCATCACGAACGCCACCAACGCGGCCCAGGTGAGGCTCCCGGCCGTAACCATGTATCCGCCCAGCACGATCACCAGCATCAGGTTGAGCCCGCCCAGCGATTCCATCACGCAGCGCGCCAGCGATTGCACGCGTGACACTTCCAGCATTCCGTCCAGGTACGTCTTGGCCTTCTCGGCCGTATTCGCCAACTCGCGGTCTTCGGCTCGATAGGATTTGATGGCGCGCATGCCGGTGATCAACTGTAGGTTCAGGTCGAAGAGAGTGTAGCCGGCCTTGCGGACTTTGCCCGAAACGGAGCGCAGGCGGCGCGTCATCACCTTCAATAGCGGCGCCGATGCGCAGGGCAGAACCAGCAGCGTCCACAGCGCCAGTTTCGGACTCAGATATAACAACACGCAGGTGAGGCCG
>JBGPHT010000286.1:0-4601 GCA_041484525.1 Bryobacteraceae bacterium | reverse complement strand
CTAACCCCAACCGAAACCGGTGTTCTGAATCACCCTTCCGTCCCCTCGAACGCTCCCCCTCGAAAGTCGCCAGCCTGCGAAGTACCGATACGGTCTGAGGTAGCTCCTTTTTTGAATTTTAAGTGGGAAAGTAGCTAGCCGAGCGCCGTCTCGTTCAGCGTCCTACTCACTCCGCAACGACGTCTGCGGATCGATCCGCGTAGCATGCCACGCTGGCACACTCGCCGCCCCCAACGCCACAATGCCCACTAGCCCCACGACGCCAACCAACGTCATGCCATCCAGAGGCCGCACTCCATAAAGCAGCTCCCGGATCGCTCCCGTAACGGCCGCAACTCCAATCAACCCCATCGCAGCACCCGCTGCCGCAAGCAAAACGCTCTCCCGGATGACAATCGCAACAATGGCCTTCACGCTGGAGCCCAGAGCCAGCCGGATCCCGAACTCCCGCGTCCGCTGCGCGGTCAGATACGCCAACGTTCCATAGAGCCCCACCGCCGCCAACAGCACTGACGCTCCGGCGAACGCCGCCAGCACGAACATGATGAACCGCGTGTCGCCGATCGAATCCGACACGTAGCCGCTCATCGGCCGTATATCGAACGCCGGCCGCCCGCCATGCGCCGCCTTCACCGCGAGCTTGATTCCCGGCGCCATCCTCTCCGCCGTCTCGTGAGTCTTGATCGCCAGCGACATCTCGTTCGGATAAAACAGGATCGGAATCATGCAGTGGGGAATGCTCTCATCCCGCACCCGCGTGACGCGCACGGGCACCGTCACGCCGACCACCTCGAGGTCCTGCCGCCAACCAGTCCTATAAACCGCCAAGCGCCTCCCGATCGCTCCCTCCGGCCACAGCCGCTTTGCCAGGCGCTCATCAATAATCGTCACGTCGCGTTGCGCTGCAATATCGTCGGCTGTGAAATCGCGGCCCTCACGCAGCGGCGTGCCGATCACGCCCAGGTATCCGGGAATGGCGATTTGCTGGGTAGCAAGAATCGGCGGAGCGCCGGGCTGGTCGGCGCGCCCCACGCGGCGCGTCTGCTGATCCGCCGCGAGCGGCAGCGGGTTCGTAGCGCTCACCGACTGTACTCCAGGAAGCGCGCGTACTCGATCGAGCACGTCCCGCAGAAGCGCCCATCTCTGCTCCGTTTGCGGGTATGTCTTGAGGTTGACCGGCACCTTGGCGGTCACCACGTTGGCCGGATCAAACCCGACAGGCGAATGCATCAGATTCAGGAACGACCGCAGCATCAGGCCCCCGCATGCCAGCGGCACAATTGACAGCGCGACCTCCGCCACCACCAGGGTCCGTTGCAACCTTCGTGCGCCTGATCCCGCCGTTTCCGTACGGCCCGCAGTTAGCCGATGGCCCGTCTTGCCCGATGCCAGCCGCCATGCCGGCAGCAAGCCGAAGAGCATGCTGGTGACCACCGATAGCACTAGGGCGGACAACGTAACTGGCGCGTCCATTCCGATCCTCGACTGCAAAGGGATGTGAGAGGCGCCTAGGCGCCCGATCGCTTCGAGGCCGAAGCGCGTGCAGAAGAGTCCGATGGCAGCAGACGCCACCGCGAGCACGAGGCTTTCCGTAAGGAGCTGCCGGATAATCCGGGTTCTCCCCGCGCCCGGCGGCCACACCGATCCCAAGTTCATCCTTCCTTACGGAGTTGAGGCAGAGATCGACGGCGACCGTCAGCAGGTGCGGCTTCTGGAATCGCCCACCAGAGCGCTGTAGTAATCTGATCGAAGAATGCTTCAGCGAAGTCCTTCACTGGTGGCACGGAAGCGGGCGCGCGGCAGGCGATCGAAGTCACATCGAAATCCGGCGAGGCTGCTGGGACTGCTTCTCTTTCTGGCTGCGGGAATCGGCGTGGCCGCGGTCGTGCTGCAGGCTCAATACACATTCACGCTGCAATCACCCTTGCGCGTTCGATTCCAGTGGCCCCTGGTAATTGCCCCGAGAAACTCGGCGGAGGAAGCAGGCGCGGCCCAAGGCGATCAATTCGGCCGCAGGCTGACGGCATACCAGCAGTACGCCTGTAACAAATTCGGACCGGCATGCCGCATCGCATTGGCGGTGCAACGTGCCGAAAATCCGCGCGGCGCCTGCGAGATCTATCACTACAACTCCGACGGCACGCTCGATTGGGGCTACTTTCAGATCAATACGGTGCACTTGAAACGTGCCGGAGTCAATCTTCGAGACCTGCTGGACTGCAAAGCGAACATCGACTTCGCGTACCAGTTGTATACGGAGAGGGGCTTCGAACCATGGACCACGTTCAACAGCGGCGCGTATCTTCAATTCCTGCGAAAATTCTGATCTGCGGCGAGCCGGCTATGGCTGGAGCGCCAGTGTAGCTTTTCCGGCGGGACCGGCGTAGATCAGCTCGAGCGATTGGATGCCCTGGGTCTTACCGCGGTACTGGAAGAAAATCAGTCCTGCCAGGGGAAGGGTGCGGTCGCCTTCCGGGAGCGCGGCCTTTTGAACGCGTAGTGCCATCGCGCGCTGTACCCCGATCGGGATCTTGACCGGTGCGGGCGGCTCATTGGAGTCACCCTGCCCACCCCGTCCGCCGCCTCCTCCGCTGCTCAAGCCGGTCTTCGACTTGGATGCGGGGGGCTCAGGCGGCACCCACTCAGGATCTTTGACGGACCCGGCCACCAACCCGAATGGCTGGCTGGACAAGGCCGTCTTCTTCCCGTTGATGCGGAGCGAAAAGTCGCCGGAGGATAGCTTGATCTGGGCGCCGGGCGAGCCGAACAAACCGATTTCGACTACCACATAGTCTTCAGTGGAGAGGGGCCCTTGCGGCGTGGGGACCGAGTGTCCCGTGAACTCGGCCGCAATCGTCACGGTGCCGGCCTGAGCCTGGGCCTGATAGTCGGCCGGCGCCGCTCTAGGCGGCATGCCTTTGGCTTCGGGTTGCGCGTCCTTGGTTTGGGTGTTTTGCCCTTGGACATACAGGCAGATGGCGCCGAGCAGGACACCGGTTCTCAATACAGTGGAAAGTCGCATTCCAGCTAAGAACCTAGCATATTCGAGGGCGTGGCTGCCGACAGGGATTGTGCGAATAGGTGTAGCCTGTTTTCGTGAGGAAAGAAGACGCGGAAGTGCTCTCGATCGGGGGGCGCGAGGTCACAGTGACGCACCCCGGCAAGGCGTATTTTTCGAAGCAGACGAAGCTTTCGAAACTGGACCTCGTACGCTACTACCTGTCGGTGGCGCCGGGCGCGCTCGCGGGAATCCAGGATCGTCCGATCGTTCTCAAACGTTTCGTCAACGGGGCCGAGGGTGAGGCATTTTATCAGAAGCGTGCGCCCGACGCACGGCCTGCGTGGCTGCGAACGGTGACGCTGTCATTTCCTTCGGGCCGCACCGCGGAAGAGGTCGTTGTCGATGATGCGGCGGGGCTCGCCTGGATCGTCAACCTGGGCTGCATCGAACTGCATCCGCACCCGGTACGGTCGCGGGATCTCGATCACCCGGATGAGTTGCGGGTCGATCTCGATCCCGGGCCGGGCGTCGGTTGGACGGATGTGCGCACGGTCGCGCTCGAGGTGAAGCTGCTGCTAGAGGAGATGGGGCTGCGCGGCTGGCCCAAAACCAGCGGCTCGCGCGGGATGCACGTGAATGTGCGGATCGAACCGCGCTGGACCTTCACCGAGGTGCGACGGGCGGCGATCGCCCTGTCGCGTGCAGTGGAGCGGCGCGCGCCTGCACTTGCCAGCTCGAAATGGTGGAAAGAGGAGCGGCACGGCGTGTTCCTCGACTATAACCAGAACGCGAAGGATCGCACGACGTGTTCGGCGTATTCGGTGCGCCCGCTCCCCGACGCCCGCGTGTCCACGCCGCTTCACTGGCATGAGGTGCCCGATTGCGAGCCGGCCGATTTTACGGTACTCACGATTCCCAGGCGCTTCGCGGAGATCGGCGATCCGCACGCAGGCATGGACGCCGCGGCGGGTTCGCTCGAAAAGTTACTCGAGCTCGCGGCACAGGACGAGGCTGCGGGCCTCGGCGATGCGCCCTGGCCGCCGCACTTTCGCAAGATGGAGGGCGAAGCGCCGCGGGTGGCGCCGTCACGCGCCAAAGCCGCCGCCAAGACGCCGCGAACGAAGATGCCGCTGGTGGTGGTCGCGAACTCGCCTGACAAAGAAGCCGCGCTGGCGGGTCTGGAAAGATGGAAAAGCAAACATGCCGAGGCGGCCGGATTTCTCGCGGTGGACGACGTACTGGTCGATTCGATGAGAGGCCGGTCATCCACTTGGACGCGCATCCGGGTGAACCTGCGGCACGTGCCCGAAGCGCTACGGCCGCCGCAGAAAACTCCCGACCCGGATGACGATCCGACGCGGGAATGGCGTGGCAAGCGCGCTTCGAAGAAGGAGGCGTGAGCACACCCCGCGAGGCTTAGGATCTGTCTAGAAATAACATATCCACTATGAAATGTTTGGGCGTATACTGATCGCAGTGGCCGACGTCTCTTCAATCACCGCGCGCTTCGAGGCTCTAAAGACAGTCTTGGACGAGCGATCGCGAAGATTGCTGGCAGCAGCGGAGAGCCAAACTGCGGGCAAAGGCGGAATCTCAATCG
>JBGPHT010000285.1:0-4629 GCA_041484525.1 Bryobacteraceae bacterium | reverse complement strand
CCTGCAATTATAGAAAGTACTTTACATTTCAGAGTATGCGTCTGGCAAAAACGCCTAATACGGGACAAGCTCTATGTAGGGCGGAATCGTGAGGATGGTCGGGTAGCCGTTGCAGGTGTCCGCCCAGCCGTCGTAGTGCATGATGGACCCGTAGTCATAGGCGCCGATGTCTGTCGAGCCGCCGGCCAATCCAAAATCGAATTCAAACGGGCACGTGGCAATCAGGTTATCGTGCACGATCTGTACCCATTGCGAACGGTCCAAACGGGCGTGCTCGTGGAAGAGGCCGATGGCGTGTCCCAGTTCGTGGAGCGCGCTACCGTCGTAACAGCCGGACGCGATATTCAGGATCTGCTCGCCGCCCTGCATCCCGACAAAGGAATTGCAGCCGGTGGCCGGTGAGACGAACTTGACATAATTCGCCTGATTGGTAGGCGCGACGAACTGCACGCCGGTGTTGTCCTGCCACTGGCGAATTGCCGCCAGCATGCGATCCTGCTTGACGAAGGCAGCGTCGAATACGTAGGGGATGATGCCTCCGGTCCACAGTTTTGTCGTACTGGATGCATCGCGCAGCGCGCCGGCGCTATCGACACGACCTAACTGGATGTCGCCGGCCAAAGCCTGACCTTCAGCAACGACATACCGGATTGTCTTTCCGCCCAACGTTCCGGTGCGCAAGACTGCGTCCGGGGATGGACGGGAAGGGAACTGAGCGAGTGCGAAAGCCGGCAGAGCAAAAACCAGAAAGCCGCGCAAATGCATAGCTGCCAGTGTAGCTTTGCTGTTCCCTCCCCACGGGACACTGGCGTCCTACCCTACGCGCCGCCTCCTGCCGCGGCCGGAATCGCAACACCGGCGGAGGCCGTCTTCAATTCGATGCTCCAGCGCCGTAGCGTTCCCTCATCCTGGGCAGCTCTGTCGAATACGCTGAGCACCCAATCCCCTTTCATCGGCTGGCCCACCATGCTAGCCAGCTCGCCGGGCGATGCGGAATCGTAGGTGGCGATCAGGTTGTCTTGCGAACCTCCCAACTCGGTGTGCAGAATGGCGCGGCGGCCCGCCGGCGAGGTCAGAATTACCCGTAAGTCGCCAATGAAGGAGTGCTCAATATCCACGCTCACCCTGATTCGTTCCACCGTGCCGGACTGCGCGATTGAGATCGTGCTCGCGATGCCGGCGGCGTTGTCGTCAGGAATTACCATCATCGGATTCGCTTCGCCCGAAGCAGACCCGACAGAAACGCTTTGGCCGGAGGAGAATGAAATGGCCGGTCCCGGTGCGCCAATGTCTGCGATCACCAAGCCGGAGTCGCGACCGTCCCATTCCCGCGAGTGCGGTGAAGACTCCGCCGATAATGCGATGCCGTGAATCTCGCCAAAAAGGTCCGAACCATCGCCTTGATTGACGTTCATTTCCAAGTCTCGATGGCCGTCCGCCTGCAGCAGTGCGCACTGATAGTGTTTGGCCGCCGTTTCTTGTTGCAGTTCGTTGGAACCCAGAATGTCGCAGTGATACACAGCCAGTCCGCTGCCTACCGCTCCCCGATCCAGATCCATCTTCGACCGGTTCTCGACGAGGAAGTACTCGTTGGGCTTGCTGCTGCGATACTTGAGCACAGTGTTGTAATCGCCGTGTTTCGCCTCGTAATTTCCCGCTGATTCGGGGAGTATTCTCTCGGACCACCTCGCGCGGCAACCATTCGGGTCAGGCAACGGAATCTGCGGGAACCTCCTCACAATCTGGAGTATTCCGCCTTCGCTCGGACAAGGACCGGAAGGTCGGAATCGGCATCCTTCCAAATACGAAGAAATTCCTCGTAAGCCGTCTTGGCTTTACCCGAATTATTGGAAGCCACCATGGCTCGCGCCAGTTGCAAGCGCGCCAGTGCCGCGATGGGGTCGGCCAGCACAATACCCCGGTTATCGAGAACCTTTTGGAATTCCTCTGCGGCCTCGGCCGGACGGTGCGCCGCCAGATACGCTTGACCGCGTACATAAACCGGATAGAGTCCTCCGAAATGGTAACCGAAAGCCGGTCCGGCCTCCGCCAGGTCATAGGGGCGCGCCACTTCCAAAGCCTGCAGGGCTTTCTCCGGTTTGTGTTGGCCAAGCGCGATCAGGGCGCGCAGCACCGGCGATTCGTAATACTGCGCATTGGTGTCCTCGGGAAAACGTTTTTCCAGTTCCTCGGAAAGCTTTTGCGCATCCGCGAGGCTGCCCGACAAGGCCATCGCGCATGCCGACCCGTAGACCACGTCCCGTGCCCTCGACTCGTCCAGCGCGGCCTTCGCCCGCTGGCACGCCGCCGCCCCGTTGCCGGCATGTGCCTCGCTCAGCGCGGCGCCGATCTGATACATCGCCGGGCGTTCCATATCCTTCTTTTGCCGTGCCAGTTCGATCGCGTGCAGCCACATCGTCCTTGCTAGCTGCAGCCTGCCCGAGTGAGCCAGCACCATGGCTTGATAGTGAGCCATCGGGCCTTCGGCCCCCTGCTTGCCTTGGGCCAAACCTACCTGCCGGCGCATCTCTTCGACTTCGCCTTTCAGGAAGGCGAGATCGTACCGGTGGAACAGAAATTGGGCATTGTTGAAATGTCGGTCCGATGCGAGCTTCAGAGCCGCTTCGGCCTGTGTGAGCCTTCCCAGCATGATGTTCAACCCAGCCAGGCCCAAGTAGCCGAACTCATTGTCGGGCGCGAGCTCTCTCGCGATCGCAGACTCCCGAAGCGCCTTTTCGTATTTGCCGGTGCATTGCGCAACCCGCCCGCCCATCAGGCCATGCGGCATGAAATCCCGCGGAGCCGTCTGCGCCCACAATTCCAGCGTCTCCAGCGCTCTTTCGAGATTGCCCGTAACCTGCCGGTCGTAGCTGTAGGTGATGAACAACTTCTCCAGGTCGCTGGCTCGCTCCCGCAGTTCATAGGCTTTGCGCGTAGACTGCGCGGAGAGTTCCGTTTGCCCCGTGTTGTAGTAGGCCAGTGCGAGATGCGCGTAGGCTGTCGCAAACTGCGGGTCCAGGGCAATCGCGCGTTGGTAATGGCCGACGGCAGCCGCCTGTGCCGTCTGGCTATTGACTTTCATCGCCGTGCTGAACGATCTCAGCGCCTCGAGCGAATCGGTTGTCGCCTCCGCGAGCGGTGCCGGCTTCTCCACCTTGGCCAGCGATTGCTCAATGCGTTTCCTGAACCTCGCCGCGGCCGGGCCGAGAGACGCCACGACCTGTTCCTTTCCGGACGCCTGGGTCTGTTCGCCGTCGAGGATGTCTCCGGTCTGGCAGTTGCGGGCGCGCAACTCCAGAGCGTACTGACTGCCGAGGCTTGCAATCGATTCTTCCAGCACCGCCGAGCCGCCAATTCGCTGACAGATTTCCCGCGCGACCTCCGCGGACACCCGGGTGTCCTTGGGCCGCACCATCAGCCCCAGCGTGTGGCGGACGCGATCGTCCGAGATCAGGCTCAGCGATTGCGATTTTTGGAATTCGAGCGCAAGGCCTTGCCGCAATGCGTTGTCCAAGGCCGGATCTCCGGTGGTGTTCTCGACGTCCGCAACCACGACCGTGTGGCTTACGGAAACGCTCGGCGTTTTATGGACATAAAGGTAGCTCCCCGCAAAGGCCGCTGCGACCAGCGCTGCCACGGAAACCGTCCATCGCCAGCGCCGCGGCCGGGTTTTGGGTTCCGGATCGCTCCCCAATCGGGCCAGATCGTTGCCGATCTCGCTCGCCTGCTGATACCGCAAGTTGCGGTCTTTTTCGAGGCATTTGAGAATCACGCGGTCAAGTTCCGCGGGCAATTGGGCCCTCAGAGTGGACGGGGCCGGGGGCGTCTTGTTGAGAATGGAATCGAACACCGCCGCGGTCCGCGCGCCCGGAAAAGGCAACACACCCGTCGCCATCTCAAACAGCACCACGCCGAGTGAGAAAAGATCCGTGCGGGAGTCCAGAGGCTCCCTCCGGATCTGTTCAGGCGACATGTGCGACACCGTTCCCATCAAGCTTCCGGCAACTGTCAGATCACTCTGGATCGTGCGCGTTGTGCCGCCCGCCGGACCGGAATGTTCCTCGACGCCGGACTGTACTTTCGCCAGTCCGAAATCGAGAATCTTCGCGTGGCCCCGACCGCTGACGAAGATATTCGCAGGCTTGATATCCCGATGGATGATGCCCGCCGCATGGGCGGCATCCAGCGCATCCGAGATCTCGATGGCGAGAGATGCCAGCGTCTTAACCGGCATAGGCCCCTTCTCGATCCGATGCTTGAGCGTCGTGCCGTCGAGGTACTCCATCACGATGAACGACAGGCCGCCGTCCGTGCCAATCTCGTGAATGGTGCAAATATTCGGGTGGTTCAGGGAAGAAGCGGCGCGGGCTTCGCGGCGGAAACGTTCCAGCGCCTGGAAGTCTTGCGCCAACTCGTCCGGAAGGAATTTGAGGGCCACATTGCGCCCCAGCACGAGGTCTTTCGCAAGGTAAACCACGCCCATTCCGCCGCCGCCCAGCTTGCGTGAGATGCGATAGTGAGAAATGGTCCGGCCTTCCGCAACGGACGGCACGCGTGTGGTCGCCGTGACCGGTAAATCGAGCAGCACCTCGGCCGCTGGCCGGTCCAGAATCTCCCTCTCTGAGTTTT
>JBGPHT010000284.1:0-4736 GCA_041484525.1 Bryobacteraceae bacterium | reverse complement strand
GCCTCAAGGACGGGCAATCCCGCAACGGTCAAGATGTGCGTTCGCCGCACAGCGGCCAGAAGCCTTGCGTATGTGTACGCTCAGACTCTTGTCGTTTTGTTGAGGATGCGTGGGTCTCTCCACTTTTATGTCGCACACCCTGGACAATTCTGCAGCTTGAGCCGAATTTCTGATTCTGCTATCCTCAATGAGTCGAATTCATAAACAGTTTGCAATCCCGTGCCGTCGCGGCCGGGCCTACCTGCGAGGTTTCACATGTCGGGCCATTCTAAGTGGGCCACCATTAAGCACAAAAAGGCGGCTTTAGACGCCAAGCGCGGGAAGTCATTTACGCGCATCATCAAAGAGATTTCGATCGCCGCCCGCAACGGCGGCGACCCGGACGCGAATCCGCGGCTCCGCACCGCCATCCTGGCCGCCAAGGCCGCGTCGATGCCGGCCGACAACATCAAGAAGGCCGTGATGCGCGGCACGGGCGAGCTCGAGGGCGGTCAGATCGAAGAGGTCATGTTCGAGGGCTACGGGCCGGGCGGCGCCGCCGTGCTGGTCAACGTGGCCACCGACAACCGCAACCGGACCGTCAGCGAAATCCGGCACGCCTTCTCCAAAAACGGCGGGAACATGGGCCAGGAGGGCAGCGTGGCGTGGATGTTCGAACGCAAGGGCCAGGTTTTCGTGCCGCTCGACAAGGCCAGCGAAGACCAGTTGATGGGGATCGTGCTCGACGCCGGCGCCGACGATCTGCGCAGCGATGGCGAACGCTGGGAAGTCCTGTCGCCGCCCGAGTCGCAGGAAGCGGTGTTGAAGGCGCTCGAGGCCAACAAGTTGCCGCGCGAAGACGCTGCCCTCGCGTACATTCCCAAAAACCTCATCAAGGTCGAGGGCAAGAACGCCAGCGGCATGCTGCGGCTGACGGAGTTTCTCGAAGAGCACGATGACGTGCAGAGCGTCTACTCCAATTTCGATATCGACGAGAAGGAGCTGGAGGCTCTGTCGCAGTAACGTGCGCGTCCTCGGCATCGATTGCGGATCGGGACGAACCGGTTACGGCGTAATCGAGAGCGACGGAGGGGACCATCGCCTTATCACAGCGGGGGTGATTCGCACCAGACCCAAGCAGGAGTTTGCCAAGCGGCTGCTGGAGATTGCGGGCGGGCTGCGGCGACTCATTCGCGAACATTCTCCCGAATCGGCGGCCGTCGAAGAGGTCTTCTTTTCCAACAACGTCAAGACGGCGCTCAAGCTGGCGCACGTCCGGGGCGTGGCGCTGCTGGCCGCGGCGGAGGCGGGAATGGAGGTGGCGGAGTACTCGCCCCTTGAAATCAAGACCAGCGTGGTGGGATATGGGCGGGCCGAGAAGTTCCAGGTGCAATTGATGGTGCGCTCGCTGTTGCGGCTGCCCGAGGCGATTGAATCGGAGGACGCCTGCGACGCTCTGGCCGTGGCCATCTGCCACGCGACGCACGAGGCTACCAGCCGCAGGTTGGCATAACGTATGCAGAAGTGGATATGGATTCTGCTCTTCGCGAGCCCGCTGCTGGCGGCTGACGGTCCGCGGCTGATCTACTCCAAGGCGTTCCCCGGCAGCATGCCCGCGTACGCGCAGATCAATGTCGACAAGTCGGGCGACGTCGAGTACCGGGAAGAGGCTGCCGACGATAACCCGCTCAAGTTCCACCTGAGTGAAGCGGACACCGGCCAGCTTTTCACTCTGGTCGAGAAGCTGGACTACTGCAAGCGCCCGCTGGAATCGCCTTTGAAGGTCGCGTTCATGGGGACGAAGACGTTCCGCTACGAGAACGGCGAGCAGAAGAATGAGGTCAAGTTCAATTACTCGGAAGACCAGTCGGCGCGCGATTTGCTGGACTGGTTCGAGCGCATTGCGGAATCGGCGCAGCACCGAATCGGGTTGGAACGGACCGCGCGTTTCGATCGCCTGGGTGTGGTGAGGGCGCTGCTGCTGCTGGAATCGGCGATCGAACGCAAGCGCCTGGTGGCGCTGGATCAGTACCTGCCGATGCTGGACAAGATCGCCAAGAACGAGACGTACATGCATACGGCTCGAGCGCGCGCGGCGGAGATCGCGGAAGCGATCCGGGCGACTCAGTAGTCTTATCTTCGCAGCAGGCGGATGCTGCCGTTCGACGTGCTCAGATCGATCAGCGGGCCTCCGGCGCCGATAGTGGCGTCCATGTGGTGCTTGTTGAACGAGCCCTGCATACGGACTTCGTAATCGGTGGTGATGGACGCGTTGCTGGTATGCGCGCTCACCTGCGCGTTCAACTCGCCAGGCAGGCGCAGCGTGATGCTGCTGTTGCTCGAGCGTACCCGCACGTCGGCACGGAAGCCGGGTGGGAACACCAGTTCGACCGGACCGTTCGAGGTCTCGATGCGCACCGGGCGGTCGGGACGGTCCAACTCCGCGTGAATGCCGCCATTCGAGGTCTCGGCCTGGAGCGACCCGGCCAGGCGCTCCGTATGAATGCGGCCGTTGGACGTGTGCAGCGTCGCATCGCCTTCCAGATCCAGCAGTTCGACGGAGCCGTTCGAAGTCTGGGCGTCGAGGTTGCCGTGCAAGTGGTCCACGCGCACGTGGCCGTTCGAGGTGTGTAGATGCGCCGGGCCGGTTCCTTCAATGGTGCGGATGGCGCCATTCGAGGTCACGATGCGGTCCAGGCGCACCCCGCGCGGCGCCTTGATGACGAACCGCGCACCCAGGTTGTTGCGCCGGTAAGACGGGTGCGGGACACGGATCGACACCGCGTCCGCCGTGTGGTCGATCTCCACCTTCAGGGTGTCCGCCTCCTGCTGGGTGGGGCCGGTTGTGGTGCCGCTGATATCCACCGTCTCCTGGTCCCAGACCGAGACCTCGACCGAGCCGTTGAAACTCTCGACCGAGAGAGCGCCCGCCGATTTCAAGGGATAGCTGTAGTGGAAGTCGTGGTGAAATCGCTCGAAACTTCCCAGGTCTTCCAGATCGCAAGCCGTTAGAGAGAGCAGGCTGGCCGCCAGGGCCAGCAGAAGGAGCTTCGTGCGCATATTCCTCCTCGATTCACCTAATACGAAACGGGAGGCGATTTTGTTGCACTAATCGCGCGGCACGAGGCGGATCATGCTCACGATGGCGCCGAAGACGCGGTCCCCATCCGGCTCGTGAAAAGTCGGGTGGACGGCGATTTCCACCTGGTAGGCGTCGGCCGCCGGCAGGTCGGCTTCGACCACGAACACGCCCGGCCGATCGACGGCGTTCGATGCCACCCGCGAGCCGTTGGCGAAGACTTCGACGCGCAACTTCCGCGCCCGTGCGAACGACCGCTCGTGCGCGAAGCCTCGCACCCTCAGGCGCAGATCCCCCGGACGGGTGCGGGTCAGGCGCGCCGAGGCGCGGGCGCCCATCCAGCGGAAGCGGTTGCCGAAGATGCCCTCCACTTCGGACCAGCCGTCGAGCAGGCGCGCTTCGTGTCCGGGCACGGAGAAGTCGATCGTGTCGGCGCGATCGCCGGGGT
Source organism: Bryobacteraceae bacterium (assembly GCA_041484525.1). Classification (GTDB taxonomy): domain Bacteria; phylum Acidobacteriota; class Terriglobia; order Bryobacterales; family Bryobacteraceae; genus JBGPHT01. The sequence goes on along the minus strand of JBGPHT010000284.1, from coordinate 1,230 downwards.
AGAGTTCGTCGCGCATGTCGGAAGGGAGGAGGTTGTATACGCCGCCCTGGTTGGGCGCGCTGTAGGAACAACTGGCACACGCCAGCGTGCCCGAGGTGTCGCGGCGCAACCCGGAATGGCAATCGGGGCAGCGGAGGAAGGCCTCGAATCGCGAGATCGCGGGGAAGATCGACTCGCGCCCGGCCTCGGTTTTACAAGAAGCCGCCAGCGTGCCGCCCAGCAGGTGCGCGGCGCGCCACTCGGACCGGTTCGGATCGAGCCGCACGGCCAGGCGCTTCATCAGGCGCTCGCCCCATCCGCGCTCGGGCACGATCGTCGTGTACTTCGCATCCGCGAAATGTTTGTCGATCATCTGGTGCCAGTCCCGCAGATACATGGTGTGATTCTGGCGGATGCCGAAGCTCTCTTCCTGCTCGGCGCCGATCACATCGCGCACCAGGTACCCCAGCAGGCCCCAGTCGAACAGCTTCCGCTCCCAGGCCTTCATGCGGTTCTGGTAGGGCGCGCGATAGAGGCGCGCCGAGAGCTTGCGGCGCAGCGGTTCTTCCATGAACAGGAAAACGCCGCCCGGCGCCAGCACGCGCTTCACTTCCGCGAATACGCGCTCGATGTCCATGAACTGGCTGAGCGTCTGGCACGCCATGACGAACCGCAGCGAGCCGTCGCGGAACGGCAGTTCTATAGCGTCGCCAGCCACGCGCACCGGGGCGCGATCCAGGCCCCATTTTTCCATTAGTACGATTCCGTACCTTAGGGCGTCGGCCGAAAGATCGAGCGCGAACCCCTCGGCGCCGAATTCGTTGGCCAGCATGTAGCTGGTGTGCCCCGCATTGGCGCCGATTTCGAGGAACGGGGTGAGCGGTCCGATGAACTTCAGATGCTCCCGCACCATGCCGACGCGGCGCACGTTCTCGTCCAGGTACGCGGCGATGGCTCGCTCCGGGTCGCCCAGCGATGCGAAGTTGTGAAACTCGACTTCCGCTCGCTTTACGGAAAGCGACTGGGGGTCGGTGGAGGCGGGCTCCATTCGCTCAATTCTAGCAAGCCGGGTTCGGCCGGTTAGTTAACGTTGTGTTTTCCGAAAAAACCGGTTTGGCCGGTAGAGTAGGACGGAGAGCAACGGAGTAATCCGTTACTCACCGTCCCCTCGTCGAACCGGACGTGCGGATTTCCCGCATCCGGCTCTCCTGAAAACCTTGGTCACAGGCTCACGCATTGGATCTCCAGGGG
>JBGPHT010000283.1:0-4742 GCA_041484525.1 Bryobacteraceae bacterium | reverse complement strand
GGCTTCTGGCCGCTGTGCGGCGAACGCACATCTTGACCGTTGCGGGATTGCCCGTCCTTGAGGCCCTTTGCTTCGGGACCCTGCGGGCCGTCAAAAATCAGGTTGCGCCGGGTGGCTCCACTTTTATGTCGCACACCCCCCGGTCCTGCTGCAGCACTGGGGGAGGGTCAATCGAGACTACTGCTGCTCGTCGGCGGACGGCCCGTACATTGCCGGCAAGGGGACGTCGTTGAGCCGCAGGTAAACCGAGAGCGCGCCGCGATGGTGAATCAGGTGGTTCAAAACCATGCCGCGGATCACGGCCACTCGTGGCATCGTGAAGATGGGCTTACCACCCGCCAGCAGCGACCACGGCTGCATAAAGTGTTCGTCCGTAGCGCCCTCGATGGCGGTCCGGAAGGTCGCAATATTCTTATCCAACATCGCGATCAGTTCCTGGTTGTTCTTGATCGTCGGGGGTTGGTACGGCGGCGCGCCCACCGGCGCGACATCGAAGTCCGGCTTGGCGATGGTTTCGGCACCCCACTCGACCATCTGGGCGATGTGGACTGCGAGCGTCGCCATGTCGAAAGACTTGGGGTGCGGTTTGTAAGTGAGCTTGTCATCGGGTACGCGCAGGAGGACCTTCCGCGTGGTGGCCATCTCCTGATCGAACTCGGGTAGAAGAGCTGCGCTGATACTCATGGTGCACTCCTAAAAGTTTTGATATTCGCTTTTTCTTCGCCAAACTAGAATAGCCGTACGGCACCGGGAAATCAAGAGGTAAACTGCAGGATTTTCTTATAACGCCCGGACCACGCGCAGCGCCTGATCGATCTCCTCAGGGCTGTTGAAAATGTGCGTGCAGTGCCGCACCCCGATGCCGCCCGAGGCGCGCGGACGGAGTCGTGCGCGATTCCACATTTCGTCCTGCAGCTTCGCCCCGGTCACGCCCTCGACACCATACACCGTGATGCCGGCGCACATCGCCGAATCGGCCGGCGAGTAGATCTTGGCCTTGGGGATGCGGCGCAGGCCGTCGCGGAGGTAATCCCCGAGGTACTTGATGCGCTTCTGCACCCGTTCCGGACCGAGATCGAAGTGGAAATCGATGGCCGCCTCGGCGCCGATCAGCAGGGAAAGCGACCCGGTGCCACGTTGCGAGAAGCGCAGCCCGTCGTCGTCGTGGTTGCTCCAGTTGCTGCTCGAAAGGGAAGACCAGATGTCTTTGGCGCGTTCCTTCCGCACGTAGAGAAACCCATTGCCGGCGGGCGCCATAATCCACTTATGGAAGCACCCGACATAGGCGTCGCAGCCAAGATCGTGCAAATCCACCGGAATGTGCCCCACCGATTGCGCCCCGTCGAGCACCGTGAAAATGCCCCTGGAGCGCGCTTCGGCGCAGATCTCTTTGGCCGGTAGAATCGCGCCCGACCCGGTGATGACATGGGAAATCGCCAGCACACGCGTCCGCGGTGTGAACGCCTTGCGAACCAGATCGAGTATCTCGTCCGGACTGTGCGCCGGTTTCGGCAGCTCGATCTTCTTCACCTCGCCGTTGCGCCGTTTGGCGGCATTCAGCCACGGACTCTGACCGCCTGGATGCTCCTGGTCGCTGATGAGAATCTCAGCGCCCGGCTCGAGGTCGAGGCCCGCCGCCACGTAGCTCATGGCGGCCGTCACGTTCTCGGTGAGCGCGATCTCCTTGACGTCCGCGTGCAGCAGCCGCGCCGCCTTGCCGCGGATCTCGGCCATGCTGCCGTAGCCGCCGATCCATTCCGCGCCCCGGTAATCCCAGTCGGCGACATCCACCGCCATCTTGCGCAGATGGTCCACAGTGCGCTCGAACACCACCCGCGGCATGGCGCCGATGGTGCCGTTATTAAAGTAGACTTTGTCGCGCGCCAGCATGAACTGGTCCCGCACCTTGCTCCAGTAGGCGGGGTCGTCAGGGCGGGGAAGTAGCGGCACGGACGCATCGGTCCGCTGCTGTGCCCGCGCCACCAGCGGCAGGGCCAGCGCGGACGATTTCAGGAAATTGCGGCGTGGGGTCATTGGGGGAGCGTATCACAGAGCTGCCGCCCTTCGTGAGCGGCTCTTCTTCCCGAATCCTCAGCAATCTTCATTTCAAATCTGTCACACTGGAATTGTGGTGCGTCTTCTTCCTAGTTCCCTGATTGCTGTAGCCATCGTCGCGCTGGCCGCCTCGCCCCCCGCCCGCAAGGGCGTAGCGCCGCCTGCCAAGACCGTTCCATCCAGTCGGGGATCGGCGCAGGTCAGGCGTTGGATGCGAACCATGACGCTGCGCGACGAAGTGGCGCAACTGGTGTTTATCCCGTTTCATGGCGAGTCGCCCAACACGCGGTCGCACGAATACAACCGATTCACGCACTTGATCCGCGACACCAAAGTGGGCGGCCTGATCCTGGTGAACTGGTCCAACGGCCGCGTCATTCAGAGGGCTGAGCCGTACGCACTGGGGGCGTTCCTGAACCGCATGCAGCGCATGGCGAAGGTCCCCCTGATGGTGGGTGGCGATTTCGAGCGCGGCGCTTCCATGCGCGTGGACGGCACCACCGCGTTTCCCCATGCCATGGCGTTCGGGGCTACAGGCGACCCCGCATTCGCGCGGCTCGAAGGCGAGGTCACGGCCCGCGAGGCACGCGCGCTGGGCGTGCAGTGGGTTTACTACCCCGTGGCGGACGTCAACAACAACCCCGATAACCCCATCATCAACACCCGCTCCTTTGGTGAGAACCCGCAGCAAGTGGCGGCATTCGTGAAAGCCTTCGTCGAGGGCGCGCACTCCGACAAGAAGAACCTGGTCCTCGCCACCGCCAAACATTTTCCGGGACATGGTGACACGGCCGTCGATACCCACATGAACGTGGCGACGATCACCGGCGACCGCGAGCGCCTGGACCGCGTCGAGCTTCTGCCGTTCCGCGCCGCCATCGATGCCGGCGTGGATTCCATCATGACCGCGCATATCGCGGTGCCCGCTCTCTCGCCGCCCGGCCTTCCCGCCACTCTCTCCCCGGCCATCCTCACCGGCCTGTTGCGCAAGGATCTCGGGTTCAAAGGACTGGTGGTGACGGACGCTCTCGAGATGGCCTCGATCGCCAAAGGCTTCTCGACGGGCGAAGCGTGCGTGCGCGCCATCGAAGCCGGCGCCGACACGCTGCTGATGCCGACCGACGCCGAGGCCGCCGTGCGAGCCGTGGTCAGCGCCGTCCAGAGTGGCCGCCTGACTCGCGCGCGCATTCAGGAGAGCGTGGTCAGGATTCTGTCCGCCAAGGAAAAGGTGGGCCTGGATCGTAAACGCTTCGTGGACCTGGAAGCCATCGGCGATGTGGTGGACGCCCCCGAGGCTGCCGAAAAGGCGCAGGAGATCGCTGACCGGGCCGTGACATTGGTGCGCAACAACGGCAGCCTGGTGCCGCTGGCCGCGCCCGAACGCGCCTGCTACGTGGTGATGGCGGAGAGCCGGACCTCGCTGGCAGGCCAGGCGTTTCTCGCGGAAATTCGCAAGATCGTTCCCAAGGTCGCAGCGACTATCATGGATCCCTCGATGGCGAAGCAGGAACTCGACGACGTTCTCGGAAAGATACCGGCGTGCGAGACCTATGCGGTGGCGGCGTTCAATTCCACAGCCGCATATCGCGGATCGGTGGGGCTGGCGGGCGAACTGCCGCACGTGATCGAGGAACTGATCGGGAGGGGCCGGCCGGTGGCGTTGATCGCGCTCGGCAGTCCGTACCTCCTGCGCAATTTCCCCAACGTGACAGCTTACATGGCCACCTTCAGCAGCGTGCCGGTGTCTGAGGTGGCGGCCGCCAAGGCGATTCTCGGCGAGATCCCGATTCGCGGCCGCCTGCCCGTCACGATTCCCGGCCAGGCGGCTTACGGCGACGGAATTCAGCTTCAACCGATGCGTCCTTTGCAAGTGAGCGGACAATCGCAATAACCGCGCTATACTGAGGGGCCATGCATTTGACTCTTCCTCCCCCGGGCGTGGAAGTGATACTACTATCGTTAGTATTAGGCGCCGCAGTATACGATGTGAGGTATCGCCGCATACCCAACTGGATATCGGCCGGCGGCGTTCTGATCGGGTTAGCGTTGAATACGTTCCTATACCAGGGCTGGCCGGGTTTGCGCTTCGCATTACTGGGACTGGCGCTGGGATTCGGCATTTACTTCGTGCTCTATGCGTTGCACGCGATGGGCGCCGGCGATGTCAAGTTGATGGCTGCCGTCGGATCGCTGGTCGGCTGGGAGAACTGGTTCGGCATCTTTATCATCACGGCCATGATCGGCGGCATGATGGCGCTGATTCTGGTGGTGACGAAGGGCCGCCTGCAGCGGACGCTGTTCAACGTCGGGTTCATCCTGAGCGAGATGAAGCAAGGCAAAGCGGCGTACCTATCGCGGGAAGAACTGGATGTGAAGAATCCGAAAGCGCTGGGCCTGCCGCATGGCGCCGTGATCGCTGTAGGGTCTTTGTTCTTTCTAGCCGTGAGCGCCCACTTCGCGCGGTAGGTCTGAGAACCACCTGATTCATCCAACCGCTCTGCGCGTGCTCACAGAGTCTGGTAGTGAGTCAGTTTCTGATATGCCGGTTCACTCTTGTCCAAAACAAGTTTGACTTCCGACTGAGCAAAAGAAAAGCCCTCCTATAATGAACGTTGGCGAACTGTTCCTTTGGCCGGAGCTTCGCCGAACGCCCCCACAAGGAAGGCAAAGCCATCATACAAGTTGCG
>JBGPHT010000282.1:0-4843 GCA_041484525.1 Bryobacteraceae bacterium | reverse complement strand
GGAGCGGGCCGGAGACGGCGGCGGCCGTGACCTCGACGGCGGTGAATACGCCCGCCGGCACGCGCACCTGTTCCCGCTTCTCTACGGTGGCGTGGACCCGCGTCGTCTTCCCGTCGCTGATGGGGAACTCGTAGGTGGACCCCACCTGCAGCGGGAGCGATTGCAGATAGTAGAAGCCGGTGATGACGTCGGTGGCGCACCCGGGCAGCTCTTTTTCTTCCACGTGCTTGGTCTCGCCGGTCTTCAGGTTCTTTTCGTCGAGGATGCTCTTCTTGGCGGCGTAATCGAAATGGATGGAAGTCTCGCGCTTATGCGATCCCTCTTCGCTGTGCTTGAAGATGCCGAACGAGCAGAATGTCTTCGGGTCAAAGCGCGCTTCAAAGCGGTCATGGACGGGGAAGAGGACGTTGACCACGCCCCGCGATTCGGCGGTGGCGGTCACTTTCCGCTCGTTGCCGGCGGATTCCATCTTCACGACGCCGCTTCCGGCGGTGATCAGGTGCCATTCGGCGGCATAGACGTAGCGCTGGCCATCGGGGAACGGGTAGTTGGGCGGAGGCGGCACGATGCGCGCGGGAGCGGGTCCGATCGAGGCCGGGGGTGGCGTCTGCTGCGAGAGGGCCACGGCAACTGCCAGGGTGAGTCCCAGCACACAGAGAAGTTCGAGAATGAGTTTCCCCTGGCGGAGATGATGGTGGAGTGGCGGCACGGTCGGGGATTCGAAAACCTCTGCGGCAGACTACCACACCACCTTGAAAACCAGCTTGAGAACCAGGATGACCACGACGGCAACGCAGCCGAGGATGACCTTATATTCGCGGTGCTTCCGGTAGAGAGCCGGTGAGAAAGAACCCGGCGGGCCTGGGAACGGGGTCAGGCGCGGCCGGAGGCGGGGCACGAGGCGGGCATAGTCGTCATATTCAGGGAAGGTCTGGCGCAGGAAGCGCTCCTCGGTGGCGATCACCGGAACATAGATGACTATAAATATGAGTATTGCGATCGCGACAATCCACCAGCTGCGCGCGGCCACCGCGAATCCAGCCGCGAGGATAAGCGAGCCGAGGTAGAGCGGGTTGCGGGTATAGGCATAGGGCCCGCTGGTGGCGAGTTGCTCGTTCTTCTGCACGTGCCCGGAAGCAAGTCCGCGCAGGAGGAGTCCGGGGAGCAGCACGAGCGTTCCCGCGATGAGCGAGGTCCGGGTGGGACGCGACAGCCATACATAGGCGCCTGCAAAGAGGAACCCCAGGGGCACGCGGATGCGGCGGGCCACGCTCGACCAGGCGATTCTATCGGGTGATCGGGTCATCGAACGATCGAATTCAAAGACATCAGATTATCGAAATTGGAAGACAGAGCATTTTCAACCATAGCGTTAGGCGCCCGCGGACGATTGTAAGGCTTCACGCCGCCGGGCTCTGCAACAACTGCCGGGCCGCGCTGACGACGTCGCCGGTGGCGATCTCCAGCAGGCCGCTTTCTGGCTCGCTGCGGCGGGCGTGACTGGTGAGGCTGCTGGCGCTGCGCAAGACGATGGACCGCGTCCGAAAGGGACCATTGCGCGCCGGGTTGGTCGGCCCGAAGATGGCGACGACCGGGACCTCAAGGGCGGCGGCCAAGTGCATAGGGCCGGTGTCGCCGCCTATGAAGAGGCGGGCGCGGCGCGTGAGCGCGATCAATTCCGAAATCGAACACGAGATCCTCCGCGCCGCGCCTGCACTCGCGCTCTCCACGGCGGCGGCCAATTCTTCTTCGCCGGGGCCGTAATTGACCAGAGAACGCACGCCGTGGCTGGCCAGTTCCCTGGCTACCAGTCCATAACGTTCCGCCGGCCACTGCTTGGCTCCCCAGCCCGCGCCGGGATTGAGAATCGCGAAATCGGGCGCATCGGCGACCAGGGTCGCGATCCGGTTGCCGGCGTCGGGGTCGGTGGGAAATTCCGCGCGGGGGCAGGGCAAAACCCGTTGCGTCACGGACTCCGCGAGCGACATCGCCTGCTCGATCACATGGACGCCGCGCGCGACGACCGGCCGCGTGTACCACATACTGGCGGCGTTTTCCCGGGGCTGCGCATCGCCGTACACGACGGTTGCGCCGGACCAGCGGGCCAGCAGGGCGGAGCGGACGGCGCCCTGAAAATCGACCGCGGCTTCGTATCCAATGCCACGCAACTCACTCAAGCCGGCGGCGATCTGCTGCCAGGTGTTGACGGAAAACAGCGCGTGCCGCCATTCCGCCGTATTGACGGTGTGGACGCGATCGAGCAGCGGGCGCTCGGCGGAACGGCGTCCCGAACGCGGGTAGCGCAGGGTGCAGAGCAGCTCCGCCCAGCGCTCCTCGATCAGCCATCCCAGGGTGGCGTGGGGAAAGGCTTCGCGCAAGGCCACCACGGCGGGCAGGGTGTGAATGATATCGCCCATGGAGCTGAGGCGGACCACGAGCAGGCGGTCGAAACGCGGGACGGTCGGAGGCGGGACGGAATGGGCCATCATGCTTCGGACGAGCGCCGCGGGGCGAGCCGCACGCGGATGATTTCGCTGGCCGAGTGGCTCTTGGGATCGCCCACGATGACGACGCGCCCGCCGCAGGCCTCGACTTCGGCGCGCTCGGGAACGGTTTCGGCGGTGTAATCGGTGCCCTTGGCGTGAAAGTCGGGACGGATTTCGCGGATGAGGGCACGCACATCGTTTTCCGGAAAGATGACGACCGCGTCCACGTCGGCGAGAGCGGCGAGAATTTCCGCGCGTTCTTCGGCGGGCATCAGGGGGCGGTCTTCCCCCTTGAGCGCGCGCACCGAGGTGTCAGAGTTCAGGGCAACGACGAGTTTGCCGCCGAGTTCCCAGGCCGCGTGCAGATAGCGAACGTGGCCGACATGCAGCAGATCGAAACAACCGTTGGCCAGCGTGATGCGGTCGCCGGTAGAGCGCCATTCCTCCACACGTTGCCGAAGCTGATCGCGAGAAAGGACCTTGGGATGGACTGATGTTGTCAATGCGGTCGAGTCACGGGCGCCGCGCGGTCGAGCGCCTCCAGTAATTCCTGCTGGCTGACGGTGGCCGTGCCGCGCTTCATGACCACGATGCCCCCGGCGTAGTTGGCCAGGAAAGCGGCCTCTTCGGTGTTCGCGCCCGCGGCCAGGGCAGCGGTAAAAGTGGCGATGACGGTATCGCCCGCGCCGGTCACGTCGGCCACCTGGTCGCTGCCGAAGATGGGAATATCGGCGGGCTTGTGGCGGCGCGGAAAGGCCACCATGCCGTGCTTGCCGCGGGTAATGAGCAGCGATTCCAGTTTCATCTCGCCGACGATCTGCTCGCCGGCGGCCACGAGACGTTCCCAATCGTTGTCGATGCGGATGCCGAGCATCTCTTCCACTTCGGCCTCGTTGGGAGTGGCGGCGGTGATCCCGGAAAACTGCATCATGCGGTGACGCGAGTCGAGCGTGACCGGAACCTTATTGAGGCCGCGTTTTTCGCGGACGGCGCTGAGCAGGGCGGGCGTTGCCGCGCCATATCCGTAATCGGAAACCAGGAAGGCGTCGGAGGCCCGGCCGTACTCGCGCGCGGCCAGAACCAGTTCGCGACGCAGGTGGGGATTGGGGCCTTCGGCGGGCTCACGGTCGAGCCGCACGACCTGCTGCCCGGCGGTGTGGGCAAATCCAGCCAGGATCCGTGTCTTGGTCACGGTGGTGTAGCTCTTGTCCTTGAGGACGCCGCTGACCGGGATGCGTTTGTGGCGAAATGCGCGCATGAGCAATCTGCCCGGTTCGTCGTCGCCGACCACGCCGACCGGCAGGACGTTGACGCCCAGATCGGCGAGATTGTAGATAGCGTTGGCTCCGCCGCCGGGAAGCACGGTGCGATCGCGGTGCTTCAGAATCAGCACCGGCGCCTCGCGCGAGACGCGGGAAATTTCGCCGAACACAAATTCGTCGGCAACCAGATCGCCAAGGACGGTGACCGTGACCTTGGGAAAGGCTTCCACGATTTTGCGCAAGCGGTCGTTGTGATTATTGTGTTTGGTCATTCCGCAACCCAAGATTCTCTCACGAGCGCGGCATCCGTTCCGCAATTGTCGCCAGAATGGTATCCACAAGGTCAGCCGGACGGTCGAGCGTAAGCTTCAGCATGACGATTGCGACCGGCTCCAGTTCGACTCGCCAAGAGCCGAGGTTGACCGCATCCTTTTCAGTGGTCAGGAAGCCGGCGGAACCGAGTTCGCGCCGCATGGCGAGCAGGCGCTGGATGTCGCGCTTGTCGTAGGCGTGGTGGTCGCGAAAGACGACTTCCGCAGCCGGAGCGATGCCCGTGGCGCGTACCTGGGAAAAGAACGGCTGCGGCCGGGCGATACCGCAGAATACGACGGGATTCGACGGAACCGAGGGCAGCAGGATCTCGCGTTTCATCCGCCAGACGAACCTTCCCTGAAGCGCAGGATGTTGGGCGGGATCGTCCTGCGCAAGCACCACCGCATCCGCCCGCCTCAGCGAGGAGACCGGCTCGCGCAAACGGCCGCTAGGGAGCAAGCGGTCATGAAGATCGCCCACCGTCAACAGCACGATGTCGAAGTCGCGATGCAGGGAACGGTGCTGGAAACCGTCATCGAGAATGTGCAGTTGCGAGCGGAACTTCTGCTCAGCGAGCCGGCCGGCCTGGTAGCGGCTCTCGCCGACGATGACCGGGACGCCGAGGCGGCGGGCGATGAGCAGCGGCTCATCGCCGAAGTCGGCGGCCGCGCCTTCAGGTTTAACGACGAGGACGCCGCGGGTCCGGCGGCGGTAGCCGCGGGAGAGCACGTCGAAGGGGATGCCGCGCTCCTGCAGCAGTTCGCCTAGTGCGATCACGAACGG
>JBGPHT010000281.1:0-4845 GCA_041484525.1 Bryobacteraceae bacterium | reverse complement strand
GATTATGCCGACAAACCAACTACCAAAAATCAGAAATCCTTCGCCCCCGACGTTGTTCCTAAGCCCGACGCGGCATAATCCGGGAGTCGGCATTACATCGCCACTGCCGCGCGCGGCAGTGACGATGTTATTGTCCAGCGGCGCTCCCGGTTGCTGCAGGAAAAGCGTCAGCTTCGGCCAGTGATTCAGTAAATAGGAGATCGCTTTGCCCAGTCCGGAATTCGGTTCCGTCTTATGCTCCGTCAACTGCGCCTCCATCCAATGGTGAAGGCCTTTCATCAAGGGCCCACTGTGCTCCTGGTGGAAACGCAGCCGTTCTTCCGGCGACAGTTCCTGTTCTCGCGCCAGCGCGTCGTGGTGGTAAACGCCGCCCAGCGTCTCCAGCACATAACGGCATTCTTCCGGAAAGTTATCCACCACTTCCACAACCTGCCGTCTTCCATGGGCGAGGCAGTTTGCCATCAGAGGTTCGACGCCTTCCAGCTTCGGCCTGTTGCGCGACAGCGCGTCGCACATCTGGATCGGCGCGGGCAGTTCGCGTGCGCGCTGCTTCAATACGTCGGCGATGTTCTCGCCCGCATGCTTCCATCCGGTAAAGAACAGCGCGATGGTCCATGCGCCAACCATCGATACGATACCGCTGGTGAAGGTGCCCGTCCGCTTGTCGCCCGGTGCGCGCGTCAGACGCAGAATGCGCATGCCCGTGTCGTCGTTGTGCATCACGCTGCCTTGCGCCGCCTGCCGGATCAACTCCTCTAACACCGGCCGCATCAGTTTCGCGGCGGCCGCCATTAAATCCCACTGCGTTGCCGCTGGCAGTGGCATTTCCAGGTGTTCCTGTAGCCTTTCCAATCGCTTGAATGGCACTCCGGTACCGTACTTCAATAGGGCGATCATCGCCACGGCCGTCTCATCGTACTTGTCTGCGCCCGCCGTCTGCGGTTCGTCGGCTGTGAAGACCTCCCCGCAGGCGTTGCATCGCAGTCGCTCCATCTCGAATACGGTCGCTTCCAGCGGTGCGTGCCCCACGAACCTTACCAGCGTTGCCGGCTCTTTCTGGCGGTACACTTTTCCCTCGCGGCACCCCGGACACCTGTCGCCCGAATGGAGCGTGGCGTGTGCGACGGCAACCTTATTTGCGCCGGTAAATGCCGCGGCGCCATTCCGCCCATGACCGGCCGGAGCCGATTCGCCAAACTCAGGCTTGCCTGCCGGCGCCCCATCCGGCGCCAGAACGGCGCTGGTTTTCTCCGTACTCCGTTTCGGCAGCAGTCTCTCTGCCATGGCATGCAGCGCGGTTTTCAGCTTCTGGCCTTCGGATTCGTTGAGCGGCGCGCGCGTGCTGCGATCGATGATCTGATCCAGTTCGTCCAGGTTCACGTCGACCCGTCTCATCGTCATAGCTGCGTGAGATGCTCGCGGAAACGCGCCGTCAAGGGCAAGCCGAGGATTTCTTTGATCGGGCGGTTCGGCTTGTTGGTCTGGTCGTTCTTGCCGCGCCCGGTAGTGAGCCCGAGCAGTTGCCAGTTCGCCGCGCGGTAACAGGTTCCGCGAAAACGCCTGGGATCAATGAAGGTTTCCGCGAAGTAGACCGGATGGCCGTACATTCGTTCCCAGTCGTCGGACAGGGCGCGGGTCACCTTCCCCAGAATGTGCGACGCCAGGTGCGGAACGCGGACCCAGGGCAGGATCAGAAAGCGCGTGTTATAGGCGATGAAACGGATGTTGCGCCGCCGCTCTTCCGCGCTCCAGCCGATGTAGCGGTCGCGGCTGCCCAGATGACGCGGCGCTGAACTCCACGCCAGGCAGGCGATGGGACGGCCTTGCGCCCAGGCCAGATACTTCAGGTGCTCGCCGACCGGTTGTTCATAAGCCAGGTAATGATAATGCTCCATCAGGCTGTTGAACAGCGGCTCGTCGGCGGTGCGCCGCGCCGGCTGGATCTCAATCGGGCCGAGCGCCTGCAGCGACATCGCCAGCGGGGTATTGTCGATCAACACCGGTTCCGGCCGGGGGCGCCCCGTCCGGCACTGGCCTCGGATGTGGCGGCGCACCGGCGGCAACTGGATCTCTCCGGCCCGCTCCAGCATCAGCAGCAGTCCGCGGCAAACCATGTCGCGCAGGACGCCGTTGGCCTGCTTCCACCCCAGGGCTTCGCATAATTGCCGGGACAGCTTCCATCGGCTGCTGGTGGGATGCGTCCGAATGAACTCCCGCAGGAAGACCATCTGCTCGCTACCGATCTCTTGTCCGCGGTAGCGCCAGGTTTCCCCCATAACAGCAGCATGCCAGAGAAAAAATCAGAACGTAAGTGTTTTGTTGAAACTCTTTTCAACCCACTTTCCGCCACACCGGCGCGGCTGTGGTTTCCGGGTTGCCCGCCGCCAACAGTAACTGCGCCTGGTGCGCTTCCAGCCGCCGGGCTGGTTCCTTGCCGCTCGGCCACCACACAAATCGCCCTTTCGACAGGCGCTTTTGCGCCAGCCAGAACCCCTGTCCGTCATAGACTAAGATGCGAATCGAGGTGCCACGCCGGCTGCGGAATACAAACAGGCCACCCGAGAAGGGGTCGGCTTGGAGTTTCTCCTGGCACAACCGAGCCAGGGAATCAATGCCCTTGCGTCCATCCACTGCCTCGATCGCTACCAGGATACGCATCTGCGGCGTGATCTGAATCACGCCGACTCCCACAACACTCGGCTGAGTCCAGCCAGGTCCGGCGCGGTGGTCCCTTTCCACTGGATGCGCATCTTGCCGTGTGGCCCTTCCAACTCGATCAGGCACTCGGCGAGACCACCGGCCTGGGGCGGCATCAGTTCCAAAAATGTTGCAGGCGCCATCGTCGGCCGCGCCTCCGCGGGGCCGGCTTCCACCATCCGCTTGAGCTTGCCGTACTCCAGGCGCAGGGCCTTGGCAGCGCGGAAAACCCCGTGCTCCCGAGCCGCTTCCGCCGCTGCCGCCCACAACGCTTCTGGGATCGGCAAGCGGGCCTTATGCCCTTTTCGCCAACGCTCGAAACGCCGGCAGACCCTGCGCATGCCGACTGGAATCTCAGACGCATCTTTGGCAGCCATAGCCGGTCCTCCTCGCCCCTGCCGGGCGCAAGACCGACATTACCAATTACGGGCGGCCGAGTCATGCAGGCTTGCCGGAACCTCGCCAAACACCAACTGAACTACCTCGCGGACATCGTCCGCATTCTTCACTACACGGGATTAGACTTCAATTTCTACGACGTCATCGTAATGGCGCTCGATGAGGAGGTCCTCCGCGAGCAGATAGAGAGAGCACGCAGACACATCCAAGCCGACCGTGAAGTCTCCATGCAGCGCGGGCTGAACTTCGAGATGTCCGTGCGGAACCTGCTCGAGTCGTTTAATGACCGCGAAAGGGTGCCGAAGATTCAAGGTCTGCTCAACGAGTGCATGACGTTCCTTGACGACGAATTGTCCGTCATCACCGGCCCCTATGAGGATCTACTGTCGATCGACGACGTGATCGACCAGGAGCTGATCCTGTTCGTGACGCTCAACATCACCAAGAACACCGAGCCCGGTTCGAGCACTTGGAAAGATGCTGCTCCAGAACCTGCAGCTCGTCGTCGGCAAACGCTACGAAAGCGATCTTTTCGGTGGCGCTGTGCGGTCTGTGCGTTTCTCAGGATCGCGAAAACCGTGATAACACCATTGCACCCGCATAGATACGTCCTACGCGTACTTCAGGCATGCGATAATCGTAATGTGCCTCTGTATCTGGTTGGCGAGACGATCGACGCGGACCGTGCCTACTATGGCCATCAAACCGGCAAGTTTGTGCAACTGGTCCGCGGCATCTACGCGGACAAGACCGATGATATTGAGGCGACTGTGCAGCGCCATGCTGTGCGCATTGCCAAGTACCTCTACCCCCGCGCTTACTTGTCCGCGGCAAGCGCCCACCTACTGGGGCCGACACGGGATGGCAGGCTATTTCTAAGCGGCCGTCGTAAACAGCGTACTCGCATTAGGGCGCTCGAAATAATCCAGAACGAAGCGCCACCCCACCCTGCGCTCGGTTCGGCAGTGATCGACGATGGCGTGGGTGAATTCCGAATCGACGTATCCTCACCCCGTCAACGGTTTCTGGAGGCGTTCAGGCTTCGCAGCGAGCATGCTTCGTCAATCGACGAAACCATGAAGGAGACAATCGCTCAGCGTCTTGCCGAGGAATACGGGACGCCACGCTTGGTGGCTGATGCAGTGTGGGCCCTCGCTCGTGAAAACGAATGGTACCGAGAAGGCGAACGCGCTGAGCGCTGGCTTCTCCGGACTCCTGTGGAGGTTGTCCAAAACGCCGCGGTCCTTAACCTGACTGTTGCTTGGCATGGCAATTCGATCGGCAACCTCATCCACGACGGCTTCGAGTGGCGGTGGACGTCACTCGATATAGATGCACCAGTCTTGGTACGCCAAACGACTCCGGGCAAACTGCCGCCGTTCATTGTTTCGCTCTTGTGTTCCGCCCACTTCCGCACCAGGTGGATCATATTGCGCATCTCCTGGCGGGAGCGTTCCTCATACCAATGCAACGCTGCCTTGGCTTTGTTGCGACGCTGGAATGCCTTCCGCCTTGCCACCGCGTCGTTCATATCGCACGCGTTCAGCTCCGCTTGGGCATCGTTCACTTCCTGCTGGTACTTCTCGCGCTTCTTCAAGATCAACGAAATATCGACCCCGTAGACCGTGGCGATCTGCCCTGCCTCCTTGTACATTTCACGATCGAATCGCCCGTTGACGATCAGACCGCGAAAGTCCGCCAGAGGCCGGACGTCGCTGAAGAAGTCGTCCAGTTCTTTGCGAATTACGT
>JBGPHT010000280.1:0-4958 GCA_041484525.1 Bryobacteraceae bacterium | reverse complement strand
TGCGATCTTGGGATGAACTCCGCGAGCGCATCCTGCTGGGAATCGCGGAAATCAACGCCGCACCCGTGATTCATCGCTGGAAGAAGTTCGACGCTCTGACCCCGGCCATTCAGGATATTATTTGATGAAACGCCATACTAGGTTCTCACTTTCCGCTGGCCTTTGAGCCGGCTCTGCGGAATAAGAACAGTCCCGATTTGCCGCCTACGACCACGTCCGGGTACGCCGGCCCGCCGAGCCGCGCCACCACTACCTGCATGCCTCCGCCCGCTCGCGAACCGTAGTCGATCAGGTGCTTCACCCACTCGATGCCGCCCGCGGGCGTCTTGAAATATTCGTACCAATAGACCCCCAGCGGCTCGCGCTCTCCGGGGTCGCGCCCGTTATGCGCCATGAACCGCTTCCCCGTCACCAGGTCCGGCTGGCCGTCGCCGTTCAGGTCCGCCACCGTCAAGGCGTGTGACTGCGACCAGCTATCGTCGATCGTGTGCTTCGTCCACGCCCCTTGCGCTGTCCGCTCCATCCAGAAGATGCCGTAGTTGTGCGCCATCGAGGTCACGATGTCCGGGCGTCCGTCTCCATTCACATCCAGCACGTGGATGAAGCCGGTCTCGCCCAACTCGAAATCGCCATGAAACGTCCACTTCCCTGAGCGCGGATCGGCCGGCGCTTCGAACCATCCGGTGGAGGTGATGATGTCGATCCGCCCGTCCTTATTGACATCACCGGCCCCGATGCCGTGCCCGAACGAATGGTCCGCCACCACGTGCGGTACGAACTCGCCGCCCCGCACCTCGTACCACGTCAGCGGCGCCTCCTTGTTGCCGAACTCCGGCAGCAACTCCCGCGCCTTGCCGTCATTGTCGAGATCCACCAGAAACGCAAACTCCACGTTGAACCGGGTCTCGATGGCGTGGTCCTTCCAAATCCCGCCCGTCTTCCCGGGGTTCTCGCTCCACCACACTCGCTTGCTGAACCACGAGCAACTCACGATGTCCATGCGCCCGTCGCCATTCACATCGAGGGGCAGGTCGCTGAAATCGTCAATGTAGTTGTTGGTGAAATTGATCTCGCGGAACCGGTGCCGGGTCCAAGCCGGCGCCTCATACCAGTACTCTCCTGAGACGATGTCGAGCTTGCCGTCTCCATTGATGTCAGCCGCCGCGGCCGTCTCGCTCGCCCCCGCGTCGATCGTCTGCCGCTCGAACAGAATCTCTTCCGGGCGGCTAGCGGCCCACCCGGCCAGAGCTACCGCGCCGGCTATCAATAGCACAAAGCGCCAATCCGCCTTCATAGACGTCTCCTTCACTCGAACTTCCTCGCCTCGGCCATGTTCCGCGCGGGCTTGTTTCATTTTGCTCCACTCCGTTGACACCTGGTAGGACCTGGAGTAGATTGTCTATACGTTTGTGCAAGCGCTATCAGAAGGCGTCGCGCGAGGTGACCGGCTGTGACGATGTCAAAACGGATTGGGGCCGTCTGTACCGGAGCGATTCTCACCGGCTTGGCGGTCTGTTGTCTGCCGCTTGGGACCGCGGCTGACAAGGAGCCGAAAGTTCTGAGTCTGGAGGGCGACACGGAGGGCGTCCACGATCCGGTAATCATTAAG
Source organism: Bryobacteraceae bacterium (assembly GCA_041484525.1). Classification (GTDB taxonomy): domain Bacteria; phylum Acidobacteriota; class Terriglobia; order Bryobacterales; family Bryobacteraceae; genus JBGPHT01. The sequence continues at coordinate 3,349 of JBGPHT010000280.1, read as the reverse complement.
CACAAGGACACCTACTACGTGTTTTGCACCGGCGGCGGTCGTGGAAACGCCGGGATCGTCCCGATACGAACTTCGAAGGATTTGATTCACTGGACTACTGCCGGCATGGTGTTTCCGGACCTCCCTGCATGGGCCAAAACGGAGATCCCGGGAGCGCGTGGGGCATGGGCGCCGGATATCTCTTTCTATGGCGGCAAATACCGCTTGTATTATGCGGTCTCCACTTTCGGCAGCCGGAACTCCGCCATCGGTCTAGCCACAAACCGGACGCTCGATCCCAAAGACGCGGATTACAAGTGGGTCGATGAAGGCCTGGTGCTCCGGTCTTATCAGGACAAGGACGACTGGAACGCAATCGATCCGAACCTGGTGGTCGAAGATGAAAAGAACGTCTGGCTCAACTGGGGAAGCTTCTGGGGCGGAATCAAGATGAGGCGGATCGACCCCGAGACGGGAAAACTCTCCACCACCGACACCAAAATGTACTCCCTGTGCAGCCGCGAGCGGGCACAGCCGGTCAATGGATCGGTCGAGGGGTCCTTCATTGTGAAGCATGACGGCTACTGGTATCTATTCGTTTCCTACGACCGCTGTTGTCGCGGGGCGCAGAGCACTTATAACGTCGTCGTCGGGAGGTCGAAAGAGATCACGGGGCCGTATGTCGATGGGGCCGGCAAGCCGCTGACGGAGGGTGGCGGCACCAAGGTGATCGAGGCAACTACTCCCAATTGGCGCGGGCCGGGGCATGAAGCGGTCCTCCAGGAGCCCGACGGCCAGGATTATCTGATTTTTCACGCGTACCACGGAACCACGGGCCGTTCCTATCTTCAGATTTCGACCATGCTTTGGGAAAACGGCTGGCCGCGCGTCGGAACGCTGCCGTAGCCACACGACGGGACGGAAGAATGACCAGTCCCCAATTCACCGAATGTTCTCCCGCCTGTCACGCATCCGTAAAGACATCCGGCGCACAATTGGATTGTAAGCCGGAGGTGTTTCGTGGTGATTCAATTGCGCTCGAAACTGCGCACCGCCGCTGACGCACTGGCGGTGGGTGGCTTTCTGATCTTGTTGCTGACGATCTGGCCGTTCTGGCTCGTCCTCGGCCGCTACTTGCCCGTTCCTCTTCCAACGAGATCTTTTTCCAACCACAGATAGAAGGGGATAATTCGGTTTCGCCCGGCTTACTGGACACGGCCGGAGCGTTTCGATCCACGGCCTTTCCCAGAGCCACGGCCTCTGCATAGCGCCTACCGTCACCATCGCTTCGCGCCTCCCTGCGCCCGCGCTCGGCATCGCCGAAACTTCATCCGATAACGGGCACCTAAATACGGCTTAGCGCCGCGTCTCCAGCGTGAGCCCGGATGCACGAGGATACTGGGAACCACCTCCTGGGACGTGAATCTCCTGGAGACAACAATGACGAAGAATTCGATCTTCCTAATTACGCTAAATTACGCTACTGCTGCTCATGGCGCCGGTACTCTACTGTCAAACTCAGCCTCAGGCCACTGCCGCCGGTTACATCAGCTCCGGTTTCGGCATGGCCATCGCCTCGGGACTCTGCGCCTGGCGCAGGCCCGAGCCGTGGCTGCCGCTGCGGAAGGCATGGCACGCAATCCCGGTGCTTCGGCGGCCATCCGGTTCGCCCTCCTGCTCGGTCTGATCCTGATCGAATCGCTGGCGCTCTACACACTCGTGGTCATCTTCGTACAGATCAAGTAGAGCTGTAGAGTTAAGGACGCCGCCACTGCTCTGGGCGAGCACCGACACCTGGATAGCTATGTTGGCCGGACCATGAACCGTCGTGACGCGGCGCTCGCCTCTCCGCAGGGCGGAGAGGTGTCATAGTGCAGTTACCTGAACCGTCGAACGTCTTGACGAGCGCCGCGGTAATCTCCTTCTTGTTGATACGCCGGTGTTAGCCGATTCCGCCATCCCCGTAACTGCGGTTATGGTACGCCACCACCGTTCCGATGACTGGAAGCCGCATCTCTCGACATGGTATAGATCGACTATCACCGAGGCTCGATGGATTCCAGTTCCACACAGGCGATTCAGACCAGCACCGCGTCAGAACCGCCGAACACCATCACGGCAGGAGTCAAGCGCTGGATTCTGATGTTGGCCTATCTCCTTGCCGGCGTCTTCTTCTTCGTCCGCGGCCTGTCCGTGAGTTCGCCTAATGCAGAATCGCAATCGCTGCTGGCGATGACCGTCAGCCTCCGCCGGGGGTTCTATATCACTGGCGCTCTCGTGTGTCTGCTGCTCTTTGTGAGAACGTACCGTCCCTCCGCGTCGCGGAAGTAGGCCGGCTTACCGTACCGCGAACCACCGTTCGAACTGCTCCGCCCCATTTCCGCCGCACAGAATCGTCGCTACCACCTGGCCCGCGAACCTCCGGCGCTGATCGAGGATCGCGCCGGGAATCGCGAGGAGGCACGTAAGGCGGCCGAACGGCTGCGCAGCGTCGCCGAAAAGGACGCGGATCGCGCCTACGCCGATCGTCTGCTGCAGCAATTGAATGGGGAACGCGCCGCGGCCGTTTCTATGTCCTCTGAACGACTCTCGGCCTCCGGGCGTTTTCTACAACTCGAGTGTCGCGGCACGGAGATCCGGCTGGTACTTGAAACAGAGAAGGGCAGGGAGATTTTTCTGATCGAAGATCCCGACCGCATCGCGGTTACCAACGAGGTGAGGGGCCCGCGGTGCTGGGTTGCGGACCGCAAACTCCGGTCGTAACGGTGCAGGTCGAATACGTTGCGCCTAAACCATCGCAGACGGGGATTCAGGGCGTCCTGCAGACGATCGTGTTCGAGTAGCGCGGGCACTCGTGCCGGCATCGCATCGAGCGCCCGAGCCACCAAAACTGTTTTAGCTCGCGGTCGAGTTGGCCGCGGCCAGTTGGCTATTCGTCACCGACCAGATGCCCTTAATGCTGCCGCCCGCGCCCAGGAAGAGCGCCGCCGAAGCGAGAGCCGCAAAGGCCATCAAGAGAGTGTATTCGATCAGGTCCTGGCCCTGGTCGTCATGCCAGAAATTGCGTAAAAACGTCATTGCGTTCGCTCCAATCCTCGAAGTTCGTCAACTGCCACGCCTGGCTTCCACGCCAAGGCATGCGTATAGTTCTAATCATTCGCGTCCCAATTAGCTGTTCGAGTACATTTCCGGCGTTGAACACGTTGGGCATAGCCCGGCTCTGAGCCTGGACGCGCAACCGCGCTTCGCCCGGGTCGAAGTAGGTTCATCTCGGCTCCCCTGTCAGGCTGCTGTCCGGTTTACCGCGTCAGACACCCCTTGCAATCAATGTCACTCCATTCGACTCGTGTTCATGCTGTCCAACTGTTGC
>JBGPHT010000279.1:0-4983 GCA_041484525.1 Bryobacteraceae bacterium | reverse complement strand
TCCGAAAACCAACGGGCAAAAATGAACGAAGATACCCGTCATGCGTGCACGGACAGCGGCTGTCCTGCAATTATAGAAAGTACTTTACATTTCAGAGTATGCGTCTGGCAAAAACGCCTAATACGGGACAAGCTCTATCTAGTGACGCCCGCGCCGTAAGACGTCTGCGCCACCCAGGCGGCGGCAGTAGCCAGTTTTTCATCCTGACGCCATGGGGGTCCGAGGATCTTGCCGTAGCTTTCGATACGCTGCTGGAGGTCCGGCGGGATTCGAGCCATCACTTCTTTTTCGCGAGCACGCACCAGCGGAATTCCGAGGTGCGCGCAGGCGCGGCGCAGGGCTTCCCGATACATCTCACCTTCGGCAGTGTGGATGAGCGCGTGGGAAGCGAGGATGGATTTCAGGTCCGGCAGTTCGCGCGCGGAGCTATCGAGCACACAGGCGGCATGCACGCGATGGGCGGACAGTCTCTCGAGTTCCTCGCGGGCGAGGCGGCGGCTGGTTTCTTCCGCGCGCCGGATCAGGTGCTCGGCCTGGGAGTACGGTTTAGACTCCGCCGCATGGTACGGCTGGACCGGCATGGTCGCGTCCGCCAGGGTGATTCGCCAACGCTCGACAACTTCGTTGCCGGCGAAGGCGATCATGACGGCCCATCCGGAATGCGTGCGGAAGCCGAGTGAGACGGGAGACGCGCTCACATTCGCTCTCCGCAGCCCCTACCTGGCGCGGTAGGCGGCGCGTCTGGCCGCCGTGCCCTTTTGCGAGGCTGGCGGCTTGCGCTGTGTGGTGCGGTTGATCAAGCGCTTGACCCAGCGCAGCAGATGCACGGGCTCGTTCGAGCTCTTGGGGATGACGGCATCTGCCCCTGTGTTTTCCTCGGTGAGGCCGAGCGGCTCGATGAATCCGGAAAGCAGGATCACGCCGACGTTGGGATTGACCTTGCGCATGCGCTTGATTAGTTCTACACCATCCATGCGGGGCATGCGAAAATCCGTGACCACTACGTCGAAGCTGTTGCCTTCAAATAGTTTCAGGCCCTCTTCTCCATTGCCGGCAATCTGTACGGAATAGCCCAACTCTTCAAGCAGGGACCGGCGGACGAGTAATCCGTCCTTGTTGTCATCTACCAGCAGTATGTTCGGGTTCGTAGGAGTCAAGGTTTTCATGCTGGGAACGCAGCGAGATTAACAGAGGCGTAACGCTGCTGTCAACGTATTTCCATCGTCTTGGAAAATGGCGAGATGGAGTGCTTGACATTAGCCTCGCGCACGAATGCGGCGGAACGAAAACATTTGGGGAAGAGAATGAAGTGGGACTATTCCACTTCGCGCGGAGCCTTGTAGCCGGTCTTGGCGACGATGGTATACTTCATGGGCTTTCCCTTTTCGTCTTTCACGGGCAACGGCTCGTTGGTCGCCGGATTCACCAGCTCCACTTTGATCTTGCGGAATGCGCCGTCGTGCTTGGTGTTGTTCGACGAGTACGAGATCACATACTGATTGCGCAGCGCCTGGTGGATTGCCTGGAAAATGCTGGGGTATTCGCCCTGGAAGCGCGGGAACCACGCCTGGCCGCCGGTTTCCTTAGTGAAAGTCTTCAACTGGTTGTCGGCCTGCAGGAAATCCATGCGGTCGATGGCGCCCATCATCCCGTAGGCGTCCATCAGCTCGCGCAGCGTCTGCATGAGGCCGATGGCATAAACCGGCACGCCCGATTCCTGAAGCTGCTTGCGGGTCTTGTCGAACGTGAGCTTGCTGAACGTGTCGATGCCGGAAGAGATCAGCAGGATGGCTTTGCGGCCTTCGATGGTGGACATGCGGTCCGCGGTGTCGGTAACGGCGTCGAAGAGGTTGGCCTCGGAGAAGCCCGCGATCTGGAGGCGGGAGAGGGCCTCCTGCGTCTTGCTGCGGTCAGTGGTGAAGTCCGACAGGATTTCAGAGCGCAGATCGTAGGCGATAACCGCCACGTAGTCATCCTTCTTCAGCGTGTCGGCGAAGCCCCAGGCGAGTTGCAGGGTCTGATACCACGCCGAGCCCCAGTACCGCTGAAACTTGTTGCTGAATTCGATCACCATGGCGATGGTCAGGGGCGCCTCGCCCATGTCGACCTTCTTGATCTGCTGCGGGACGTTGTCTTCGAGGATGCGGAAGTTGCCGGGCGGAATGCCGGGAATGAAATGCCCCTTGGAGTCGATCACCGCCGCGTCCACCGTCACGACGTCGACGTCGCTTTTGAAATTCACCAGATTGCCGAGATCGACCTTGTCCTTCTTATACTGCGAGGGAATCTTGGGCAAGTCGGCCGGATCTTTGTCCTTCGCAGGAGGATCGCCCGGTTTGCGGGGCCTCGCGACCGTGGTGCCATTGTCCCGCTTGGGCCCTTGCTCCTGACCGGCCAGGAGGCCGCCCGCAACCAACAGTGCGGCGCCAGACAATACACAGATTTTCCAGGATCGCATAGACGTACCTCTTCTGTCCGTAACTATATCAGAAGACGCGCGTGAACGAGGGCCGGTTGCAGCAGTGTTCGCAACGCCGCATCACTAGTTAACCCAGGGTCCGCGATCGTCGCCGTGCTTGCGCATGTAGACCTGGAACTTCCGCTTGGCGCGCTGCAGCCTCCACTGTTTGTAGGCGCCGCGAATGTCCGGGAGCGCCTTGAGCCGGGGAATCCGCCGCTTGAGGTAGAGGTACCCGAAGGCCATCCCGCCCAAGTGTGCGATGGTGCTGACGCCGCTGTTCGGACCGAAGGTCAGGAGCAATTCGATCACCGCGTAGATCATCACCATGTACTTGGCTTTGATCGGAAACAGGAAGCTCATGAGCACGGTCTGGTCGGGGTAAAGAACGCCGAACGCGACCAGCAGACCGAAGATCGCGCCCGAGGCGCCGATGGTGGGAACGAAGCGGTCTCCCACCGCCAGGTTGATTGCGAGAACGCAGACACCCGCCGCCATGCCGCACAGGAAATAATATTTCAGGAACTGCCGCGTGCCCCAGTCGCGCTCGAGCTGAATGCCGAACATCCACAAGGTGAGCATGTTGAACAGCAGGTGCGTGATGCCACCGTGCATGAACATGTAGGTGAAGATCTGCCACACCATCAGGGTGTGGATGGCGCCCTCCACCGTCAGGCCGAGAGCGGCCGTCATGTGGCGCTGCAGCGACAATCCGCCCAGGTAATAGAGCAGGAAGACCGCCGTGTTGCTGATGAGGAGCCACTTGACTCCCGGCGGGAAGTATCCGTAGAAAGCAGATGTGCGATTGACGTAGCGGGTTTGCCGCATGGCGAGGCTCTAGAAGTAGAATATCAGAGCGCAGGCGCGTCTTTGCCGCGCGCGTAGCGATTCAGAACGCGAGAGCACAATTGCAGTACTACCGCCACGGCCATCCAAACTTGCCAGTGAGAAAAGAGACCGGAGGGAATGGCGAAGCTCTGCGTCCATTTGAGATCGGCGGCGACGCGCCATATACCGAGCGCCAACGCCATTACCGCCGCCGGAGTGAGCAGCGCCGCCAAGGCTACTGCCGCGCGCTGATTCTTCTTCCGCCTCGGGCCAACACCTGACCGGCGGCCGAAGCGTATCCTCACTACCATGGCTTGCGAATACCAATCTAACAACTTTTGAGGTAGATTAGTCGTTCGGAAATTTATCAGAGAAAAAAACTTATGCGACGATACAAGACCGCGGTATTCGGAACTGGATTCGTGGGGCGGGTGCATCTGGAAGGCATCCGCCGCCTGGGAAACGTGGAGGTGGCAGCCATCGCCGCCAGCGGGAAGGAGAAGGCGGAACGTCTGGCGGCCGAGCTGAACGTGGAGAGGGCGGATGCGGACTACCGCCGGATTCTCGAAGACCGCACGCTGGATGCGGTCCACATCTGCACGCCTAACGCACTGCATCTGCCGATGGTGCTGGACGCGCTGCGGGCGGGCAAGCACGTGTTGTGCGAGAAGCCGCTCGCGATGTCGACGGCCGAAGCACGCCAGATGGCGGACGCGGCGGACCAAGCCAAACTGCGCAACTGCACCTTCCACAATTTGCGGTATTACCCGATGGTGCAGCACATGCGCCGCATGCGGGAGGACGGCGACCTGGGCGAGATTCTGGCGGTGCAGGGCACGTATTCCCAGGACTGGCTACTCTACGACACCGACTGGAACTGGCGGCTCGACTCGAAGGCCAACGGCCCTTCACGCACGCTGGCGGATATCGGTTCCCACTGGTGCGATATGGCGGAGCACGTCACGGGACTGCGGATCACATCGCTGTGCGCCGACCTGCAGACGTTTCATCTGAAGCGCAAGCGGCCGAAGGGATCGATCGAGACTTTCGCGGGCAAGAAACTGGCGCCGGACGAATACGATGAGGTGTCGATCGATACGGAAGATTTCGGCGCGGTGGTGTTCCGGATGGGCGAGCGGACGCGCGGCGCGTTCACGGCCAGCCAGATTTCCGCGGGGCGCAAGAACCGGCTGAACATCGAAGTGTACGGCACGAAGGCGGGGGTGTCGTGGGACCAGGAGCGGCCCGACGAGTTGTGGATCGGACATCGCAACAGCCCCAACCAGACGATCGTGAAAGACCCGTCGCTGTTGAAGGAGCGGGCGCGATCGTATGCCGATCTGCCGGGCGGGCACAGCGAAGGCTACGACGACACGTTCAAGCAGGTGTTCCGGAGATTCTATGCGTCGATCGGGGACCCGGGGGCCCAGCCGGAGTATCCGCAGTTTGTGGATGGGCTGAGGCAGCTCACCATACTCGAAAGCGAGATGGAAAGTAATAAGAAGCGCGGATGGGTGGAGGTGCCGGCGTTCCAGGCGGCTTCGGCGTAAGACATTATTGGCCGGTAGAGTAGGACGGAGAGCAACGGAGTAATCCGTTACTCACCGTCCCCTCGTCGAACCGGACGTGCGGATTTCCCGCATCCGGCTCTCCTGAAAACCTTGGTCACAGGCTCACGCATTGGATCTCCAGGGGGT
>JBGPHT010000278.1:0-5074 GCA_041484525.1 Bryobacteraceae bacterium | reverse complement strand
GTATCTGCTTTCACAGTAACCTCCGAAATGCGGGCAAAGGCGCGATCGACGTAGCCTCGTCGCTGCACTAACCGAGTTGCGCGCCGGCGCCGAACGCTGCCGGTATCTGCTTTCACAATAGTAACCTCGGAAACCTCGGACAAAGCCGCGCGCGACGGTGTAGTGTAAAGGTAATGCGCGCCGCCTGCCTTGTAGGCACGGTTGTCATTCCCTGGCTCCTCGCGGCGCCCGCCCTGGCGCAGCGCTACGGAAGCCTCTACGGCCGCATCCTCGATCCTTCCGACGCCGGAATTACCGCCGCCAGCATCGCCGTCGTAAATGAGGACAACGGGTTCCGTCGCACCACCGAATCCGAGATCACGGGCAGCTACGCGGTGGGTTCGCTCGAGCCCGGCTTGTACAAAGTCACGGTGCGGAAAGAGGGCTTCGTCACCGTCAACCGCTTCGATGTGAAAGTAACGGCTGCGTCGGTAGCGCGCGTGGATTTCACGCTGCCCGTCGGCAGCATGCAGGAGAGCATCACGGTGCGCGGAGATCCGCCGCTTACCGACCGCGCCGACGCATCCACCGGCGGCAGCTTCGACGCCGCCGAGATCGAGCGCCTGCCGCTGAACGGCCGTGGATTTCTCACGCTGCTCGAATTAGTGCCCGGCACCAACGTGACGCCGGCCACGCGCGGCGAGGCAGGACAGTTCACCACCAGCGGTCAGCGCCCCAACACGAATTATTTTCTGGTGGATGGCGTGAGCGCCAACACCGGCGTTACAGCCGGCGGCGTCCCGCTGCAATCGCCCGGTGGAGGCCTGCCGCCGGTGAGCGCTTTCGGCAGCCTGGACTCGCTGATCTCGGTCGACGCCGTGGAAGATTTCAGGGTGCAGACCTCCACCTCGGTAGCCGAATTCGGCCGCTTGCCGGGCGCCATCCTGACGTTCAGCACCCGCTCCGGCGGCAATCAGTTGCACGGATCCACATCATACCGAGTGCGCCACGAACTACTGGGAGCCAACGACTGGTTCGGCAATCAGGCCGGCTACGGCCGCGAGCCGCTGCGTCTGCAGGATTTTTCGCAGACCTTGGGCGGGCCGGTGATCCGAAATCGAACTTTCTTCTTCCTCTCCTATCAACGCATCGCCATGCGCCAGCCGTACGTGTGGATGCAGCCCGTGCCGTCGATGGATGCGCGCGAGGCGGCTGCGAGCTGGGTACAGCCGGCGCTCGATCTGTTTCCCGAACCCAACGGCCCGCTGCTCGGCGGCGACACGGCGCAGTGGGTGGGGCGGGTCAACCGGCCAGCCGGATTGCAGGCCGGGGGATTGCGTCTCGATCAGGCGGCCGGGCGGCGCATCACGCTCTTCGCCCGCTACAACGACGCCCCTTCGGACAACCAGTTCGGCGCCACCCAGGTGAACCGGCTGGACCTGCGCGCGCGCAGCCTGACGCTGGGAGTGAACGCGCGACCGTCGGCGAATCTGGTCCTCGATACGCGCCTCAACGTATCCAAGGCGTCGGCGCATTCCGTGTGGACCGATGGGGAATCGGATGTCCCCGGATGCGACTTGTTTCCGCTGACCTCATACTTTCTGGGAACCAAAGCGTCTTGCGATTACCTGGTACGCTTTTCGATCGGCGGCGTCGGGCAACTGGTTTCCGGGCGGGAGGGGGACCGCTGGCAGCGGCAGTTCCAGGTGCTCCAATCGGGCTCTTGGAAACACGGCGGCCACTCGTTGAACCTGGGTGCGGACTACCGGCGCCTGCTGGCGGTGCGCCGCGATTCGAACCCCGTGCTGGGAATCATCGCGGACGATATGTCCACCGTGTCGAGCAAGGCCAGGCTCTGGTTCGCAACCGCCGACCCGTTGCGGCGGACCACGCAACTCGAGGAGCTTTCTCTCTGGGCGCAGGACACCTGGCAGGTGACCTCGCGGCTCACCGTGAACCTAGGGCTGCGCTGGGAGTTCAGCCCGGCCCCGACACCCGCCGATCCCCCGTTTGTCCTCGACCGCTCGACCGGCACTTTCTTCGCCACCGAGGGTCCGCTGTGGTCCACTTCCTACCGCGACCTGGCGCCGCGCGTGGGGGTTGCGTACCGCATGGGGAAGGATGGGCGAACCGTGCTGCGCGCCGGCGGCGGCCTTTATTACGATTCCAGCCTGAGCATAGCGACCGACGTGATCAACGGCGGGCCGCTGAGCGTCGCGGAATTCAAGAGCGGCCGCGCGGGGCTGGTGGAGACGCAATTGAGCTTCGGCTTTTTGCCCGACCTGCAGTTGCCGCAGATCGTGCAGTGGAACGTTTCGCTCGAGCACGGGTTCAGCGCGCACGATGTGGTTTCGGCCGGCTACGTCGGCTCCGCCGGCCGCAACCTGGTGCGTCGCGAAGCGGGCGGCGAAGGCAGCAGCGAGCGCTCCATCTTCGCCCTCACCACCAACCACGGCCTCTCGGATTATCACGCGCTGCAACTGCAGTATCACCGGAGTGTGGCGCGCGGCCTCACGGCGGCCGCGTCCTACACCTGGTCGCATTCGATCGACAACGATTCGAGCGATGCATTCCTCACCTGGGCCGGTCCGGGAACCAGCCTGGCCGGCGAACGTGGGTCTTCCGACTTCGATCTGCGCCACTCCTTCGCGGGTTCGCTCTCCTATGAATTTCCCGGCCGCTCCGGATGGGCCGTGGACAGCATTTTCCACGCACGCACCGGCTTCCCGGTCAACGTGCTCGCGAGCGAGCAGTACCTGGGAATCGCCTTCGCCAATGCGTTCCGGCCTAACGTAGCGGTGTCGGTGCCGGTGTGGCTCGACGACCCGTCCGCGCCGGCCGGCCGCGTGCTGAATCCCGCGGCATTCACGTCCGCCGCGCCCGGCAGGCAAGGCACGTTGGGCCGCAATGTCTATTCGGGATTGGGAATGTCGCAAGTCGACCTGGCGCTGCGGCGCTCGTGGCGATGGCGCGACCGCTACGATCTTCAGTTGCGATTGGAAGCGTTCAATGCGTTCAACCATCCCAACTTCGCCGACCCCGTGAAGTTCCTGAACAGCCCGCTGTTCGGCCGGTCCACGTCTATGCTGAACCTGATGTTGGGAACCGGCAGTCCCGGCAGCGGGTTGGCGCCTATTCTGCAGACGGGCGGCCCGCGGTCGGTCCAGCTCTCGATGCGATTCCGGTTTTGAGCGGTCCGGCGTGCTATGCTCATTGGCCTGAGCGGTTGAGTCCTACATATGAAATCTCCGTGGGTATTCGCCATTGCATTTCTCGCTCCGCTTTCCGGCCTTGCTAGTGACCCATCCCCGGCAGTCTTCGAAGCAATCCGCAATGACGATTTGGCATTTCTCAAATCAATGCCCAAATCCGATGTCGAGACGAGGGATGGAAAGGGTGCTATCCCTCTCATGCACGCGGCGGCCTTCGGTAGCCCGGTGGCCCTGAAGCTGCTGCTCGATAAGGGCGCAGCAGTAAACGCGAAGAACAACTTCGACGCGACCTCTTTGTTGTGGGCTGCATGTGACGCAGTCAAGACGCGTATGCTCGTCGAACGCAATGCCGGCGTGAATGCCCAATCGAAACAGGGTCGAACTCCGCTGATGATCGCGGCGCGTGTCGACGGCAACTCGGCCACGGTGGGCCTGCTCCTTTCGAAAGGGGCCGATCCGCGGGTGAGTGATTCGCTGGGCGTGACCGCACTGCACCAGGCGGCGAGTGCCGGAGATGTGGAAAGCGTACGGCTGCTGCTTGCGAAGGGCGCGGATGTGAACGCCCTGGACAAAAGGGGTGATTCGGCTTTGATGGGCGCAGCCGCAATCGGTTCGGTGGAATGGGTGCGCCTGCTGTTGAGTAAAGGTGCTCGCGTCAATGTCGCTCGAACTTCTTACACCACCGCGAAGCATGGGCAAATCGCGCTGGTGAAGGTGACGGCTCTGATTCTAGCTGCGCCTTACGGCTCGCCGGAGTTGATCCAGGAATTGGTGGACGCCGGCGCCGACGTCAACGCGCGCGACTCTCGTGACATGACGCCGCTGATGTTCGCGGTCGGTTCAGAACATCAGAATGCCGGCGTGGTGCGCGTCCTCCTGCGAGCCGGGGCTGCGGTGAACGCCAAGAGCAATCTGGGGGAGACGCCGCTCGATTGGGCGTCAAAATTTGGCAATCCCACCGTCGTCTCGCTGCTGAAAGGCGCGGGGGCTCTGCGCGGCAACGAGCGCACCGGGAGGCCTCATACCGATCTGGAGAGTCCTCGCGAAACCAGGCAGGCAATCTCGCAGAGCGTTGCGCTCATTCAGCGGTCGAGCACGGAATTCTTTCGTCAGAGCGGGTGTGTCGCGTGCTATCATCAGCCTGCCGCGGCGATGGCGTTGCGGGCTGCGCGCAAAGCGGAGTTGAAAGTAGATGAATCCGCGGCACGGGAGATGGGCGAAGTCTTGCCCTTAGCTGGGGAGTGTCGGCAGACGACATGCTCCAGGGAATTCATCGAGGCGGCGGATCCGACCGGATCGTCAATCAGTTGTTGGCCATGTCGGCTGCCGGCTACCGGCCGGATGCCACGACCGATGCGGCCGTCGCGGACGTTATCGCGCTTCAGCACTCCGACGGACACTGGTTTGAAGAATCCGAGGCACGGGCGCCGATTGCGGACGGCTCGATCGGCCGTGCTGCTTATGCAATCCGGGCGTTGCAGGTATTCGGTTGGCCGGGCCGTCGAGCGGAATTCGACGAGCGCATCGGCCGCGCCCGCACATTCCTGACCGGTGCGGGCGCACGACAGGAAAGTGACAAAAGATCAAGCGGCCCTACGGAGTTGTAACCTCGGCTCGCAGAAGTCCTGAAAACGACCGACTGGCGGAAGCGGTGGTACTCCTCCAACTGCTGACGGGTCTGGTCCACGGCCGAGCCGGCGGGGATCATCCGGGTCACCGTCTTGCCGGCCACCGGATGGGTCAGGGAATAGGAGGGGCCATGGCCTTTCGCGCCTCTTTTAGCGCAGTGACAGGAAGGCTTACCACATTTGCGGAAACGAGCGGCCAAGGAACCCGGGCGCATTTCGCCGATCCGGGCGAGTTGGGATTTCAACTGGTCGCGT
>JBGPHT010000277.1:0-5148 GCA_041484525.1 Bryobacteraceae bacterium | reverse complement strand
TTCCTTCGTGACAATCGGCCTCGTAGATCTGGTTTTCCTTGTCGGACTGCTTTTCCAACGGCTCCATTGCCGTCCACGGACGCGTCCATGTGGTCGGATCTTCGACGGTTACCGTGTACTCCAGCCGATTTTCGCTTACGCGTTTGAACCGCTCGACCACATGCCGGTTCTGACGAGAGCCTAGATAGTCCGACTTGGGCGAGAAGTTCGTGATGTCGATCACCAGCGTGTCGCCCTCCCAATGGCCGCGCGCATCCCCCTTATAGGACCGGATGCTCGCCGGCAGGTGGTTGCTGCCGTCGACAGGAATTGTGCGGACGAAACCCTGCCCCTGGAACGCGTCCACTACGATGCCGACCTGTCCCGGCGACTGCACGATGCGATAGAACGTGTCCAGATGCGGCAACTCCCAGGCCAAACATCGCTCCTGCAGAGAACGGTCTTCCGGACCGTCGGCGCGATTGAGGCGGTCGACGTTATAGAAGGGCGGCGGTTCGAAATACAGTGGAGAGGGCGGTCCGGGCCTGCCACCGGACGTCCCCTGAAGCAGCGCCTGCTCGTACTCGCGTATGGCCGCCCTTCTCTTCTGCGCTTCCGGCGTCAGAGTAGGGAGCAGACCGTTGGGTGGATCGATGATGAGCGACGTGCGCCGGTCAACGAGATGCAAGGATCGCGGAGATCTGTCGAAAAACGCCTGGTTGTACGCCCCGGCCACGTCCTTCTCGGTGCCTTCCTTAGCGCGCTTATCGCGGCCCGGGCGCGAATCGACCTCAGCCTCGGCCTTGGCGGCTTCTTCAGGCGTCAGCGCCGGCATGTTCGCAAACCTCGCCGGCCGTTGTAAGGGCGTCAGCGTTTCGCCATTCCAGATGCCCTGCAGGTCTGGTTCGCCCCAGGGTGTTCGAAACTGTTTCGCAGATTGTGCCTGCACGCCCGCTGAAACGATCGTCAACACCATGAACAGACGTAATAACATAGGTCGCCTCCCGGACGAATACTATCTCCGAAGGTTGTTTCTGTCAAGCGCTAGTACAGCACTAGAAAAGCCCGCTAACACCTGACACTTACGCGTATCTTTCAGTATCGACGGCGGCAAGATTGCGGATCCGGAAGAACGGTACACCGCGGCTAAGCTCGTTCTTCCTGATTTCCAACGAAGCAGCCCAACCTTCTGAGTCCAAGTCCTGTGAAGTCTTAGGGCTGTATCGGAAAAACTCCGGCGCCAGAGCATTCGGGGATGGAGGAGTGTCCCTCGCCGGAGTGTTTTTGATACAGCGACTTGAAGGAAGCCGTTTGGGAACGCCGACGCTATGGGTTTTGAATGGCCGCGCGGAGGGAGAAGGCAGAGGTAAAGAGGAACATATTCTCCGCGGGTCTTACCGCCCGTGTTCGCGAGCGGATTTTCTGCGGCCTCGCGGCAAGGAGGCAGGTGAGGCAGGCACACGTGTAGCGATGGTGTGCGGGCGCGCGCTGGAATCGAGATGGGAAAGATCGCGTCATCGTTGTTGCCCGGTTGGAGTTGGCGGCGACCGTAATCGGAGCTCGATGGGGCTGAGCCGTTCGATCAGGACCATCGGACCGCCGCATTGCGGACAGGTCCAAAGCGGCCGTGGAGACGAATCAACGTTCTCTTCAGATCTGGATTCGGCCTCAACTCGGCCTGAATCGGCGAGCAGTTGAAAGCAGAGCGGGAGCAAGGCCCCGCGGCGGCGATGCGCCAGAAACCCGAAGTGGCGGATGCGGACGAATCCGGGCGGCAGCACGTGCAGCAGGAATCGGCGCAGGAACTCGTCGGCCCCCAGCGTCATCAGACGTTTCTTGTTTTTGTGAGCGGAATCGCGCCAGCGGAAAGTGACGATGCCATCGGCAAGTGCGACGAGGCGATGGTTCGAGATGGCGATGCGATGGGTGTACTGGCCGAGGTAGCGAAGCGCATGTTGCGCACCGCCAAAAGGACGTTTCGAGTAAACCACCCACTTGGAGCGGAACAGTGGACGAAGCCATGCCGCAAGTGCCTTTGGATTCTGAAGCGGGGCGAGCGTTCCGTGGAAACCGAGTTTGTGCTCCGCATGCAGTCTTTTGAGGCCATCCACAAACTTGCCGCGGAACACTTCTCCGAGAACATCGACCGGCAGGAAGAATCTCTGTTGCGAGTCAATCCACCGCGAATGGTCCGGGGCCAGACCGCCGGCTGGAACAACACAGTGAACGTGTGGATGATGCTGGAGTTTCTGGTTCCAGGTGTGGAGGACGCTGAAGAACCCGATCTCCGCGCCGAGGCGCTTGGGATCGCGGGCGACCTGAAGCAGTGTCTCGGCGCTGGCCCGGAATAACAGGGCATAGATCTCGCGTTTGTTCTGCAACGCCAGCGGCGAAAGTTGCCGCGGCAACGTAAAGACCACGTGAACATAGCGCGTCGGCAGTAGTTCTTTTTCCCGCGCTTCAAGCCAGCGGTCGCGCGCATTAGTCTGGCACTTGGGACAATGCCGGTTGCGGCACGAGTTGAAAGGATGGCCTGATGTCCGCATCCTGAACACGCATCCACATGTCCGCCGAGTGCGGCGGTTCGGCAGCGCAGGATCGCGTTCAACACTTTAAGATGTAGCCAGGTGAGCCACTTTGGGCTGCGCTCGAAGAAGCTCTCTCCGGCTGCGCGGATCACATCGGCCACCTCGATAGGTGGCCGCGGCATCTACTTCGTACCGTCGCCGGTGTCGCGATTCCTCCCCAGCGGCAGAGCGTCCAACGGACTGGCGGTGGCGTTCAGGTGTTGCTGCGAAAGGTGGAGATAGATGGTGGTCTCTTCCAGATCGCGATGTCCCAGCAGAATCTGGATGGTCCGTAAATCCGCGCCGGCTTCGAGCAGGTGAGTGGCGAAACAGTGCCGTAGGGTGTGAGGATGAACTTCCTTACGGATGCCGGCGCGCTGTGCCGCTTCTTTGCAGGCAAGCCAGATGACTTTGGTGGAGATCGGATGATCCGCGGTGTGCCAGCGGTTACCGGGAAACAGCCAGATGGCGGGTTTACGCCGTAGGCTGCGCCAGTGCGCGCGCAGGGCTTCGAGCAGGTTCGGGCTTAGCATGACATCGCGATCTTTGCGGCCCTTGCCGCCCTGCACGTGGATCACGTTGCGCGCACTGTCGATGTCCGTGATCTTCAGGCGGGCCAGTTCGGCGCGACGGAGGCCGGTGGCATAAAGCGCCATCAGCAGCGTACGCTGGAACGGCGTGGGGGCGGATTCGATAAGGCTGCTTACTTCCTCCTGGCTGAGAATGGAAGGCAGCCGCAGCACCTTCTTGGGGTAGGGCGTCAGTTCTGCGCTCCACGATTGCTTCAGCGTCTTGATATAGAAGAACCGTAATCCACCGAGCCGCTGGGTAACGCTGTTGGGTGAAAGCTTTCGTTCGCGGAACAGATACGCCTGATACTGGCGAATGTGATCCGGACCGAGTTGGTCGGGAGGGCGCTTGAAAAATTGCGCGAAATCTTCAACCGCGCGGAGATACGCGCACGTTGTGCTGGAAGAGTAGTTTCGACGCTCGAGTTCCTCAAGCATCAGCTTTCGGAGATGGGTCACAGGGACCTCCTTGTGACCGCACCGTAACGCGATTCAACCGCTGCTGACGACGATCAATGCTGGAGGGTGTGCACGCGTAAGCGTCTGCCGCCTGCGGCTTCGTTCTAGTCGGCATCGCGTCGGTGACGCGGGCGGAATCGGTGCCAGCTTATCAGCGGAACAGAGCGCGTTTATCATTACTGATCCGAGAAGGCGAAACGCACCAGCCAGGTCAATGGTTTGCGCGTTTACAAGTCCAGAGTGGAGTTCTAGAATGCGCCATGTTCACTTAGAAATCCGTCGGCTCGTTGACCCTGAAACTCCGCTACGAAGCGGTTTGAAAAAAGATAGCTTGCGGTTACGCCGTGATTCAGGAGCAATTTGTTCTCCGAGGAGCTAAACCAAACCGAATCGAAGCCATGCGCGATGCGCCCGGCACACCGGGGCGGCGCTAATTGCTGCGTCCGGAATCCTTCTTCAATATATCCAGCAATTCGGGCTCGATCCATTTCTTGGAACTCCGCGCTTTGTGGACGACTTCCCAGCCCTGGTCGTATCGCCGGTTCTTATCGTAGAGTAGGAACAGCGGATTGTAGGGATCGCACGAGCAGCCGTCGGCCGTGGCGCCGATCTCGATCGATTTCTCGTAATCCGCGATAGCGGCATCGGGCTTCTTCTCTTTCTGGTCAGAGTCCCCCCGGGCGCAGTAGGCGTCGGCCAAGCGCACCCTGCCCAACGGATTCAGCGCCATTTCTTGCGAGTAGTCGCTGATGGCCTCGTCGAGTTCGCCGGCCATCTCATGGCTCGCGCCGAGCATATCCCATGCTCGATCGTTCCGGCCGTCTTTCTCGATGGCCCTCTTGAAATCGGCGACTGCCGGGGCGAACCAGGCCTTCCGGGCGGCAGGATCGTTCACCACCAATACGCCGTCCACCACGACCTCCAGCGCCGCCCGGTCGTAATAGGTTTGCCCCCGCCAGTAATAAGCCTCGGCGCTGGCAGGATCGAGCGCTACGGCCTGGTCATGATCCTTGACGGCAAGGCCGAACAAGCGGCCGTATTCATCGGCCGAGATCAGTTTGAAAGCCCGGCTATAGCGGGCTTTCTCCGAATAAGCACTGCCTCGCTTGGTATAGGCCGCTGCGCGGTGGACGTCATCGCGAGCGGACTCGATGGCCCGCGTGGAATTCTGGATGTCGCGGTCATAACCGGCCAGATACAACGACTGGGACATCTGCCCGCAGCCGCCGAGCAAAAGCCCCAACAGAAGGAGCACGGATGCGCACAACGGTCTGGCTATATTCAAAGCTGCTTTCATCGGTCCATACCTCGTCACGCAGGGCCTCGCAGGCATTCTTGCGGACAATCCGGATAGTACGAGAATCGGCATGGATGTCCATTTTCATTATGGCTAACGAACCGGATTGGGTCGTCCGCCGGAAGAGTAATGTCCGGATGCGCCGTCAGAACGAAGCCGCTGGGCGGCCGACGCTGCGCGTGGGTGAAGGGGAGCAGAAGACGCGGTAGTTTCGGGGTCACAGAAGGAGGTTTCTGTGACCCCACTACGACAACGCATGCTGGAGGAACTCCAGCGT
>JBGPHT010000276.1:0-5171 GCA_041484525.1 Bryobacteraceae bacterium | reverse complement strand
GCGGGCAAAGCGGCCAAAAGGGGCCGCAGTTAGAACAAGTTAGTCGTCTGCGGCGCAGTTTAGGCGTAGTCTGTCTTCGATTCGGCATAACAAGAGTTACGAATTTGGCCGAAAAAGGGCGTTTTTCCGCAGCCTGCTAGACGGCAACGAAAGCAACGGCGAGCCCAACAATCTCGCCTACGGTTGTCGATCATGCAACGCCACTCTTGCGCACGCATTCAAACGCATCGGAGCGGGTGTGCCGACCCGCCAGTACAATCCGGCCGGAGGGGTTCCAACTTTTCAGCAATACGTGTGGGCCGTAACGCACCATTCGCGGGGTGGCCACGATGAAGGCGGAGCCATAATCCATGCCACACCGCGATCAAGGCGGATTGAATACGCCCGGCGCATCGCAGACATTAAGAGATCGCACCGCGAAGAGGTTCCTTTTTAGACCGGCGCTTCGTTGCTGGCGCTCTCCACAGATCGCCGGGAAGCGCTTGACCTCACGAACGTCCCACGGGCAAGGATCGCGGCGCGGTCGATCAGGAGCCCGCGCCGAACGTCAACTGAAGCGTAGAATTGGGGGACACGAGAAATGCTTCGCTAGTTGCTTCCCTTGGGTATGACCGCGCGCACCTGGACGACCTTATAGTGGGTGGCGAGCACCTCCTGGTCATAGCCGTACTTCACCGTTTCTTCTGCGGCCACATCAAGTGCGTCACCGGGATGCAGCGTAACCTTGCCTTGGTGAAACTCTTGTAGCCATTTCGAATCGGCGACCTTGGCGGTCAGTCTCTTGTTGTCATACCGGAAGTCCCACATCGAGTCACCCAAAAAATCCGGCTTCTTCACTTTCAGAATTAGATCGCGGGGATTCACGATGGTTCGCTGTGTGAGTACCTCTTCAATTCGCTCGGGCGTTACACGAAACGACGTATTAATCTCTGTCACCCCTTCCGGGCTGAGGTATTTTGCGCGGTCATCCGGTGCCAAGGGGGTAGTGCCCTCCGAAAGGAGTAGAACGCTTTGAGCTACTTCAATGGCTGGCAGGGGTTTGTAGCCGGGCACTTCCAAGGCACCTGCCTCTCTCGCAGCGTCGGCAATGACCAGTTGCAGCTCGTAGATTTCCTCGCTGCCTTGAATGGTGTCCTTCAGGTAGTTGACCATCACTCGTTTGCCTTTCACCAAGTACGCGCCGATCAATTTCTTCCATTCCAGACCCTTCAGCGCATCATCATCAACCGATTCCAGCATAGAACGAAGAAACGTCGTGAGCGAGCCGGTCTGGATATCCTCCAAGAATAGTACTGGCGTGATCCGGGGACCGATCGTCCCAGCCAGTTTGATGTCGATTGCCTGGCAGGCTTCGATCAGACCCGTCATTGCTCGATAGACCCGAGCGGGATCTGGAGTGTTGGGTTTGAAGTCGATCTCGATCCCGAAGTGAACTTCGTCGAACGGCACTTGTACGAAAGCCGACATTGCTCCGAATTGTAACGCAGCATGTGCCTGGGAGGGGATTCAGACGGGAAATCCGGACCAGTAGTTCTGCGCGATCTTCTTTGTTTTGGTCCTGCCTTTTTTGAACGGATTTCCTTAATGCACGGCCAGCAGCACGGTGTTGCTGATCCTATTGCTATTCCCGATCGAGGCCGCCGGCGGGTGCGGCGCGGTCGCGATCCATCGTGCGGTCATACTGTTCGACTTCGCGGACCACAAATGGAGGTCGTTGCTTGCCGAGTTGCAGCGAGAGCCAGAGATACTGGCCGACCACGCCCAGCCCGAATGTCGTGATGCCGCCGAAGAAAATGATGGCAATCATCAGGGCGGTGTAGCCCGAAACCTGGGTGGTGCCGGTGAACCTGGCGATCAGGACCGCCACCGCAAGAATGCCACCGAACAGCGTGCCACCGGCACCGCAAGCCAGCAGGAATTGGATGGGGATGTCGGTAAAACTGAAGATGCTGTTGATCGAATAGCGCAGGCGCCGGGCGAAAGTCCATGCACTTCGACCCTCAGTTCTCGGGAGGCGGTCGTAGGGCACGAAGGCCCGGCGGAATCCGACCCAGAACAGCACGGCGACAAGGTTGGTGTCGAGTTCGCGCAACGCGATCAACTGGTCGCGCACTTGCCTGGTGCACGCGAACACATCCACGCCGCCTTTTGGGATATCGGGGTTCACGGTTTTCCGGTAGATCGCCCAGAAGAGGTTGGATGCGAAGGTGGATAGCACCGGGTCCTGGCGGGAGCGGCGGAATCCGAACACGACGTCGATATCGCCGCGCTGCAGCAACTCGGAGAACGAGATCACCAGCTCCGGGGGCTCCTGCAGATCCGCCGCCACGGCCGCGAAGCGATCGCCCGTGCCTTCGCGCAAACCGGCGGCGATGGCGGCGAACGATCCGAAGTTGCGGCTGAGGTGAACCACGCGCGCCTGCAGCGGCAGGTGCGGCAGGCGGTCGCGTATGACGGCGGCGCAATCGTCCGGGCTCCCGTCGTTGACCAGGACCAGTTCGAGCGGCTCGGGAAGGCGATCCTGCAGCTTCACCACTTCGGCGAACAAGCGCTCGAGATTCGGCTCGCTCCGGTACAGCGGTACGATCAGCGAGATCATGGCGCCTGTTGGGTGAGCCGCAGGAATTCCGAATAATCCCGAATGTATTCCGACGCGTCGTAGGGCTCCGATGCCAGCACCAGCAGAACGGTATCCTCGGCGTGTTTGTATTGCGTGCTCCAGATCATGGGGGGCACGTAGAGGCCGATGGTGGGGTGGTCGAGCGCATATTCCTCGCGGGTCTTCCCGTCGTCCACCACAATGTGACAGCTCCCGTGAAGGCAAACCAGAAACTGATGCAGATTGCGATGCGCATGCTCGCCGCGCACCTCTTTGCCAGCCACGCCATAGACGACAAAATAGCGCCGGACGGGAAACGGCACATGGGCGCCGATTTCGCCGAACGAGAGCGAGCCGCGCAAGTCCTCGGCATGCGGAAGACGGCGGAGCAGCACGCCCTTGACCTTGCTCGCGAGGACCTCGGATTCGGGAGCCAGCGCCGGGGCCGCCTTCTGCACGGGCGTATCGATGTAGCCCTTGATAGACGCGGGGTTGCCGACTACAATCGCGCCATCGGGAACATTGTGAGTGACCACCGCGCCAGCGCCCACTAGTGCCTGCCGGCCGATGGTGAGGCCAGGAAGAATGGTGGCATTGGCGCCGATCGAGGCCCCTTGTTTGACCAGCGTCTGCGGCCGGTGCTCACGCGCGATGTAATGCCGGCTGCGCGGCACGGGATCGTTGGTGAACGTGGCGTTGGGTCCGACGAACACATCGTTCTCGAGGGTGATGCCGTCCCACACTTGTACGCCGCACTTGATGGTGACGCGATCTCCGATCGTGACATCGTTCTCGATAAAAGTATGGTCGCAGATGTTGCAGTCCGCGCCGATACGAGCGCCTGGCAGGATGTGGGCGAACGCCCAGATTCGGGTGCGCTCGCCGACGTGGGGCGTTTCTACTACCGCGAGATCATGCTTGAAATACTTCTCTGCTGCTTGTGGGGCCATGGTGAATGGGTAACCGGTGCGCGATTCGCCGGGGCCAGCATAACAGCCCGGCCCGGCCCGCCGCAAGGCGATCCCCGCCAACGGTTTCGGCCCGCGCCTGCGGGCCTCGAGTCAGCGAGAAAGCGAACTCTTTTGCCGCCCCTCGGCGTCGAAGTTCGCGGGGGCGGGCCAACGCTCGAATGCGGACTGGCGCGCCGGCCATTCCGAGTCGAGCATCGAATACCAAGCGGTGTCGCGGTTTCGGCCTTTCACAATCATGTGCTGCCGGAAAATCCCCTCGAAGGTGAACCCGAGGCGCAGCGCGGCGCGCCGCGAAGGTTCGTTGAGGGCATCGCATTTCCACTCGTACCGGCGGTAGCCGAGGTCCTCGAACGCGTGCCGCGCCATGAGATACATCGCCTCCGTGGCGCCTGCCGTGCGCTGCAGCGCCGGCGTGTAGAGAATGCCCCCGACTTCGATCGACCGGTGCTTCGGCTCGATCCGCATATAGGAGGCGTAGCCGGCTGCGCGGGGCAGCGTTCCGCCGAGGATCGCGAAGAACAGCGGGTCCTCGGAAACCGGCTTGCCGGCGAGCGCGGCCTCGAATTCCGCGCGCTCGCGAAACGGGCCGACGAAGAGATACCGCCACAGGCCGTCGTGTTCGGGTCCGTGCGTTGCCTCCCAGAGCTCCGCGGAATGAGCCGCGGCATCGAGCGGCACGAGCGTGCAGTACCGTCCATCAAGGGTGGTGCGCCGCCGCGGACGCTTGGCGGGGTTGGGGTCGACGGCAAGAGCCATTCCTTTATCGTAGCTTCACGCTACGATGGAGGCCGATGATTCCGAGTGCGCTCGGCCTGATCGGCAATACGCGCCTGATCGAGCTCTGCCGCATCCACCGCGGGCCGGGACGGATCGTGGCCAAGGCCGAATTTCTCCAGCCGGGCGGCAGCATCAAGGACCGCGCTGCGCTCGCCATCATCGAGGGCGCGCGGCGGGAAGGACGCCTGCGGCCCGGCCAGCCGGTGGTCGAGGCGACAAGCGGCAACATGGGCGCCGGCCTGGCGGTGGTTGCGGGAGTGCTGGGCCATCCCCTCACCGTCACCATGTCCGCGGGCAACAGCTCCCAGCGCGCCGCCATGATGGAGGGGCTCGGGTCGGGATCTTCGGCTCGACCTACGGGCTTACGAATGGAGCGGCGTGACGTTATCCGTCTCCCCTAGGAATTCGGGACGTCCATGCTTCTCGCATTATTCTTTTGCGGCGCGTTGCGTCTACTCTAGACCGACTTGAGCCACGGTGCCATTCGGCGGATGTTCGGGGTAATCGCCGTTGTGCTGCACCCAGCCCAATAGCGACTTAGAGATTGCTGGAGTGAGAAGTGTATCACCTGGATTATGCGCAGAATGAGGCCACGCGCCGCAATTGATGTGGCGTCCTCGACCTGTTGATTGTCGTGTGCCGGCTTGATCGTCGGCGTCCTCAGTTTGCCTCCTGAGCAGTCCCCTTTCTATCTCGTTGGATGGTTTGGGCCCGGTGTGCATAAGATTCTAGGCACGCCGACACTCATCCCGACAGGGCCGTCGCCACGACTGGCGCGAAGCGCGGCCCCTCGCTGGCGATCATCCGCAATCGCTCCATCAGGC
>JBGPHT010000275.1:0-5237 GCA_041484525.1 Bryobacteraceae bacterium | reverse complement strand
TTTCCGCCGAGTCCTTCGGTGGGCTCAAACTCGAACGAATGGTTGTGATAGGCGAACTGGATGCCGGCTTTTTGGGTGGCCTCGCCGGCGCGGTTGAAAAGTTCGGCGGCGCGCTTCCAGCCGTCTGCATTGCGCTGCGCAGCGTCGATCCACGGGCACACGATGAATTTCTGGCCGATGACATGGGCGGTCTCAATGGTCTCGGGCAATTTTTTCTCGATGGCCTCGTACGGGGAGTGCGCGGACGGGGAGGTCAGGCCATTCTTGTCGAGCGCGGCGCGAGCTTCCTGCGGAGACTTGCCGAAATAGCCGGCGAATTCGACTTCGCGGTAGCCGATCTTGGCAACGCTGGCGATGGTGCCGTCGAAGTCTTGCTTCATGAGGTCGCGGACGGTGTAGAGCTGGAGGCCCACGCGGTCAATGTGATGAGCGGCAGCGGCCCAAAGCGGGCTTGCGGTGGAGGTGAACATGGCGGCTGCAACGGATGTTTCAATAAAAGTTCGGCGGTTCATGGGCGTAGTGTACTCCATTCCGGGAGAGTCGAGGAGTGGGGAAAAGAAAAAGGCGGCGCTCTAGAGAGCGCCGCCTTTTTTGGGAGGGTGCGGCGGTTAGAACTGAAAGCGCAAGCCGAACTGCATCCGGCGTGGCGCATGCGTCCCGGTCAGATGCCCGAAGCTGGAACTGTCGAGGTTGGTTCCGGGAGCGCTTGTATCCATCGCGCAGGGTGTTCCGCCACAAATATCATTGAACTGAGTGTGGTTGAACAGGTTGAAATTCTCCCAGCGGAAGTCGAGCGCTTTGTTTTCGCCCAGGGAGAAGCGCTTGAATAGGCCGAAGTCGAAGTTCAGGCGGCCGGGCAAGTACATGGTGTTGCGCCCGACGTTGCCGAAGGTGAGTCCGGTAGGCACGGCGAAGGCCGCAGGATTGAAGAAGAGCGGCCCGCGAGTGTCCGGGAATTCTGTTTGAGAGAGGCTGGCATGGGGATCGCCGACCAGGTCTGGGCGGGAACCCGTGCCAACGCCGTTGCCGACACCGGCGGCGTCACCAAAATCCGTGCCGTTGGTCACGCTGAAGGGCGTGCCGGTCTGGGCAACGGTAATGCCCGAAACCTGCCATCCGCCGAGGAGTTTGTGGGAGAGCCCTGCGCCGCGGAAGAACGGCAGGCCATAGACGTAGCTGATCGCCAGGCTGTGGCGCTGATCGAAACTGGAAGCAGCGCGATTGCCGGCAACATTGTAAGAATCGACGAAGGCGTTGTCGAAGCGGTCTGACGAGTCGTCGATCGAATGACTGTAGGTGTAAGCAACGCTCAGAGTGAGATCGCCGACGGTGCGTCGCGCGGAAAACTGCAGGGAGTGATAGATGGAGTTGGCGGTGTCTTGGAGCCGCGTGATGTTGCTTAGTCCGTTGACGGGTCGAAGGGGATCGGGGTTTCCACCGCAAGCAACGAAGAGATTCACGGCTGCCGCGCCGGTGACCAAGGTGCCGGATGAGGTTGTGCTGTCGACCGGCGTGCTGGACGCTTGCTCGGACGCGCAATCCGCTCCGGTGATCGCTTCACCCGGCGCGTACGGATTCGCGGAGCCGATCGGAACGATCTGGTTGAAGTTGCGCTGCAGCGTCAGGTGCGTACCCTTGCTGCCCACGTAGGAAACGGTGGCGACGATGCTGCCGGGAAGCTCCCGCTGAACGTCAAGGTGCCATTGCTGGACGTAAGGCCAGATGGCTTTGTCGGGAATGGAATTCACTGCGAGGGGGAAGAGCAGCCCCCCGCCGATGCTTGAGTATCCGGAAACGTTGAACTGCGAGGCCGTCAGCACGAGTGGCGGAGAGCCTTCGAGGGACTCGGTGTTGCCCTCGTTGCCGTTGGTGTGCTCGAAGAAGATGCCGTAGCCGCCGCGAATGGCCATCTTGCCGTCGCCCTTGGGGTCCCAGGCAAAGCCGAGACGCGGAGCTGGATTGAACAAATGGCCTTTCAGGCAGCCATCCTGAGAACTGGTGCCCACGGCTGCGGTAGCAAAGCCGGGAGCGGCGAAGGTTCCGCCTTTTGCGCCGCACTGAATGATGCCATTGAAGGGATTGCCAGCACCGCCAATGAACGCGCCAGCCGACCCTGTGGCAGATCCATCCACATCAATTGCCGGCGAGGCTCCGGCGACGAATGCCGATGGCTCAAAATTAAATGCCTGGCGGTAGCGCTCGCGGTAAGTGCCGAAGAGGCTGAGGCGCAAGCCGAGGTTGAGAGTGAATTTCTTGGTTACGCGCCAGTCGTCCTGTAAGTAGGGCTCGAGAATCTTGTAGCGATTGTAGTACTTAGCTTCCAGGTTCCACTGCTTGTAGCTCGCAATGTTCCCGATCAACAGATCCGCGAACGCGTTCCCCGTTGTGAGAGGCGACGAAGTGTCGAAGGTCAAGATGCCTTGTAGGTTGGGTGAGTTCTGCTCGTTCTTCTGTGCCGCGGCGAAGTACGCTCCGAACTGCAAAGTGTGATTGCCGATAATCCTGGTTACGTTGTCGCGATAGGTGTACACGGGATTGGCGTTGTTCCACGGGAAGTAGCCCGTGTCCTGCCCCACCTCGCCGCCGTAGGCTATATTGCTCTTGAGATCAATGGCTGGGAGCTTTCCGCCGAAGCCATTGGCGAAGAGCGCGCCAATGGGGAGGCCCGAGGCAAGCGCTGGATTGTTGACAGCCGTTAGGAAAATGTGGTCGGCAGTGTAGCTGGCCACAAATTCGTTCAGCAAAGTGGGCGTGATGTTAGCGGTGAGGCGGGCGACGAAGCTCGAGCCAGGACCCACGAACTTCGTGTTGATATCCTGGAAGCTGGAAGTGCCGTTACCCCACAAGGGGTTCGGGACCTGCGTCTGCCACGAATCATGGATGTAACGGAAGGTCAGACGATAGTTGTCGGTAAGATTGTGATCGATGCGGATCAACTCTTCGCGCCAAGTTGTCGGCGTCGACACCGTCTGCAGCACGGCGGGGAAGCCGTTGTCAGTTGTATTGGCGACTGGGATCAGTGACAGGAGAGCTTGGCCTACCGCACTAATCGGTACCGCGGCGGGGTTGGCGACGTTGGGACAATCCGCTCCCGGGCAGAGGTCCGAGAAATCGCCGGTGCGTTCGGCATCCGACGGGACGTTCTGAAGGATGGTGGACGGGTTTTTCTCGCGGCGCCACTCTTCAGAGAAGAAGAAAAAAGTTTTCTTTTTGTTCGCGTTGTAGTGATTGGGGAAGAAAACCGGGCCACCGACGGTATAGCCGAAGTCGTGCTTCTTGTACGGCGCCTTAGGTTTCGTGGGATCGGCGCCTTCTTCCCAAGAGCGCGCGTTGAAAATATCGTTGCGGCCGTAGTAGAACGCGCTCCCGTGGAAACTGCTTCCGCCGGACTTGGTCTCGACCTCGACCGTGCCGGAGCCGTTGCGCCCGTACTGCGCGCCGTAATTCGAGGTCAGCACTTTGAACTCAGCAATGGCTTCGATATTGGGGTAGACGTTCAGCGTGGCGTTGCTGCCATTGTCCATGTTGTCGCCGCCGTCGAGTTCCCAGTTGTTGTATTCCGTACGGCCGCCGTTCATGCTGAAGGCAACGTTGCCGTAGATGCCAACAGTGCCTTCGTCCTGACCCGTTTGGTTGACGACGCCCGGCGTGATGTTGACGAGCTGGGTGAAATTGCGCCCGTTCAACACCAACTGATTGATTTGTTTTCCGGTGACTGTCGCGCTGAGTTCCGAAGAGGTAGTCTCAACTTGAGCCACGCTCTCGCCGGTTACAATCACCTCTTCCGAGACGGAACCCACCGTCAATTGCACGTCGATACGTATTTTCTGTGCGACGTCCAACACGACTTCGTGGGCGGTGTATTTCTGAAAGCCCTTTGCCGTCACACTGATGTTGTACGTGGCACCCGGCAAACCGGCGGCGACGTAAGCGCCGTCACTGTTCGTGGCGGTCGTGCGCGTCGAACTCCCCGTTATGTTGGTGATGACGACCTCAGCGCCGGCAACGGCTGCGCCGGACTTGTCGGTCACGGTGCCGCTGATGTAGCCAGTGTCCTGGGCGTGCGAATTTACTGCGACGCAAAGCATCAGCAAAGCCGCCCACAGTAGCGGCCGGGCCGAGCGTGCGGTGTTCGAAAGAGAGAAGAAACGATTACGATGTCCCTTCACAGTATTACCTCCCGAAATTTTAGAATATGGGAAACAACAGTGTGGGGACACAACGGTACCGGAAACCCGGCAACATTGGTTTCGCCGCTCGCAGAAACCACTCATCGGCCACAGCCCCCACCACTCGACACGGAATCACCCGGCACCGGGCCTTATTAAATCGAGTTAATAGTGCATTTACACGTTCATGTCAAGAGGGAAATTGCGCCTGGGTATCCTTCCGGGGATGACCGTGCATGGCCGTGGGTCTGCCAACGCGCTACGCGGCGCTCGCCGCAGGCCACTCATGCCGGGCCAATCGCCGGAATAGCATTATTGCCGCGCGGTGCTTGAATTCACCGGCCCGCTGCATGACACTGCTGTCTCATGAAAGCAAGGTTCTCCGCTGGACTTGCCGCGTGCGCCTCTTTGATTTTTCTGATGAGCCTCGGGGTGTGCCAGGCGAGGCCGCCCGTTGGCGGACCTGCCGTGGCGGCCCTCTCGTGGCAGCAGGCCAGTTCCTCGGCCGCAAGTTCGAGTCCTGGCGCTGATCTGCAAGCATTATTTTCGAAGGGCGAAGCCGCACTGCGAAGAGGTGATCTGGACGCCGCTGAAGCAGCGTTCCGTAAGGTGACCGCGATGGATCCGCGTGCGGGGGCGGCGTATGCCAATCTGGGCGTCATCGCCATGCGGCGCAAGGAGTGGGATCGCGCGCTGACTTTACTGCTGAAGGCTGAGAAGCTTGAGCCGAAGATGACCGGCGTTCGCTTGAATATTGGGCTGGCGAAGTTCCGGCGCGGAGATTACGCCGGTGCCATCGCGCCGCTGGCGTCGGTGGTTGGCGACCAGCCAGACTCAACGCAGGCGCGCTACTTGCTCGGCTTGTGCAAGCTGTTTACGGAGCACTATGCCGACGCCGTATCGTCGCTGGAGCCGCTTTGGCCGCACACCTCGAACGACATCATGTACTTGTACGCTCTGGGGATTGCGGCTCACAACACCGGACGGAAAGATTTGGATGAGAAGGCGCTGAACCGGCTGGTAGAAATTGGCGGCGACACGCCGGAGTTTCACTTGATTCTCGGGAAA
>JBGPHT010000274.1:0-5480 GCA_041484525.1 Bryobacteraceae bacterium | reverse complement strand
GGCCGAATCGGATTCGCTTGCGCTGCGGCTCGCAGGTTCGCATTTCGAGGCTTCGCCTTACGGATTGCTCCGCACTGCGCTCGATAGCTACATGTCGAACGGATAATCTACATGGTGAGATCCTTTCATCTCACTAGATCGTGAGCTTTCTGCAGCGGTGCGTGACACCCCGGGTCTGCAGTTGGTAACGTGACTCTTGCGCCCGCCCGGGCGCAAGGAGGACGTGCAATGGGCAGAGCGGCGCCTGATGTTCCGGACGGCATGCGCGGGATTCATGGACAATTCGTACGATGGCGGAAGTCGCATACCGGGCGGTTGCCCATTCCGGAATCGCTGTGGAGGGCGGCCGCGGAAGTAGCCAGGGAGCACGGCGTCTTCCGAACCGCCAAGGTGCTGAGTCTGGAATACGGCAAGCTCAAGCGGCTCACGATGGAATCGCATCCGGGCCGGCGGAGAACGGTCAAGCTGAGCGCACCACCCGCGGCATTTGTAGAGTTACTGACGCCCGGCACAGGCAGCGGTGCGGAGTGCCTCATCGAGTTAGAAGGACCGCGGGGCAAGATTCGCATCCAATGGAAAGGCAACACCACGCCGGACCTGGCCGGACTCAGCCGCGTACTGTGGGAGTCGGCGTGATTCAAGTCGCGCCGCAGATGCGCATCCTGGTCGCCATCGAGTCCGTCGACCTGAGAAAAGGCATCGACGGCTTGGCACAGTTGTGCCGGGAAAAACTGGGTGCCGATCCGTTCTCCGGATGCTTGTTCATTTTTCGCAGCCGGCGCGCCACTGCAATTAAAGTCCTGGCATTCGACGGCCAGGGGTTTTGGATGGCGCAAAAACGATTATCGAAGGGGCGATTCGTCTGGTGGCCGACCGGCAAGGAGGCGACACGAGCGCTCCAGGCCCATCAGGCGCAGTTACTGTTTGCGGCAGGTAACCCAGAGACTGCGGCCGCGCCGGTGTGGCGGAAAGTGAGTTGAAAAAGTTGCCGCCAAACACTTGCGTTCTGCTCAAATCTCTGGCATGCTGCGGTTATGGCGGAGGGATGGCGCTACCGCGGACAAGAGATCGATAGCGAGCAGCTTGCTTTTCTTCGGGAGTTCATTCGGACGCACCCCGCAAGCAGCCGATGGAAGCTGTCCCGGCAGTTATGCGAGGCTCTGGGGTGGAAGCAGGCCAACGGCGCCCTGCGCGACATGGTCTGTCGCGGGCTGCTGCTGATGCTGGAACGGGCCGGAGAGATCGAGTTGCCCCCAGTGCGCCGCCACATCCGAGGGCAGTGCCGGACAGGACGCCCGCGACCGGAAGCGGTCTTGATCGACACTACGCCGCTGGCGATACCGCTGAAGTCGCTAGGTCCGATCGAGATCCAAGCGGTACGCCGCACCGCCGATGAGCCGCTGTTCAATAGCCTGATGGAACAGTATCACTACCTCAGCTATGAACAACCAGTCGGCGAGCACCTGAAGTATATTTGTTGGGCGCAGGGTCGTCCTGTAGCGTGTCTGGCGTGGAGTTCGGCACCGCGACATCTGGGCGGCCGTGACCGCTACATCGGCTGGAGTGCGGAAGCCCGGCGACGGAACATCCGTTTTATCGCCTACAACACGCGTTTTCTGATCCTGCCCTGGGTCCAGGTCCCGCATCTGGCGTCACACATTTTGGGGAAGGTGACCAGGGGACTGTCCGACGATTGGGAACGGATGTACGGCCATCCGGTCTATTTTGCAGAAACCTTCATCGATCCCGGCCGTTTTCGCGGAACCTGCTACCGGGCGGCGAACTGGCAACTGCTCGGGCTCACCACCGGGCGAGGCAAAAACGACCAGACCAATAAGCCCAATCGCCCCATCAAGGAAATCCTTGGCCTGCCGCTGGCACCACGTTTCCGCCAGTTACTCAGCCAGCAATGAAGACACCATCCCGCCCCCGCATGGATGTGAATCTGGAAGAACTGGACCAGATCATCGACGGCGGCATGCGTGCGCCGCTAAGCGAATCCGATGGAGAGAAGCTGAAAGCGGTGTTGCACACTCTGGCCGAACGGGCGAAACCCAGGTGGCGGACGACAGAGAAGACCCGCGTAGTGCTGCCACCGCCCCCCAGTTCCGAGCCGGCCGCAGAGAAGCCATCGCCGGAGGGAGAGCGCCTGCCGACGGGGCATGGGCGCAATGGCGCCGCCCGGTTTACCGGCGCGCGGACCGTTACGGTGTCGCACAAAACACTCAACCCTGGAGACGCCTGTCCGGAATGCGGTGTGGGAAAAGTCTATCACCAGAAGCAACCCAAGACGCTGGTGCGGATCGTGGGGCGGCCCCCGCTGGAGGCAACCCGGTACGAGATGGAACGCCTGCGCTGTAACGGCTGCGGGGAGGTGTTCACGGCGGATGAACCGGCGGAGGCGGGAGCGGAAAAGTATGACGAGACAGCAGCGGCGATGATCGCGCAGCTCCGTTATGGCAGCGGTGTGCCGTTTAAACGATTGGAGCGGCTGGAGGGAAATCTCGGCATCCCGCTGCCGGCAGCCACGCAATGGGGAGTAGCCGAGAAAGCGGCGCTGGGTCTGCGGCCGGCGTATGACGAGTACATTAGGCAGGCGGCGCGGGGCGAGGTGATGCACAACGATGACACAGGCATGCGGATCCTGCGCCTGGCGCGGGAGCCGGCCGACCCGCGCACGGGCATCTTTACCAGCGGCATCGTCTCACTTGGTCCTGGCTGGAAAATCGCCTTGTACTTCAGCGGTGCCAAACATGCGGGAGAGAATCTGGCAGAGGTACTGAAGCAGCGACCAGCCGGACTGGCGCCCCTGATCCAGATGTGCGACGCCCTGTCGTGGAACACTTCCCGGCAGTCGGAAGGGGTGAAGCGTCTACTGGCCTACTGCATGTCGCACGGAAGACGCCAGTTTGTGGAAGTAGCGGAGAACTTTCCCGAGGAATGCCGGCATGTGCTGGAGACGCTCGGCGGCATCTGGCACCATGACGCGCTGGCGCGGGAGCAGAAGTTATCGCCGGAGGAACGCCGGCGTTTCCATCAGGAACACAGCGGCCCGCTGATGAAAACCCTGCATGAGTGGATGGAAGCGCAACTGGCGGAACACAGGACGGAGCCGAACTCCGGCTTGGGGAAAGCCATCCGGTACATGCTTCGCCACTGGATGCCGCTGACTCTCTTCCTCCGTGAACCAGGGGCCCCGATCGACAATAACATCGTCGAAAGAATTTTGAAGAAAGCCATCCTTCACCGGAGAAACTCACTGTTCTACAAGACGCTGAATGGTGCCAGAGTGGGCGATCTGTTCATGAGCATGATCCATACCTGCGAGCTGAACGGCGCCAATCCGTTCAACTATCTGACCGAGTTACTGCGGCACAGCGAGGAGTTGAAGCGAAGCCCGGCGGGGTGGATGCCGTGGAATTACCGCGAGACACTGGCGCGGACGGGCGCCCTCTTGGAGGATGCGGCGTAGGGTATGCTGGATCCTGCATGGCCGAAAAGGATCATCTTCGGCCAAGGTTGAGTGACATTCTGAAATGCCCGCCAAACAGGCCTCCCGGAAGGCAAAATCCGACAACGTTTTTGGCCAGGCACGGAAACATTCGAAAATGTTGCGGGCGGGCCTCTATGCCCGCGTCTCCACCAATGATCAGCAAACGCTGCCCATGCAGAGTCGGGCCATGCGGGAGTATGCTGCCAGACGGGGCTGGACCATTGCCGTGAACGTCCGTGAAGTCGGCTCCGGCGCGGCAAGGCGAGAAGCTCGTGAGAAACTGCTGGAGGCCGCCCGTCGTCGCGAGATCGATGTCGTGCTGGTATGGCGGTTGGACCGCTGGGGCCGGTCGGTAACGGATCTGCTGGCGACACTCCAGGAACTGGAGCATCTCGGAGTGGGCTTCGTGTCGCTGACCGAGGCGCTGGACCTGACTACGCCCGCGGGTCGAGCGATGGCTGCAATGCTGGCTGTGTTCGCCGCCTTTGAACGGGAGATTCTGCAAGAACGAACTCGGGCTGGCCTGGCCCATGCGCGGCAGAACGGGAAACGGCTGGGGCGGCCGGCAACGGCGGCCGTACACGCAGCGGAAATCCGGAAATTGCATCGTGCTGGTGTTAGCAAATCGGAGATCGCTCGTCGAGTCCAGATCGGGCGCACCTCAGTCCGCCGAATCCTGGGAGCGAAGTCATGAAAAGACCCAAGCGAGACCCTGTGCGGGAGGACCGCATTCACAACGAGGCTATCGTCGATGCCAGCCCGGATGAGCAGGCAATGAGCTGGTATTACTATCTGGAAAGCAAGATCAGTTTTCCGTTCCAGGCGAAGTGCCTGGCTACGAATGTCGTCTCGCCGCTCAGAAAAGGCGAAACCGTGGAGGTCGTGCGCATGGCACCGGACGAAGTCTGCGGGCACGACATGCTCGTCCTGGTCCGATGGCAGGGTCGAACCATGGCCGCCCCGCTCGCTCAGCTCACCGCTGTCGATCCAGACGAATCAACCGCTGAAGCCGTTGACGACTGGCATTACTGGGTGGCGCAGGGCTACTGTTTCTGAGGCTCTTATGGCAAGGCGTCAACCGGCATCAAAACCTTCATGGACAGATGTTAAGGCGAAACTCGCGAGCTTCGACCGCCTGGGATTACTGGGCTTGATTCAGGATCTCTACGCCGCCCACAAGGATAATCAGGCGTTTCTTCACACCCGTTTTGGGTTGGGCCCTGATGTTCTGCAGCCGTACAAGGAAACGCTGGACCGCTGGCTCTGGCCGGATGTCTTGCGAAACCAGGATACGTCCGTCGTGAAAGCCAAACAGGCGATCTCCAGTTACAGAAAAGCCGTCGGCGACCTGGCTGGACTCGCGGAGTTGATGGTCTTCTACTGCGAGCGCGCCGCGGGGTTCTGCAGCGACGTTGGGTATCAGGATGACGGCTACTTCGATGCACTGGTCCGTATGTTCGACCAGGCGCTCAAGCTCATCGCCCAGCTATCTGCCAGCGACCGCAATCCCCTAATCGTCCGGCTGGATCGAGTACGCATCATCAGCCACAACTTCGGCTACGGTGTCGGCGACGATATGGATTCCCTGCTCGCGAAATACGTGAGAGACTGACCCCGATCCGCTCCGGTTCGCGAACCGAACCGCCCCGTTACGCAAGCTTGCCGAAACCTCACCCTGGCGCACCAGATAAACGCTGATCAACGCAGATAGATAAGTTGTTTTTCATCTGCGCTTATCTGCGTTCATCTGCGGCCAATTCGGGTTTCGGCCTTTCAACCACCTCGACCAGCTTTGGGGCTCTGCTTTAAACTCGACGAATTCCGACGCACTACACTAGTACTACTGTGTTAGAAATGGCGCGCGCAGCAAAAGGGGCAGCAGGGGAGATGTTGCAGCAGGGCTCTGGCAATCCTGATACGGATAGTGGCGATGGACTGTGGGTTATGCCGTTCGGCGCGCGTCCGGCGAGCCGCGGGGTTGGAAGTG
>JBGPHT010000273.1:0-5494 GCA_041484525.1 Bryobacteraceae bacterium | reverse complement strand
GCTGCTTTCACCGCATCCGTGTGGCGGCAGACTTCGCTTCCCGTCGAGCCCGAGCCTACCGCCACGAAACCCGATACTGGCGGGGCTTCGGAGTATACCGGCGAAGGTTGGATGACGACTGTTTGTAACACTGTAGTACTAACAGACGAGAATCTCAATGGGAAACCGGGTCCAATACGACGTTGCGGGACGAGGCTTCATGCTGGCGGCCGGCCTGATGCTGGCGCACCAGGTGGCTGGCAAAGCCGTTCGCGACGGATTGTTCCTGTCGCGTTTCGCACCAACCGACCTGCCGAAGATCGTAGTGGCGGCGGCGGTGGTTGCCATCCTGATGGGCCTGGGCTTCGCGCGATCGCTGGCGCGCTCCGGTCCCTTGCGGCTGGTGCCGGCCGCGTTTGCCATCGGCTCGGTAGCCCATCTGGCGGAGTTCGCGCTGCTGCAAGTGGCGGGCGATGGCGTCCGCGCGGTGGTGGTCGTAGTCATCTACCTTCACCTGATGGGATTCGGCGCCATCCTGCTGAGCGGGTTCTGGAGCATTGTGAACGAAGTCCTGGACCCGCGTGAAGCCCGGCTGCGGATCGGCAAGATCGCGGGTGCGGGGACGATCGGCGGAATCGTCGGCGGGCTGCTGGCGGAGCGCGGCGCGGCATGGTTCGGCGCGGAGTCCCTGCTGCTGGTGCTGGCCGGCCTGCATCTCGCCACCGCTCTGATGCTGTGGCGGCTCCCCGATACGGGCGAAGCTCGCACTCCGAAGCCGGAAGAATCGCACGTGTGGCAAGACGCCCAGGAGGCATTTCGCAAGGCGCCCTTTCTGGTGAACCTGGCGGTGCTGGTGCTGCTCGGGACCATGAGCGCCGCGCTGTTGGACTATCTCTTCAAGAGCGGCGCCGCCGCCGCATACGGGAAAGGGCCGGCATTAACCCGCTACTTTGCGATCTTCTATACGGCCAATCAGATTCTCAGCTTCCTGGTTCAAAGTTTTCTGACGCCGGTCGCGCTGCGGCGTCTCGGCCTGGGACGCACCGTCCTGGGGCACCCCGCGGCGGTTGCGGTCGGCGCCGGGGCGTCGCTCTTCTTTCCTCCGATGCTCATGGCGCCGATTGCGCGCAGCTTCGAGCTGGTTCTCCGCGGTTCCTTCCTGCGTTCCGGCTATGAACTCTTCTTTACGCCCGTTCCTCCGCGCGAAAAGCGAGCCGTCAAGACCTTCATCGATGTCGGCTGCGACCGCATGGGCGACGCCCTCGGGGCCGGCGTGCTGCAACTCATTCTCCTATTGAGCCCGCTGCATGCTGCACTGCCGATCCTACTGGTCACGATTGCCTTCGCCGCGATCGGCATTCGCATCACGGCGCGCATGGACGCCGCTTACTCCGGCGTTCTGGAGCATGGCCTCATGAGCCGCGCCGTGGCGCTGAACGAAGCCGACGTCGAGGATTCCACGACGCTGTCCGCGCTACTGCGGACCACTACGATCCGGGTGCCCGTTCGAGGGCCGGTAGCCAAGTCCTCCACGCCCATGCCCGCGCTTGTGCCGCGAGTCCACGATCCGGTGTTGGCCCGGTTGAGCGATCTACGATCCGGCGATACCAGCCGCATCCAGTCTGCGTTGCGCACGGATCAACCGTTCGATGCTACGCTGGCGCCGCATGCCATCCGGCTGCTGGCCTGGGATGACGCCTTCGATTCGGCGCGCGCCTTTCTGCTGCTGCATGCGCATCGCGCCGTCGGCCAGCTTACGGACGCGCTGCTCGATCCGGAGCAGGATTTTGCGGTGCGCCGCCGAATTCCTCACATCCTGGCCTACACCAGCTCCCAGCGCGCCGTGGATGGTCTGATGGAGGCGCTCGAAGATAGCAGATTTGAGATCCGGTTCAACGCCAGCCGCGCGCTCGATTTTCTGCATCGGATGACCGAGGCTCTGCGGTTCGATTCGTACGCCCTGTATGCCGCCGTGCAGCGCGAGCTCTCGACATCGCGGTCCATCTGGGCGGAGCGCAAGCTGCTGGACCGCCGCGATCAAAGCGACAGCCAATACTGGTATCTCGACGAAGTGGTGCGGGACCGGGCTGATAAATCGCTCGAGCACGTCTTCAGCCTGCTAGCCGTCGTGCTTCCCGTGGACCCGCTGAAGATAGCCTTCCGCGCGCTGCACGGCGACGACCGTATGCTCCACGGATTAGCCCTCGAGTACCTGGAGAACAATCTTCCCGGAAAAATCGCCGTCCAATTGCGCGCACTCGTGGAGCCGAATCCGGCTTCGCAACCGGCGCGGCCGGCGCAGCAGGTTCTGCGAGAGCTCATGGCCTCGCATCAGAGCATCCTGATGGACGTGGGGTCACCCGCCACGCTCTGCCGTTCTTGAGGACAATAGACAGATGCATCGCGCCACTTCGTTGCTTGCCGTTCTTGGGCTGAGTTGTGCGGCCTGGGCCCAGCTTCCCAACCAGCCTGGTTCATTCCGGTTCGCCGTGATCGGAGACAGCGGAACCGGAGGCCGCTCCCAATACGAGGTGGGCGCGCGCCTGGCCGGCATGCAAAAGAAGTTTCCGTTCCAGACGGTGGTGATGTTGGGCGACAACATTTACGGCGGCCAGACGCCCAAGGATTTTCAAAAGAAGTTCGAGTGGCCGTACACCGGGCTGCTGCATTCCGGCGTGAAGTTCTACGCCAGTCTGGGCAATCATGACGGCCTCGCGCAGCAGTCATACAAACTGTTCCACATGGAGCGGCGTCGTTACTACACGTTCACGCCGCAGGAGGGCGTCCACTTTTTCGCGGTGGACAGCAATCGCGTCGATCAGGCGCAGCTCGCATGGCTCGAACAGGAACTCGCGAAGGCGGGCAGCGACTGGAAAATCGTCTATATGCATCACCCGCTCTATTCGTCGGGCGGACGGCACGGATCGAGCCTGGCGCTGCGCAAATTGCTCGAGCCCCTACTGGTGAAATACGGGGTGGCGATGACGCTGGCCGGCCACGATCACTTCTACGAGCGCATCACGCCGCAGATGGGTGTTTGCCATTTCGTGATCGGCGGTTCGTCGAAGGTGAGGGTCGGCGACTGCCGCGGAACCGAACTCACTGCCAAGTCATTCGACCGGGACAACTCATTCGCGCTCATGGAAATCGATGGCGACACACTGCACTTTCAGGCGATCAGCCGGACGGGCAAGGTCGTGGATGAAGGCTCGTTCCAGCGGCCGCCGGTCCCGGAGCATGTGACGTCGACGGCTAGCAACGCGGCGCGGTAGTGGGGCAGACCCCCGGGAGTGTCTTAAACAAAACGGCGTCGGGGGATAGAAAGGATTCCGACTACGCGGCACGAGCCGTCGGACATGGTATGGGAGTCTCCAGAAGTCCCGGTCCGGTCATACAGGTTTCACGCATCCGCAAAAGCTACGGAACCACCGTGGCCGTCTCCGAGGTCTCTTTCGACGTCAGCGAAGGCGAGGTCTTTGGACTGATCGGGCCGAATGGCGCCGGGAAGACAACCACGATGGAGTGCGTTGAAGGGGTGCGCCGGCCGGACGCGGGTCAAATTTCGATCATGGGCCTCGATCCGTTCCGCGACAGGTATCAGGTCCAGAACCGGATTGGGGTGCAACTCCAGCAGGCGCAGCTCCAAAAGAGGATCAAGGTCTGGGAAGCCGTGGATCTCTGGGCCTCTCTCTACCCAAAGCCGCTGGATGGCAACCGGTTGCTCGAACAGCTCGGCCTTGCCGACAAACGCAACGCCTGGTTTATGACCCTTTCGGGCGGGCAGAAGCAGCGGCTGTTTATCGCCTTGGCGCTGATCAACGATCCGGAAGTAGTATTCCTCGATGAACTGACCACCGGGCTCGACCCGCAGTCGCGGCGTGCCATCTGGGACCTGGTCCGCGGCATCCGCGACCGCGGCAAGACGGTTTTTCTGACGACTCATCTGATGGAGGAG
Organism: Bryobacteraceae bacterium; assembly: GCA_041484525.1. GTDB lineage: Bacteria > Acidobacteriota > Terriglobia > Bryobacterales > Bryobacteraceae > JBGPHT01. The sequence continues at coordinate 1,560 of JBGPHT010000273.1, read as the reverse complement.
GCCGAGCGGTTGTGCGACCGCGTGGCGATCATCGAGCATGGAAAGATCATCGACATGGGCAGTCCGGAGGAATTGGTGGGGCGGCACTGCCCCACGCGAACGGTGGTCCTGGCTACCGGGAACGTCCTCGCCGAAGAACGCCTGCGCGCGATTCCACAGGTGGAAAACGTGGTGCGCCAAGACTCCCAGTTCACTCTTCAGGGGCGGGGCGACGACTTCGTGACCGAGGTGATCCAGTGTCTCTCCGAGAGTCGGATCCGGGTCACCGACTTCCGCACCGTGCTGCCCAACTTGGAGGACGTCTTTCTGAAGCTGACCGGCCATTCGATTCGCGATTGAAAGAGACCCGGCAATGCTGCGTGGACTTTGGAAACTGACCTGGCTGGAGATCAAGATCTTCCTGCGCGAGCCGCTCGGGGCGTTCGGATCGATCTTGTTTCCCGTCCTGGTTTTTGTGGTCGTGGGTCGATTTGCGGGAGGCCGGCTCACGCCGGGCTCGCTCTCTGCCGCCGGATTCGTGCGCGTCGGGCTGCCGGTTTTGGTTGCGGTGCTGATAGCGCTCAGCGGGGTATTGTCGCTGGTCACCGTTATCTCGATTTACCGGGAAGGCGGCATTCTCAAGCGGCTCCGGGCCACGCCGCTGCGCCCGCAGACGATTCTCACCGCTCACGTGCTGGTCAAACTGGCGCTCACGGCGCTCACTATGGCCTTGACAGTGCTGGCGGGCAAGCGCTTCTATCCGGTCGACACTCACTTCCCGGTATTCGGGTTTACGATGGCGCTGCTGATCAGCACGTGGAGTATTCTGTCGATCGGGTTTGTGATTGCGAGCATCGTGCCTACGGCGCGCTTCGCGCAACCGATCGGCGCGGCCATCCTGTATCCGATGATCGGCCTGTGCGGATTATTCGTGCCGGTGCACTCGTTGCCACCCGCGCTTCAAGCAGTGGCGCGCGTGCTGCCGCTGACCTACGCAGTATCGCTCCTTGAAGGGATCTGGAAAGGCGAAGCGTGGTCAGCACACGTGGGTGACGTCGCGGCGCTGGTAGTCGTGTTTGCGATCTGCACGGCGCTTTCAGCGAAAATATTCCGCTGGGAATAGTACGGGCATGTGGAGCACTGCCCGGTATACGGCAGGCGGCCTCGCGGCCAGGTCTACTGGTCGAGACCAAAATGAAGCCGTGAGCGACGGCATAGTTCAGAATCCTGCTATCACGGCACGAGCAAGCCCGTTCCGAAGTGTACTTTCGGATTCAGGAAAAGATCGCGCAATAACAGAGCCAAGTTTCGGCGACACGCTTTCGTCGAAGAGCAGCTTCATCCTCGGGCGACTTTGTGCCCCGCTGCCAGTTCAGCGGCATAGGCATACACGGACAGAAAGTCATCCGGTTCGAGTTGAAGATAATCGGCCAGGATTTGCTCCTAGCAGCCTGTGGTAATAGTCGCGAAAACATGTGACCTAGCGAATGTTCTGGGCGTCTATACTGCATGGCCATGGGAACCCGCAAGAAACGGGAGCGACAGGAAGATCTCTGGGTCGTCAGCAGCGAGGTCGTGGGC
>JBGPHT010000272.1:0-5547 GCA_041484525.1 Bryobacteraceae bacterium | reverse complement strand
GCCTGAACTCCGCATGCGAGACCCCGAGATGCCGAGCAGCGTCCCGGCAGTTGACCGCCTGCATGAGCGCGTGGATGGCCGGAAGAACTCCGGGATCGCAACGCTCAGCGAAGCGGATCAACTCGACAATACGGAGGCGGTCGGCCTCCTGCTCGGCCAAGCGTTGCGCGGCTGCTTTGAGGTATGCCGATTCTCGGTGGCAGAATTCATCGTCAACCGTGCCGGGCTCCTTACAACCGAAGCCCCCTGCAAGCGGTACCCAATTGTTTCGGCCGAGCGCGTCACGTCTGCGTTTCGCGAACAAGGTATTGAATCGATTGGCGAGGCACAGGTTCACGTAATTGAGGAAACGAGGCTCGTTCGCCCCATGGTGCTTCGCCGGATCGAACGTCTCGATTACGTCCGCCTTGCCTTCAAGACGGTGCTTCGATGTCTCGGGCAAGTACCTGAGGTGCAGGGTCAGTTCTTGTGTCCAGTCCTCCACGTCCTCGGCCGCTGCCGATCCGTTCAGGCGTTTCTTGACCCAGCGGTGCACGTAATTGGGGAATCTCTCCAGAAACTCGTCACACGTGCGAGGCACAACGAATCCGTCGCGACCGACGTAGTGACCGCTAATCACGGTGTACGGGTCAGTCCGGGGCACACGGCCAGTAGGCTGAGATTTCCCCACCAGCATTTGTTTTTTCTCGGTATTGGCCATTGGAATCTCCCTTCGTTGCCGACCGTAACAAAGGAGGAAAATCAATGGCGACCACATCGCGGGCAGGGCGGGAAGAATTCGTCTTGCGCGTTCAGACGGCGCTGGCATTGCCTACAAAGAAGCAGGCAGAGGAACTGGTGGCCGTGTTCATTTCGTGCCTTGAGGACACGCTCCTCCACCATCTTGGCGAGCACAGATTCACGATCAAGCTGGGCGGCCTCGGCAAGCTCTCCGTCCGCCATCGGCCCGCCTCACGGAAGCGGCTCGGCTTCAGCGGCGAAGTTCGGGAAATACCGCCGAAGCGCAAGGTAAAATTCATCGGCCTCGGAAAACTCCGGCAGCGGGAGGCGACCGGAGATGGCGGCACAAGTTCTCAAGCCGAAAGACGCAATCCCGGCTTGCTCATCAACCAGCTTCGGCAGGAAGCCCGGGGACGCGCCGACCTTGGCAAAAGCGGCCTTGCATCATCACGATTACCACCGTGATGTGGCGATCCACCGAAGTTCCGTTTACCATTGGAAATGTCCTTGTTCAGATACCCCGGTGGGAAAGTCAGATACACAGACTTCATTCTCCCGACCCTGTACAGGTATTCCGGGTTTTCCCTCTACGTCGAGCCTTTCGTTGGCGGCGGGTCGGTTGCGCTGGCGATGGCAGCACGACATCCCCACATCAAACTCATAGTCAACGACCTCGACGCTGGTATTTCAGCGTTCTGGGACTTGGTCGCCAATGCCCCCGATAAGGAGCTTCAGCAACTGGCTGACCGCATCCTTGACACACGACCTACCGTGTCGCTTTTTAATCAGATCAAAGAGAGCCAGCCCACGGATCGCCTCGGACAGGCGTTTCGCGCCCTCTTCCTGAACCGCACTTCGTGGGGTGGAATGGGATTGCGTCCTCTCGGCGGAAAGCACCAAACCTCAAAAGGCAAGATCGATAGTAGATTGGGCGCTGAGAAGACGGTGCGCGAACTGCACGAAGCTCGGCGGCTGTTGGGTGGACGGACGAAGGTTCTCAATGCAGATTTCGCGAGCGTCATCCCCTTGGCTGGCGGGGCGAATACTCTCATGTTCCTCGATCCGCAATATTACGAAGCAGGAAATCAGCTTTACAAGTTCAAATGGACTAACGCGGATCACAATCGCCTGCACGATGCTCTCGCGGGCAAGAGCAACTGGGTCATGTCTTACGACGACCACCCGTTCATCCGGGAATTGTACAAGGTGCTCGCGTACTTGATGGCGATGCACTACTCTCTGGGACGAAACCGAAAGAAGGTGAACGAATTGCTGCTATTCCCGCGTTTGGAATTTCCGACTGACTTCGATCCCAACGTGGGCGTCGGCGGTGTCGGTGACACTTTGCGCATTTGGATCAAGGGATACGGCCCGAACGATTAAAGTACGCCGGATTGGCTTCCCGTCCCTATCTCCAGCGACGTTCACGAATCCAGTCTGCATGCGAAAACGGCCGGCGCATGCGGCCGAGCGCCATGGGTTGGGACTGCAATAGGGTCCTGAAATCAGTATAGCGGCTCGGCTGTCAAGGGCGGAGCAAAACTAGACCACAGGGGCGGAGTAAAAGTAGACCAGTGGAGTGTTTAGAAGATCAGGGATTGTCGGGGAGGAGGGCGTCTGAAGCGGAGGCCAGCGCCGTCTGAAAGGCGGCGCGTTTAGGCCGGAGCGGAAGACGCTCTCCTCCCCGAGGCGCGTTCGCCCGGAGGGTGCGTGAGGCGGATGGCCGTGTCAGGAGTTCGGCTGGGAGCCTCGTTTGCGCTTGCTCTGCTTCAGTCGATAGCTTTCGCCGTTCATCTCCAAGATGTGGACGTGGTGGGTGAGCCGGTCCAACAGTGCGCCGGTCAACCGTTCCGAACCGAGGACTTCGGTCCATTCCTGGAAGGGCAGGTTGCTGGTGACCAGCGTCGAGCCGCGCTCGTAGCGCTGGCTGAAGACCTCGAACAGCAGTTCGGCGCCGGACTTGGACAGCGGCACGAAGCCCAGTTCATCGACGATCAGCAGTTCGTAGCTGGCCATCTGCTTCTGGTAGCGCAGCAGCCGCTTCTCGTCCTTGGCTTCCATCAGTTCGTGCACCATTGCCGCCGCCGTGGTGAAACGGACGCGATGGTCACGTTGGCAGGCCGACAGGCCGAGGGCCAGCGCGAGGTGCGTCTTCCCGGTACCGGAGTTGCCCAGCAACAACACGTTCTCGCGCCGCAGTAGGAACTCGCAGCGCGCCAACTCCAGCACCAGCGCCTTGTTCACCGACGGCATGGCCAGGAACTCAAACGTGTCCAGGCTCTTGACCACCGGAAAACGGGCTTGATGAATGCGGCGTTCGGTGGCCCGCCGTTCGCGGTCCAGCAACTCCAGCTCGGTCATGCGCAACAGATAGCGCGGGTAGTCCGCACTCTCGGCCGCGCACTGCCGCGCCACCTTGTCGTACTCGCGTAGAAAGGTCGGCAGCCGCAACTGCTTCAGGTGATGTTCCAGCAGCACCTGCGGCGTGTCGGTGGTGGCAGGGTTCGCCTCACGGCTCATCGCGTCACCTCGCCCATAGATGTCTTCGAGGAAACGATGGTCTGCGCGGAAAGCAGTGTCATGTAGTCAGCCGCCTGCGTGGTCTGTACCTCGGCCAGCGGCAGATGCGGATAGTTCTCCAGATCCAGCCGCGGCGGACGCCGCTCGATGCGGCACAGCAGCAGATGCTTGACGGCGTCGAAACTGATCGTACCCAGATGCAGCGCATCGAGGATGGCTGGCTCGACTTCCCGGATAGAGAACGTCTCCAGCAAGCGCAGCACCTGCACGTACTCCCGTTTGCCGCCCTTGTTCAGCCGCGCTTCCAGCAGCCGCCGCAGGCGGTCGAAGCACTCCGGCAACTCCCAGCCCACCAGCGGTGCCGCCTGGTCCAGCGCCCGTGCCTTCTGCTCCAGTAGAGCCAGATAGTGCAGCGGATCGAAGACCATGTCTTCGCGCTGGTAACTGCGCCGGTGGCGGGCGATCACCTGGCTGCCGCAGACGATCACCACCTCGTGCACGTAGCCCTTCACCAGCACGTCGCGATGCCCATACTCGGTCGGCACCGAGTAATCGTTGGTGCGGTAGCGTACCAACGACATCGAGCTGACCCGCGCCACCCGCTTCTCGCAGGCTTCGTACTCACTGGCCGGTAGCGGAAGAAGTGCTGCCCGGTCGCGCTCAAAGCGCTCCCCGATCGTTTCCTGGTGGCCGCGCAACCGCCGCGCTCGCCGCTCCCGGCACGCGTTCAGCAACCGCTGGTTCAACTCCTCCCAGCTCGCCACTCGCGGAACCGGGACCAGGAAGTTGCGCCGCGCGTAGCCCACCAGCCCCTCGACCTTGCCCTTGTCGTTGCCCTTCGCCGGGCGTCCGAACTTCTCGGCGAACAGGTAGTGGCTCTGCAACTCGGAGAACGCCCGCGTCTTCTGCCGTTCCCCGCCGCCCAGAATCCGCGCCACCGCCAGCTTCGTGTTGTCGTACAGAATCGAGCTGGGAACGCCACCAAAATAGGCGAAGGCCCGAACGTGGCCTTCCAGAAACGCTTCTGTCGTCTCGGCCGGAAACGCCATCACGAAGCAGTCGTCCGAGTGCGGCAGGTCGATCGCGAAGTAGCGCGCCTTCTGCTCGACTCCGGCCACGATCACCAGCGCCTCGCCGAAGTCGGCCTGCGCCGTCCCCGGAGCATGGGTCAGCGGAACGAACATCTCCCGGCTGCGCAGCGTCGCGGCGCGCACGTAGTCCTTCACGATCGTGTAGCCGCCGGGGAACGCGTGCTCCGCCCGCAAACGGTCGAAGATCCGCTGGGCGGTGTGCCGCTGCTTGGCTGGCTTGGTCTTGTCTTCTTCGAGAATGGCGTCGATCACGCCTACCCACGGCCCCAGCCTGGGCCGCTTCGGTGGCTCTTTCCGCCGGTAGCCCGGCGGAATCGAATAACCCAACATCTTGCGTACCGTCGTGCGCGCCAGTCCAAACTCCCGCGCTACCGACCGTTGACTTCTGCCCTCGACTAAAACCGCTCGCCGTATACGCCCATAGATCTCCACCTGGTACATCCCTCCGGTGTTCCACGATCTCTGCCGTCGGCTCAACGGAACCGAACCAGTTCCGTTACCCCCGCAGGCAGCTCTGCCCCGTGAAACAAGAATCCGGCGGTCTACTTTTACTCCGCCGCATCACGCCGCTTCCGCGGCGTAATACGGTCTATTTTTGCTCCGGCGCTTATAATCGACGCGAACAAGTTGTCGTGCGCTCGCGTAGGAGATCGCGTACTGATCCCGCGAGAAGAGCTTGAGCGATTGCTCGCTACGACGAAGTAAAGGCCATTTGAGTGTTTGTCTTTCGCTGTAACGCTGTACCTGCATAGCTCGATGCAGGTTAAAGATTTTTCGAACGGATGTGTTCTTCCCGTTTCGAGTTCCGCTGTACGTCATCAGCGAAACAAATTCAAGCGGCACAGCCGCAAGAAACGGGAACTCGTATGAACACGCTTTTACCCTTCGTGATCAAACAGGTCACGATTTATCCTTCTGAATCCCAACGCACATCAGCCGTCGCCACGGCGAAAGTCAGTTTGATTTTGCAAGGCTACGCGCTGACGATCGATAATTTCTGCATTCTCATCAACCGGCTTGGCGAGCCGTTCTGCAAGTTTCCGACGCATCCGGTCTTTCAGGGCGGCGAACGCAGCTTTTCGCCGACCGTGATTTTAGACACGAGGTTGACGAAACTCGTGCTGAACGCCGTCGTCGAGAAGTACAAGTCCACGCAGCAGAATCCTGCTGAGCTTCAGAGAGCGGAGGTGCCTTGTGAGTGATACTCAGACGCCTT
>JBGPHT010000271.1:0-5586 GCA_041484525.1 Bryobacteraceae bacterium | reverse complement strand
GGGGTCCACCGCCGACCAAGTCACTTGCCGGCTGGTCGTTACGAATTCTTCCATCTCGGCGAGGGTCAGCCGCTCCAAATTGCTCATGCCAATTGTCATTCATCCGCAGCATCCTACAGTTTGGTTTTCAGGCTCATCCCGCGTTGGAATCAAAGTCCCGTTTCAGGCTCATACCGTATTGGAATCGAACCCCTCGTTCAGGCTCATCTCGCATTGGACAATTCTCCCCCTTGCACTTCTACAAGACCTGCCCTATACTAGCTCCTGTAGAAGTCAAAGGGTAACGACATGCCACCCCGTATCGACCTGCCTCAGGGTACGCTCGACCTCCTGATTCTCCGCACGATTTCGCTCGAACCCCAGCACGGGTGGGCCATTTCGCAGCGCATCCAGCAAAACTCGAGCGAGGTGCTCCAGGTGCCGCAAGGCTCCCTCTATCCCGCGCTGCATCGGCTCGAGCGCCGCGGCTGGATTAAGAGTTCCTGGGACGTGTCGGACAACAATCGCCGCGCTAAGTATTACCAGCTCACCGCTGCCGGCCGGCGACAGTTGGCGGACGAAAAAGAGGCGTGGCAAAAACTGGTCGCCGCCGTCGGCCAGATTCTCGAAACGGCATAGGGAGGTTTGGCATGCTCCGCGATCTCCTCTTCCGATTGCGCGCCCTGCCCGCTTCTTTTTGTATGATTACCACGACCGGATCGAGAATGTGCTCCGGAGCGAGCGCCTCATGGCAACGCTCTCCACCGCTTTCGGAATCCTGGCCGCGCTGCTCTCCGCGATCGGCTGCACGGTGTGATGTGCTACATGGTGGCCCGCCGTCGCATCATCACCCTGGTGATGCGCGAGAGCGCGAACGTGGTCGTGGTCGGGCTGGCGGTCATCCCGTTCGATCCCGCGACTCTGCTCACAGCCGCACTGCGCGACGAATGACGTGCGCGGGCCGCGCTACCCGACCACCAGATCGACCAGTTGCACAAACGGCGATTTCGCGCGCGGCAAGGTTCGATACGCTGCCAGCATTTCCGCCGAGCCCAGCCCCTGTCCGCCCAGACCGAGAAACACGCTCCCGTCCGCGCTGAACTTCGAAATCTGCTCTTTCTTCCACTTGTCCGGCTCGAGTACGTACGGCTTCAAATACTGGAACGCAGTCTCGATCCCGATCTTCTGCGGCGTGCGATAGTGCCACAAATCCACGCCGTTGAGCTGCGCGATCCGGCACAGCACGGAGAATCCGTCCAGGTTCATGGTCGAGTAACTGAGCGACGCCGTGCGTGCCTCTTCGCGCGGGCAACTGCCGTCCGGCTGCACCTGGTTCGGCAGCAGGGCGGTGCGGTAGTAATCCCAGGCCATGCTCTTGGCGGCGTTGTCGCCGACGAACGCCGCGTACGCCGCCGCTTGCGCCGTCCACCACGTGGAGTGGTTGTTGCCGGATTTCTTTTCGTCGAGACCCTTCTCGCTGGTGGTCATCCAACGCAGGTAATCGGCGAACCAGCGGCGCACACCGTCGGCGATCTTGCCGTCGAGCCCGCCCGCCTGCTCCAACAACCACACGCCCTGCACCGTGTGGATCATGGAGACCGTGTCGATGATCCCGATGCCTCGTCCGGAGTTGATGCCGCGCACCGCCTGGCCGTACTCGAGGTTCGGGTTCATGCGCGTTTTGGGATCGACAAACCAGACGGAAAGAATCTCGGAAGCGTGCTCGCCGCAGGCGCCCTCGCCGAGCAAGCGCGCCCCCATGCCGAGCGCCAGCACGGCCGTGCAGACGCTACTCAGGTCGTTGCGATTGCCCATGAAGCGGCCGGGATTGCGCTCGCCATCCTTGCGAATATACGGGCCGTTGGGGTTCTTGGGATCGGGCCACCAGTACGGACCCTCGCTGTAATAGTCGTTGGGGCCGGCGTCCAGGTGTTCGGGACGATGCGTGGTTACGGACCACGGGCCGGCCTTCAGCGCTGCCTCAGCCGAGCGGCGCACACCATCGAGGGCGGCCCCTCCCTTTTCACGAATGCGCTGCGCCTGGTCCGCCGTCAAAAGGATGGCGGACTCCGAAACCGCTGCGCGCAGTGCCGGCAGGGCGGCGAGAGTGCCACAGAAAACGCGCCGTGTGACCATTTCTATAGAGTACGCTGACCGCGGTTCGGTCAGCGAATCGCGGAAGCCGTTTGTTTCCAGCGTCCAAAACGCGTGCGTGACCGAACCGCGGTCACGGGCATCCTGCTTACGGCCGCTTCCGCGGCGCCGGCAGCCGATTCACCGCCCCCTTGATCCGCTGAAACTGGCCGGTCTGGTAATCGTAGCTGCGTCGCGGCAGCGTCGCGATCTCATCTTCGATGGCGCGCTCGCGATTGCCCGGGTTCGGATGATCGGAGAGGAATTGCGCCAACTGCGAACTGCTCTGTCCCCCGGATGCCTGCAGCTTATGAAAAAAATGCGCCAGCTCAATCGGGTCGTAGCCGGCCTCTGCCATCAGGTGGGCCCCGAGCGCGTCCGCCTCGCTTTCGGCATCGCGCGAGAATTTCAGGAGGAACGAATTGGCGCCCAGACTCAGACCATACTTCGCCAACTCGCCCAGCATGGACCCGTCCCCGATCACCGCCGCCGCCAACGCCAACGGAATCTCGATGATGTTCGCCTTGCTGGCTTCATGGGTGCCGTGCCGCAGGATGACGTGCGACATTTCGTGCGCCATCGCGCCCGCCACCTGGGACTCGTTGTCGCACGATTTGAGCAGTCCCGTGAAGACGAACATGGGTCCACCAGGAAGTGCGAAAGCGTTCGTTTCGGGCCGGTTCACCACTGTAAAATGAAACCGGAATCCGCTGCTGCGCGCTTCGGCCGCCCCTGCCAAGCGATCGCCGATGCGGCGGATGTAGTCCTGGAACAGCGGGTCCTCGACCACCTCGAATTGCTTGCGGATCTGGCCGGCCGCTTCTTCGCCGAGTGCGATGACCTGCTGCTTGGAGAAGAAATTGAAACCCGGGCGGAGCGGGTCGCCCGCCTTCCGCGCCGCGCTCGCGCCGGCCGCCAGCGTCGTGACTGCTACGACGACGGCAAGGCCTCGGAACGCGTTCTGTATATCTCGTGGCATACTCGGCCCTAAGTTATAATTACCCCATGTTGACCCCCACCGAAAAGATCTGGCACAACGGCCGCTTCATTCCCTGGGAGGCCGCGACCATTCATGTGCTCTCGCACGTCGTCAGCTACGGTAGCTCGGTGTTCGAGGGGATCCGCTGTTACGCCACTCCCAACGGTCCCGCCGTTTTCCGGCTGCGCGAACATGTGCGTCGCATGCTCGATTCCGCCAAGATTTACCGCATGGAGAATCTTGGCTTTTCCGCCGACCAGCTTGCCGAAGCGATGCTCGAACTGGTTCGCGTGAACAAGATGGACGCTTGCTACCTGCGGCCCATCGCGCTGCGCGGGTATGGCGACATCGGTGTAAACGGCCTGCAGAATCCGATCGACGTCTTTGTGGCCTGCTGGTCCTGGGGCAAGTATCTGGGCGAGGACGCGCTGGCGCAGGGCGTCGACGTGTGCGTGTCGAGTTGGACTCGCATGGCGCCGAACACGCTGCCGGCACTGGCCAAGGCCGGCGCCAATTACATGAACTCGCAGTTGATCAAGATGGAGGCGCTTGCCAACGGCTACTCTGAAGGCATCGCGCTCGACGCTACGGGCTACGTGAGCGAAGGCTCGGGTGAGAACATCTTCGTGGTGCGCGATGGCAAGATCCTGACGCCGCCGCTGGGTGCTTCGGTGCTGCCCGGAATCACGCGCGACGCTATCCTGGCGCTAGCGCAGGACCTGGGTATCCCTGTGGTCGAAACTCTCATCCCGCGCGAATTGATGTACATTGCCGACGAAGTTTTCTTCTCGGGCACCGCCGCTGAAATTACGCCCATCCGCTCGATCGACCGCATTACCATCGGCAAAGGCCGGCGCGGTCCGATGGCGGAGCGCCTGCAGAAGGAATTCTTCGGGATCATTTCAGGAGAGCGTCCGGACACGCGCGGCTGGCTTTCGCCGGTGCACCAGGCTGCCGCCGTAAAGTAACTTTCAAAGGTAGGGCGGGGGAGCAGCGAGTGCGCGCGACGCCAATGACCACCTCCCCCGAGATTTGCCACCAACGCCGCGCGACCGCCTAATGGACTCTCCTGTTTTAGCTGAGCGCGCCTTTATTTTCCAGAGCGTTCTTTCACAGCGCGGAGTTTTTCAACAAGTTTCTTGCCTAGACGGTCGTTACACTTACGCCATGCGCAATGTGGCAAACTTGTGAATAAATCATCGGGTGTATGAACTGTTTTGGAAATGACGCGGCCACCGGCGCCCCTATCGAAGTGGAATTCGACGAACGTATCGTCGCGGTGAAGCCTGCCAGTGTCTCCACCGATTTGTGGTTGGCACCCGGGTGGATCGATCTTCAAGTAAATGGGTTCGCAGGCGTGGACTACAACTGCCCCGAAACGACGATCGAGGAGATTGCGCGATCCATTCAGGTGTTGTTCTCTACAGGTGTTACGCGCTTCTATCCGACGGTGATTACCGGCGCCCCCAGCGACATGCGGGCCGCGATCGAGAATCTGGCGCGCGCCGCCGAATCGTTCGAAGCCATCGAGGGATTCCACATCGAGGGGCCGCACATTTCGCTGGAGGATGGACCGCGCGGCGCGCATCCGCGGCAATGGGTGCGCCGGCCCGATTTCGACGAATTCCGGCGATGGCAGGAGGCGGCCGGGGGCCGTGTTCGCATGGTGACGCTTGCGCCCGAATGGCCGGAAGCGCCGCATTACATCGAACAGCTCACGGCTGAGGGCGTGGTGGTGGCGATCGGACACACCGAAGCCAGTGCGCAGCAGATCCAAGACGCGGTTGCGGCCGGCGCCAGCCTTTCGACGCACCTCGGAAACGGGGCACACCCGGTCTTGCGGCGTCACCCTAATTACATCTGGGAGCAGCTTGCCGAGGATCGGCTGATGGCGAGTTTCATCGCCGACGGCATCCACCTGGATGCGAGTTTTCTGAAAGTGGCGCTCCGGGCGAAAGGGTCGGAACGCTCGGTGCTCGTCACGGATGCCTCGACTCCCGCCGCTGCGTCGCCCGGCCGCTATCACCTGGGCGAACAGGAAGTGGACCTGATGCCGGAAGGCCGCGTGGTGCTGGCCGGTACAAACAGACTCGCCGGCAGCGCGCTTCGCATGGATCGCGCCATACAGAATGTCGTGACGCTGGCTGGGGTGACGTTAGCGGATGCCGTCCGCATGGCGACCACCAATCCCGCGAAGGCCGGAAAGATCGCGGCCCGTAGTTGCGGCCTGGTGCCCGATGATCGCGGAGACCTGGTGCAGTTCCGGAAAAACGGCGGCATAGAAGTAGTTGCTACTTGGGTTTCAGGCAAAATGGTGTACGCAGCCTAAGAAAAGCATTATGGGCCGCCGATGGACGCAGAGTGCGCCGGGATAAAACCGGCATGGAATAGGGAATGAGAGAGTCCTACAGGAAAGGAGTAGCGAACCATCCTGACCCCGAGTCATGCGTGTGTCGCCGCAAGGCGGCAGGCGAAGCGTTGACAGGGGCACAGGC
>JBGPHT010000270.1:0-5622 GCA_041484525.1 Bryobacteraceae bacterium | reverse complement strand
GACCATCGCATTCGTCCCACCAGTGAAATAGGAATTGCTACTGGAAGGCCGTGACACCTTCCGCCGCTTCCGCTACGGGCGCGGACCGTAGTGGGGCGGAGCCTGGCCAAGTTCCAACGCCCCTAAATCCGGAGCTTTGCCAGCAAAACCATCGGTGATGTTGGGCAGGACTACACCCTTATCAACCGCAGCCGACTCCGGCTTGAGCCGGAAGTCGGAGTCCTCCGCCTTGTACAGTTGCTGAACTTTCTTGAGATCGCGCGCGTCGAGTTTCTTGACGTTAACGAAAATATCGTAATCCACCAGCACGCTATGTTGGACGGCGGAGCTGGTTCCCGGCTCGTCGGATCCGCACGGACTTGCCATGCACGACGGCACCTTGATTAGCTGCGACGCGGGCATTCATGCTGGCTGGCCGAATTACGACAGCCCAACAACTGGTTGGATCTTCCGGATCGACCTGGCCTAAAGTCATCATTGGCTGCGGACCGAACCTGGAATTCCAGAGCCGCCTCAAGCCAAGGTTCCGCCCAATGTACACCGGCACGAGTTGCCTATGGGTTATGGCGTGGTCGCCAAACCCATTCTCGGCGGATTGCATCATGAATACAGCTTGGAAAAGGAGTCTGCGTAACAGCGGACGGAATTATTTGGATCACAACATCTCACCGATGTTCACAGTGTCGCAGCGGAGAAGATATTTGCGTCACGTTGTCGTTCAGTTCAGATACAGAAACTCGTTCGTGGCTATCAGGACCTGGCAAAGACTCTGCCATGCGATGATATGCGCGTCGGGTTTTCCGAGCTGCTTTTCCAGATTGCCGACGTAAGTGAGCGCGGAATCGATCTCGTCCGGCTCAGGCCGTCGCGTTAGCGCCATCAGATACGCCCGCTCGATTCGCTCTTTGTCGGACAGCGCCGCATCGTCGAGAAGCCGCTTTGCGAATTCCTTCGATCTCTCCACCACGAAGCGGCTGTTGATCATGAACAGCGCCTGGGGAGCGACATTCGTGCGGGATCGGCCGTCGCCGGCCGTCGTCGCATCGCCGTAATCGAACGTCGTAAGTAGAACCGGAATGCTCCCGCGCCGCACCGGAACGTACAGGGTGCGTCGTTTCAGGTCGTCCGGATCTAACTGCTGCCGCCCGCCCCTCACTGCGGGACCCGGGGGTGACAGCGATCCACCCAGGGTCAGGTCCAGATTGCCGCTGAGCGCAAGAATGCCGTCGCGAATCTGCTCGACGGTCATGCGAATGCGGTTGAAGCGCGACCATAGAAGATTGGCCGGATCGGCGTCGCGAACCGGTCGAGCGGCCTGGCTGCTCATCTGGTAGACACTCGAGAGCATCATGGTTCTGTGCATGGCCTTGATGGACCAGCCGCCTTCGACAAAACGCTGTGCCAGGTAGTCCAGAAGTTCCGGGTGAGTGGGCTTTTCGCCCATCATGCCCCAGTTGTTCGGCGTCCGCACCAACCCCTCTCCGAAATGCCACTGCCAGACGCGATTCACGAACACGCGCGCCGTAAGAGGATGGTTCGGGCTAGCGAGCCATTTCGCGAACTCCAGCCGGCCGCTGCCCTTCGATATCGGATGTTGCGACTCTCCAGCCAGCACCGTCGGAAACTGCTTTGGCGCAGGCTCGCCGGGATTGTATTGGCTGCCGTGCAGGAACACTCTCTGATCGACGGAGACGCCATCGCGTACCCCGTTCGCCATCGGAGGCTCCGGCGGGAGAGAGGCTTCCAGGTCCTTCCATTCCTTGCGAGCCAGAGCCACGCGCGGACTGTCCGCGAGTTCCATCGGACCGCCGTTAAACGTGGCGGCCGCGAAGAACGGGTCCGGCGCGTCAGCGGCTCTGCCGCTCGCCAGGTCAGAGGGAGTCGGACGCTTGGGCAGATCTCGTTGCTGCACGATATCGCTGGCGAGTTTTCTCCGCCAGGATTCGAGGGCCTCGTCGAGCCGGACGGCGGCTTTGAGGTAGCGTTCCTGATAGCCGCGCGCCACCTGGTCGATCGTCGCCTCCGTGGCGTCGAACCATGACTTAAGATATCCCTGGCGAGCCTTCTCGTCTGCCGCGCGCATCCATTTCAGCCATTTCGCAGCCTGAGGGTCGTCCGCTTGGGCGCCGGTGTGTTCAACCTTCCACGCGGCGACCAGAGCTTCGGCTATTTTCGGCCGCATCAGCGCGTACTCACGCGCCCAATCCTCCGCCAAAGCCTCTTCCATCTCGAGCTGTTTGCCGTACATGGTCCAGCGAGCGGCCTGGTAGCGTCCAAAAGCGGAGGGGTCGAGCGGCGCTTCAAAGAGAAACGACACTCCGCCCGGCGGGCCCAGGTTCCGATAGATCTCCGTGCTGGCGAAGATACCGGCCAGCGAATAGTAATCCTTGGTGAGGATTGGATCGAACTTGTGATCGTGGCAGCGGGCGCAGGCGACGGTCAGGCCCATAAAGGCCTTGGTGATTGTATCGATCTGCTCGTCGACGACGTCATAGATGGCCTGCACTCGATCCTGCTGCGCCAGCGGCCTGGGGCCCAGGGCGAGGAGCCCGGTGGCGATAATTCCGCGCTCGTTGACCCCGCCCGGCTTGTCGGGCGGCAGCAAATCGCCGGCAATTTGTTCGACCAGAAATCGATCGAAGGGTGCGTCTTCGTTAAACGCTTTCACGACGTAATCGCGATAGCGCCAGGCATTCGGAAGAACGTGGTCTTCGTCCATGCCGGTCGAGTCGGCGTAGCGCACGACATCGAGCCAGTGCCGGCCCCAATTCTCGCCATATTGCGGAGAGGCGAGCAGCCGGTCGACGACCTTGGCGAAAGCATCCTGGGAGTTGTCCGCCAGAAAATCCTCGATCTCCTTCAGACTGGGCGGTAGACCCGTCAAATCGAATGTCGCACGCCGCAGCAGGGTCAGCTTCGCGGCCGGCGCGGGCGCCGGAATTGACTTTTCTTCCAACTTCGCGAGAATGAACCGATCAACGGGACTCTTCACCCACTTCTCATTCTTGACGTTGGGAGGAGTTGGGCTTTGTATCGGTTGAAAGGCCCAATATTTCTTGCCTTCAGCAAGACGCGCCGCCATGGGATTGGCAGCCACCGTGACGGTTCCCTTGGGTAATGAGGCACCCGACTCGATCCAGGCTTGCAGATCGGCGATGTCCTGATCCTTTAACTTCCCGGTCGGGGGCATCTTAATCTTTTCCGCATAGCTGACGGCCTTGTACAACCTGCTCTCGGCGGAGGCGCCTGGCGACAGCACCTTCGCCAATCCTTCGGCTGAAGAGAAGTCCAACCCGGACATCTGCATCTTCTGCCCATGGCATGCGTAGCAGTTGGTGGCAAGGATCGGACGGACCTTCTTCTCGAAAAATTCCAGTTGGCCGGCAGACTGCGCGAACAGGTGACCGGCGAGGAACAGGACGAATGCGAATCTCATATTACGCAATGATCCCTGTTGCCACCGTTCCGGCGACATCCGTGAGACGAAAATCGCGGCCGGCATAACGATAGGTGAGCTTCTCGTGATTGAGTCCCAGTAAGTGCAGGACGGTTGCGTGCATATCGTGAATATGCATGCGATTCTCGACGGCGTGATAGCCGAATTCATCGGTTGCGCCGTAGACGAACCCCGGCTTAACCCCGCCGCCCGCCATCCACATCGTGTAGCCATAAGGATTGTGATCCCGCCCGTCGCCAAACTGCGCCCAAGGCGTGCGCCCGAACTCCCCGGTCCAGATTACGAGCGTATCCTGCAACAGACCCCGGGCCTTCAGATCCTTCAACAGCCCGGCGATCGGCTTATCGACCTGGACCGCCAACTCAGGATGGATCTTCGCAATTTGAGTGTGCTGGTCCCAATAGGTATGCGAGCACTGCACGAAGCGCACGCCTCTCTCCGAAAGGCGGCGCGCCAGCAGGCACTGCCAGGCGAAGTCGCGTGTCACCTCGTTGTCCAAACCGTAGAGTTTCTTGGTTTCCTCAGACTCTTTCTCGACTTCAAACGCCTCGGGCGCCTTGATTTGCATGCGGAACGCCAGCTCGAAGGCGTTGATCCGCGCCTCCAGATCCGGATCGCGATCGTTCCGTTCGGCATTCCGCCGGTTCATCTTCTGGAGCATATCCAGCTCGTAGCGCTGAGGCTCCGAAACCAGGCCCCTTGAGACGAGGTAGGGCATTGGCTCCTTCTCGATCTCTTCGACCTTCATATTGCCGCTGCCGATCGGCGTGCCCTGATATTCGCCCGGCAGAAAACTCGAACTCCACTTGTTCTGGCCTCCATGGCCGACCGGTTTGATCGTGATGAATCCGGGCAGATCCTGGTTCTCCGTCCCCAGTCCGTACAGAGTCCAGGAGCCCATGCTCGGCCGCTTGAACTGGAAGACGCCGGTGTGCAACTGAAGCATCGCCGCGCCGTGGTCGACCCCGTCGCCCACCATCGAACGGATCACGCAGAGATCGTCAGCGCAGGAACCCACATGCGGAAACAGGTCGCTGACCGGGAGTCCGCTTTGTCCATATTGCTTAAACGGCCACAGGGGCTTCATCAGTCCGCCAACGGAGGTTTCGCCGAACGTCAGCCCGCGCTTGAACGGTATTGGCTTCCCGTTATCGCGTTCGAGGCGGGGCTTGGGATCGAAGATATCGATGCTTGATGGTCCTCCATGCATCATGAGGAAGATAATGCGCTTAGCTTTCGGTGCGAAATGCGGCGCTTTCGGCGCAAGGAGACTGACTGGAGCGGATTCCGCAGCCATTAGCGCGCGCAGTCCGAGGAGGCCAAACCCGGCGGCGGATTGGCGAAGAAGCGTGCGCCGCGGAAGTCGTCGCGGGCCGTTCAAGTTGTTAGTCGAGGCGTTCATGATTATCCGGATGACCGCTCGCTCTTCTTCCTACTCTCCTTTTCATTCATTGCGTCGCCGGTTTCGAGCGCAGTCCGGCGCTGTTGATCGTTACGACGGCGTAGGTATGCTTCTCGCCCGCCTTGGCCGTCCGGTCGACATATCGCATCTCGGCGACTGGCGGCTCCGGCGTGTCGTGGTATGACATCTCTTGAAACAGTCGCCGCCCGTAAGCGTTCGCCGGCGGTTTCTCCGGCAGCTTCGCCAGTTCCTGCCCATCGCGTAGAATGGCGAATCCGCCGATGCCGCTCTCGAAATCGGCTTCGGCCTCCCACGTGATCTCGGCGCCGTCGCCGGCCTTTGCCGAGACGCGCACCCGCGACGGAGCCGGCGGCGGTGTCGTGTCGGCGACCGTGCCGGTCTTCACGTACTCCATCCAGGCCTTCGCCACGGCTTCATTCGGCAGCCACACCGCCTCATTCGGATTGCCCTGGTACGACGTCGCGGGCTGAGCCGTATCGCCCATCAGCGGAGCCAGCCACGCCTTCGATGTGTCGACCCGCCGCAGCGCCTGGTCCTTACTGCCCTTCGCGGGCAGCCGCATGGCCATCACGGCGTCGAAAAACGGAATCGCCAGGTACCGCGAATCGCCGCACTCGTGTCCCGTTCGCGGATCAGGCGCGAAACCGATCAACCCGCCCTTGGCGCGGTACTCCTGGAATATCGTCTTCGCGCCCTCCCACGGTCCGACGCTCCCGTCCGTCCCTCTGCTCCTTTACGCCAG
>JBGPHT010000269.1:0-5721 GCA_041484525.1 Bryobacteraceae bacterium | reverse complement strand
GGGCGAACTGCGCAACGGCGACCGCCCCACCGGCAAACAGATTGGCGATCGCATACGAAGTGTGTGCGCGGCTTTGCCGCCGGGCGTGAAGCGGATTTTCGGCCGGGCCGATTCGGGATTCTACGGCTGGGATGCGGTCGACAGTTACGCACAATGCGCTGCCCTGTTCGTGATCTCAGCGCGCAAGACGTCCCGGCTGGTCGAGCAATTGCGCCAGGCCGAGTGGAAGCCGTCGAAGAAGACGGATGCGGGGTGGGAGTGTGAATTCCGCTATCAGAAGAGCGCAGCTGCCGCTATCGAGCAGTTCGCAAAGTCCAATGGGCAACTTCTGTTGCCGTTGATCGAGCTGATCACACAAGCCAGAGTTTCGCCGTCGACGAGGTCATCGGCTCTGTAGGGCGTCAGACCATCGAGACGATTTTGATGCTGAGCGCCGCAGGCGATGGTTTGGAATCTCATTTGACGAGGCTTTCTCTGTCCCCGGACGGCTGGGGACCTCTTGCTATTGGGGCACGCGGGCCGACCGCCGTCCGGCGGTAGGAATTGGAGTGTTGAATTCGACGCGGGACCCGTCACGTACATTCAAAGTCAGCAACGATCCCCAGTTCGCCGAGAAGGTGGAGACCGTCATTGGTCTTTATCTCAACCCGCCGGAACACGCCATCGTGTTGTGCGTGGATGAGAAGAGCCAGATCCAGGGCGCTCGACCGCACGCAGCCTGGGCTACCACTGAAGAAGGGACGCTACGGAACCATGACCCACGACTACAAGCGCAACGGAACCGCTACTTTGTTCGCGGCCCTGAATACTCTGGATGGCACTGTGATCAGCATGTGCGATGACCGGCACCGCCATCAGGAGTGCTTGAAGTTCCTCCGCGTAATTGACGAGGTCACGCCTTCCGACAAGGAACTTCATCTGATCGCAGACAACTACGCCACTCACAAGCACCCCAAGGTGCAGAAGTGGTTGGCTCGACATCCGCGCTTCCACATGTACTTTACACCGACCAGCAGTTCGTGGCTCAACATGGTCGAACGATTCTTCCGCGACCTTACTGTGCAGAGGCTCCGCCGCGGCATATTCCGCGATGTCGAGGAACTGGTCATGGCCATCGGCGACTACATTGACAAGCACAACGACAACCCCAAACCCTTCGTATGGACGGCCAAAGCGTCCGATGTCCTAGAGAAGGTCAAGCGCGCCCGCGCTGCACTGCATAATCGGTGATCTGCTTGCCGCACTACACTAGGACGATGCTTCGGAAGATTCAGAACTACCGGTCCGAAACTGTAGACAATCTGTAGCTGTGAGGTTCCCCAGAGTTCAACAGAGTTCCACAGCTTTCAACAGGTGGCGGCCAACTGCTTTCGTCGCAAGTAGTTGAAAATAAGGCGATTCTGATGGCAAGAATATACTTGACTATTCCTCCGCTCGCGCCTACTCTTGGAGCGGCGTGACAGGCCGGGTTCCGAGCGACAGAACCACTTGCCGGATTTGCGCTTGGGCTGCCATATGCCGCGCACGGTGGTTTGACGAGCCTGTACCTGGGCAGCGGGGCGACCGAAAACTATACTTGGAACGACCGGTTACAGCAAACCGGCGTAAGCACCACCAACTCATCCGGCAACTTATTGACCTTGAATTTCTATCCGTGCACGGGCGGCCAGGTTGTCTGCGCCAACAGTCGATCACGCTGCCGGGAGCTTCGGTAACACAGCAATACGGGTATGACAGCCTGAACCGCCTGGTCGTGGCGGCAGAAAATGGCACGCCGAACTGCGGCGTTCGCGGGCGGGACATGGTGCCAGCATTACACCTACGACGCGGCCGGCAACCGGAAGATGGACCAATCTTACCTATATGGACCCTCGGCCTGGGAGGTCGCCACGTTCAACACGGCGACGAACCGGATAGCGGACGCCAACTGGCACTACGACGACACTGGAAATATCACGAAGCCGCCGATCGGCGGCCAGACGATCGGGTATGACGCCGGGAACCGGCAGGTATCGTTCTGCGCGCAGAGCGAAACGCCGTGTCCGAATCAATGGGTGGCCGGGCGAACCTTGTACATCTACGATGGCCTCGGCCAGCGGGTGGCGCGCAAGGATATTTATGGCAACCAGACGGTGTTCGTCTACGACGCGTTCGGCAATCTCGCGGCGGAATACGCGCCCACCGGCGCGCCGGTAGACCGGACGCAGTATGTAACAGTTGACAATCTGGGGAGCACGCGGTTGATCACGGGCGTAAACGGGACGGAGCGGCACGATTATTATCCGTTCGGCTTCGAAGCGCTCGGCAGTTGGCGGACGACCGGACTGGGCTACGGCACCAATAACGGCATCCGCCAGCAGTACACCGGGGCGGAATACGACAGCGAGAGCAGCCTGAACTTTCTCCAGGCGCGATATCTGAGCACGCCGCAAGGCCGATTCGCGAGCGTGGACCCAGGGAATGCGGGGGCGGCCCTTGGGGACCCGCAGAGTTGGAACGGATACACGTACGTCGGCAACAATCCGCTGACTTTTACAGACCCGAGCGGCCTCGGGTTCTGGTCCGACCTGGGAGGCTTTCTCCTTAACGTCGGATTGAATATTCTCCCCGGCGGCTTGAACAACTTTTTCGGCGGAGTGATCGGTGGCGCGATCAGTTCAGCGAACAGTGGCCCCTGGAATGAGCAGTTGCCCATCGGCGGCTTATCGGGCGGACCGTTAGATACCGGCACTGTTTTCGGCAGCGGCAACACGGGAGGGATGGTGTTCAGCTATGAAGGCCCGGTGCATCGGTGCATCAGCAACTCACGTACTATGGCGCAATTATGGCCGGTTTGGATCCATTCACGGCATTGAGGCTTTCTTATGGTGTTATGGCGGTGGACTGGCGTGGGGGGCTTAAAGTTTCGCAAGGCATAGATCCGATGCATACGCACTGGCATGCGATGGCCGGCGTCACAACAGGGGGACACGAGACCTGTGGACAAGCCCACGGAGGTACGATTGACGAGCTTGGCGATGCAACCCGGAAAGCACTAGGCGGTGATCAAAGCGCCACGGCGTTGGCGTTGCATATGATCCAAGACTCATACGCCTCTGGTCACCAGTATAAATTCTGGCCGGGCGGCGCGCCCTCGGCGGCGCACATTGCCGGAGATCTTGAGCCAAGTCCGACCGCACTCGGCATGACCACTCAGTATCTATCTGACCTCAAGGCGAAGAAGATGCAAAGTGCATACTACTATCTCTCAAAACCGCAAGGCTGCGGACCGGCGTGGTAATCGGTGTCGGGTGATCGGCACTGGAGTGCCCAGATGACAACTCCTGGCAGCGCCAAGCGATCTCGACTGGAAATATGGTGGTGGACGTCAGTTCCCTACCTGTTGATCTTTGCTGCTCTGGTGCTGATCCTCAAACCCACACCGGGCATTCTGGCTCATATCCTTCTTCCGCTTCTGATCCTCTTTTGGGTCGCCCTGTATTCGTCATTGGCATGGGTTGCCGTAAGCCTCTTCAGGATGGCCTGGAGTTTGGTGTCCCTACTGTGGGGAGTACATCGTCGGCCCATGCCAGTGACGCTCAGTAGCATTGGAAGTTTGGTGTTAGGAATCGCCGCTTGCTTACTTGGGGTGTACTTGGAATTTTTCTGGACTGGGAACATGGGCTGAGCACAGCGGCGGTGCCTCGTCGCCCGCCTATTTCCGCGCCGTCGGATAGGCAAGTTGCCAGGCTGCGGCTTCAAGAAATGCACGCGTCGTCTTTATGAAATCGATACTACTCACGCTCGCGCTCCAGTGCAGTCTGATGCTGATGCTTGGAACGTACGGTTGGGCTGAAGACCTGACGTTTCCCAAGACCCGATGGTCATCTCCCACCGACCTCAGCGAGACGGATGTCGCCCTGACGCTTATGGATTCCGCGCTGAAGATCGCTAACGCGCCTCGGCCGTCAGGCCACCTGCCACGGGTCAAGGGCGGTGCCGGAAACAGCGTCGGTCTCGAAGTTCCCTATTCCACGATCGCCAGGATGAGCTACGGATTCACGGACCGGCGGCGGCTTCTGGAAGGGTTCGTGATCACGCCTTGGCTGCTGGCCACGAAAGCTCAGAGTCATTGGCTGGCGATCGAGCACGGTTCGGCGACGCCATACCAGGTAACCCTCTTACGTCTGGACAAAACGGAGTTCCGGGGAATCATCGCGGCTTTGAATGCTAAATTAGAACGGGGAAGCAAGTCGAGGTGCTCGACCCGAACAGCCCGCTGGTGGACCCGACTGTCGGCAGCAAGGATGTGGATGAGGTCGTACCTTTCGGTCACGATCAGGTGGTTGCGGCCCTGAAAACTTCCATGGAAGGATTCGGGTGCAAGGTGGGGAAAACCAAGCCGGAGCGGATCGAGTACCATCGCGGTCATGGAAGCACGCACCGAACCGGGGTAGGCGGAGAAGCCGTGACCGCCACGTTGGAAGGTCAGGGGCAAGGAACGCGGGTGAGCTCAAGACGAGCCAGGGCTTCGGGCGGAACTGGTCCACGCCAATTTACCGGGAGACGCGGCGACGCCTGGAAGCGCCGGGAACGCAGGCCAGCTCGGCCGCCCCAAAGAGCGCCCGGTAAGCACCCGCGATCCGTGCTCCCGCAGAGGCCGGCAGCCCCGCCGCTGGCCGCTCGCAGGGCAGCCGCAGCGTGAGGAATCGTCCGGTTACCCACCGGGTATGCAAGCCCGAAAAAGAAGACGATGCTACGCATCGGCTGAATGGGTGACACGTCACCCCTGACAGGGTTGGCGTATGCGAACGGCGCGTTAGCATATGCGAACGTCTTTGCTGCCAACTGGTTGCAGAGAAAAATGGCCCGCTTCGCGCTCGCCGCGTTCGTCGGCGTTAACGGGTTGATTTCAGACTTTTGCCAGCTTGCGGAGACCGTAGTAGCATCCGAAATGAGCCTACCTGTTGGCGGCAGTGGAAACAGGACATTACTCGGCGGTCGCGGCGCGGCCGGAGGAAGCCAGACGGTCCCGCGTGGGGCCGGACTGGAGGGGAGCTGGCGCGAGCCGATTTATGGACGCGGCCAACGAAAAGGCTTCGCCGAAGCAGTTGCGTGTCCGGTCGCTGGAACCCATCTCAGCGAAGCGGAGTATGCGCAATTTGAGAAGTCGGCGGCCCGGCGCGGACTGACGACGGGCGAGTGGTGCCGCCAGATGCTGCTCGAAGCCGCCGTGGCAAGTCCCGCTCAAGAACCGGAGGCGGAGGTGATCCTTCCGGAAATCCTCGCCCTCCGCAAGATCGTGATCAACCTGTTGTACGGCGAGAAGGCGGGCGCGCCGCTGAGCGAAGAGCGCATGCGCTTAGCTGATCGAGATTGCCGACTCGGAAAAGCTGCGCAAAGCAGCGGAGCGCCTGCGCGCCGCACGGACAGCACGAGCTGGAGTCTTGAGCGATGACGAGCCAAGAGAGTCTGTCCGCCAATCGGGAGCTGGCGCGGCCAACTGGCCGAGTGACAAGCCGGTCTGGAGTTTCATTGCTCGTCCCGAGACCGTTGGTGAAGGTTTTCGACAATGCCAGACAGGATGAGCAGCCTAACTAACCTGACTTTCGCACTCCAAGGCCATTTTGGCGTGGGTGTGGGGCATAACCCGAGCGGCTGCAACGCCGGATTTCAGAAAATCGCAGAGTGAAGACCTACCCTCTTCCCTAGCGTTCCGCTTTCTGGCATTCTGCTGTTGCC
>JBGPHT010000268.1:0-5806 GCA_041484525.1 Bryobacteraceae bacterium | reverse complement strand
CGTTCGCGCAAGGTGGTGATCGCCACGACGTTGATGAACGAGGTGATCTGGACGGATGCGAAGATCGCCGAGGTGTATGGCCATCGCTGGAACATCGAGACCTGCTTCGCGCATCTCAAGACGACGATGAAGATGAACGTGCTGCGCTGCATGACCCTGGCTGGAAAGGGGCAAGCAAAATGCCTGAACGTGGGCTCGCGATTCGCCTGCACTGAGAACAATAAAATAGCCGTCATCATTTCGACGGCAAATCCTAACTACGCTCGCGTCAGCCTTCCTGGGTTTTCTTCTCCTTTGCCGGTTTGATGGATTTCACTGATTCCCTGAACCGGTAACTCTCGCCGTTCATCTCGAAGATCGTGCAGCGATGGGTCAATCGGTCCAGCAGCGCCGCGGTCATGCGGTCGCCCTGGAAGATCTGGCCCCATTCGCCGAAGGGAAGATTACTGGTGATCAGGATGCTGCCGCGCTCGTAGCGATCGGCGAACACCTGGAACAGCAGCTCCGCGCCGCCGCGGCTGAAGGTAATATAACCCAGCTCATCGACGATCAGCAGATCGATCTTGCCCAGCATCGTCAGCATTCGTTCCAGCCGGAAGTTCTTCTGGGCCTCTTCCAGTTGATTGACCAGCGCCGCGGCGGTGTAGAACTTCACCCGTTTTCCTGAACGACACGCTGCCTGTCCCAATGAAACCGCGACGTGGGTTTTTCCAGTCCCGCTATTTCCCACGCAACAAAGATTCGATTTCTCATCGATCCACTGGCAGCGCGCCAGTTCCAGCACCTTCTGCTTGTTGATCGCCGGCGTGAGGGCAAAGTCGAAGGTGTCCAGATCCTTGAGCACCGGGAAAGAGGCGTTCTTGATCCGCGCCGATATCGCGTTAGCGCCGCGCTGATTCACTTCCAGTTCGCTGAGCTGAAGCAGATACGACTCATACCCTTCGTCCTTTTCAGCCGCCTGGCGCGCCAGCTTGGCATGCTCGCTCAACATGGTCGGCAGCCTCAGGGTCTTGAGGTTGTGCCGCAGTAACATCGTCTGGGGTTCGCTCATCGCAATCTCCTGGTGGTATGGGAACGGACAACAACTGATCGAATCGCCGCAGGTCCGGCATCGGAACCTGTACACGGCCAATCAATTCGTTTTGCCCGATATGGATTGATGTTTGTTCTGCGCCGTCGTCGCGAGCCAGCCGATCCGCCGTCTGCGCGATCAGCTCGGCCGTGACCGTGGATTGATGAATCAGCATCCCGATCGCGCGGTCGATCCGCGTGGTCGGATGTCGCATCAGCAGTTGCAGGACGCGGATGTATTGTCTGGCGCCGGTACGCGGACCGAACATTTCCTTGAACGTCTGTCGAAGTTGCTCGAACGACGCAGGCAGCTTCCAGTCGCGCATGGCCGGCACGTGGTCCAGCCACGCGGGCTTGCGTTCCAATGCCGCCACGAAGTGCAGCGGATCGATGAACGATTCGTGCTTGCCGTAGCCGCGCCGGTGCTCGCTGACGACCTGGGCATTATGCACGATCGCCACGCGGTCGACGTACGCCTTAATCGTCACCTTGGCGAAGGCAGCGCCATGCGGCACGCTGTAGCGGTTGGTCTCAAACATCACCGTCTGGTATTTATCCACCAGGCCGGCCCGCTTGATGCAGGCGTCGAACCGGTGCGCCGGCAGCGACATTGCCGCCGCCTTCTCCAACTCGAAGTTCGCTCCGATCGTCAGCGTCTGATGCGCCACGATACGATCCCGCTCGGCCATGCAGAACGCCAGCAATTGCCGGTTCAGATCCGCCAGATCATCCGCCTGGGGCACCGGCGTGCAGGCTCGGCGTTCCAGCGCGAACACGCTTCGTTCGGCATCGCTCTTTTCCTGACCCCTGGCCGGCATGCAGAAGAGCGGATCGAACCGGTAATGCGACGCCAGCGCCGCGTACGCCGGGTTCAAGGTGCGATCCCGGCCGCGAAGAATCTCGATCGCCACGGCACGGGGATTGTCCCACCAGACCTCGCGCGGCACATGCTCGAAGAATTCAAACGCCGACTTCATCCCTTCCAGGATTGATTCGCTTCGCTGGCTGGGCAGCGCGATGAGGAACGGGCAATTGCTGAACGTCCAGACGCCGCTGAGAACATCAACGGTCTGGCGGCCATGGGGGAAGTCAACCTGCACCTGGCCAAAGTCGAATTCCATCCGCCGGCCAGGAACATGGTCGAGGCGCATGAACGTCTCGCGCGTCGATTGCCGCAGCGAGGCGACGTAACGCCGAACCGGGTAGTAACTGCCGGTGTAGCCGTGTTCGGCCTTAAGGCGCTGAAAAATCCGTTTGGCGTGATGACGCTGCTTCCTGGGGGCCGATTCATCGTCGCGAAGAATCTGCTCGATGATCGCCACAAACGCGCCGAGTTTGGGATAACCCACCGCCTTGGTCCGCGTATAGACACGCGGCTCGCCGGTCTCTGAGCGGATCGCCCGAGCCACCGACTTCTGGCAATGGCCCAGCCGCGCCGCGATTGAACGAATCGATTCGCCGGCGGCATGCGCTTTTCTGATTTCGAGAAAGTCCAGCACTGTAAGCATCCTCGGGTTGTCACGGCCAGGCCGCCAAAGGCAACCCGACCGGCAAACCCGCTAATCAGTGCAGGCATTTTCCGCGCCCCTCCCCAAGCCCACGTTCAGGCGTTTTGCTTGCCCCTTTCCACTCCCCTATTGATGGTGCGAAGCGGTACGCATTCAGGCGATGCGGACCATGCTGTCGGTGGTTGGGAGTCACTGGCTTGATAAAGGGCTCGCATCTGACTCCAATTGGTGTGCGTGGCGCGTGGGAAGATTGAGGCCGCCATGATATGGCGAGCGTGAAACAAGCGAGAATGAATCGACGGTTTGTATGCATCAGGAGGAGTCCAGGTGGCTGAGTTGCAACGGCGAGAGATACGTTCCTGGAATCATCCGTCCGCGGCGGCACGCCGGACAACACGCATGGTCTGCAACGCGGGTCAGCGTCGGGCTGGCCAGTGATGCGGGGCCGGGGTCCGCCGGGTTGTCTGCCGGGACAGGGAGCAGGCGTCGGCAGGTCGCCAGGTTCTGGGCGCGCATGCGGTTGGCCAGCAGTCCGAAGTGACGGATGCGCATGAAGCCGCTGGGAACGGCGTGCAGGAGGAAGCGGCGCAGGAACTCCTTGCCGTCCAGCGTCAGGGTGCGCGTGCGGTTTCCATGGGCGTAATCTTTCCAGTTGAAGGTGACGTTCTGATCGTCGATCGACGCGAGACGGCGGTTGGAGATGGCGATGCGGTGGGTGTACCGGGCGAGATATTTGAGAACTTGTTCGGGCCCGCCAAAGGGAGGCTTGGCGTAGACGACCCAGTCGTGCTTCACCGAAGCGTTAAGCAGGCGCGTGAAGTCGCCATCGTCCTCCCTTCCCACCAGCTTGCCGGCGATCCGCGCCCGTTTGAGCAGGTCGATGAACTTGCCGCGGAAGACCTTGGAGAGCACCTGCACCGGCAGAAAGAAGCCGCTCTTGCAGGCGATCCACCTTGAGCCATCCGGCGACAGCCCGCCACCGGGAACGACGCAGTGAATGTGGGGATGCAGGCTGAGGTTCTGGCCCCAGGTGTGCAGGATGCCAATGAATCCGATCTTGGCGCCCAGGTGTTTGGGATTGGCGGCCACCTCGCTGAGGGTCTGGGCGACGGCATCGAACAGCACGCTGTAGACGATCCGCTTATTGCCCAGCGCCAGGGCGTTGAAGGTGTCGGGCAGGGTGAAAACGACATGGAAGTATTCGACGGGAAGCAGTTCCTCGGCGCGTTCGTCCATCCACCGCGCGCAGGCGGACGCCTGGCACTTGGGGCAATGCCTGTTACGGCAGGAGTTGTAGGCGATGCGCCGGAACTGGCACTGGTCGCACGTTTCGACATGACCGCCCAGGGCTGCGGTGCGGCAGGAGGCGATGGCGCGCAAGATACGCCGCTGCTCGCCGCTGAGGTCTTCACCGAGCCGATGACCATGCCGTCCAACGACGTCCGCCAGTTCCAGCGCAGGGCGCTGGAAAGGCGGCGTCATGGCGTTGGCGGTGTGGGTGGCTTGTTCGGCGTCGGCTTGTTCGACGTTGGCGGGTGCAGCAGATCCAGCAGATTGGGCGCGGCATTCAGCGCCGTCTGCGAGAGGTGCAGGTACAACGTCGTGGTCTTGAGATTGGCATGGCCCAGCAACAGTTGAATCGTGTGCAGGTCGGCGCCGGCCTCCAGCAGATGGGTGGCATAGCTGTGCCGCAGGGTGTGGGGACCGACCCGGCGGGTGATCCCGGCGCGTTTGGCCGCCCCAGCGACGATGCGAAACGCCGTGCCTCTGTCGATCGACTTGGCGGGATTGCCGCTCCGTGGAAACAAGCGGTCCGTCGGCGTGTTGCCGGCATTCTTGGGGCGTGCCCGCCAGGCGTCACGCAGCGCCGTCAGCAGCGAGGCCGACAGCTTGACGATCCGATCCTTGTTCCCCTTGCCCAGGCGGACGTGAATAAGCATGCGGGAGCTGTCGATGTCTTGCGCCTTCAGCGCCAGCGCCTCGGAGATCCGCAGCCCCGCGCCGTACAGGGTCATCAGGAGGGCTTTGTCCCGCGGGCAATGTGCCGCGATCTCAACCATCCGCCGAACTTCTTGCACCGACAGGACCGTCGGCAACCGCCGGGGAGGCTTCGCCCAAGGCAACTTCTCGATCCGCTCGGGACGGCCCAGGGTGACGTTGTAGAGAAACTGCAAGGCGCAGCGGGCCACGTTGTACTGGCTCCAACTGGCCCGCTCTTGCTCGATCATGTGCACAAGATATTGCCGGACTTGCTCGCCGCTGAGGCGTTCTGGGGAACAGCCGTAGTGCCTGGCAAATTGCGCCACCGCTCGCACGTAGGCATTCACCGTGCCTTGCGCGCGGTTCCGCAGTTGCAGGTCATGAATCATCCGCAGACGAAGTGGGGTCATCTTTCGCTCCTTGTAAGGGCCAAGGAGTCAATGATGCCCAGCAGTAGTCGCTGGCGAGAATGCTTCAGTATGATGGAAAGACGCGCGGTGGAAGAACCGTCCCCACCGCGCAGCGGTTTAGTTCAACCGGCCAGCGCGGGGCGCATTTCGGAGTGTTCAAAACCGGCCAGTATTTTGATGCTTCGTATACCTCATCTTCATCGCTGACTGCAAAGGTTTGTGGAGTTGCTGACGTTATCGGTCACGCGTCGGCTTTACCAGAGGGCGTGTTCTGCGCTATCGCCCCCGCACAAGAAGAACGTGGCGTTACTGCACCGCGGTCTTCCGGAGGGGAGAGCCCTTCACCGTCGGCGGTACTCCGCCGTCCTTTCTGCTCTTTGTGTTCTTTCTGCTCTTTCTTCGTTTTCGTCGCTTCGGTTTCCGCAGTTGCGCCAGTCAGTGCGTTCACGTCAGCCTCCATGCTCGCGGCAGTTTCCGCTTTCGGGCCGGTGTCGCCCTTGTCACTGGAATCAGTCTTGCCGCCATGCCGCAATCGATAGCTTTTGCCGGTGATGCTGATGATCTGGGCATGTTGCAGGAAGCGGTCCAGGATGGCCGTGGCCGCGGGGACGTCCCCGATCAGTTTGGCCCAATCCTCCAGCGGGCGGTTGCTGGTCATCACCGTCGAGCGATTCTCATGCCGTCGCATGATGATCTCCAGCAGGCATTCGCCGCTGCGCCGCGGCAACTGCTTCATCCCCATGTCGTCGATGATCAGCAGATCGGGCTTGAGATACCGGGTCAGCATCTTATCCTGCTGCTTTGCATCCTGTTCTTCCAAAAAGTCCCGCGCCAGGT
>JBGPHT010000267.1:0-5835 GCA_041484525.1 Bryobacteraceae bacterium | reverse complement strand
TGCCCACGACCTCGCTGCTGACGACCCAGAGATCTTCCTGTCGCTCCCGTTTCTTGCGGGTTCCCATGGCCATGCAGTATAGACGCCCAGAACATTCGCTAGGTCACATGTTTTCGCGACTATTACCACAGGCTGCTAGGGTTTGACAAAGCCGGTAACCTATACGTTGCCGATTACGGAAATCAGCGCATTCGCCGCGTGGATGCTGGCACGGGAATTATCACCACCATTGCAGGCACTGGGACTGCCGGGTTCGCGGGCGATGGCGGGCCGGCCATTAGCGCCGTGCTGAATCGACCGACATCCGTTGTCCTGGACGCGGTCGGAAGTCTGTACTTTAGCGACGGGCTGAACAATCGAGTTAGAAAGATTGCCGTCGGCACCGGCATCGTCACGACGGTGGCTGGGGATGGCACTTCGGGCAGCAACGGCGGACCGAACGGCGACGGGGGGCTGGCCGTCAGCGCTCAGATCTTTCGCCCATCTGGTATGGCGTTCGATGCCGCCGGAAACCTGTATGTTGCGGAGGCCGGCCACGGTCGCATCCGAAGGGTCTCCGCCGCGACAGCGATCATTTCGACGGTTGCCGGAACCATCGCGAACTTCGGCGGGGACGGTGGCCCGGCAACTAATGCCAGGTTGGCATCGCCAACCGCGGTTGAGTTTGACATGAGCGGCAATCTCTATATCGCCGACACGGGAAACAAGCGCATCCGCCGTGTTGCCGCATCGACCGGTATCATCACTACCGTCGCTGGCACCGGGGTGGCGGGTGCTGCCGGGGATAACGGGCCCGCAACGGCTGCGCAGTTTATCGACCCTCTGAGTCTCGCGGTGGACTCCGCGGGAGATATTTATGTGGCCGATGACGGAGCCGGCAAGGTGCGTGAGATCTTGGCCCCAAGCGGCAGAATCCAACGAATTGCGGGCGGCGGTTCTGCGGGCGACGGCGGGCTGGCAGTGAAGGCGCAACTCTATTACCCAAGCAATCTCAGCCTGAATCAAGCAGGGAATTTATACATCAGCGATTTCACGACCATCCAGCGTGTGGATGCGAGCGGCGTAATCTCAAGTGTCGTGGGTACCGCAAATCCAGGGTTTAGCGGCGACAAAGGCCCGGCAACCGCCGCGCAAATCGGATTGTGGCCAGGCGGTTCCGCCGTAGATACGGCGGGCAATCTGTTCTTCGCGGACGCCGTCAATAGCGTTGTTCGCCGCGTGGATGCCGCCACTCATGTGATCACGACCGTCGCCGGGACCGGTACGTTCACCTTCAGCGGCGATGGTGGTCTGGCTACGGCTGCAAGCCTCTTTTTGCCAGAGGGAGTTGCTCTGGACCGATCAGGAAACCTCTACATCGCTGACCTTGGAAACCATCGCATCCGGCGGGTGGCCGCAGCGAGCGGGATCATCACCACAGTCGCGGGCGTCGGATCTCCAGGTTTCAGCGGTGATGGCAGTCTCGCAACAGGTGCACAACTGCATTCTCCCAGCGATGTAGGGGTAGATGCCAAGGGGAACATTTTCGTCGCTGATGCCCTCAACGACCGGATCCGCAGAATAGATGCCGGCACTGGGATCATCAATACAGTGGCCGGCGGCGGAAGCGCTGCTGGAAGCAATGGTGTGCCGGCGATACAGGCGCAGTTGCAGACTCCGGAAGCGATTGCACTCGACAGCACAGGCAACCTCTACATTGCCGATTCCGGGCATCATTGGATTCGCAAAGTCGATTCGTCAGGCGTCATCGCGACGATAGCCGGGGATGGAATCGCTGTGTTCGGAGGTGATGGGGGGCTGGCTTCGGCCGCACACCTCAATTCTCCTCAGGGTTTGGCGGTTGACCCCTCGGGAATAGTGTACGTTGCGGACGCATACAACAACCGAATTCGCATGTTGACGCCGAACGTGGCGGCCCGGCTAACCATCGATGCCGGAAACGGCCAAAGCGGCGCGCCGGGAGACGTCCTCAGAATCGGCGTGCTCGTCATAGGGAGTGCGGGATTACCGGTGGGCGGGGTCGTCGTCAATTTCCAAGTGACATCGGGCATCGCCACAGTAACGACGGATAAGGTGACAACGGATTCCGCCGGAAAGGCTGTCGCCGCAATCAAACTCGGCGATACGGCCGGGCCTGTGATTGTTACAGCAACAGCCGCAGGGCTACCATCACTACAGTTTCAATTGACGGTGAAACCAGCCGCATTTGTCCCAACGATTAGCGCCGGAGGCGTGGCCGGAGCGGGAGGAAGTGTCCCGGCCGTTACGCAAATCTCGCCGGGAGCACTCGCGACGATCTATGGTTCCAATTTCGCCCCGCAGGGCACGGCCCGGCAACTGCAGGCTGGCGACCTTGTTGGCGGCAATCTGCCGACGAGCTTGGCCTCGGTTTGTGTACAGGTGGGGAACACGC
The DNA here is from genome assembly GCA_041484525.1 of Bryobacteraceae bacterium. Lineage (GTDB taxonomy): Bacteria > Acidobacteriota > Terriglobia > Bryobacterales > Bryobacteraceae > JBGPHT01. The sequence goes on along the minus strand of JBGPHT010000267.1, from coordinate 3,422 downwards.
TCGGTTTTCCAATTTACGTCAGTCCTGGCCTCATCAATTTCCAGGTTCCCGACGTGCCAGTCAATAGCTCGGTGTCCGTTCAGGTGGTAACGAACTGCGGAGCGGCAAACGAAATCCGCAGTGCTCCGTAGACGGTAACCACGCAGGCTGCAAGTCCAGAGTTCCTCTATTGGGTCGGCAACGCGAATGGAAAGAATCCGGTAGTCGCAGTCAACGCCGTCACGGGAGTGTATGTGGGCGCCGTAGGACTGATTCCAGGTGTGAGTTTCACGCCCGCAAAGCCCGGCGATGTCCTAACTGTCTACGGCATCTCGTTCGGACCGACGAATCCTGCCACGATGCCCGGTGTCCCACCAAGTAGCACTGCAACCGTTGATCATCCGGTCCTAACGTTGGGCGGAGTAGGCCTGGATACAAGCAAGCTGCCCTATGTCGGGGTATCACCCGGAATCGCCGGGCTTTACCAGATCAACTTCCAAGTCCCCGGTGGATTGCCCGATGGCGACTACCCGTTGACCATGAAGCTGGGGACGTTCAGCACTCCGCCGGGAGGATTCATCACGATCAAGAACTGACCGCCAGCCCGTCACGTTGCCTGAGCCTCTGCGTCTAGTCAGGCCGTCCCAATAGGATAAACGGAGCCCAATAGTACGGATGCCGGTACGCTGGTGAGGAAGAATGAAGCAGGGATAATTTGGCTTGCCGCAGGGCTTCGGCGGGAGGAATGTTCTCGCGCAAGAAAGTATAAAAGGTTTTCATAAAGTCAGCGGTTGACAAGTCGTTGACCTCCCAGCCACTGACGATGACGCGTGCCGCTCCCGACGTTAGGAAAGCACGGCTTAATCCCAGCATGCCCTCGCCCCTCACGAGTTTGCCGAGGGCGGTCTGGCAGGCGGACAAAACGACCAAGTCGGCATCGATGCGTAGTCGCAGAATCTGAGGAACGCGCAGGATACCATCTTCTCCGTCCGCAGCGGCTGAGAGCACGATTCCGGAGCGGTCCGGCACTCGCTCATCTACGAGCGCGTGGCTTGCGAAGTGGAGGCGTTTGTACTCGGCAAGTCGCTCCCGTTTGAGGGTGGCCTCCGTCAATTGGGCCCCGACGATGATCTTGACTTGTCCGGCTGGGAATAGCCCTGCGATCTCGTTCAGTTCTCGTCCCGCGTACGGGAGGGGGCCGAAGGAAAATCCGGCGCGGGTGTAAACAGCGCGGACAAGCTGCGGCAGATCGCGACCGGGAATGCTGGGAAGGGTTGGATCGCCGACAGCCAGAAGTTCCTTGCGCACGTCGGGTGTGTGGTCCCGCTTCAGTTGCGGCAATATCGAGGCCGACGGAGCGTAGCTGATCGTCTGATGTTCGACGAGATGCTGCCCGTCTTGCCCGATCAGAGTCTCAAAAGGAACGTAGTGCAGAATGCCGTCTTGAATCACGATTAGTTGGGTCGCGCCTGTCACTGGCCACCTGCCGGACCAAGAAGCGTCTCGTAGAGGCCGCGTGCAGCGGTTCGGTAATCGGGATTGCCCAGGCGGGGTGGAGAGCTCAGCGCTTGCCGATACGCTGTCACTTGCAGAGTAAGTTGCGCCCGACCGGGCAGCGGGAACATCTGGACGCTCTCCCTTGACACGACCCAAAGATACGGGCGCCGTTCTCCGACGACGTATTCGAGAAGGGTGGCATTTGAGGAGTGCATTTGTTCTACGATCGCAGTCGAATCCAAGGCCGGAGCTTGTTCATGCTCGGAACCGGCCCGTGCGCCTGCCAGGACATCCAGAAATGCCCGTGCGCGTCCCCGCTCGGCGTATTCAAGGCCGAGCCTCTCTTCGCCGCGAACCAGGGAAAGCACATAAAGCATGTCCTCGTAAACCCGCCAGTTCTGGGCGAGAAACCCTGAGCGCAATTCCGTGCCGGGCGTGGTGCTGCGCATCGATTCCACTTTGTCGATCGCAGATCGCAAATGCTCCTGAGCGGCTCGATAATTCATCCTGCGAACTTCGATTTCGGCCAATCCGCGCCGAGCGGCCACAATCAAATCGGCGATGGCGCTCTTCTCCGCAATTGCAAGCGCTTCAGCAAACCGGCTTTGGGCACGGCTAAGATCGCCGGAGCGAAGATAGCAGTCACCGATTTCGATGAGTGCCTCGCCCGTGAGTGCCTGAGAAGCGATCGCCTGGGACGCGGCCAAACCTTCATTTGCGTTCTGAAGGGCTTTTGCCGTCTCACCCAGCTCCTTGTAGGCCCCCGCGATACTAAGAAACGTTTCGGCACGCGCTGCCGGATAATTGGTGTGCTCCGCGCGTGCCAGCGCCAAAGTCAAGTAACGCAGCGCCTCTCGCGGTCTCTCCATGCGAACGCGAAGTCTGCCCAGATCGGCGAGGCTTCCTTGCTCTTCTCCCCCGTCTTGCAGCTTTCGGGCGCTTTGAAGCGCCTCCTGCAAGAGCCTGTTTGCCTCCGCATAATCGCCAAGGCTGGTATAAACGGCGGCTAAATCGCGCAAGCCCGCCCCCGCTTGCAGAGGCATATTCGCGGCGCGAAAGAGGGCTACGGAGCGCTGCCCGTACGCTAGACCCTGAAAATACTCGCCTCGGTTCCCGTACAAATGCCCGACAGCGCGAAGTGCGAACGCTCGATCGCCTTTTGTAGGCGCAAGCGCGTACGACTGCTCGAGGCATTTCAGGGCTTCGGCGAAATCACCTCGCCTGGCGTAGAGAGAACCGATCTGAAGCAGGAGCTGATCGAACGGCCGGTGAAGCTGCTCTCGGAGAGCCCGTTCCTCCAGGAAAATTGTGAGCGCGTTATCGGGCTCGCCCATGGCCAAATGCAGACGGCCCAAGGTTTGTAACGGGTCCGCTCTCGAGGCCAAGCGCTGCCGGTTGTCGGCTTGCGACAGGAGTTTTCGAAGCAATTCCAAAGCGTCGGTGAGATTACCCGCATCTAACTGCACGGCCGCAATCAGATGTCCGGTCCGTTCCTGTGCGCTCCAGTCTCCAAGTTGTGTGTAGATCGCCTCGGCTTGGCGGAATTCCGGGAGGCTCAGCGCATAATCCCGGTTCCTCGCTAGAAGGATTACGCCAATCAGTTCGTGGAAGGCGGCTTGCATCTCTTCCCGTGCCGGCTCCGTTGCGAGGCGCAGACCAGCTTGCGCCGCCGCCAACGCTTCGGTGAGTCGCCTCTGGCTTCTCAGCGTGTTCGCTTGTGCGAGAAGTCTGCCCGCAGCGTTTGCCGTGACGGGAAGGAGATGGAACAATTCGCGAGTCGTAGTGACTGAACGACCCAGGCCTAATACTACTGTGTTATAAACGGCGCGCGCAGCAAAAGGGGCAGCAGGGGAGATGTTGCAGCAGGGCTCTGGCAATCCTGATACGGATAGTGGCGATGGACTGTGGGTTATGCCGATCGGCGCGCGTCCGGCGAGCCGCGGGGT
>JBGPHT010000266.1:0-5892 GCA_041484525.1 Bryobacteraceae bacterium | reverse complement strand
GCCACTCCTCACAGATGCCACGGAGTGGCTGTATTTGTTGGCTATGGAGACTTCACACTCTACCGGGCAGAACCGCACGCGGAGCCTGGTTATGACAGATAAGCGACCATCTGTAACTAGTTAATATTGCGGCCAGCCTTAGCGCCGTGGTGCCGCTCATCTTGTCGCCCTCCACCGTGCCGGTGAACGTGAATGGCGGCGCGCCTCCGGGCAGTTCCATGCTGAACGAGACCTTCGTGCCCTCGACCGTGCCGGTCAACGACATCGATCCCATATGCTCGATTTCGTAAGTGCCGGTGAGCTTTGCGCCATCCTGCTTCACTTGCAGAGGGCCCTGTAGGGTCCCATGCGGCGAGTCCATGGATAACTTCCAGGTCCCCGCGATCCTGGCGGATTCGCTCTTGCTTTGACTCTTATCTTGCGCCGCCGACATCTGGTGATGGCATGACGCCGCACTCAGGGCAAAGATGAAAATGGTCGATAACAACTGCTTCATGCTTCCTCCCGAAAGACCGACGTGCGCTTTCGTATCGACGGTAAGGCATTCGGGCGATGCAGCTCAATCGAAAAAGCCCGAACGCGAAGGGACTCGGTTGAGCGCGGATTTTGGGGCGTGAACGAGCGGTCAGACTTTGCGTTTGCCCTTCGAACGGACCCGTCTGTACTTGAGCGCGATCAGACCCTTCGAGTACGTCTTGTTCTCGACCAACGAGAAATCGCGTTGCGGGAAACCGCTCGGGAAAAGCGGAATGCCTTCACCGAGCAAGACCGGCACCACACCAAGGTAAAGCTCATCCACCAGATCGGCTTTGAGGAAATCGCGGGCGAGTTCGCCGCCGCCCATCAGCCAGATGTCCTTGCCGGGGCTTTTGCGGAGTTGACGGATGAGAGTCGCGGGCGAACGGTTGACGAAGATCACGCCCTCCCGCTTGCCGGGCGGCTGCGTATGCGAGAAAACGTACGACGCCATCGACGACCCGCTGAAATCGCCCCCACCCATTTGGCGCGCGGCGTCGAGAGTCTTGCGGCCCATGATGGCGGTGTCGATGGTCGTGAAGAAGCCCGCCATCGAGTAGTCCTTGGGCATGAAGAGAAAGTCGACGGCGCCATTCGGGCGCGCGATATAACCGTCGAGGCTGATGCCGAGGCCGAGGACGACTTTGCGCATGCAGGGATTGTAATGGACGGTCGGCTTAGCCGCAAGAACGCCGGAACGGGCGGGGTGTAGGGGCTCATTGGGTAGACTGAACCCAATGGGCCGCACCGTCGAATTCCTGGTTCAGCATGGATACGTATTGCTGTTCGTCTGGCTGCTGGCCGAGCAGGCGGCGCTGCCCTTGCCATCACTGCCGCTACTGCTGGCGTGCGGAGCGCTCGCACGGACCGGTAGATTGGACCTGCACCTGATCCTGCTCTATGGCATTTCGGCTTGCCTGCTCGCCGACAATATCTGGTTTCAACTGGGACGGCATCGGGGAGCGAAGATCCTGCGCTTCATTTGCCGCGTTGCGCTGGAACCGGACTCCTGTGTTCGCCAGACGGAGAATGCGTTCCTCAAGTACGGCATGCGTTCGCTGCTGGTGTCGAAGTTCGTTCCCGGGCTGAATGCGGTAGCCGCGCCCCTTGCCGGAAGTTCCGGGGCAAGTCTGGGACGATTCCTGTTGTTCGACTGCCTCGGCTCGCTGATTTGGATTTCCACCTACGGCGGCATCGGCTACGTCTTCAGCGACCAACTCGAAACGGTGGCAGTTTACGCAGCGCGCATGGGTTCCGGACTCGGGCTACTTGTCGTGGGACTACCGTCGGGGTGGATCGCCTGGAAATTCGTACAGCGGCGGAGGTTCATAAAGAAGCTGGCAATCGCGCGCATCACCGCGGAGGAGTTGCGCGACAAGCTGCAGGCCGGCGAGGATGTACTCATTGTGGATCTGCGGAACAGCCTTGCCCACGAAACAGAATCGATCCCCGGAGCGCTTCGCATCTCCGCTGAAGAACTGGCGGCGCACTATTTGGAAATCCCCCGCGATCGCGACATTGTGCTCGTCTGCAGTTGACCCAACGAAGCCTCCAGCGCCCGGGCGGCGCTGCTCCTGAGAAGCCACGGAATCACGCGCGTGCACCCGCTCCTGGACGGAGCCGACTCCTGGTGGAAACTGGCAGCGGGTGATGGTACCGGCGAGTGACCGTTACTAGCCGTAGACAAGCGCTCTACAGCCCTACAATCCAGGTACGCGCTGCCGGAAGGAGCGAGCCTGTCTTTCGCTGATCACGATCTCGGTCGCGGCATTGTCAGCCATGATGAGGAGGAAGCCGCTCTTGAAGTAGGGCCTGATTTCCTTAGTCCTGTTCAGGTTCACCAGCACTTCCCGGCGCGCGCGAAAGAAGATCTCGGCGGGCAGGCTCGCCTCCAACTCCCCAAGTTGATAACTGACCCCGAAAGTGTCGGCGCCGGTGTGCGCTTTCACGATACCGTCTTCCACCTGAAACCAGAAGATCTGCTCCGGAGCCATCAGGACCAGACGATCGTGTTTCCGGCACACGATCTGGCGGAGGATCTTGGGCGTTTCGCGCGCTACTTGCAGGATGTGTTTGCGCTCGCGTTCCCCATCGCGCGTGGCCGCGCTGAGTTTACGGGCGCGCTCCACGGCTTGCGCCAGCCGCTCCGGTTCCACCGGCTTCAGCAAGTACGCCAGGGCATTGGCTTCGAAGGCGGAGAGCGCGTGCTGGTCGTACCCAGTGGCGAAGATCACGAGCGGCATGGCGGTGCCGGCCGGAATGGATTGCAGGACTTCGAAGCCCGTCAATCCCGGCAATTCGATGTCGAGGAAGAGCAGGTCGGGCTTAAGCTCTTCGATCTTCTCCACGGCTTCCAGACCGTCGCGGGCTTCTCCCGCCACTTGGATATCGGGATGCGCGGTGAGGAGACGCCGCAGCCGTGCGCGCGCTGATTCTTCGTCGTCAACGATGATGCTTCTCATACCGTCTTCGCGGCCTCACTTCGCGGAATCAGGACCGTCACCGACACGCCTCCCCCTTCTCGCGGCTCGAGCTTCACACTGGCCCGATCCTGGTATTGCGTTCGCAGGCGCTCGGCAACGTTGGCCATGCCATGGTGTTGCGACTCGGTCCGGCGATCGGCGATGTTTGCCAGCCAGCCGGGCGGGTCGGCAGCCTCAGCCGATCTCGGTCCGATGCCGTCATCTTCGACGGTGACAAGCACCCGATCTCCATCGGCGCGCGCCGTGATCCAAAGGTGACCCGGTCCGGGCTTCGGTCCCAGGCCATGCTTGAGCGCATTCTCGACGAGCGGCTGAAGGAGAAGCGCCGGAATCGGCTCGCCGGCGACTTCGGGCGCCACGTCTATTTCAACTTGCAGGCGATCGCCAAAGCGCACCTCCTCAATGTACAGGTAGGTCCGCAGGAACTCGATCTCGTCGCGGATGGAAGTCAGCGAGCGGCTCGAGTGCTGCAGCACGTGCCGGAATACACTGGCGAGACGAAGCGTCATGGCTTCCGCGCGCGGCGCGTCCCGGACGATCAGGTCCGCGATGGTGTTCAGGGAGTTGAACAGGAAGTGTGGGTTGATCTGTGCCCGAAGCGCACGCAGTTCGGCCTCCGTGACCTGTTGGAGGAGGAGCGTTTCACGGCCTTGGCGCTCGATTGCCTCCCGCTCGCGGCCGAGTGCGTCGAGTCGATTGCCGCACTGGGCGGCCACGGCGCGCAGATAGTTCAGGTCATGCGTCACGAGACCTGGACGCGCCGGGCCGGGCGAGATCAGCAGGAGATGCGTGACGCGCCCCGCCGAGGTGACCGGGATCAACACTTCGACGTTCGGCAGCGGAAGGAGCGCACGCAAAGGATCGGCGTAATCCAGTTCGACGATTTCGCCTTCCAGAATGCCGGCGGGCCGCTGTGGAGAGGGCACGCCGTCGATCGCGATCAAGCGCGCGCCGCTCAGTTCGAGTGGGTCGCGCGCGGCCTTTTCGATGGCTACCGCAATTTCAGATTCGAGCTGCAGGCCGCCGAGCCGGTTTCCGAGTTCGCGCGAGTGGGCCCGGTAGTCCGGCGGCCGGAAGAGCAACCGGTTGGCCATCCTGCTGATTTGCTCGTCCACGAAAGTGAACGAGAGCAGCAGTGCATTCGCGACCAGAATGATCGCAAAGACGTGCACCGCCGCCGGGGCTCGCGCCTGGCTGGCGACGTGCGACAGAAACGACGAGTGCATCGCCAGCGCAATAGCGGAAGCCCACGCGCCGGCCAGCAGGATCCGGACGCTGTACCGAATGAAGACATCGGCAAAGCGAAAACGGGCAAATAGAAAGAACGTACAAATGGCCGCCAGCAAGACCAGGTGGCTCCCTACCACCCGGAAGCCCAGATCGAGCGCGTGGCTGAGGCGCGAGTTCCGGACAATGGCGTATGCGATGGAAGCGGCGCCGGCGGTCACCGCGATCGCGAGCGAAGGAAGATAGACCGCGCGCGGCGTAGACTGGCGCCGCAGCAAGGAGACGGCGCCCAGGACCAGAAGCAGCGTGGCGTTATAAGCGATGAAGTGCCGCACGCCGTCGAATGGGAAGAGAGCGACGTCCGTCAGCGCACGGGACCACAGGAGGATCGCAATCGCCGCGGCGGTGAACCCCGCAAAAAGCTGCAGCACACGCGCCATGGTCTTTTGCCACGCGCGTACCGCATAAGGACGCCAGACGGCCAGCACGGGAATTGGAAAGGCCGCTGCTCCGGAGTACTGGATGGCCAAGGCAAGGAGCGCGGAGCGATTTTCGCCGGGTGCCCCGGTAGCGAGCAGCGCCGTGTATGCCAAGCCGCCGGCACACCAGAAAAGCGCACAAAGAGTGAAGACGATATTAGCCAGCGGCGTCCCCGGCAGTTTGGCCGCCCGAAGAGTGAGTATCAGGAGCAGGACTGCGATCAGCAGTCCGGTAGTGTAACCGATCAGATCGCCAGCGACGGAGGCGCCTGTCGTGAAAGTGACGTGCAATCCACTACCAGAATAGCCGTGCCCAACGAGGCGTGTCCCCCGACCAGCCGCGAGCGCGGAGAAGCGCACGGCCAGTGCGGATTAGACGGGCCGAGCGAGATCCGGAAATGTCACGGACTTTGTGTTTGCCGCCAGAGTTCCTGCCTGATCCTGGTCTCTTCCTCGTCCAACTGATCCGGCGTTGCCCCGAGTTGCCGAAGGATGCTGTCCGTCATGGCTAATGCCACTTCAGCTTCACCGGAGTAAACTTCGTCCGCGCCGGCGTTCCGCAGAGCTTCGGTTTGCCGGAGATAGTCGGCCCTCGCGACCACGTGCAAATCCGGATTGAGCTCGCGAGCTTTCCGGATCGCCTCCGTGGCGCCCGCCGATCCGGAGGTACTCAGGATCAAGCTGCTGGCGCCGGCGATCCCGGCCTGCTCCAGGACTTCTCTCTGATTGGCGTCGCCATAGACCGCCCGCTGGCCTTCGCTCCGCAACTTCTGGTGCGTCTCGATGTTCATCTCGATGATTGTCGTCTCGATGCCCCGGCCCTGCAGCAGGCGCGTCATGGCCTTGCCGATGGGTCCATAACCCACCAGCACCGCACGATGAGCCGAACTCACGCGGCTCTCCTCGACCGCCTCCGCCAACCCACGGGCCGCCTTTCGGTTCAGCAGCCGCCAAAGCCGGGGACGGCGTTCGAGGAATGCCTCGATCGGACCCAGCGTCCGATAGAGGATTGGATTGAGCATGATCGACACGATCGCCGCCGCGACTAGCCCGACTTTCGCACTTGGGCTGGTACGCCACCCGGAAGCCGTTTGTTTTCAGTGAGGGTTCCGCTGAGGTCTGCACTACATTTTGAGTTGAGGCATGGTTGCAACGGGAGCGCTGACAAGGCGTGGAAGGGGCTGTTT
>JBGPHT010000265.1:0-5948 GCA_041484525.1 Bryobacteraceae bacterium | reverse complement strand
GAAACCGCAGCCAGATTCAGCCAAGCCGTCGAAGACGCAGCAGCCGAAGCCCGCGGAGAGGCCGGCGCTGAGGAAGCTTCTAGACATGGTGGTGGAACACGCGCAGAAAGTCGCTATAACGAAGAAACCCCCGGCGAGTCCACTCATCCAGTAGCCGCAGCCCACGGCGGCATTGATTTCGAACCCTCGCAGCCTATCCATCCCCAAGAAGTTGAAGACCTGAGCCGCCAGCTCGGGCGTCCCATCACAGCCGAACAAGTACCGGAAATCCGCCGCCGTCTTGAGGCGGAGCGAAACGTTGAGTCAGGTCTGCGCGGGAATCGTGGAGACGTAACCGGCGAGATTCGCGAGGCGCACCGTGCGACCCTCGAACAACCTGCACGGGAAGAGGGCGTGCTACCCGGCATGGAAAGTGCCGTGCGCGAACAGCGCGAGGCGGCAGGACGGGAGCAAGGCCGGAAACTGACCGAACAGGTCAACCGGCCGCCTGAGTCCATCGAAGCCAAAGCTGGCACGATGGAGCGTGAGTCTCCGCTCTTCCGTGGCACGGAAGCCAGCCCGCAAAAAGAAATCTTCGCGCCACGCGAGCAGGCGACGCGCACGCCGGAACATGAGTACGAAGACGCCGGCAAGAAGGGCGGCGAGCTCGCTTCCGGCCCGAATCCGAAGGCGCTCATTGAAGGCGCGCGTGTGCTGTCTCGTGCATGGGATGAGCGCGTAGCGCGTCCGCTGATCGACAAGGTTCTAAAGATCGGCGACAAATACCAGAAGGCCCGCGAAGCTGATCCCGCCGTCGCCGAGGGGCTGCATCTCCTCGACAACGCGCCGCAGTATCTCCGCTCGAAAGCCGCGCAAGAGATTCACAACGTCGTCGGCGATCTCAGCCGCGCGCAAGAGCGTCTATTCACGCTGATGGCCGACGCCGACAGCCGCGCGAACCTGCGCGCGAACCATCCGCAGGAATACCGGCAAGCGCAGAACGACCCGGCGATTCAAGAGGCGTTACGGAAGTACAAGCCGCTGGAACAGGAATTGACGGCAGCGCGGGAGAAGATGGGCGGTGAAACTCTCGAGCAGGATTACCTGCGCCGCGTCTACGACAAGTACGTGGCCGGGGTGAACAAGCCCTCGGCGGAAGGGAAGCCCGCGGAGTCGGCGCCGTTCGACCGCGTCATCCGACCGCAAAACGTGAATCCAAAGAGCCGCGAAGCGACGGCGGAATACCACTACCAGAACGGGCTGCACGAGTTTGGCCCGGCATTCGCGACGAAGTTTGTGGCGACGAACCTCAAGGCGCTGCGCGATGAGGTGGCGCACGAATTTCTCGAGAAGTCTACGGTCCTACCCAACGGCGCGGAAGATCCTCGCTCCATCGAATACGGCGGAAAACGGTACTTCCGGCCCGATGTGGCACGCGAAATGCGCGATGCGGGCGTGAAAGGCACCAAGGAATATTCCTACTACGACCCGACACAGGGCGAGAAATTCCCCACACCGGCAGAGGGGCGCTACCTCGGGCCGAAAGAGATCGTAAAGGCGTTGACGGATTACGGGCGCAAGGAAGAGAGCGAGCCAAGCTCGCTGCGGCGATTCTTCCAAGAGCAGATTCTCGGCTTCGGCTTCGGTGTGCCGCACGTGTTTAACATCCTGCGCCGGGTGACACAGCAGAGTCCGGGCGGCGCCGCGAACCCGCTAGCCTGGGTAAACGCGCTGAAAGTCGGCCTGGGCAAAGAACTGCGAGAGCGCGGCCTCTCGGGATTAAACGATCCCACGTTCGACATGCTCGCGAAGCACGGCGCCATCTCGACGGGCGAAGTCTCGAACCTCAAGGAATACATCGGCGGGAACCTGAACCCGGCGAACTGGGCGCGCGGCGTGGCGCAGATCGGACACAAGGCGCTATTTGAGCCCGGCTCTTTCGGTGGTTTTGGCGGAATCGACCAGCGCGCGCGCCTGTACGTCGCCGACCTGATGCGCTCGCAGCGTCCTGACCTGACGGACGCGCAAATCTCGCGAGGCGTCAACGATGCCTTGGGCGAGTACAGCCGTGCCAACTGGACCGACCGGCAAAAGCTACTTGGCCGGTTCATGATGTTCCCCGGGTGGGATTTCGCTTCGCTTCGGTGGGTGCTGCAGCATCCCGTCCGCACAACCGTTCCGCCTGCCCTAGTAGTCATGCTGGCGAATCGCGCCTTGCATTCGTTCGGACAGAACCGCGACGAAGACCAGAACGACATCTCGGCGATTCATGTTGGCGACCGTGCTTTCAGTACCGGGCTGCTGCGCGAGTCGATGGCCCGGAATCTGTTCCGTCCTGCGCTGAATTACGCGCAAGCCAAAGTCCGCGGCGAGAGCAATCAACGCGCACTCGACGAAGCTGCCCGCGGCGTGACTTCGGGTGCGGGTGGCCTGCTCAACTTGATGCGCCCGGACCTATCGGGCTTTGTGGCGCTCGCCACGAATCGGGAAAGCCTGTTGAGCGGCAAGGAGATCGTCTCGAAGCAGGATTACGAGACGCCCGGAAAGATTCTGCCTTCGAAGGCTCTGGAGAAGCAGGCCGTCTTTGCCGTTCGCCGCGCGCTGCCTGCGCTTGACCGGATGCTGGACAGCAACGAGGACGTGGACCTGCGTTCGTTCGTCGGCGGAAACCTGGGCTTCCCGAACTATCGCGACGACGCAGAAAAGCGGCTGATCCGTGACACGGCAGAAGCGGAGAGGGTTTATCAGCGCGTCGGGAAGCTTGCGAAGACGGACCCAGAGCAGGCGCGGCAATTCCTGAAGGACCCGGACAACGCAACGTATGCGCTTTTCTATCGGGACCTGGCCGGCATGACCAAGATGCTGAATCGAATCGACCAGGCCAAGGAAGCCGTCGAGGGCGGCAAGTTGAGCGATGCGGAAAAGCAGACCCGCCTCCAAGCCATCGCGAAGGCCCGCGGGAACCTGCTAACCCACGCGGACGGCCTGAACAAAATGCTCTTCGAGCGGCGCAACAAGGCTGCTTCTACGTTGGGCCTGCCCCGGCTCGGTCCGCAACCGGTCCTTGGGATTCGTCCGGCGGCTGGAGCGCCATGAAATGAAACTGACGACGCAGCTCGTATCGTTCTCCTTTTGGTACTGGCATGACCTATTTCTAGCTACTTTAGCCTCCTCATTGCAGCGTCAGCTTGGCTACCACGCCCACCGCGTTCGTCAGGGTCTTCATCAAGAAACGAATGAATCGCCCGCCAGTCGGAGACATGTCTGCCCGGGCGATGAACGTAATGGCATTCACTGCCGTGATCTGAAACGTTGCGTTGGTTGGCGTCACGTAGTCGGCGTCAGCGTCTGTATCCCCGCTAACCAAGGAAATCCATGAAAACTAAACTGCTGTTTTCTATCGTCACTTTGCTGGCGATGGGCGGAAGCGCGTTCGGGCAACGACAAAATTTCCCTAGCAGCAGCGGCTCCTCCAGCCTAACAGCTCATGGTCTTTCCATGCCGCTTACCTGCGCAGCGGCGTCTGGATCGGGAACTACTTATACCTGTACGACTTCTCCGTCATTTAATCCTGCCGACGGAGATATCATCATGTTTCAAGCAGACGTGGCGAGCACTGGAGCCATGACGCTCAACGTGAACAGCACGTTGGACGCGCCGGTTAAAAAGCAGGGCGGTGGTACGGCGATAGCCGCGAACGACTTCCTCGCCGGGCAAGACACGCTACTGGAATTTGACGGAACGAACTGGCAGATGCAAGGACAGGGAGGAAACGCTGGCGGCGGGACTGGAACTGTTACCCATACCGGAGCACTTACAGCAGGATCGGTGGTTTTGGGTAATGGCGCCGCTGACGAGGTTGTGGGAGTTCCAGCCAAAGGAGTCTTGCTCGGAACCACCGTATATACTGACCAATCTAACGTCTATGGAGCGTTTTTGCAGGATTTCACTTCGGGAACCGTAGAGATTCCGGAAGCGGCCGGATTCACGACTAACGTGAACAGCACCATCGGCCTCGACACGACGAACAACGCCACGCATCTGTGGACGAACAACGCGGACAGCGTGGCCGCATCTGAAGCGGCGGTCATCGCGGCCGGTTTCCTTCCGAAATCTACTGACGCGACTCACGGCCTGCTTACGGCAACTCTTTGCGACGAAGGGGTCACGACGGCGAATACCCTCACTTGTACGAACACTGCAGGGGGGTCATTCGTAACAGTCACAACCACGGCCGCTCCTGCCGGCGGATTGCAGATGAAGCAGGGAGCGGCAAACTCGGCCGGTACCACTTCCGTCACCTTCGAGGTCCCCGCGGCGGTTACGTCGTACGTGGTGAACGTTCCTGGGACTGCACCCACGAACAGCGGCTCCGCATGGCTGTCGAGCAACGCATCTCCAGGAGTTGGAACCTGGGCCAAGATGCCGCAGACCGCGATCACGACCGGGACAGCGTACTCCAACGCGAGCACTACATTCTCCGACGTAAAGGGTTCAACCGGTCAGACGATTGCATTCTCCGCAGAAGCAAGCACGAATTACGTCGGCAGTTGCTACCTGATCTATTCAGGTTCAGCAAGCACATCGGGGCCAAAGATTCAGTTCACCGGTCCTGCCTCGCCAACCAACGTCCTTTATTCGGCACAGTTTCAACTGACCGCTACGCCAACCTACGCAGACAGCGCCGCGGCCACGGCTTTCAGCACTTCGTTGAGTGCTGGAACGGCAGTCACCGCCACAACTAATCTAGCAGTGCGAATCCAGTTTGGAATCGTCAATGGAGTGAACGCCGGCACGGTCACTCTCCAGGCAGCCGCACAGGGAGCCGGCACGGTCACGATTCAAGATGGGAGCTACTGCCAGGTACAATGAGTAGACTCCTCTCAGTCTTCCTCGCGTTGTTACTCGGCTTTCCGGTGCTCTCACAGAGCACGAAGGTGGTCGGAACCACTAAGTTACAGGGCGGTACCGTCCTTGGGAACCGACGATCCATCAAGATCAACTCGATCACCGATTTAGGCATAGCATCGTCTGCCTCGATGGCGCTCACCGGGATCAATACCGTCGGGAATGTGCTGGTTTTGACCTCACTGATGCCATCCAGCGCGATGACGCTCACCGGAGCGACCGATTCCGCAAGTAACGGCTGGACGGTCTCGACTAGCGGGCTGGATGCTGCATCTGGCGGCACTGCGGTCCTTCGTACAAATGGAGTGGTCTCCCCCGGCGTCACAACCATCACCGTTACCGCTACGTCACCGTCTGGCTTCACCGGCTTCTGGCTGTACGATCTTACGATCACCTCGGCGGGAGCGGCGTCGTTCGCTACAACTCAAGCCTCGGTCAGCACTCAGGGCTCTACAACGAACCAAGTCGGTCCCAGCCTCACTCCAACTGGGTCTGGGATCATAATCGCCGTCACTGCGAATAATTCCGGCCAGCCCGCTGCTATCTCAGGCCCATTCTCCGCCGTTGGAAGTCCATCCAGGTCAACTGTGTGGACGATGAACCCGACCACATCGGCTATATCACCAAGTTGGACTACGCTTTCCGCAACTACGTGGTGTGCGAGCGCAATCTCGCTCGTTGAGTGACCCACAAAGGACAGGATGGACAAATGAGGAACTTGCTTCGCTTGGCTGTCGGTCCGCAGCCGATCCTCGGGATTCGCCCCACGCTTGGAGCGCCATGAAATGAAACTGACGACGCGGCAAGCATACGCATTGCTCGAAAAGCACGGCTGCTACATCACGGAGATTTGTGATGCTTGCGGCCAGGGTATAGGCCCTGTCCGCTTCACTCGCAAGGACGATCCGGGGGTTTGGTGCAGCCGGGAATGCCGCGATGGAAAAGAGGCTCGCCAGCCGGGAACCTGCCAGCACTGCCGCGCGTCGTTGCCGGAAAGAAAGCGCCGGGGGGCTGCCTTTTGTGACGATGCATGCCGCCAAGCCGCGCGCCGGTCAAAACCG
>JBGPHT010000264.1:0-5991 GCA_041484525.1 Bryobacteraceae bacterium | reverse complement strand
CACTGGACCGTCCGCGGTTCCAATGCCATCATCGCTCTCCGTTGCTCCCAGCTCAGCGGTCGTTTTCAGGACTTCTGCGAGCCGAGGTCACAACTCCGTAGGGCCGCTTGATCTTTTGTCACTTTCCTGTCGTGCGCCCGATGCTTACGGCGGGTGGGTTGTGGGGAAAAGGAGTTGCCTCCTTGCCGCCGCAAGTATCCTTACGGGGGAGCAGACTGGCTCCTTGATTGGATATTGGCACGGAGTTGTAAGGGCGCCGGGGGAATTCGGAGGGAAATGACTGAAAGGACGGCGATTATATTTTCTGTGGGGAGGTGACGGTGCGGCGGTAGATGCGCGTGTGGATACAGGGGAAATCAAGAGGTAAGATCGTGGGATGACACTGCGGACGATACTCGCGGTTTTGGGGATGGCGGCGGTGGGGTTCGGGCAGGAACCCAGGCTGACGACGCCGGTAGCGGCGGCACATCCGATACTGGCGATCGGGTCGGCGGCGCCGGATTTTGCGCTGCCTGGAATCGATGACCGTGTCCACAAGCTGAGCGATTATAAGGACGGCAAGATACTCGCGCTCATGTTCCTGTGTAACCACTGTCCGACGTCGCAACTCTACGAGGGTCGGATGAAGAAGCTCGTCGAAGACTATCGGGACAAGGGTGTGGCATTCGTGGGGATCCAGCCCAACGATCCGAAAGCGGTCCTGCTTTCCGAGCTGGGCTACACGGACGTGAGCGACAGCCTGGAGGAAATGAAGAATCGCGCCGAGTACCGGCACTTCAACTTTCCATATCTCTATGACGGCGAGACGCAATCCGTCACGCAGGCGTACGGGGCGCAGGCGACGCCGCACGTGTTCCTGTTCGATCAGGAACGGAAACTGCGGTACGAGGGGCGGATCGATAACGCGCAGCGCGAATCGCTGGTAAAGATCCAGGATGCGCGGGCGGCGCTGGACGCTATGCTGGCGGGGCAAGCAGTGGCGGTGGCGCATACTCCGGCGTTCGGGTGCTCGACCAAGTGGAAATCGAAAATCGATAGCCAGTTGCAGGAGATGAAGCGCATCGAAGCGGAGCCGGTGAAGGTGGAAATGGCGACAGCGGAGGACCTGAAGAAGCTGCGCTCTAACCCGACCGGCAAGGTGCTGCTGATCAACTTCTGGGCGACGTGGTGCGGGCCGTGCATCACGGAGTTCCCCGCGCTCGAAGAGACATTCCGCATGTTCCGGCGCCGCGACTTCGACCTGGTGATGGTTTCGACCAACTATCCGGATGAGAAGGCGGGCGTGATGAAGATCCTGCAGGAGCAGCACGCTTCCAGCCGCAACCTGCAATTCGCGTCCGAAGACACGTACGCGATGCAGGCGGCATTTGATGCCCACTGGGAAGCAGGAGTGCCGTTCACGATGGCGATCGCGCCGGGCGGGAAAGTGCTCTATCAGGAACAGGGCGAGTTGGACATTCTGAAGGTGCGGCGCGCCATTCTGGCGAACCTGGAAAACGATACTTACGTGGGGCACCCCGCGTATTGGGCGAAGTAGCGAGGGACGTGTTCGCGTTTACGGCTGATTGGCCGGCGGGGCTTCCCATTGCTCGCGCGTCATGACGCAGCGGAATCCCAGGTGGTTGGTTCCGGTGCTGACTTCACCCTTGCCGCGCGTGCCGACCATGTACCGCGAACAATACCGATCGGTGCAGAGGAACGATCCACCGCGTTGAACCTTCTTCGGCTGCGATGGCTCCGATGGATCGTAAGACGAGGCGGGGCCTTGCGGGTTGCGCGCCACGCCGCCGAACGCGGCCAGTTGCTGATAATAATCCGGGCGGTACCAATCGCTGGTCCATTGCCAGACGTTGCCCGCCATATCGTATAGGCCATACCCGTTGGGCGGGTACTGTCCGACCGGTGCGATTCCGGCGTAGCCATCGCCGGCGGTGTCAGTGACTGGAAAGGCTCCCTGGTGCGTGTTGGCCATCCACTTTCCGTCCGGCCGGAATTCGACACCCCAAATGAAGGGCTGGCCAGCGAGTCCTCCGCGCGCAGCGAACTCCCACTCGGCTTCGGTCGGCAGGCGCTTGCCGGCCCATTTCGAATAGGCGACGGCATCCTCGTAAGCGATGTGCACGACCGGGTATTTTTCCTTGCCTTCGATGTTACTTTTCGGACCGAGCGGGTGACGCCAGTTCGTCCCGCCGACATAGTTCCACCACTGGAAGTGGTTATTGAGCGGCACGGGGTGAGCGGGCGGCGAGAAGACAACGGAGCCGGCCACCAGGTTTTCGGGAGGAGCGCCGGGAAAGTCTTCGACGCGCGGCTTGCGCTCCGCTACCGTGACGTAACCGGTGGCCTTCGCGAATCGGGCGAACCCGGCGTTCGTGACATCGGTGACGTCCATGTAGAAGCCGTCGACGAACACGCGGTGGATGGGACGCGAGTCGACCGTGGCCTTCATGCCTACGGGGTCCATGTGCGGCGGATCCTGGGCGCCCATAGAGAATTCGCCACCGGGAATCCAAAGCATGCCGAGGGGCGCGTCGCCGGGAGGTGGTTCGCCATTGGGGATGGTCGGTGCGAATACAGCTTCGGACTTCAAGGGGACAGGGCTGGCGTTCGCCGGAGCAGGACGATACCAAGCGTATAGAGTCCAGCCGGCGGCGATGGCGACCGCGAGGGCCATCACGACCACGAACACGAGCAGCACGATCGGTCGAAGGCGGGATTGCCGTATCGCAAGTTGCGACGGCTTAGGTTGACTCCGCCAGTTCGGCTGTCTCATGATGCACCCGCCTCTGGAAGAGGGATTCGCACGTCGGCGAAAAGACGCAATATTTCAAGGCGAGACAGGAGCGCAGCGGAGATTTGTTGGGTCTGGAGATCTATGGGATGCATCGGGAAGACAGCGGGAGTTTGTCTTGCCGGGGTCCTGACTCATGACGGTGCCGCAGAAATCACCGCCTGCCCGCCGGAGGGCCTATCTTGTGGCGGAAAAGAATGCGGTGCTCGATCTGCACGTGGCGGGCGAGCCTTGGGAACGGCGTCGCGAGCAGGGGAAAGCATTACGCGCACACACGCCGCGGGAGAGTCACGCCGAATGGAAACCGCCGACGGACCGTCCGGATCCGCTGGACCTGATCGAACAGAGCAATCGCGGCCGCGAAAAAGATCTGATCCCTTTGCGCATGGGACGGATGGCGGCTTCTCCGTTTGCATTTCTGCGCGGCTCGGCGGTGGTGAGGGCGCGGGACCTCTCAGTCACTCCTGTCAACGGCCTGGATGTGATTATCGATGACGACGCCCACATCAATAATTTCGGCCTCTTCGGGACGCCGCAGCGAGACGTCGTTTTCGACCTGAACGACTTTGATGAAGCGACGATCGGCCCCTGGGAGTGGGACCTGAAACGCCTGGTTGCCAGTGTGAATGTGGCCGGCAGGGAAAATGGGTTGAACCGGCGGGAACGGCGTGAGGCGGTTATGCGCGCGGTCACGGGATATCGGTGGAATGCCGATCGATTACAAGGCATGGGAGTACTCGACGTCTGGTATCTGCACGCCTATCCGGGGCGCGAGAGCCCGCTGGTGGAGGTGGATCCGAAGGCAAAAGCGGTGATTGCAAAAGCTGTGGCGAAGGCCATGCAGCAGACCAACGCGACGCTGCTCAGCAAGATCGCCGAGCGCATCGTAGATGGCGCATGGCGGCTCAGGAACGATCCGCCGGTGCTCACGCGCGTCGATCCGGAAACGCGCGAGAAAGTGGTGCAGGGGCTGAATGCCTACGGTCAAACGCTAACAGCGGAGCGGCGCTACCTGCTTAGCCGGTATCACGTCGCCGACGTGGGGCACCGCGTGGTGGGCGTCGGCAGCGTAGGTACACGCGCCTACATCGCGCTGCTATTTGGAAACGGCGATTGTAACCCGCTCTTGCTTCAAGTAAAGGAAGCTATCGTGCCCGCGTGCGCTCCGTATGTGCCGCCACTGCCTGAAACCGCCTCGCATCAGGGTGCAAGAATCGTGGTGGGACAGCGGGCCCTGCAGGCGTCGAGCGACCTGATGTTGGGTTGGACGACGATCGACGGCCGCCCTTTTTATGTGCGACAGATGAAGAACATGAAAGGGTGCATCCCGCTGGAGTGGCTGAGCGGAGAATCCTTCAACTTCTACGCCTGGGCGTGCGCCGCCATTCTGTCGCGCGCGCATGCACGAACCGGAGACGCCGCAATGGTCGCCGGCTACTGCGGGAATTCCGAGGTGCTGGATGAGGCTCTCGCGACTTGGGCGGAAAGTCACGGCGACCAGACAGAGGCCGACCATGCCGCGCTGGTGAAGGCCATCAAGAGCGGCCGCGTCAAGGCCATATCGGGGGTATGAGCGGTGGCTACGCGTACGGGACTGCCGACGCCGTCTGTGTGGGGTGAACTGCATTCGGAGGCAGCGGAGAACTTCTCGCTCACGCGCGGAGGTCCTTTTTACCGGCTGCAGATTCGTCTGGGAGGCGCCGAACAAGAGCGTACCCGGGTGGCGAGAAGAGCGCTGGCGGCCGCGCTGCTGACATGGCTTCCGCTGCTGGTTCTATCCATGGCGCAAGGATTGGCGTACGGGCAGCATGTCCGGATTCCATTTCTGTATGACCTGGCCGCCAATGTGCGCTTCCTGGTGGCACTGCCATTGCTGATCCTCTGCGAAGTCGGGATCGACCAAAGTCTCCGGACTGTGGTAACGCATTTTCTGAAATCGGGGTTGGTGAAGGAACCCGAGCTTCCGTCGTTTGAAGAGGCGATCGGTAGACTGACGCGACTCCGGGATCATGTGTTGCCGGAGATGGTTATTTTGGCCGCTGCCTTCCTTCCGTCCTTGTCGATTCGAAGCATGGAAGGCTTACTCCTCTGGGGTGTATCCACCTGGCATTCGGTGCCTGGCGGAATGCCGAGTTCCGCCGGCTGGTGGTTTCGCCTAGTCTCGGCGCCCGTCTGGCTGTGGCGGATGTTTCTTTGGGCATCCTTCATTTGGCGCGCGTCGAGGCTCAATCTGGGTCTGATTCCGACTCATCCCGATATGGCCGCCGGACTCGGCTTCCTGTCGGAAGGGCAGAGGCGGTTCGCCACTATCGCATTTGCCGGCGGCGCCGTGATGGCCGGCCAGGTAGGGAACGCCCTTGCCTACGAAGGATCGACGATTTCGCAATTGAAGTTCGTTCTGACCGGCTATTGTGTGTTTGCCATCATGCTGCTGGTGGCGCCGCTGCTACTCCCGATTCCCACGCTGCTTCGGGTAAAGAGACGGGGACTGCTTGAGTACGGAGCGATGGCGACGCGTTACACGCAAATGTTCGATGCCAAGTGGGTGCATGGGAGTCCGCCCAAAGGCGAGACACTCTTGGGGAATTCGGACATTCAATCTCTCGCCGACATGGGGAACAGCTTCGCCATCGTGCGGGGGATGAGCGTGGCGCCGATCGATAAACGTACGCTGATCTGGCTGGCGATTGCAGCGGTGCTGCCGATGGTTCCCGTGCTGCTGTTAGGGACGCCGGCGGACGAATTGATTCGAACGGTGATGAAGCTGCTGGCTTAGTTTGCGGGCCTGCGCAAAGAGAAGAGCGATCATGCAAAAAATGGATTGGCTGCGGCGCCAGTGCAAATCCGTGGTTCGCTGGAGCATCCGGTGGCCGGCCTGGCTGCTGGGTCAAGTCCTCCCGTTGTCCGCATGGCGAGCTCTGGTGACTTCGGTAGGACGCCGAAAGCTGCCGGGCGGACTCGAGTTCGCAATGGGGATGCTGGATGATCTGCGTCGTCACGATCCCGTCGGGTTCCACCGTCTCCTCTGGTCGAATCATCTGGCCTACGCAGAGACCTATGGCCCACCTCAAGAATAACTACTATCAAGTAGTCGCTTCTATTTCATAACCTGCCTTTGCCGCGCGGGGAATCGCGAAGAGGAGAACGGTTCGCTTGTCATGTGGGCGGCCATTTCAGCGTTTTGGCAGCCAGTGCAGAGT
>JBGPHT010000263.1:0-6106 GCA_041484525.1 Bryobacteraceae bacterium | reverse complement strand
CGTAATGACGGGCGAGTATTCGACAAGCGAGTTTCGGAAGCGTTTTACGGAACAGGCGCGCGACGCGGCGGCGCGGAGCGACCGGATCATCGCGGTTTCGGAGTTTACGAAGCGGCAGGTGGTGGAGTTGCTGGGCGTGCCGGCCGAACGCGTGACGACGGTGCATCACGGCGTGAATAAGCTGGGCGGCCCGCAGCCGGCCCTGAGTCGAAGCCGCATGGTCCTCACCGTTGGCGCGATGCAGACGCGTAAGAATACGGCGCGCCTGGTGGAGGCATTCGAAGCCTTGGACAATTCCTGGCAACTGGTGCTGGCAGGCTCGGGCGGATACGGCGTGGGCGAAATCCTGGCGCGAATCGAGAAGTCACCGGCGCGGGAGCGGATTCGCATGCCCGGCTATGTCGCGCCGGGGCAGCTTGCGGAGTTGTACCAGCAGGCTTCGATCTTCGCGTTTCCGTCGCTCGATGAAGGCTTCGGAATGCCCGTGCTGGATGCGATGGCGGCCGGGGTCCCGACGATCGCGTCGAACCGGTCGGCGATGCCGGAAGTTGCCGGGGACGCGGCGCTGTTGGTCGATCCGGAAGATACTGAGGCCCTCGCCGATGGCCTGCGGCGGCTGGCAGAGGATGAAGACCTACGGCGAGACCTCACAGACAAGGGTCGTGCGCGCGCAAAATTATTCACGTGGGAAAAAGCCGTCCGCGAAACGTGGGACGTCTATCGGGAACTCTTGACTTAGCGGTTTTCGTCGTCTACAGCAATCTTGAGAGCCCGAAGGAAGCGGTGGTCCTGCGACGTGAACTTGATTTTGCCTGTGGCCTCGAAACTGCGTTTGGGTTCCTCGGTCATCTCGAGGTCGTCCTCATCCGCGTCGCTGTTCTCGTCGCGCCGGTTGAAGCCGATCGTCGCCTCGAGCACGAGGAAGACGTCGTACCCGGCCCTTTTGATCTCACCGATCGCTTCTGCGATGCGGTCGGATTCGGACAGAGAATCGTTGATCGCGTTCCCCAACTCCTGCATGAGGTGTTTCAATGGCTCTTCCACGATAGTCCCCTTTATGGGATGCGCCAGACACGACCGGCGTTCCACAGCGGGCCGCAACCACCCGTTTCCGATTGTAGTGGACGCCAGCCCGATTCATCAAGCCGCAACTACACTATCTATCGGCAATTATTCGGCCGTTCTCTATGGAAAACCCACGCAAAGCCGCTTTTGTTACGATAAAAGCGTGGGAAGCCCAATCACCGCCCGCCACGCAGGCGCATTTTTCCGCCACATCATACCTGCGATAGTGAAACCGCTGCACAGTCTTTGGAATGAGATTATCGGCTTTCTTTTCTTGACCTTCGCTGTTATCTTCGGCTTCAAGACGGCGCGCTATGCGATGGATTTCGCGAAAGCGCCGCCGGCCGAGGGCGGGAGTGAATTCCTGCGCCTCACCATCGCCGGTTTTTGCACGCTGGTTATGGGCTGGTATGGTATCTCATCCTTCCTGCGGGCGCGTAGAATTTCGCGGTCATGACGCGCGATCCGGGCAAACCTGGCGAGTATCCTTATACCCGCGGCATCTACCGCGAAATGTATCGCAGCCGTCATTGGACGATGCGGCAGTATGCCGGATTCGGCACGCCGGAGGAGAGCAATCGCCGGTACCGCTACCTTCTCTCGCAGGGCACGACGGGACTCTCGGTAGCCTTCGACCTGCCCACACAGATGGGCTACGATTCCGACCACCCGATGGCGGCGGGCGAAGTGGGACGGGTGGGTGTTTCCATTTCGTCGCTGGCCGACATGGAGGTGCTGTTCCACGAGATTCCGCTCGAGAAGGTCTCGACGTCGATGACGATTAATTCGACGGCGGCGATCCTGCTGGCGTACTACGCGCTCGAGGCGCGGCGGCAGGGCGCGGATTGGAAGAAGCTCTCGGGGACGATCCAGAACGACATCCTGAAAGAGTACATCGCGCGCGGTACCTATATATACCCGCCGCGGCCGGCGATGCGTATCATCACGGATGTGTTCGCGTGGGCGGGGCGCGAGCTGCCGGAGTGGAACACGATCTCGATCAGCGGGTACCACATCCGCGAGGCGGGCTCGACGGCGGTGCAGGAACTGGCGTTCACGTTCGCCAATGCGGTCGCGTACATCGAAGCGGCGGTGGCGGCGGGCATGGCGGTGGATTCGTTCGCGCCGCGGCTATCCTTCTTCTTTAACGCGCACAACGATTTTCTGGAAGAGATCGCGAAGTTCCGCGCGGCGCGGCGGATCTACGCGCACCTGATGCGCGACCGCTTCGGGGCGAAGGATCCGCGATCGACGATGCTGCGGTTCCATGTACAGACGGCGGGCTCGACCTTGGCGGCGCAGCAGCCGGACGTGAACATCGTGCGCACGGCGCTGCAGGCTATGGCGGCGGTGTTGGGCGGAGCGCAATCGCTGCACACGAATTCGCGCGACGAGGCGTTGGGGCTGCCGACGGAGGAATCGGCGCGCATCGCACTGCGCACGCAGCAGATCATCGCCTACGAATCGGGCGTGACGAATACGGTAGACCCGGTGGGCGGCAGCGATTACATCGAGGGACTGACGACGGAGCTGGAGCGGGGCGTGGGCGAGTACCTGGCGCGCATCGACGCGCGGGGCGGCACGCTGCGCGCCATCGAGACGGGCTACATCCAGGGCGAGATTCAGAACGCGGCGTACGACTACCAGCGCGCGGTGGAATCGGGCGAGCGCATCGTGGTGGGCGTCAACCGGTTCCAGCAGACGGACGACGGCACAGTGCCGGTGTTCCGACTCGACCCGGCGCTCGAGCGCGCGCAGGTGGAGAAACTGCGGCAGGTGCGCGCTTCGCGCAGCCAGTCGGCGACGACCGAACGGCTGGCCGCGCTGGAACGGGCGGCGCGCGACGGCAGCAACCTGATGCCGTCGATCCTGGATGCGGCCGAAGCTTACGCCACGGTGGGCGAGGCTTCGGGCACGCTCAGAACCGTGTTCGGCGAATACCGCGACGACGCATAGACCAATTCCATACGGCGGCGGGTTCGCGTCCGTTCGCGCAGACCGAGGCGATGCATGATGCGACCGACGTGGTCGGGATCGTAATGCACGCCGAACCGGGCCTGGATGGCGTCGGCAAAGCGCGCGGTGGTCCAGCGATCGCTATCGAATCCGGCAGAGCGGGGTCCGGCCTGGTAAATTTCGGCCACACCTTTGAGCTGTTCGGAATTGAGGCGGCTGGGACGGCCCGGCGCGCGGCGTTTGCGGAGGCCCTCGAGGCCTTTACCGTTCAGCGCACGATACCAGCGGGATGCTGTCGTACGGCTGACGCCGAACTTCCGGGCGACATGGGACTGCGAGAGTCCCGTTTGCAGGTCCTGTGCGGCTAACAGGCGCCTGCTCTCCATTTCATCGCGAGTGAGTAAGCCTTGTGCGACTGTCTCCATAGTTCTCGCGCGGATTCATTGGTTCCAGAGCGATTCTAGAATACTTGAAAAACAATTTAGATGCAAATTGTTTTTTGCAGAATTTTACGTGATGATGCTCACTCAGACTTGGCTGGTAGGAATTCACGTAGGAGCCGGACGATGCCGTCGCGACCTGTTTCGAGCGCGATGCGGAGGGGCGTGTAGCCGAATTCGTTGGTAGTCTCGATTTGCGTGCTTGCTCCGGACCGTAGTAGAAGCTCGATGGTTTCGAGACTCGCGCCGTTTCGGATGGCCATATGGAGGGCGGTCGATCCGTTGCCATCTTTCGCGTGGACGTCCGCGCCGTGTTCCAGAAGGAGGGCGGCGGTGGGGTTCGAAGGGGAAGACACCGCGTACATCAGGGGCGTGATCTGATGCGGGCCGATCACGTCGTTTACCGGCGCCCCGGCAGCGAGAAGGCGGCGGCACAGCGTGATGTGTCCGCCTTTGGCCGCGCCCGCCAGGGCTTTGGCTAACTCGTCCGGTCCGGGAGCCGCGCCCAGCAACTGAGTCAGGGCCGCCTCATCGCCTAAGAGTGCGGCACCGTCGACGCGCTGCAGCATTCGTGGTTGGAATACGTCGTCGATGCGAGCATCACAGGTCGGATAGTCCAACGCATCCCACGGGCTTCCGGCGTCGAGTAAGGACTTGACGACATGTCCGAAGTCGCCCTCGGGATGCCGCTTCTCTACTGTGCAGTCGTAGATCGCGTAGCCGAGCGGCGTTGAATGATAGCCCGGATCCACCAGGTCCACGGGGTGGCCGCGCTCGATCAGCAGATCCACGAGATCGGCCGACCCCGCCCACGCCGCGTTGTGCAAGGGCGAATAGCCGTGGCTCCGTTCGGGATGCGCCACGGGAAACCCGACGTCGAGCATGAGCTTGACGGCTTCGAAGTTGGTGTTCGTCTCCCAGCAATAACGTGCCACGAGTTCGTGATCCGCGGCAGGGAGCGAGGCGACCAGGCCCGGATTTTGAGCGGCAATCGCTTCCGCCTCCGGCCGCCGGGCGAGCACACAGGAAACCAGCAGGCGCGTCGGCGTGTCGCTGCTCTGGTACAGGAAGTCGAACAGCTCGGGGTGGCCCTTCAGCAGAGCGATCTGGTGGGCGTAGGAGTTGAAGGCGAGCGTCCACTGATAGATTGTGCCGCCTCCTCCTTTGTGCCCGATCGCGGGGAAGTCGGGCAAGCGGCCGATGCGGTAGGCCAGGCAGGCGGGGTCGGAAGCGATCAGCTTTTCCGCCAGGCCGCGGTCGCCCAGGGCGGCGGCGAGGAAGATGTCGGGTGTAGCTCCGCGGTCCAAGAGAAACCGCGCCACTTCCGGAACGTCACCGATCAGCCACTGCGCGGGCGTCGATTCGTGATCCTCGTCGCGGGCGTCCACACGGGCGCCATGATCGAGAAGCAGACTGGCCGTCTCGATGTTGCGTGAAAAGTGAAGGGGGGTACAGCCGTCGCCGCCTTTGGCGTCGATCACGGATGGGTCGGCAGCCAACAGGCCGGACAGACGATCGACGAATCCAAGTCCGGCCGCCGCATGCACCGTGAGAGCGGCGCCGTGGTCCACCAGAAATCTGCCGACGTCCGCGGCAACGCGGCGGGTGCCCATGCCTCGCGCCCACCACTTGGTGACGGCTTCGACATCGGCTCCCAGGGCCAGGAGGCGTTCCGCTGTGGCGACACTGCGCGCGAACGCGATCGCTGGGCGGGTCTTCGGGTCGTTGAGGAGATCGGGGCGATCGTGGATGAGAGCGTCGAATCGCAGGAAGGTCGTCGGATTCCAAGGCACGAATCAGGAGAGTGCGAGGCTCGTCGGGCACGGTAGCTAGCAGCGGCGGACTTACCGCTGTTGTGAGGTTAACATTACGAGGGTGTAGATAAAGCTTCTTCTGGTGTCGGGGTGTTAGCTCGGAGACAATTCACTTGGATGAATCCTGCCCGGGCCAGGAGAGAGACACCGAGCGCAGCACGCTATTTTAGATCTGCGCGTCACCGAGAACGTGGCAGTGCGGCATGCCGTCTACGGTCGCAATCGATTGACGTCCCCGGCGTTCAGCGTGCTCAACTGGCTCAGTGACATTGGCAAACTTGCGAATACAAGGACCAATAACTGGGATATCATCGTCATCGATGAGCTCAAACCTGATTGGTATTGACGGGGACATGCCCATCTACCGCACCTTTCGATTCAAATACCTTCTTTCTGACCTGCGAGCGCATTGCCTCACCATGACGCGCCCAAGTGCCTGGGATGACCCGTTCGAAAACATGATCACGAACTGCGCATTTACTTATCCGACTGACGATCTCAAGTTGAAGCAGCACTTCTTTGATCAGAGCCGCTCTAATGTATTCGCCCAGTGCTGGTCGCTCAGCAGCGAATCTGACGCTCTCTGGCGGATATACTCAACAGTCGACAAGGACGAATCAGGGAGAAACACCGCTTTCGAACACGAGGGCGTCAAAGTAAGGACCACGCCTAAGAGGCTGCTTTCTGGTTTACTAGCAGCCTGTGGTAAAGGTGGGTTTTTCTGAGCGAAGACCTTCGAAAAACGCGCACGAGGGGAGATGACTAAGTAACGTCACCACTCGTCAAAAGGTTACCGCTCGCTGCCGTCGTGCGATGTTAATTCCGAGGCCG
>JBGPHT010000262.1:0-6178 GCA_041484525.1 Bryobacteraceae bacterium | reverse complement strand
TTGCCCAATGCCTACTTCGACTCGCTCGGGATTCCGAGATTGACTGGCGGCCGATAGCTCAACCCGCCGAACCGCCGTATACGGACCCGTACGTACGGTGGTGTGACAGGGAAAGCGGGCGACCGCCTACCTATGTTTATTGCTCTCCACCCACGCTTGCTTACGCGCGCGGCTCTGTGCCATACTGGCCGCAATCAATAGGGGGTATGAACGTCCGCCAGGAGACGTGTGTCTGCCGGCGGGCGAGTCATGAGGGGGTCGGAAATGCTAGGAACTCTCGCGCTGGTTGTTCTAAGCGCTACTCTCGCCTTATCGCAAGTTTCCACCACGAGTCCGCTGGATGGAACCGTCGCCGATCCGCAGGGCGCAACGGTTGTGGGCGTGCTGGTCCAGGTGATCAACACCGAAAACGGGCAAGCTTTCCAAGCTACTACCGACGATCGCGGTCATTGGGTGATTCCGTCGATGCCGGCGGGGTTGTATCGCGTGACCTTCGCCATGAAGGGCTTCCGCAAGCTGACCATCGACGGGGTCAAGCTGGATGCCGGCGTTCCGGCTTCGGTCCACGCGATGTTGGAGGTGGGCTCGGTTACCGATAGCGTGGACGTCACAGCGGGCGCGGAGATGGTGCAGACCGCCAGCGCCACGGTGAACTCGACGCTGCAAGGCCGGCAGGTTTTCGAGCTGCCGTTCACCTCGCGCAACGCGTTGGAGTTGATTGTCAGCCAACCGGGGGCGCAAACCACTACCACCAATCGGAACTCGTTCGTCAACGGGCTGCCGTTCTCGGGGATCAACATCACGATGGACGGCATCAACACGCAGGACAATTACTACAAGAGCGGCGACGGTTTCTTCACGCTGGTTCCGGCGCGGCCGGATTCTATCGAAGAAGTGACGCTGACCGCCTCCGCGGCCGGCGCGGAAAGCCTGGGACAGGGCGCGGCTATGGTCAAGTTCATTACCAAGGGCGGGACGAACAGGTTCCACGGCGGCGCGTTCTGGCAGCACCGCAACACCGCACTTGACGCCAATTACTACTTCAATAACATCGACGGCCTGCCGCGCGATACCGTCATCCTCAACCAGGGCGGCGTGCACTTGGGCGGCCCGATCAGGAAGAACAAGCTGTTCTTCTTCACTAACTACGAAATCTACCGGTATCCGCAGAGCACCAGCGCGACGCGGACGGTGTTGGCGCCCAGCGCTCTGAACGGGACCTATCAGTACCTGGACGCGCAGAAGGTGCTGCACGCTGTGAATGTGCTCGACTTGGCGGGGCGGAGCGGGTACACGAGCACGCAGGATCCGATCCTTTCGAAAACGTTGCAGCAGATCAACGGTCTGACGGCCAACGGGACTATCCGCTCCCTGGTTCCGAATAACAGCGATTACAATCGCCAACAACTGATTTTCCAGCCGGCCGGCATGAGCACGTCGACTTACGACACGACGCGCCTCGACTATAACATCACCCAGAAACACCAGTTACAAGTTGTGTACACGTATTATACGACCAACTCGACGCCGGATATCACCAACAGCATCGTGCCGATCTATCCGGGAACGGGCACGGTGCTGGGCTTCGACAACCTGGTGGCGGGGCAACGCGGCAACCGGTACGCGGGCGTGGTGGCGCTGCGGTCCACGCTGACGCCGCGGCTGACGAACGAATTCCGCGGCGGCACCAACCAGTCGATGACGATGTTCCGCGACCAGATCTCGACGACGAACCTGTTCCAGCAGTGGCGCGGGTACTCGCCGGCCTTCGGCTTCGGCCTGACCGGAGTGGCGTCCACGGCGGGCTCGTCGCGGCGTAAGTCACCCGTGAAGGAGGTCCACGACGATCTTGCCTGGGTGAAGGGATCGCACCTGGTGACGTTCGGCGGCAGCTTCACGCAGATCGACTTCTGGCAGCAGACGCTGAACACCAACACCATACCGGCCATTACCATGGGGCTCGCAACTAATGACCCGATCAACACGGGCAGCAGCAGCATTTTCACCGCGGAGAACTTCGCGGGCGCGTCGCAAACGGACCTGACTAATGCGGGCGCCTTGTACGCGCTGCTCACGGGGCGCGTTTCTTCGATCGGCCGCGCGGTGTCTCTCGATGGCTCGACGCACCAGTATGCGACCGGTCCCCAGGTCGACTTGAACCGCCAGCGGGAGTACGGCGTCTACGCGCAGGATACGTGGCGGATCTCGCCCAGCCTCACATTGACTCTAGGGGCGCGGTATGAGAAACAGGGCACCTTTAACAACCTCGACAGCACTTACTCGGCTGTGAGCCTGGCGAGTATCTATGGCATTTCCGGCGTGGGTAACCTCTACCAGCCGGGGAATCTCTCGGGCGTGCATCCCACGTTCACACCGTACAACAACGACTATACGAGCCCCGGATTCTGGAGCCCGTCGCTGGGTGCGGCGTGGCAGTTGCCGGGCGCCCGGGGTCCGCTGGGGTGGCTGATTGGTAAGTCGAAGGGGAAGAGCGTGCTGCGTGCGGGCTATTCGATCGCGACGCTGCGCGAGGGCACGTACACGTTCTGGAACGTCTACGGATCGAACGTCGGGCTGAGGGCGGATACCTCGATCGCCCCGGGGACATTCCCGCAGTATTTCGGCAACCCGGGAAGCGTCCTGTTCCGCGACGGCGCGCTGCCGGCGCGTCCAACGCCGAATGCGCCGCAGTATCCGATCGCTCCGGCGTCGACGGATTCGCTGAATGCTTTCGACCCGAATCTGAAGGTGGGGTATGTACAGAGCTGGAACATCGGCTTCCAGCGCGAGCTGGCCAGGGATACGGTGATGGAAGTCCGGTACACGGGCAACCACGGGTTGAAGGAATGGCGGCAGGTGAACGTGAACGAAACGAACACCTTCGAGAATGGTTTCCAGAAGGAGTTCTACAACGCGCTGAACAACCTGCAGATCGCGCGCAAGATGAGTCCGGCGAGCACCAATTTCGGCGACCAGGGATTCGCCGGCCAGGTCGCCGTTCCGATTCTACAGACGGCGCTGGGGACCACCAACGATACGACCACCGCCACTAACCTGGTGCGGAACCAGGTGGGCACGCTGGCCAACAGCATCGCGACCAACTCCACGCGCATGGGCAATTTGACGAAGGCGGGGTATGCGGCGAACTTCTTCGTAGTGAACCCGGACGTGGTGAACGGAGGCGCGTTCCTGATGACTAACATGGGAAGCTCGCTCTACGACGCGCTGCAGGTGGAAGTGCGGCGGCGCATGGCGAAGGGGCTGCTGTTCCAGGGGAGCTATGTGTGGTCGCACTCGATCCTCAACGGCGCCTCGAGCGACCTGGCTGACAACAGCCAGCCGAGCACGTTCCGCAACCCGCGGCTGGACCGCATGAGCTCGCCGTTCGACATCCGGCACGCCTACAAGCTGAATTGGATTTACGAGCTGCCGTTCGGTCCCGGGCGGCCGTATCTGAGCAGCGGCAATCCGCTGGTGAAGAAGCTGGTGGAAGGCTGGCAGATCGCCGGCGTTTCGCGCGTGCAATCGGGCGCGCCGTTCAACCTGGGCGGATCGGCCACGCTGACCACGGCCGACACCAGCAGCGCGGTCCTCTACAACATGACTGCGAGCCAACTGCAGGACATGACGAGCATCCGAAAGACGACGGGGCCGGACGGCAAGGGCCTGGTGTACTACCTGCCGCAGGACTTCATCGACAACACCAACGCGGCGTTCGAAGTGAACGGCAAGACGCTGGCCAACCTCGATCCGGCGAAGCCCTACATCGGCCGGCAGTTGACGCCCGGACAGTTCGGATACCGCGTGTATCTGCGGAATCCGTGGCAATATCATCTGGACATGAGCGTCGTGAAGCATACCAGGATCAAGGAGCGTGGCGACGTGGAGTTCCGGGTGCAATTGCTGGACGCGTTGAATATCACGAACTTCTTCCTGGCGAATGCCGCGACGAGTGCGTCGTTCGGGCAGACGAGGACGGCGTTCCGCGACTTCGCGGGCTCGGCGGATCCGGGATCGCGGATGATCGAGTTTGTGTTGAGGGTGAACTTCTAGCACACGCCTCCCTACGGAATCCGCACGACCTGGCCGGGCTGAATGTCGTTGAGGCCGGCGAGTGCCATCGGGGCGAGTCGCTCCAGGTCGCGAAGCCTGTTGGTTGGAGCGCAGAGAATCAGCAATGCAATTCCTCGGTCCCCCAGGTTTTGCTGATCGGGAATGTTTTGATCTACTGTGACCAGCACGTCGAAGCCGGCGGCCTCGGCGGCAGTCATTGGCAATCGTGACCGGGGAATGAACGCCGCAAGCGTTCATCCACACACTCGTCGATCGGGAGTCGCATCAGGTGCACGCGAACAGGAGATGCTTCGCCTCTTCCAGCGCCTGAAGAGCCAGATCGCGCGAAACTGTGGGGAATCCTTCCAGGAAATCCTCGAGCGTTTCTCCACCCTCGATATAGTCGAACAGCGTCTGGGCAGGTACCCGGGTTCCACGAAACACGGGTGCGCCATGCATGATTTCGGGGTCCCGGACGATCGCCGCCGCCATATATTTAATTGTCTCGCAAACAGCATATTCTCATTGAAGAATGAGCCTGGACGGGAGCGAGGCGACCCGCCGCCGGGGTTTCCTTTCTGACTAGATTTTTGGGGCTCACAGGGCCGACCAACGGGAGGCCGTGACGGCCTCACTGTCGGTGTTTTTGGTTTTTCCTTCATAGAGCGATTTTGTTTTTCTTTTTTGGTTTTTGTCTTGCCTAATCTTATTTAAGATCTTAAACGATTAAACACCACTCCCCCTGCTCCTTCGCTCCCGTTGCCGACCAGCGGGAGGCACGCGAGGCCTTCGCTTTCACGCTGTCTTCTTCCCTTCGAAGCTGGCGAACAACTTGGCTTTGGCTTTTTGCATTTCCACCGCGGCCGCGGTATCCGTCTGCACTCCCGCCCGCTGCTCCAGATCCTGGATCGTTACGCCGGCCTTGAGGGACTTCGCCAAGTCCGGCAACTGCCGCATGATCTCCCACGGCGTCGCATACCATCGGTACATTCGTTTCACCTTGCCCTTGGCGTTGATCGCCTCCTCCGGTACGCCGCATGGCCGATGGAAGTTCAAGTAGGGGTTCAAGTGCCGCTCGTAGAAAGCTTCGATCTCCACCGCGTGCGGCGCAGTGATATGGCTATAGCCCATGTGCTTCCTCACCACCGCTCCGTTCTTGGCCTCCACCAGCCCATTGTCGTTGCTGTGCCGCGGCCGCGATTTGGTCTGCTGGATCAACAACTTGTTCAGCAACTTGGCCACCGTGTGGTTGATGAACTCGCTGCCGTTGTCGGAATGAAAACCTTGAATGCGGAACGGAAACTGCGCCAACATGGCGTCCAGCACTGGGATCAGCCAAGCTTCGCTGATCTGCGCCGCCGCTCCCACCACCTCCCATTGCGTCACTTCGTCCACCGCATTGATGTGGTACACCCCTTTGATTCCGTCCTGGTCTCCTTGATGCACCGTGTCTACGCGCAGATATCCGGGCCGGCCATTGGGCTCGGGCCGGCGCCGCTCGCCGATGGCCACCTTGGTTGGCCGCGTCGGTTGATAGCTCGTTAGCCGATGGCGATAAGCCCGGCTCTTCCGCAGGCGGTACAACTGCGCCACCGACAACTCTGCCAGGCGCGTGTATTGGGCGTCTTGGAAGTCGTAGCGCGCCCGCTGCAGAATCTTCCGCGTGGCCGGCCCGCTGAGCGTATCGTGGGCCTCGTCCACGGCAGCCAGCAACTCGGCGTCCTCGCGCGTGTAGCGCTGCGGAAAGCGGCGCCGGCGATAGAGCTTGGGCCGCACATCCTCCCCACGCAGGTACAACCCCAGCAAGCGGGTCGCCTGCGCCCGGCTTAGCCCCGTCATCTTGGCCACGTAGCGCCGCACCAGCCCCCGGTCGCTCCGTTTCAACTTGCGGTAATGGAGTTGCCGTAGCGTCTGGTTTACCCAATCGTAGAGATCCTCCTTATTTCTGGCCTTAAACTCCACTTCATCGCTGGCTTTCAAAAATACCTGGATTTGCTCCAGGCTCATGCCCTCTGCTGCCTGCATTTTGATGATCAATTTCCAGCATGCGCCATTCGCCCCTCCAGGCTCATCTTGTATGAGAAACAACCCCCCGCTCCAGGCTCATCTTGTATGAGACAAGACT
>JBGPHT010000261.1:0-6180 GCA_041484525.1 Bryobacteraceae bacterium | reverse complement strand
TGCAATCCTGGGAGGAACTCAGGCAGCGCATCTTGCTCGGAATCGCCGAAATCAACGCCGCACCCGTGGTTCACCGCTGGAAGAACTTCGAGGCCCTGACTCCGGCAAGTCAGGATACTGTTTAATGAAACGATATACTGGTGGCAAGTTGTTCTGGGTGATCGGACTCCGCTGTTCCGGACCTACTCTTCGCGGAGAATCCCGGTGTGGGTCAGTTTGACCCACCACCAAAATCCGGTTTCCTTGCACTTGCAGGCCCGTGGAGCAGCCAGAAGCCATGTTCTGGGGTACTTTCTCGAATCTACACCCTGACGTGCACCGAAACGCGCTCTTTCTTGAGACGCGCGTACCCATGATTGCGATGCCAGTGAATTACGCGCTCCTTCTGCCAAACCTCTTCGAATCCACCGGCACGCAGAGCCATGTCCAAATGGGCCGCAGCGTTCGCGTCACGGTATGCCTTGGCGCCGGGTTGTCCCAGAACAACGGCGACATATCCTCCCCTTCGGACCACACGCGCGGCCAGAGCAGCAAATGCATTCAGTGCTTTGTTGTACGCTGCGATTACAGCTTCGGGTTGCTTTTTGAGGCGCAGTCGCCTGGCACCTATTTCAGCAACGAAGTCTGCATCCAGAAGGGTGGGTGCAAGCCACTCATAGGATCCCGCCCTCGAGCTTCCTGCACCCGGGCACGTTGGCGCGACAGAGTCGCACGCCGGCGTGTCCACGTGATGCAAGGGCGAGCTGCGACGGGCGATCATAGAGTATGGACTGGTCCGGTATCGAAGCAGACGGTGCGTTGTGACCCCTCTATTCGACAACGATCCGTTGCCGCGCTCCTCCGAGCAGCTCGAAGAGGGCGCCGTCCTGTTGCGCGGCTTCGCCATCGCCGAAGCGCCGTCCCTCATCGAAGAAGTGGCGCGGATCGCGCAGGCCGCGCCGTTCCGCCACCTGGTG
Organism: Bryobacteraceae bacterium; assembly: GCA_041484525.1. GTDB lineage: Bacteria > Acidobacteriota > Terriglobia > Bryobacterales > Bryobacteraceae > JBGPHT01. The sequence continues at coordinate 5,224 of JBGPHT010000261.1, read as the reverse complement.
ACGCCCGGCGGCTACACCATGTCTGTCGCGATGACCAATTGCGGCCGCGTTGGTTGGGTCTCCGATCGCACCGGCTATCGCTACGACCCTGCGGATCCAGACACCGGTGCGCCCTGGCCGGCGATGCCCGCGGCGTTCCTCGACCTTGCCGCACGCTCCGCCGCTCAGGCCGGGTTCGCCGACTACGATCCCGACGCTTGCCTGATCAACCGCTACGCCGCCGGCGCCAAACTCGGTCTCCATCAGGACCGTGACGAGAAGGATGCCTGGGCCCCAATCGTCTCCGTCTCGCTAGGCCTGCCTGCCGTATTCTTGTGGGGCGGAAAACGAAGGAACGATCCGGTGCGCCGCCTGCGACTCGAAAGCGGCGACATCGCGGTGTGGGGTGGTCCCGCGCGCTTCGTCTACCATGGCGTCGCGCCGCTAAAAGACGGAGAGCATCCGCTGACCGGCGCCGCTCGCATCAATCTGACGTTTCGAAAGGTTTTCTGAGTCGAGCCTATAGCCGTTCCAGGCGTGTGTCCGAATCGCCGAAGCGATCGAGCTTCACTCCCATGCGATCCATGAGCGAGAGATACAAACTCGACATCTTCCGATTTTCGTCGCCGGCCTGAATGTAGTCCAGCGTGCGTCCCGTCTGCAGCGTGCCGCCGAGGCCGCCGGCGAGCACCAGAGGCAATCTCGTGTTGTCGTGCTTGCGGCCGATCCACATGTTCGAGAGGAACATCAGGCACGAGTTGTCCAGCACCGTGCCGTTGCCCTCCGGCATGCTATCCAACTTGGTCGCGAGATAGGCGAGCTGGCTCAGGTGGAAACGCGCGATGCGTTCGTAACCGTCGGAGTTGTTGTTGTGCGACGCGGCATGGTGGCCGTCGAAGACTTCGAGGAACGGATAGTAGAGCGCGGAAAGATCTCGAGCCAGAAGCAGCGTGGCAACACGCGTCTTGTCGGTCTGAAAGGCGATGGCGATGATGTCGCACATCAGGCGCGTGTGCTCGCGAAAATCTTCCGGCAAGCCGTTCGCCGGACGATCCATCGTAAAGACGTGGCGGTTGCGCTGCTTGGCGAGATCGTCCGCCGTGTCCTTATTCTTCCGCATACCATCGACGCGTTTCTCCACCTCGCGCACGCTGGTCAGGTACTCGTCCAGTTTGGATTTGTCGCTCGAGCTGATCGTTCGGTCGAGCGTCTCGGCCTCGCCCCGCACGCGATCGAGAATGCTCATGTTTCGAAGGCTGCCGCGGTTTTCGAAAAGGTTGTCCCAGGCCAACGAGGGATAGACTTCATTCGGGACCGGCGAGTCCGGCGTCTGCCAGGAGATGTGCGAGCTGTAGGCCATCGAGAAATTCGTCTCGTGGTATCCGGTCATCGGCTGCTCGCAAGCCAGAATGATGCTCTGCTGCGGCGTATCCTGGCCGATGCGATTGGCAATCATCTGATCCACGGTGACGCCCGCTTTGATGATGGCTCCCTTCTGAATAGTCGCACCCGAAAGCAGGCAGCCCGTCTGCGCGGGGTGAATGCCCTGGCCGGTGGCCCGCTTGTGGAAGAGGCCGTGAATCACGTTGATCTTGTGCTTCAACGGCTCGAGCGGCGCCAATGTCTTGCTGAGCGTCATCTCGGCTCCCGAACCCTTGGCATCCCAGTGATCCTCGTTGACGCCATTCCCCATGAACAGAACCGCGAAACGTTTCGGGAAGGTGCCTGGCGATGTGGAGTCAGCGAAAGCGGGAAAGGACTCAAGCCACGGCAAGGCCATGGTGACTCCGGCGCCGCGAAGAACCGCCCGGCGGGAAATCCGATTGGCTGACTTCTGAGTTCGGTTGGGCATCTTATTCACCTTTCTGCTCTTGGGAACCGGGGCTTCGTTTGTTCAGGAACTGCGGGCTGGTGATGATGGTCTCTATCAAAGTGTTAAAGCGATAAGCATTCGCCGTCAGCTTGGTTTGCATGCGCTCAATGGCGGGTTCATCGGAGAGCTGGAGCGACCGACCGAGAGCGTAGGCCAGCAATTTATGGCTGAGATTGTCGATGAAGTCCTTTTGGCGATGCTCCCGGATGTAAGCTTGCACGGCCTCGAATCCGGCGCCCTGACCGCCGCCGGGAAAGACTGCCTGGGCATCGACCGGGCGTCCAGCGAGATCCTTGGACCGCTTGTCACCGATGGGACCGTAACCTTCGAACGCGAGGCCGAAGGAATCAAAGTGCGCATGACAGGCGGCGCAGACCGGGTTTTCCCGATGCCTGGCCAGCATGTCGCGCACCGGCAGGTCCGACTTTGATTCGTCGTTCTGCAGTTCGGGTACGACGGGGGGCGGTGGCGGAATCGTCTCCCCGAGTACGCGCCGCACGACCCAATATCCACGCTTCACCGGACTGGTTCTCAAGCCGGGCGAGTTCTGCGTCAGGAAAACGGACATGGGCAGCAGACCGCCGCGCCCATACTGGCCGGCATCGTCGACGCGAACCCAGTTGTCTTCTTTGCCCGCGATTTCCGGCATGCCGTAGTGCTTGGCGAGAACGGGATTCACAAACGTGTAGTTGCCGTAAAGGAGGTCAAGGACGGAGCGGTCGTTGTGGATCACGTCCTCGATAAACCGCACAGGCTCCTGGAACATAGCCTCGCGCAGCTCATTATTGAAGCTTGGGAAGCGCTCGCGATCGACCGCATTGTGTTCTTCGAAGCGGCGGAAATCGAGCCAGTTGCCGGCGAAGTCGAGCGCCAACCCGCGCGCGCGATCATCCTTGAGCATGCGGCGAGCCTGCGCGGCAAGGACTTCAGGCTTTGGCAAATCGCCGGCCTGGGCGCGGGCCAGTAGCTCGTCGTCGGGCATGCTGGACCACAGGAAATAGCTCAACCTACTGGCGAGTGCGTAGTTGGATAGCGGCCGGCTCGGCAGCGGGGAAGCTCCGCCAGCCTTCGCGGATTTGAGCGCGGCAGGCCGGATCGCCGCTTGTCCGCGACCGCTTGCGCTCTTCGCCGGTGAGCCGACGAGATCGATGCGGTACGAGAATTTGGGTGACATCAGCACGCTGACGACGGAGTCGCGTATCGCTTCCTCGTGTGTCAATCCGCTCTGCTCCCGAAGCGAGCGGTAGTAGGCCAGCATGTCCTCGCGTTCCGGCTGCGATAGCGGCCTGCGGTAGGCGTGCGCCGCAAACTTGAGAAGCGCGTCCAGGTGGTGGGGCTCCGCTTCCACTCGCATACGCTCCACTCGCCGGAGCGTATCGTTCACCCACTGGAAGTGGTAGCGAATCGCGTCCATGGCGACGGGATTCTTGCTCGCTTCGGCCTTGGCGAGATAGGCGTCCCGCAGTCCGAAAATGACGGGTGCGGCGCTGACTTCCTTGTCCGAAGGCCGTGCGCTGCCTGACTCGCGGCCAGTCCCCAAGACTTCGCCGCTCTGATTGAAGTAATACTGGGCCCAGGTCCGCGCCGTGTAATCGCCGATGAAGTCGAACTCATCCCAGAGCCGATCCAGATCCTTCTTTCCCTTCTCGTCGAGGATCAATTCCTGGAGCGGGTCATCGTCGCGCCAGTACCCCATCACGTTGTGGTAGCCGGCGCTCAGGAGACGTCCCTTGTCCATCGAATCGTCGGGGAAAAAGCGACCGCGCTCGCGGACATAGAATACGTCGGGGAAGACGGAACTGAGGCGCTCGAATGCGGCCTCATAGCGCTCCCGCTGGCCGTCCGGAACCACCAGATCGGGATCGCCGGCGCGGGCTTTTTTCATGAGCGCCGCCGCCCGGAACGCGGATTCCTGTCCCAGGCCGGGATAACGCGGGATCTCCGGCACGACCGGTGGCGGATCGCTCTCCATCCGCAGAGCGGCGCGGTCGAAATCCCTGCGGTGCGAGTTGAACTGGCGATATTTCCAGTTCATCAGGGGTTGCGAGTAGGCGCTCAGTCCCCTGACAACCGGGGCGGCAAATTCCATCGCCGTGTCCTTGCGGATACGGACCACGAAATCGCGCATCTCGACGCATTTCGCGCGGAGCAACTCTGGCTTGCTGTCGCCGGGAGGCGGGAGAGCGCGCCACATGGCCTGCAGCTTGGCGATCGGGCCGACTTCCTCTTTGGCAGCCTCGGGCGTTTCCTCGATGATCTGCCAGATCATGGGAAGGTATTTCGTGCTCAACTTGGCGCTCGCCGCGATTCCGGCCAGCGTGCCGCCGGGCTTTCCGAGAACCGACCGGTACTTGAAGCGCCACGCGGCCTGAAAGTAATCGGCGTAGTCGGTGGGCTGGCGCTCGTAGAAGTCCACGATCCGCTTGATCGCGTACTTCTCGCGATCCGTCTCGACCAGCATCGGATGGGGCGCGAAGTCGAAGCCATCGGGCGTGAGCACCATTCGATTTCCCACTTCGCGCGCCGCCTGCAGGTACTTGTTGAGCAGGGCGGGGGACATGGATAGCGACTCGCCGGAGTTGTCGAAGCCGGCGGTGTTGGCGGGATCCACGGGAAACTCACGTGTGGGACGGATGTCCACGCCCGTCAGGTCGCGGATGGTGTTGTTGTACTCGGAGTTGCTCAGGCGGCGCACCAGCACCGGCCCGGGATCGCCGGCATTCTTCCGCGCCTCATTCATGCGCACGGCCTGGACCCAGTCGATGATTTCCTGGCGGGCGTCGGCGGGCGGCTGCGGCGCCTGCTTGGGCGGCATCTCCCTGGCGGTGAGTCTCTCGAGCACCAGGGCCCAGTGCGGATAGTCCCGGACCACCGCGGCCATCGAGGGAAAAGACCGGAGATCGAATTGGGCGGCCGGCGTGTCGCCGCCATGGCATCCGACGCAATAGCGGTTCAGGAAGGGGCGAACGGTCTGGGAAAATCTGCGATCCAGGTTGGAGTTGGCAACCGTGGCTGCGCGCATCGAGGGAATTGCGATGCTTCCAATCAGCAACAGCCCTGTGACGGCGAGCGCGCTACGTGGCATATGGGTTTTCTCCGGGCAACATATCATATTGCGGCCGGACCTTTCCATTCTGGCGCGAAACCCTGAGGTTAGCAAATACCCGTCCACCAACGGGTGCACGACCGCAGAATGATGGAAACCGTTAACGAGCATTGGGGCGTAGGTTGGGCTCAACTTCCGACAGTATATAATGCTGTCAGGCGATCTATGCCCACTTCTCCTGACCGGAACGCTCTGCTCGCTCAACGCGACCAGTTGAAATCCCAACTCGCCCGGATCGGCGAAATGCGCCCGGGTTCCTTGGCCGC
>JBGPHT010000260.1:0-6195 GCA_041484525.1 Bryobacteraceae bacterium | reverse complement strand
GGGGTCGATCAGGAGGGAATGCGTGTGCGAGCCGCGGCAGCTCTGCACGGCGGCGACCTGCTTCGGATTCGAGAAGTCGCTGATATCGAAAATGCGGACGCCGCGGAACCGGTCCGGGCTGGGAGGGGGAGGCGGACGTCGAACGCGTGCGGGCGTGGCGCCAGCGGCGGTGGGCGCGGGCGGCGGAGGTGGAGGCGGCGTGTAACCGGGCGGCAGCGGTATTCCCTGGGTGCCGCAGTCGGTCCGTCCATTCATCGCCTCGGCCGACATGAAGAGCAGATGGCCGTGCACCGAGACGTCTCCCTGACCGCCCGGGCAGACCAATGAAGTCCGCAGCTTGACCTTCATCGGGTTGTCGATGTCGTAAAAATTGATGCCGTTGTAGTTCCCCACAAACATATGGTTGCCGCTGAAGGCAAGGTCTGAGTTGGTGGAACCGTATTGAACGGCAGGAGGCCCCGGAGGCTGGCCATCGACCGGCGGCGGCGGTGGAGCGGGGGCGCCGACGGTATCGCCGGGCGCGAAGCCAGGCGGCTTCGGCAGAGTGGCAATCCGCTGCATGCCGAACGCCGCTTCACCTGCGTCGTACAATCCGCCTTTGAGTCCCACACGCGGATCGTCGGATGCCGCACGCGGATTCGACAGGACTGAGGACTTGGACGATGGAGGCGTGGCGGTCTGCCCGGCGCAGAGCACGGGGAAGAGGACGCATAGTGAGAATGAGATGGTCGCGGCACTCCGCAAAGACCGGGAAATTCTTTCTGCGATCATGGTTTCTCCTTGAGCATGCCCTGCATGACTTTGATTTCCGCGCGCTGTGTGTTGTCCACATCGGTGGCGAAGTCGAACAACACGTTGTCCTGGCCGGCGCCTGCCGTGTCGAAGAGATCCTCCACCATCACCAGGGCGCCAGTGTGGTGCTGAATCATGCCCGTCAAGAACAAATGGTCGAACGACCGGCCGTTGGCTTTGGCCAGGGTCTTCATCTGCTCCGGGGTCAACATGCCGGGCATCAGGGGCATGGAGCCCATATCCATAGCGCCCATACTTTTCATGTCATGCCCTTTCATGCCGGCCGAATGATCCATCATGCCATGCCCGGTGGGCGCCGGCTGGCCGCGATCCTCGAGCCACTGCTTCATGTATTTCATCTCGTCGGTCTGCGAGATGCTGATGCGCTTGCCCAATGCCTGGAGCCTCTTGTTGCGGCTTCGGGTGCGCAGCAGATCGGTCATCTCGACTGCCTGCGAATGATGGTGGAACATGCCCTGCATGAAGCTGATGTCAGCCTCTAGAGGCGCCCGTGGCGGTGTCCTAGCGGTGGCCGGCGAGAGGATCTTGCTGCTCTGCCCGGGTGCACCCGGTTGCACAATGGGCACACTGCCAGCCGTCGGATTTGCCTGTTGGTCAAATGCCGTTGCCGCACTCGCCAAAAGCAAGGCGGCGGAAAAAGGCCAAACGCCAAGTGCCATGAGCAACTATACAACTTGGCATTTTGCCGGGTCAATCAGAAGCCCGGTCCGTGTTCAAGCCTGACGACGAGCTGGCTACGGCGTTCGCGGTGCCCGACGGCCGTGCGTTAGTGAGTAGCCGCGTCGCAAAAACAAACATGCAGCCATCACCAACCCGGTAAGCAGCACGAGAGTTCGAGCCGACGGCGCATCGGCCATGACCGTGTAATTCAACGTCAGTCCGAGCTGCGCCCGATCGCGCCGCTGATCTGCGAGCTGAATGCGAGGATTCGCCGGAACCAGCGCGTTGACAAGGTAGACGCTCGACTCGGTCCGGTGCGTGTTCAAGAAAGAGACCTCATGACGTCCGGCGCTTGCAGCCGGAACTCTCGCGGTTGCCCGCAATCGGATGGTCCCCACGCCCAGGCTCATAGCGCGAAATTGCGGGAAGCCGGTCTCGACCAACTGGATGGGCACGGGCCGGCCGTCGACTTTCAGCACGACCGAACCGAGCATCTGTCGCGCATACGCTTCGCCCTCAGCATTGGAAATCTCACCGTCGCGGTTCGTATCGATCCAGGCGAATACCTCGGATGCCACAGCCGAGCCGGCCGTGAGGTCGATTTCCAGATCCACACGCTCTATGTCGATGGATAGCCGCGTGGCCTGGAGATATTCATCCACCCGATGCGCCGCGACCGGAGGGAGAGTTGCCAGCCAGGCGCCCAGGACTGCGAATGATACTACGAGTCTCCGCACGCTCATGGTCTGACGAGTTTCGCGCCGTAATCGTTGGTTGGGTCGCGGTAGATTGTGTGGATGTGGTTTAGGTCGCCCTGCTGCGGCGCATACTCGATGACCAGCGTCGGCCCCTGGACGCGGTAGTACGCCAGACCGCCGTTCTGCGTGGTTCCGCTCCAGGCGAAGTAGGTTTGCGGCAGGTTGGCTTTGATTTCCGCCATCTTGGCTGCTGCCGCCTCGTCGTTGAGGATGCCGACCCATTCGTGCACGACGTCGAGCAGCAGAGCCTGCTGATTCGCATCCAACTCGGACGCGAGGATGCCTTCCGGTTGGATCGTTTTTCCATCGGCGCCGGGCCCGAGCACCAAATCCTTCACGTCATAGTTAAGGACAGCGTGCTTCTGTTGCGCGGCATTCAGCGCGTTGATGAGTGCAAAGCCCTTGTCGTTTTCGTGGCCGAGGGGTCGAATGGTCTGGCCGTTCAACGTGTACTTTGCCGGCTGGGCGGCGGGCAGGCTGGGCGTCATTACGGTGTTCGGGCCGACAACCGTGACGTTGATCGCGAGATGATGCCCGCCAAATTGAATCATCCACGCCGCGGTTGCGGACGGAGTCCCGAGGAGCGCAATGTAGTACTCGTCGAGTCCGAAGCGAATACCGCCGCCGCGTCCGCCTGCCCCCCCGGGACCCGCGCCTCCCTGGCGACCACCGGTCTGCCCGCCTCCGGCGTTCTTGAGGACCTCATCACCGTTCATGATGTCGGTGACCTTTTGGTAGCCCTCGCGGCTCAAGGCTGCGGCCACGAGCGTGAGCGCCGCCTCGCGTTGCCGCGACGTCATGTCACCGAAGCGCAAGCCATTCCGCTGAAAAATTCCGGTGGGAAGGTTGGACCAGCCAGTCCGCTGGCTGCTCACGAAGCCGAACGTGCATTTGGCCCGTTCGGCGACGGAGAGCGTCGCCAGGAACGTGTTGGCCGCTTCGACCACCCTCGCCGTTACGGTTCCCTTCGTCGTAGATGTGACCGGTGGCGGCGAACCAGGTCGCTGCTGTGCGCCAACCGCAACCGGTAACACCGCCGCGGCGAAGGCTACCGACAAGACGGTCCATCCGCGTCTGTTCATTAGCATAGGGGTACCTCTAGGTGGACGACTATATCAGTTTCCGCGCGCGATTGAGAACCATTCGGCACGGCCACAATTCTACGATCTGCTCATCCCAAGTCTCATCAAAGGACCCTTGTGGAACGCACCACGAAAACATGGATTGTGGCCAATCCGGTTCGCCACTTGGCCGCCTCACCAAAATCGAAGATCTTTACGCGGCCATCGTTGGCCAGGAGAATGTTGTCGGGTTTGAGTCGCGATGGACGATGCCGCGGCGTGCGCGGCGGCCAGACCGTAGCGTCGCGACATTCGAAATGATTCAGCGCGGCGACCCGCCATACCTCACCCATGCCGCCCGAGCCAATTCGCGAGACGTTTCTCGCCCCGAAGCGAGCAGTCGAGGGGAACAGCGGCCGGGCCATCGTGCTGCGCACCCGATCCCGGCAACCTATGGCAACACCGACGTGATATTATCGACGAATTGTCCGAGACCGCGCGCCAAAGGTGACCGGTTGGCGCGGGAGTCGCGGTTCTCGACTAGCAAGGCATTCCAGGAGGCACACTGTTTGGCTGAGCCAGGACCGGTCTGCCTCAGGACTTCAGTCAGACAGTTTGTGGATTGACTATTTGATCTAAAGGAGCCACAAGAACATGGCGAAGAAGAATCTCTACTTATGTATCGATCGGGTCATTCCGGCCCATCTGAAACTAATCGCGCTGGAGAGGTCGATCGCGGTACGCGCGGACAACCGGCCCAAACTAACTCCAAAGTTGGTCGCACAGCTCAATATGGCGCCGAACCCCGCCCTTCGGATGGCCATGGAGCGCGGCAAATACTGGCAGATCGGACAACAGTTGAAGTGTCGCTTCCTGGACGGGTCGAAATCGCAGAAGTCGCGCGTCGAAGCCATCTCGCGCGAGTGGGAACAGTACACGACCGTGAAACTCAAGTTCGTAAAGACGGGCCCGGCTGAAATCCGCATCTCGTTCGTTGCCGATAGCGGGTCGTGGTCGGCAGTGGGAAATGACGCGCTGGTAGCGGAGTACTTCGGCAAGACAGCTCCTACGATGAACTATGGCTGGCTGAGGGACGATACCGACGAAGACGAGTACCGGCGGGTTGTCCTGCATGAGTTCGGACACACCCTGGGCGCCATCCACGAGCACCAGAGCCCAGGTGCCGGCGGCCTTAAGTGGGACAAGGCGGCCGTCTACAAGGCGTTCAGTGGCCCGCCGAATAACTGGTCGAAAGCCGACATCGATCAAAACATTCTGGACCGCTACTCGAGAAGCCAGACGAATTTCACCAACTTCGATCCGAAGTCAATCATGTTGTATGGGTTCCCACCGGAGTTGTTCACCGATCACAAGGGCACAAGTTCAAATGGAGAACTCTCGTCCACGGACAAGAAATTCATGAAGTCGCAATATAAGAAAACCTAGCAGGGACAGAACGGTTTCGGTGCGGGAAGGCCACCCTGCCATTAGTTAGTAGAGCACTGAAATACGCCATCGATCCTCGCAAGCTGTTCACTTGTAACGGGTTGCCGCCTTTTCCCCAGGGCCAACCCGCCTGGAATTCGTCCGAAAGGGTCCTATTCGTACCCCGTGCCGGCTAACGAGAGTTAGTACGTCGTGAGTACGTCCAGACCTTGGCGCGCGCCGGACGATGCGTCCATAATCGGACATCAGTTGGGGAGGTGCCCATGATCGATTGCTCAGTTAGAAACGACATCGCAGCCGGTAACGAGGGAATGAAATTGTCGTTCCAAGACCGCCCGCGACCTTCGGAGGCTGCCTGCGAATTCGCAGTGGCAGTTATCGAGCGCGCGCTCGCGGAGCGAAAACTTGCTCAGCAATGGGCGGACAGCCGTCCGTTCTGACCAGCGCTAGCGGGCCGCGACCAGGCAGCTTGCGTTGACTGCCAGGAAATCGCGCGGCTCCAGGGAAAGTAGGGCAAATGCCTCTTCCCGTCTACGGACGATCTGGTAGCCTTCCATTTCGTCCCGCAGCAATTGGAACATCCGGCTCAGACCGTAGATGACGAGCTGGGGAGCAACCAGTATGAGCGGCATTCCGGCGGGGATGGCGCGCGGCCTCGACGCGAGAGATCGTACGAAGTAGCCGTGGACGTCGGCCCGCTCAATCGCGGACAAGTCCGCAATCGCAGAGCAGGGACCCTCGGCGGCGATGAAACGCTCCACCGCCGTATAGGTGGCCGAGGCGGATGCTTCGGTGACTACTTTTCCCAGAGTGATGAGCAGGACCCGGTGCCTGGGATCGAACTGCAAGTCGTAATCCATGTCCGCATCCCTCTATGCCTTGATCGTACACCGTTTGCCGGCTGGCGGCGTTCGGGTAAGCTATAGGGCATGACTCGCCAGGAATTCCTGAGACTTTCCGCTGCGGCCGCGCTTTCCGGAGCGGCGGCTGTCGAAGCCCAGCAGCAGACATCGCCGCAGCTTCCGCCATGGCGGCCGGCGGACTCAGGCTTTACGGATACGCCGATGCTGCCGGGCATGCCTTGGCACGTACACGATCCGAATCGGCCGAAGCCCGCACAGATCACGCCGTCGTCGGTGGCAGGAGGCGCGCCTTCCGATGCGGTGGTGCTCTTCGACGGCACGGACCTCTCGAAATGGCAGCAACTGGGGAAGGGGGCCAATGCCGGAAAGATGTTGGACGCGCAATGGAAGGTGGAGGACGGCCATTTCCAGGTAGGGGCGGGGACGGGCGACCTGCAGACGCGCGAGAAGTTCGGCGATTGCCAACTGCATATCGAATGGGCGTCGCCGGCGGAGGTGCGAGCCAACAGTCAGGGCCGCGCCAACAGCGGCGTGCTGCTGATGAGCCGGTACGAGATACAGGTGCTGGACGCGTGGGACAACCCGACGTACGCC
>JBGPHT010000259.1:0-6426 GCA_041484525.1 Bryobacteraceae bacterium | reverse complement strand
GGAAATCCAGGGAAATGGGAGGATGGAAGCGTTCGTTGACTTACTAAAGGGACGATCAGAGCAGATTCAGCCCAGCAACCCGGCAGCCGCGCCGCTGCTCACGTTACAGGTGCGCCAAGTCCCGTTCCGTGCATAATCTAGCCGGTAGGACGTGTAGTGCCATGCTTGAACCAATTGGTCGCGAGGGATCGGTGTCAGGCTGGCGTCCTCGTGATGGAACTGGTCGCCAATTCCATCAAGGCGGCACGCAGGTCACGCAGCTTGGGCGGCTTGCTTAACACCCGGTCCACATGTGGAAGTACAGTGCCTTCTGAAACCAGCCGCTGGCCCCAGCCTGTAAGCAGTATCACGGGCGCGGACGGAGACGCTGTCTTTACGGCGGATGCAACCTTGCGGCCATCGACATAAGGCATGCCCAGGTCCGTGATCACAACGGCGAATGGCTCTTTTCGATCTTCGGCGGCACGGAAGATGTTGATACCCTCCTGTCCTCCAGGGGCGGTGATTACCGCATGGCCATCGGATTCGAGCGTGTCGCGGAGTGACTTGGTCAACAGCGGATCGTCGTCTACCACCAGTATGCGCAGACATGGAGGCAACGCGCCGGCAACCGCCCCCTGTGCCGATTCGGCGGCACTGACAGCGGGCACAGGAAAGCTCAGCCGTATGGTCGTGCCCTTACCCGCGCGGCTCTCGATTGCGATCTCTGCAGTGTGCCGTTGTGCCACGCCAAACACCATTGCCAGGCCAAGGCCAGTGCCGCGCTCGCCTTTTGTCGTAAAGAATGGCTCCAGGCAGTGACGTCGTGTTTCTTCGTCCATACCGACGCCGGTGTCCGTCACTTCTACATCCACGTGCCCCGAGGCGGAGAGATCGTACGCGACCTTGGTCCGAACCGTCAATGTCCCGCCATCCGGCATAGCATCCACGGCGTTGAAGACTAGATTGGTGAGCGCCTCCCGGATTTCACTTTCGATTCCCGCGATTGCCGGGAGATCCTCCGCCAACTCCGTTCGCAATTGAATGACGATGCCGAGTTGTTGGGGCATGTCGCTCCAGCGGGCGTGCGTCAGGTCCAGGACCTGCTGAACCATGCGGTTGGCATCCACCGGTCTGAGTATCAACTCCGCTTCCTGTTGGCGGTAGAACTCTCGCATGCGCGCCACCGTGTGAGCCACGTCATTGATGGCGCGAAGGGTGGTCTCCAGGTACCCGCGCGTGCGCTCGCTAAGGTTCGGCTCCTGCTCCAGCAACACCTCGGTGTAAAGGGCCACAGGCGATATGGCATTGTTAATGTCATGCGCGATGCCGCTGGCCATCTGCCCCAGGGCGCGCAGCCGTTCGTCTCGCATTACAGTCTGCTGCGTTTGGCGCAGGTCGTCATAAGCTTGCTGTAATGCGGCGTTCACTTGCGACTGGTTTGCCGCCAGCGCCACGTGTTCGCTCAACTGCCGCAGAAACTCGCACTCGCGGCTGCTGAAGCTATCGGGTTGCCGGCGCGCGGCGATGAGAATGCCGAACACCTGTTTCTCGACCACGAGCGGCGCGGCCACCAGTGAGTGTAGTCCACCCTGTGCGAGCCGCTGCACAAACGGGAACTCGGCCTGGCTGATGTCTGGCTCGTAGACCAAATGGCCAAGCACGCATCGGGACAAACCACTCTCGTCGATTGGGATATGAAAGTTCTGGCTGATGGCTAGCTCCATCGCTAGTGATTCGCTGCGCGCGCCGACGCAGGTGACGATCAACACTTTGTAGGCGGGGTCATAGATGACGACACAGCCGAAGTCAATCGGCAGGCTGTTCTCCACAGTGCAAACGACCACCTGGAAAATGCTGCGCAGATCCTGCCGCTCGCCGATGGCGCGGGTAATCTGATCCAGTAGACTCAAGCGCGCCAACTGAGCCTGGAGAGTTTGTTCAGTCTTCTTGTGCTGCACGATCTCGGATTCGAGCGAGTCAACAGCGAGAGCAAGATCCTGTGTTCTGGTCCGGACGCGCTGGTCTAGTTCATCGTTGGCGTGGCGGAGACCCTCTCGCCTCCGCCGTTGCGCGTGCTCCACCCGGCTGATCGCGAGCGACAGCGCAAGTAGGAATACCAGCCGGCTTGGATCGACCTTCGACAGCCTAAAACCGGGAGTTGCCGCGGCCGGAATGGCCACCATGAGGAGCAGACACGCAACCACACCGGGCGCGTAGCCGCCAAACCAAGCCACTGCAAAGATGGCGATCAGGTATAGGAACGCGTATGGAAAGTCAGTCCCTTTGGGGAGCCTCGACGCGATGGCAGCCTGGGTGATCAGGGCCAACCCGATAGCAAGAAATGGCAAAAGGTACCGGACCACTGGAGAGCTAAGCTGCCTCCAGCGTGGAACCGCTTTGTGCAAGGAAACCGGAAGTCGCTTACCGATCGCGAGTTGCATAGGTCAAAACTCCAGCCGCGCACCAAGCTGGATCGTGCGCGCGGAAGCCGCGGATGTGATCGTGCCCAGGGCGGGTGAATCCAAGGAATGTACCGGGAGGCCAAAATTCACGCCATTCAGGGCGTTGAAGAACTCGGTGCGAATCTGCAAGCGGTGGGTATCGGTCTTGCCCCATGGAAACGATTTCGACGCGGCTATGTCCACATTCGAGCTGCCCGGTCCCCGCAGGATGTTGCGGCCCGCATTGCCAAACGCCTTGGGGGAAGGGATCACGAAGGCGTCTCTATCGAACCACTGGCGGATGGAGCGCCGGTCTGATGGCAGCTCGCCGCTCGAAATGCGATTGGGCCGGCAATTGTTACCCTCCGCATTGATCGTCGCGCAGGGCATCACGATGCTGAAGGGTGATCCCGTTTGTGCTTCGAAGACTCCGCTCAATTGCCATCCTCCCAGCAGACCGTTGACCATCGCCGCCGGAGCGGATCCGGCATGTCCGCGATTTCCAAACGGGATCTTCCATACCGCGCTTCCGGCAAACCGGTGTGTCCGGTCAAAGCTGGACGGCCCACGGTCCAGGCTACGATGTGCCGGGTCTTGCGGGAACTGGCCGCTGGCCGACGAATCATCCGTGCCGTTGCTCTGATTATCCAGCGACTTCGACCAGGTATAGGAACCCAGCAGGTACAGCCCGCGGGAGAATCGTCTTTCGAATTTGGATTGAAGGCCGTGATAGGTGGAGTGGGCGCCGTTTGAAACCTCGCGGATCTCCCCGAGTGCCACTCCGTACGGCCGTCGCGCGACCGGGTCCGTCAAGCCGGGCGCCGCCGCATTGATGTTGGATGTCATGAGCAACCGGTTGCCGCTGGCGCCGACGTACGCGGCTTCAAACATCGATGAGCCGTCGATCGCGCGCTGCACCCCGAAACTCCAGGTCTGCGAGTATTGATTGCGGTCCGTTGGGACCAGATAGCGTTGGTCGCCGGCCGGTGCCGTGGGCGATGGCACGACCAGGTTCGGCAGGAGGCTACTCAGCGTGTACCGCGGCGTTGTGAACGGAAATTGTGTGATGTTGTCCCGGAAATAAAACGGTATGTTGAATTCATTGCTATTCAGCACACTGGCGCCGCCGACCGGATCCACGAAGCCGATCCCATAACCGGCGCGGATAACGGTTTTGTAGTCGCGGTCCGGCGCAAAGGCCAGTCCTACCCTTGGAGCCAGATCCATATAGTCTGTATCACGCAGCCGCTGGGATGTGTTCTGGCCCGCAATCAGCATTGTTCGCGTAGCTGGATCGAAATTGGACAGCCGATCGTGCTTCTCCCGCGCATACGGCATGACGTCGTAGCGTGCGCCGATGTTCAGGGTCAGCCGGGACGAGAGTTTGACGTCGTCCTGCAGCCATAGTCCATAGCGCGAGGAGATAAGGCCGACGATTCCGGCCGGAAAGTCGTCGCGCAAGACCTGAAACGGAGCACCCGTGAGGAAGCTTGCAAACGCGTCGCCGCCCGGCTTCCCCACGGCGGTGCTCGTGGTCAGGTTCAGGAACGTATAATAGCCGCGCCCGAAGACGAGATATCCCGTACTGCCCATTTCATACTGATAGTCAAATCCGAATCGAAGCGCGTGCCTGCCTTTCACCCACGTGATCTTGTCGCCGAAGTTCCAATTCGTGGTCGCGACGCGAAGCGGCGTGAGGATGCTGCCGCCAACGCTGAACACGCCGGAAATAATCAGACTGGAGAGTCCGGAAGTCGCGGCGCTTCGATTCACTCCCGGAATGCCGAATTGCTCCGAGAGGTTCTGACCGTAGTCCTCCTGCGTGAGCGTACTGGCCTGACGGCTCAGACCGATCCGGATTTCGTTGATGAGAGCCGGTCCGGCCTGATGGGTGTGCCCGATGGCCAGGTTTTGATTGCGTGCTTGCGTGGTTCCCGCGAGTGTTGGAGGACCTCCCAAGGGCAAGCCGAAGATTGAGGGTATGATGGCATCCGTATTCTGATACGAATGCCTGCCGAAGATGATGTCAGCCGGAGAGAACTGGTGATCCACACGTACGTCGAAGGAGTGGATGTCGGACCGGATCGAGCGCGTCACCGCAAAATTGTTGAAGGCCAGCGGCCGGCCGGCCGCATCAAACTGGTTCGGTTGAGGCAACAGCGTACTGATCCTGGCGGCTGCGCTGTCTATGCGCCTCACATCAATGATGTTGTCCGGAAATGGCACGCGGACCGTTGAGGACCCGAATGGATCGTAGATCGGAACTACCGCCCCACTGGCATCCCGCAGGCCGGAAAAATCTCCCTTACGCTGCTCGTTGGGCCGCACCGTGGTCAGCATCGGAACCGCGTTGTGCGCGATCGTGCCCTGGTAGTCGGCGAAGAGGAAGGTCTTGTGCCGTTGGACCGGGCCCCCCAGGGATGCGCCGAATTGATTGTATCGAAGCGGACTCTTGGGTTGACTGGTGGCGTTGGAGAAGAAATTAGCCGCATCCAGTTTTTCGTTTCGGAAGAACTCGAAGAACGATCCATGCCAGTCGTTGGTGCCGGACTTGGACTGAAGGTTGATGACGCCTCCGGCGACGTCTCCGAACTCGGCGGAATAAGATCCAGCCTGAACCGAAAACTCGCGGACTGCCTCAAGGGGAATGTTAAAATTATTGCCCCTGCCCTGCGCCGACGACGTCGTGGAGATCCCGTCGACCAGGAACAGATTGGCTTTCGTACGCTGGCCGTTCACATTCACCGGACTGGGAGAACCGCTTTCCCCTGGGGCTCCTGGGTTCACGCCCGCGCTCAACGCAATCAACTGCTGCCAACCGCGGCCGTTCAATGGTATTTCGGAGACCTGTTTGCTGGAGATCACCTGAGAAATCTCCGCGCTTTCGGTTGAAAGCAACTGCGTTGCTGTGGCATCTACCTGGATTGATTCGCTGGCGGTGCCTATGCTGAGCGCGAAGTCAACGCGCACGGTCTGATTCACCTGAATCGCCACCGGGCCAAACACCTGCTCCTTGAAACCCGGTTTTGTGGCTCTCAACAAGTACAGACCGGGAATCAAAGTGTGTGTGATGTATAGCCCTTCGCCGTTAGACTCGGCGATCGCCTCCATGCCGGTATCGCTGGACCGAATCAGGATCTTCGTTTGCGGCACCACCGCCTTGGACGGATCGCGAACTTCGCCTCGAAAGACGCCGCCGGAGATTTGCGCCGGCGCGCTTCCCACCAGGAAGCTGGCGGCGCAGAATCGCACCACAATCGACGGGAACCGGATCAATTGAGTCCTCCTACCGCCACAACGTTGTTCCATGGCCTGACTCAACAGATCGGTCAAAATCTGCAGAACGTTAGGCAAGACGATCGCACGCGCGGCGGAAGGCACGTCTTCTTTTGAGGAAAGCACGTTTCCTATAAAGAGCCGGGAAGAACCTGCCGATAAGGTTACCGCTGGGTGATTCGGGGACGAGTCGGGAAGGATCAGGATTTTGACGGGCACGCATCTCATTGATTCCCGGATCCTCATCGTAGACGACCAGGCGGCCAACCTGGAAGTTCTGGCCATGGTCCTCGGGGCGGCCGGATACTGCAACGTAAGGTGTCTCAGCGACTCCCGTCAAGTGATCCCACTCATCCACGAGTTCGGACCAGACCTGATCATGCTGGACCTCCACATGCCGCATATGGATGGATGGGTCGTGATGGGTCAACTGGCAGCGGCGGTCCCGGAAGACGACTATCTGCCGGTTCTCGTGCTTACGGGAGACGAGAGGTCCGAGACCAGGGAGAAGGCGCTTTCGCACGGCGCAAATGACTTCCTGTCAAAACCTCTCAACCGGACCGAAGTGCAGCTACGTGTCAAGAATCTGTTGCAGACCCGTTACCTGCACGTGCTGCTCAGGGCTCAAAACGCGTCCTTGGAAGAGCGGGTGCGAGAACGAACGGATCTGGCTGAGGAGCTCGAGCACGCCAATCGAGTCCTGGCGTCTACCAATCGAACGCTAAGG
>JBGPHT010000258.1:0-6552 GCA_041484525.1 Bryobacteraceae bacterium | reverse complement strand
GTGCCCACGACCTCGCTGCTGACGACCCAGAGATCTTCCTGTCGCTCCCGTTTCTTGCGGGTTCCCATGGCCATGCAGTATAGACGCCCAGAACATTCGCTAGGTCACATGTTTTCGCGACTATTACCACAGGCTGCTAGCGGTGGGCCCGCTACTTGACGCCATGCAGGACGAGCAATTCCCAGAGCGAGGCTTAGCAGCTTGGAAGCTTGGAAGGCTTGGACCCGCAGTTGCAGACATCATGGTGACACCTCTTCTGGACGCCTTGGGAAATGAGGATTTCCCGGATCGATCGCATGTTGCGACGGCGCTCGGGCTCCTTGGCCCCGCCGTGGCAGAAAGCGCAGTGGGTCCGCTTCTCCGGGCGCTACGGGACCCGAAATTCCCAATTCGCGGCGAAGTCGCAAGGGCACTGGGAAATCTCGGCCCCGGTGTAGCGGATAGAGTAGTAGAGCCACTTATCGATGCTTTGGGAGATCTGCAGATATGCCCGCATGTTGGTGCCGCGGCAGCGCTCGGGAAGCTAGGACCCGCAGTAGCCCACAAAGCTGTGGGGCCTCTAGTCGCCGCCTTGCAGAACGGGCAGTTCCCTGAACGCCAACAACGATCAGCGTGGGCGCCGGCGCATCTTGGCCCGACCGTGGCAGACATAGTGGTGATGCCGCTTATTGAGGCCCTCAGGGATGAAATGTTCCCTGATCGCGGGTTGGTCGCGGTAATGCTTGGAAGGCTAGGTCCCTCGGTGGCAAAGCAAGTGGTGGAGGCACTAATAGAGGCTTTTCTGGACGCTCGGTTCTTGCGTGACGCTATCGCTTTTGCACTCTCAGAGGTGACCGTGGCAGGACTGTGTCCTAATTGGCGCCGGCCCGCATTCCCAAAGACATCAGCGCAGCCTTTTAGTTGTCAGTTTGGAACGCACGAAAGAATTCTTTGACCTACCGTCTGTTTTGAGATTGGCAGGGTTTCGGCTGGTCGAGGTTATGAGTCTAGATTTCGACCGGGCGAGATAGTTCAAATCTCCCGTCGCGCCATTGCGCCAATGCCGAACGGAATGAAATGAATGCTCTTCAGGCGCCCCAGGCCATCGGGCAGTTTCTCCCACGCGGCAAGCACGAATTCCAAATGATCTTTTCGGACGCGACGCGGCGCATCCTCGCCGACCAATCGTTGGATCATGCGGCGGCTCAATCTTGACGGAGGATTGGCCAGGCGTTTGAAGAACGCGTCAACCGACAATCCGACGCGCATCCAGTGGCCGCGCAATTCAGCGCGGATCTCAGGGGTGAGATCGACCTTCTCTTTCTTCTTGGGGGTCTCGCGCGCTCGCCCAGTCGCCGCCCCGCGGTGACGGTCTGGCAGAGCGCGCCATAGACCGATTACGTAGTCCAGATGGTCGCGGCGCATCTTGCCGGCCTCGCCGCGGTAGAAGCGCTCCATTTCTTCGGCGTCGAAGGCCTCCGGCGCGTCATCGCGTGCAGCCAGAAGCTTGTCGAGGCCGACGCCGGTGCGCCTGCGATGGCCGTGCAAGACGGCCCTGCGCTTTCCAGTCCGGCGGCGGTGAGGAGCCTGTTCCATGGGAAAAGCATAGAAGCCGACGGGTGAATAAATCGTTAAGACCGCCCGCTAGAAGTGATTTTCAGAGCAGCGCTTTTTCATTGGCGGCGATGGCGGGTCCGTAGCGCTCAAGCCTGATGTTGCGCTGGCGGGCCTGCGCCAGAGCGTAGTTCGCCTGCATCTGAAGCCAGGTCTGCGCGGCGCGGCCGAAGGCCTGCTCCGGACGGACGGCCATGCCAGCCTTACAGTTGACGACCTTGTTCAGGGCCTGCCGGTGGAGACCTTCAAGGCCTTGGCCGCCCCCGCAAAGCGCGGCTAGCTCAGGCGCTGGTCTGTTATTGGGCGCTTGGCTTTCGGTGCGATTCTAGAGCTTGCGTTCAATTCCAGGAGTTGAGACAAAAGCCGCTTCCCCTCTCAGCCAATCACCAAACAGTCTGCACACTGGAAGCGCGGATGCTTCCGTCACGGGTGATAAGAGGGACGCCCAGAAAAACCGCCGTGGCCGACACGATACGATCGGGCATATCCGGCACGTCGGCCCGCGATACCTTGCGCATGGCCTCCACGACTTCAGCCGTGAACGGGGCTTCTTCTAGAACATGGTTCGGATTGCTGAGCGCCGCTCTCAAATCATCAAAGGCTGAAGCCGGCAAACGGTTTTTTTCGATCAGGTAAACGGCCTCGGCCAGACTGATCGGCGAAAGAACGATCTTCCGCCGCGCGATGGCGGCCTTGTCAAAGAAGTCCTTGGCGGGCGCCGAAAGCCGGGGATCGCCGAACAGAAACCATATCGCGGCGTGACTGTCGGCGACGCCTGCGATCATCAGAGGTCTTGCGCGAAGTTGCGGAACATCTCACGCCGGTTCTCGTCGATTTCTTCAGCGGAGGGAGCAGGACCATACTTCGCCCACATGCCGTATCCAGTCTCAAACGGCGGGCCGGAACTTTCCTGCTCGATCACCGGCGCCAAGGTCTTTTCGATCATGCGGCTCGCGTAGCGAGCGGCGGATACGCCCTGCGCCTGCGCCTGCGCTTTCAACACGGCCCCGATGTTGTCTGGAATCTCAATGGTCAGGTCCATGCTACGAGTCCTTCTATCTCTTTATCTCGATCAGGAAGTGATGAAGCCGCGGTATGAGATCCACTCGGTCGGAATGCCCGATGTTGTGGAGACGGCGGATAAACCCCAGGTCGAGCAGCGCGACCGCGCCGCGCAGGCACTGTTCGCGGCGACGGAAATCGTGAGCACCAACAAGTTCGAAACGGAATTCGGCCGCGCCGTGCCGGTGGTGAAGTACGCCGAGTATGCGGGGCGCTACCAGACGCGTTTCGCGGCGCAGGTGCACCAGCTTACAGTAAGTCTCAGCCGAGCATATTCGCAGAATTCGAACGACCTGACCAGAGTCATGGCGAGGCTGACGAACGCGGGCCGGCCGGAGGTTCGTGATGCCTGGGCCACCACCCTGCGCGTGCAACACGTGCCGTGGGATCCGCGGAGCACGCAGTACATCGTGAGCAGTGCGGGTCCGGACAAGCGCTTCGACACTGATGACGATATGTCGAGTTATCTGGAAGTGCGCCCCCGGAACATCGTGCGTAATCCGGCGTCGGGCCCAAGCTCGATCGACCTCAGCCTGGAACACGATCGCGGACCCTTCAACGGCCGCGCCGCGATCGCGGGGTTGGTTGTGGACCAGCAGGGCGCGGCACTCGAGGGCACCGTCGTCACGGTGCGCGAAGTCTCCACGGGAAGCGCCCGCACGGCCAGGGCAGATCCGAATGGCCAGTTCAATCTCGCGGCCTTGCCGGCCAGCGTGTACGAAATCCAGGTGCCGGTCGGGTCCGAAACCCTTTCGAGGAAAGTCACGCTCCGGCCGCGCGACCGTACCGTGCTCTCCATCATGGTCAAGCATGAGCCTGCTGACATCGTGGTACTCATCACGCCCCAGAGGATACGGGTCGGCGGCAATTTCGAGGGTGATGCCCTTGGTGTGCGGACGGGTGTCGCCGGCGGTGCCCCCGGCGGAGTTATGGGTGGGATCTTCGCTCGACTCCTGCCCATGAATGGCCGGGACGAGGCGCGTATGATGGCTGCCCCTCAGGCGGTTTTTGCCCTGGCAAAGAGCCTGCCTGCCAACAGCGCGACTTTCGACAAGAAGGACTCCGGTGGAACCGCTGCCGCCCCGCGCGTGCGCTCGTACTTTCCCGAAGCGCTCTATATCAATCCGGAAATCATCACCGACCAAAATGGCGTGGCCAGCATTTCCATTCCACTGGCAGACTCCATCACTACGTGGCGCATGTCGATTCTCGCCTCCACGGCGCACGGCGCGCTGGGCAGCGGCGCTTCGAGTATCAAAGTCTTCCAGGATTTTTTCGTCGACCTCGACCTCCCCGTCACCCTGACCCAGGGCGACCGTGTCTCGATTCCCGTAGCCGTCTATAACTACGCAGGCGCCCGCGGCGACGTCAGCCTGCAACTGCAACCGGACGACTGGTTTTCCTTGGTTGACGACGTCCCCGCCAAGAATCTCGCGGTGGATTCCGGCCGCGTGGGTGGGTCGCAGTTCACGCTCGAAGCGAAGCGCATCGGCAAATTCAAACTGACGCTCGCCGCCAACATGAAGGGCGGAGCGAAGGGCGCCGACATAGTGGTCCGCGAAATCGAAGTCATTCCCAACGGACGCGAGCAGACCCAGGTCTCGTTCCTGCCGCCGATCCAGGGCATGGTGTTCAAGTAAAGCGTCAGCCTACGCCACCGTCCAATAGATCGTGTACCGCCGGTCGAAGATGCTGTTGATCGGCATCAACGTGACTTCCTTCTGCCGCGTCGCCATGCGGAACGTGAGCGGGCTGCCGGCGCCGGCCGGCTTGATCCACGAACTCGGATCGCCGCCAACATCCTTCAGCGTCGGGACTTCGATCGGCAATCGCTGCATGCGCGGCGTATTGGTGCCGTAGATCATCTGCTCGTTGAGACCCTCGTTGCCCAGGTCGCCCGCCAGAACCACGGGTCCGTAGAGGAACGCCTGCACCTTCGGATCGTCGGACATGGCCTCGACGCTAAGTTGCATCGGCAGCGCCATTTCGATCTTGTCGCCGTTTTTCCACATGCGGTTCAGCACCAGGTAGCTGCCGCCTGCCGCCGATGCTTCCACTGTTTTTCCGTTGATCTTCACGTTGCTCGCGCCGATCCACGCCGGAACGCGCAGCCGCAGCGGCATCTGGGTGGGACGATCCACGCTCACCGTCAACAGCGTGTTCTGCTGCTCCGGGAACTTCGTCTCCTGTTTCAGGCGGAACCCCTTCTCCTTCCAGTTCAGCTCCGACGGAATGAACAGGTTGACGAACACGCCCTCGCCATCGTGCCAGTAGATGCTGTCGTTGAGCTTCGAGTACTCCTCTACGCCCGAGCCCGTGCAGCACCAGAAATTCTCATCCTCGTTGTTGAACGTCTTCCACGCGCCCGGCGTCATCGACAGGTAATACTGCGTGTAGCCGTTCTTCGGGTGGATGGTGCCGAGCCGGTGGTTGAGCAGCGAACGCTCGTAGTAATCGAAGTAGCGCGGATCGCCGGTCCAACTATAGAGGTGTCGAGCCAGCTTCAGCATGTTGTATGAGCAGCAGCATTCGGCGGTCGAGACGGAGCGCTTGAGCTCCCACGCCAGCATGCGCGGCGGCGCTTGCCAGGATTCCCCGTTGCTGGTGCCGGTGGTGACATAACTTCGCGCCGTGTTCACTTCCCAAAAGAAAAAGTCGGCCACGTCGTGGAAACGCGGGTCGCCCGAGATCTCATACCGGCGCGCCGCCGCGATCACCTGCGGGATGTGCGTATTGACGTGCAACCCGCGCAGCTCGTCGCGGCGCAGGGCGAGAGGATTCACGAAACTCTTCTTGGTGTAGCGGTCGCCGGCCTTGGCCCACTGGCTGTTGTTGGTGACGGCGGCGAGGTTGTAGAGCGTCTCCGCGATGCCGCCGTACTCGGTCCGCAGAATGTTCTGCATGTGCTCTTCGGATTTCGAGGCGCTATACTTGTCGGCCCAATCCGCCATGCCCTCGACCACTTTGAGTGCGTCCTTATTTCCGGTGAGCTCATACATGTCGAACATTCCGGCCATGATCTTGTGGATGGTGTAGAAGGGCGCCCACGGAAGTTGCGGACCGCCCGATCCGCGCGGCGGCGGCGTACGTCCCGGTTCGTGCAAGGTGGACAAACGGTCGAATAACTCGGTGGGGAACGCGCTCAGGTATCCGCCCTGGTCGAGTTTCGTCTGGCACTTGGCGAGGTCGGCAACCATCTCGTCGGCCTTCGCCTTGATGGCGGCGTCGCCGGTCGAAGCGTAGGCGAGCGCGCTGGCCGAAAGGAAATGTCCAGTGAAGTGGCCGCGCAATTCGGTGCCGCGTTGACCGTCGGCCGGCTTCTCCCAGTTGTTCTGGCCGCCAAACGGTTTCGTCGAGCCGGTGGACAGGCCGGCGTTCTGGCGGAAATTGTACAGCAGGCGGTCGGCGCCGAGGCGGCCCATGTAGCCGAGGTTCCAATCCTGCGCGTCGTGGAACATGCTACCCGCGAGCAAGCGCACTTGCTGCATGGGGAACGGCTGCACTTTCGCCGCCACGTCCTTGCGCGTGAACTCGATGGCTCCCTCAAAAGGTGCCGGCATGGGCGGGGGCCCGAAGCGCTGCTGCTGTTGCTGGACGCTGGTATTGGGATTGGGCGCGGTCGTCTGCACCGGATTCTGGATGGTCGGGTTCTGCTGCTGGGCAAGCAGCGGGGCAGCGGTCATGGCGGCAGCAAAGCCGCGGCGGCTAAGTTTTTTCATGGCGGGCACCTCTTTTGGAATCGCTTACATTATCGCACGCTAATTCGGGGACATCCATGATAAGGACTTGTCAAGGGAAAACAGAATTTCCCCTGCACTCAAAAGAGCGTCCTGAATCGCGGTAGCGGTCTCGGCAAGTTGCGCTTCGATTAGTCTTTTGCGATCCGTTACGGATTGG
>JBGPHT010000257.1:0-6563 GCA_041484525.1 Bryobacteraceae bacterium | reverse complement strand
CGCGCATCAGCTCGGATTCCCGTTGCCGAACGAGGTGGCGTACGGGATCTGGAATTGGGAAAAGCTGTGGAAAGAGTGCGGGTCGCCTGGCGGCCCCGGCTACGATTCTTAAGGAATCGCTCAAGGGCACAGGCCGCCCGGATCCCGCGTGTGGGAGGCGCTGCCGGAACGCGGCCCGAGCCGTCACCACACCGCTTCGGATTGTGGACGGATGACGCGCTACCCGGACTCAATCTTCCGGCGTTGCATGATCGTTTGGCGCTCAGGAGACCGCTAACGATGCCAGCGAAGCGATCGCTGAAGAGACCTCGCGCGTCTCAAAGACTGTATCGCGGCTCCCTGATCTCGACCAGACCAAATCAGTCCCCGTCTTGCCTGCATAGCAGAACGTCTCCCAGCGCCGGCCAAACCAGGCGCCAATTCTGGGCGCGCATATCAGAGGTTCTTTTTCAGCACCGAGGTCCAGTTCATGATAACGGTCACCGGCTCGGAATAGCCCCCGGTCACCGGCATCACGAATCGCCGCCCGCCGCTGGCAACAAGAATCTTCACTCTTCCGCCGGCAGTCAGGAACAGGTTTTCCGGTTTCAGATCGCGGTGGACGATCTGCTTGTCGTGGGCGGCGGCTAGGCCATCCGCAATCTGCCGCGCGCCGGGAGATCCCTCCTGGCGTCGTAGCCCCTCCGACGATCCGCCAGAACTCATCCGCGACTCCGGTTAGCGGCGTTCGAGCGTAGACACTTCATTTGATGCTGCCGCGATTCCTTGCCGGTCGGGAGGTCTCCGCGCGCCGCAGGGGCGCCTGCGGGATTAGTCGGAGGCGTTGGGTATAATATCGAGCCATGAGGCATTTGTCCGCACGCCGTGAGTTCTTGCGATTCCTGGGGGCAAGCCCGCTCGTCGCCATGGCTCAGGATCCCAGTGCGAAAGACGCCTTGAGCGTTCTGGATTTCGAGCCCCTGGCGCAGAAGACGCTTCCGCCGGCGCACTGGGGCTACATGTCGTCAGGCGTCGATGACGACCTGACGGTTCGCATGAATCGGGAGGCGATGGGGCATTATCAAATCCGCGCGCGACGGCTGGTTGGCGCGGACAAGCCGGATTTGAGCTTTGAATTATTCGGCAAGATGTGGGACTCGCCGATCTACTTCAGTGCAGTGAGCGCCCAGCGCGCGTTTCATCCGGATGGCGAGTTGGGGACGGCTCGCGCGGCCAAGGCGAAGAAAGTGGTACAGATGCTCTCGACCGTTGCGTCGACCAGCGTGGAGGACGTCGCCAAAACGCTGGGCGAACCGCCCTGGTATCAGCTCTACATGCCCACCACTTGGAATGAGACCGAGAAGTTGGTCAGGCGAGTCGAGGCCGCCGGCTGCGAAGTGCTCGCCTGGACGATCGACGTCTTAGGCGGGCGGAACGCCGAGACCGCCGCGCGCCTGGGGCGAACCGACACCCGCAAATGTCTGATGTGCCATCCGTCGGGACCGGACGTCAATCAGGGCAGTTCCAGGAATCGCGCGAAGCCGATGATGGCGGGGCTTTCAGGCGAATTGAATCCGGCGGGGGCGGATTGGAGCTACGTGGATCGGCTCAAGAAGATGACCAAGATGAAGTTGCTGCTCAAAGGAATCGACACTGCGGAGGACGCGGTACTGGCCCGCGAGCACGGAGTGGACGGCGTTGTGGTGTCGAACCACGGCGGGCGCGCCACCAACACAGGCCGCGGGACGATCGACATCCTGCCGGAAGTGGTTGACGCGGTGGGACGCCAGATCCCGGTGTTTGTGGACGGTGGATTCCGGCGCGGCACGGACGTTTTCAAGGCGTTGTCGCTCGGGGCGCGGGCGGTTGGCATCGGGAGGCCCTACGTGTGGGGCTTGGCTTCCTTCGGCCAGGAAGGAGTGGAGCGGGTCATTGACCTTCTGCGCGCAGAGTTGATCATGACGATGCGCAATTGCGGCGTCCCGTCGACCGCCAGGTTCACGCGCGATTCTGTGCTCCGCAATGGAGCGAGGCTATAGGATTCCCATTTCGAATGCGCTCAAATTCCGTTGGCGCGGACGCACGCCGGCCGGAATGTGAACCTGGATCAGACCGGTACCATGGGCCTGCGCCTGTCCAAAGATGAAGTCGAAGGCTTCTTGAAGAATCACAAGACCATCTTGTTCGAGTCACACGCTAGAGCCCAAATAGTCGAGGATCGACTACCGGCCTAATTGCGGCGGTAGAGCGATACGAATTGACCCAGTTCTGTCTCGTTGAGATCGGAGACCGCCCAGAACGTCATTCCGTTGCTGGACCAGTGTTGCAAGTGGTAGCCATTGCGAGTTTGCGTGCCTGCCTCGGTGGGTGTCGCCGACGGCCACGTGAACAGGTTGATGGTGTGGTTATGACGGCCGTAGATCAGCGCCGCCGCTGGGTGCCCTTCGAAATACTCCAGACGTCCTCCGAGCAGCGGGAAGCCTTCCAGGTCTTTGACTCCCGGCGAGAAATCCAGCTTGCCGTTGAACCAGGGCTTCACGGTGTGCTGGTCGGAAGAGGGCACGTCGAGCAGGTGAGTTCCAGCGAGAGAGCGGACGTGAGCGGAGAGCACATTGTCGGCTAAGAGTTGCCCGGGGTCCACACGGGACCGGAACTGCGCGACGTTCCAGGTTACAGATACGCCCAACAGCAGGGACGCGGCAATGGCCAGCCAGCGCCACGTCGACGGCGCGGACTGCTCCTGGCGTAAACTCTGGCGGATTTTCCGCTCGAGACCGGGCGGAGCTTCGTAGTAACGGGCATGCGTTCCGATCATGCAGGACGGGCAGGAGAGCACATGCTCGGCGAGCGCTGGGTCGTTGGCCTCCATCAGGCGCCGTGCGGTTTCGCAGTTCATCGTAGGGCTCCCTCTAAACATTTCTGGAGGCGCTTGCGGCCTCGCGCGATGCGCGACATCACGGTGCCCACGGGCACGCGCGCGATGTCGGAAATCTCCTTGTAGGACAATTCTTCCAACTCGCGCAGAACGATCGCTTCGCGGAATTCGAGCGGCAACGCTTCCAGGCAGTCCTGCAGGGAGCCCAGAGCGGCTTGGTTGAGAAGGACGGATTCAGCGTTAGGCGATTGGCCGGCGGCGCTGTGAATCTGTTCATCGAATTCCGCCGTAGGCCGATCGCCTTTTTTCCGCAGCCAGGTAAAGCAGGTATTGCGGACTACCGCCAGCAGCCAGGCGCGGCCGTCCTGGCCCTGGAAGGTGTCGAAGGAACGGAAAGCGCGCAGATAGGCTTCCTGCACCAGGTCCTCGGCATCGTCGCCGTTGCGCGTCAGCCAGCGGGCCAGATTGTATGCCGCGTTGAGATGAGGAATGACGGTTTGTTCAAAAAGGGCCCGTTTCCTTGCTGCTTCCATGGCGGTTCTTCCAGCGCGCGTGTCTTTCGGTACGGCGGTCAGCGGGGACGCAGTCATTGTGACATAAGCCATTCGGCAGGTTCATTACAGGAGACTCACCGAGGTCCCGGTTTATTCCCGCTGCTTTCGCAGGGCGCGCCGCTGGGCTTTGGTCCAATCGTAGATCGCCTGGATTTCTGATTCCGAAAGGCGGGCTTCCGGATGCAGCAGAACGTAACGGCGTAGTGGCATTCGACGGTTTCGGACTTCGGTTCCGATGCGCGCC
Source organism: Bryobacteraceae bacterium (assembly GCA_041484525.1). Classification (GTDB taxonomy): domain Bacteria; phylum Acidobacteriota; class Terriglobia; order Bryobacterales; family Bryobacteraceae; genus JBGPHT01. The sequence continues at coordinate 2,911 of JBGPHT010000257.1, read as the reverse complement.
AGCAGGTCTCGCTTTTGGTCCGTGGAATACCAGTCCCAATGCGAGAGGTCCATATGCCGGCGGGCCTCGGCGACGTCTCTTTCCACGGCCCACGACACCAGGGGAAGATAGCTGTACGCCGGCCATTGCGTCTGCTGCGAATGGCAGTTCTGGCAGGCCCTCTTCAGCACGGCTCGGACGTGCTGGTCGTTCTCTTGGACGTCCACCGGCAGGACAGCAGCGTGTTGCTGTCGAACAGGTCCGTAAGGGTGGATCAACGGCAACGCCAGCGTGCAGCCGGCAATCAGCCAACATAGTTGTTTCATCACGCTTATCCGTTATCACGGGGAAGATGATTTATTCCCTGGGGAATAAAATCGCCGGTTTCGCAGTCGTGGCAGGCGGAGGCTTTATGACTGACTTACTGAAAAACGGATTGGGTGCCGATGGCGTTGACCGGCGTGGATTCCTGCGCTGCATGGCATGGGCCGGCGCCGGTGTGGTGTGGACCATCACTGGCGGCGTACCGGCGTCGAAACTGCTCGGTCAAACCGGCGGGAACGAAGGCTTTCAATTCGTACAGATCAGCGACAGCCACATCGGATTCAATAAACCGGCCAATGCCGATGTGAACGCTACGTTGCAGATTGCCATCGACAAGATCAATGCTCTACCGCAGGCCCCGGACTTCCTGATCCATACCGGGGATCTGACGCATCTGGCCAAGCCGGCGGAGTTCGACACGCTCGGCCAACTATTGCAGGGCGCCAAGGCGAAACAAGTATTTTATGTTCCCGGAGAACACGACAACGCGACCGACGACGGCAAGGAATACCTGGCGCGTTACGGCAAGGGCACCAGAGGAACCGGCTGGTATAGCTTCGACCATCACGGGGTGCATTTCGTGGGCCTGGTGAATTCAGCGGCGCTGGAGGGCATGGGCAAGTTGGGAGCCGAACAACTGGCCTGGTTGAAGGACGATTTGAGCGGCCGTTCGGCCAGCACGCCGATCGTCTTGTTCGCGCATATTCCTCTGTGGACTGTGTATCCCGATTGGGGCTGGGGCACCTCCGACAGCGAGGAAGCGCTGGGCTACGCGAAGCGCTTCGGCTCGGTCACGGTGCTGAACGGGCACATTCACCAAACGATGCAGAAAGTGGAGGGCAACGTCCGGTTCCACACTGCCATGTCGACCGCGTTCCCGCAACCGGCTCCCGGGAGCGCACCATCCGCTGGACCAATGAAGGTGCCGGCCGAGAGACTGCGCGGAGTGCTCGGCATCAGCCAGGTCGAGTTCGTGCCGCGTCCGCAGCATCTGGCAATCGTCGATGCGACGTTGGAGTAACTCGATGCTTGCCAGAATACTATGCATAGCGGTGGCTGGCGGAACGATCCTGCTGGCCTTCAACACCCAGGAGGAGCGTGGCAAAGATCTGTTCGTGCGGCGTTGCAGCGGCTGCCACGCTCCCGACTTGAACAAAGAAGGACCGCGGCTGCGCGGCGTTTACGGCCGCAAAGCGGCGAGCGTGCCCGGCTTTGCCTATTCCGATGCCTTGAAGAAAGCGGCCATCCGCTGGGATGACGCCAGCCTGGACCGATGGCTGAGCGATCCCGATTCGATGGCGCCGGACACGGATATGGGGTTCCGCTTGACCGATGCGGAAGAGCGAAAGGCAGTGATAGCCTATTTGAAGAGCATGGATTTGAAGAGCACGGGGAATCGCTGACCGGAATCCGCAGCCTTACTCGCGCGTAGCCCTGCCCCGCAATTTCTCCGCCTCGGCCTCCGCCGGATCCTCCTTGAGAATGGCGTTCATCGTCTCGATGGATGTTTCCCCGTGAAACGCACGCCGGCCAGTCAGCATTTCGTACAGGGTGGCGCCAAAGCTGATGATATCGGCACGAGGGTCCACGGCTTCGCCACGCACCTGTTCCGGCGCCATGTACCCGGTGGTGCCCATGACTACGCCCGGGTTAGTCAGCCCCGCGATGGTGGCGGTGGCGCCATCCGCGGCTGACGCGGCGCTCTCCTGGGCGGCCATTTAGCCAGGCCGAAATCGAGAATCTTCACTCTTCCGCCGGCAGCCAGGAACAGGTTTTCCGGTTTCAGATCGCGGTGGACGATCTGCTTGTCGTGGGCGGCGGCCAGAGCATCCGCAATCTGCCGCGCATATTCCACGGATTTGCGCGACCGAGCGCGCCTCCTGCTCGAAACGCCGCATGCGCTCGACATCCCGCGCGAAGGCCTCCGGCAGCACCTTGATGGCGACATCGCGGCCCAGGCGTGTATCTCGCGCGCGATACACTTCGCCCATTCCTCCGGCGCCGATGGGTGCGAGGATTTCGTATGGACCAAGGCGGGTTCCAGAAGTTAGGGGCATAGGGTCTCACGATCGTACCGTGCGGAAGAGTGGGATTCTTACGCGGGGATGGTTGACGGGCCAACCGGAGGTTGCTCTCGCAGTGTCGGGATCAACCTCAACTTCCGGATTGCGCCCAACCGGACGCTATCCAAGGAACCGTTTCTAGAATCAGTTTGTTCGGGAGGTTTGACCGGTGTTCGTGTAGCGTGACTTCGTTGGGCGGACCGAGGCTATTTTTTTCAACCCCGCCGGCCAGTTGATGACTTCCGTCGTGGGCGCGTTCGCGGTTTGCTCCGACAGCACCAGAATGAGAGACGGCTGTCCTTGCTGACGTCCGACCAGGGCTCGGCGTCGCTTGGAAGCCGCACCTCGAACAAAGTCTCGGCACACCGGCCTCAAATTTCACCCCGCTCTTGATTTCCGCTGCCATCATTTTCCGCCTGGCTCAGATAGTAAAGTTCCTCGCCATCCCTTGCTCCAGATTGAGCGCTCACCGAGCCCGCCGGGTTTCAGAACCCGCCACGATCCGTGCAGCATGGACTCGAAGTGCGCGTCGTCGCGGGCGAAAT
>JBGPHT010000256.1:0-6574 GCA_041484525.1 Bryobacteraceae bacterium | reverse complement strand
TTGCCAAACTCAGCCCCTGCTGTCGGCAGAACTCAATACAACTCAATCTGCTGGCTTCGTATGCGGCAACTAACTGCTCGGCTTCCGTCCGACTCCGCCGCCGCCCCACCCCTACCACCTGCGCTTGTTGTTCGTCCACCCATTACAGTGCAGCACCAACTCCCGCGCGCGAACAGATGGTTTGCTCAGACGTTTACTCTCAATTGCGGTATGTCGCCATATCCGTGATGCCGCCTGACTTGACTTCCGCAGAATCAGGCCCAAAGATGGAGGCATGAAGCAACGAGCCATGATGCGTCTCCTGATCTCCCAATTCGGGAGCAACGAAGCTGTAGTGTGCAGTGCCTACGCAGCGGCCGAACGTCGGGGGCGAGTACAACGCAGAAGAAACAACTACAATCTCACGCCGGAAGACTACGCTCACCGGCTCTGGCGAGACGGAGTGAACAAGGAGTGGCTTTAGCGGGCTGTATGGGCGGGGAGAAGAGTTCGGTACTGTTCGGTGGGACGAAGGCATGAACGACAAATTTATTGAAGCCGCATTCAAAGAAATTATGAGCGAATTGAGGGGAATGCGTCAGTCCCTTGAATCTATGGAGCAAATGGTGAAGACCGCAAAAGAACGGTCGGACGCACAGCAAAAGAACATCGAAGAAAGTGGCTGCAACGATGCGGCGGGCACGTCAGAGTTGAACTTCGGAACTATTTCTTGGGGTTGTTCGCCGGTGGCGGCCTCTGATCCCAAGGCCGGGTCGTGACGGCGGGGTTCGATGGCGAGTATAGACTATGCGTTATGAGAGCTGCCGGTTGGCTTTTCCTTGGCTTGGCGCTGGCGCACGCGCAGTCCACGGTTACGATCGCGGGGACTGGTAAGGCTGGTTTCTCCGGGGACGGCGGTCCCGGCGTGAAGGCCGAGATCGACAATCCGTACGGCCTGGTGACCGGTCCCGACGGCGCCCTCTATTTCTGCGAGATCGGGAATCATCGGATTCGCCGCCTGGACCTGAAGACCAACGAAATCTCGACCGTAGCGGGAAGCGGCCAAAAAGGCTATGCGGGCGAGGGCGGTCCGGCGCTCGCGGCGTCGATGAACGAACCTTACGAAATCCGGTTCGATACCGGCGGCAACATGTACTTCGCGGAAATGCAGAACCACGTGGTGCGCCGGGTGGATGCCAAAACCAAGCTGATCTCGACCGTTGCCGGCACGGGTGCGCCGGGTTTCGGCGGCGACGGAGGACCTGCCGTAAAGGCGATGCTCCGGCAACCGCACAGCATCGCCTTCGACGGCCAGGGTCGGCTCCTGATCTGCGACATCGGCAATCACCGCATCCGGCGAGTCGATCTCAGGACCGGCGTCATCGAGACGTGGGCTGGCACCGGCGAGCGGCAGCCCACACCGGATGGCGCCCCCATCGCCGGAACGCCTTTGAACGGTCCGCGAGCGATCTCCGTCGGGCCGGATGGAGATTTGTATCTGGTGCTCCGCGAAGGAAACGCCGTGTATCGGATCGACGCGCGCGCCGGGCGCATCTACCACTTGGCGGGCACGGGCGAGACAGGCTACACGGGCGATGGCGGTCCCGCGAAATTGGCCCGCCTGGCCGGTCCGAAGGGCATCGCCTGGGCGCCCGGCGGTAGTCTCTATCTGGCCGATACCGAAAACCACCTGATCCGCCGCATCGACTTGAAATCGGGCATCATCAGCACGGTTGTGGGGACGGGCCAGCGGGGAGACGGTCCGGACGGCGACGCACAAAAATGCCAATTGGCGCGCCCGCACGGCGTCTTCGTGAGCGCCGACGGTAAGGTTTTTATCGCTGACAGCGAATCGCACCGCATCCGGGCGCTCAAATAAGGCGGTCCGGCAGGCATAACCCCTTGACGTTGAAGCGGTTTTGTCACATTCTAGATCCAAGCTCCTAGGGTGCTTATGCGACGAGCGGGTTTGATTTTCCTCATTGGGTGCGCGGCCCTGTTTGCCGCCGACACGTTTACGCAGCGGCAGCGGGATTTCTGGTCCTTCCAGAAGTTGAAGCCGCAGACTCCGCCCGCGGTGAAGCACAACTCCTGGGTGCGGAATCCGATCGACCAGTTCATCGCAGCTAAGCTTGAGTCCAAGGGCATCGAACCGGGTGCGCCGGCCGACAAGATCACGCTTCTGCGCCGCGCCACTTTCGACCTGATCGGCCTGCCGCCGTCTCCCGCGGAAGTGGAAGCCTTCGTGGCGGATCGCTCGCCGCAGGCATTTGAAAAGGTGGTGGACCGGCTGCTGGCTTCGCCGCAATACGGCGAGCGGTGGGGACGGCACTGGCTGGATCTGGCGCGCTTCGCGGAAAGCGAAGGCTTCAAGTCCGATGAGGCCCGCCCCAACGCATGGCGCTACCGCGACTACGTGATCCACTCGTTCAATCAGGACAAGCCCTACGACCGGTTCGTGCAGGAACAGATTGCGGGCGATGAGTTGTGGCCGGAAAGCACCGAGGCGCGCATCGCCACCGGGTTCCATCGCAACTATCCGGATGAGAGCAACGCGCGGAATCTGGAGCAGCGCCGCCAGGAAATCCTCGACGACATCACGGACGCCACGGGCGCCGTGTTTCTGGGTCTCACTTACGGATGCGCCCGCTGCCACAATCACAAGTTCGACCCGATTCTCCATGCCGACTACTACCGCCTGCAAGCCTTCTTTGCCAACACCGCGGCGGACGACCACATCCAGATGCTGCCGCCGGACCAACTGGCGGCGCACCGCCAGCGCACGGCCGTCTGGGAGGAAAAGACGAAGGCGACTCGGGCGCAGATCGCTGCTTTGCTCGATCCGCTGAAGCAAAAGTTGGTTCAGGAATACTTCGAGAAGTATCCGCCCGAAATCCAGGCGATGATCCTCAAACCGGCGGCGCAGCGGAATGCGTTCGAGTGGCAGATGTATGCCAAGGCGAAGCCATATCTCGAGGCGACCGATGAAGACGCCGCCAAAACACTCAAGGGCGAGCCCAAGAAGACGTACGAATCGCTCAAGGCGGAGCTGGCGAAATTCGACAGTCTGAATCCCGGCGAGTTGCCGGAGGGCATGGGAATGGCGGATCTCAGCCGGAACGCTCCCAGCACGCACGTACTGGCGGTCGGGGTCTACGATGCGCGCAAGGAAGAAGTACAGCCAGGATTCCTCACGCTGCTCGATCCGAAGCCCGCGACGATCGTGCCGCCCGCGAAGGTCGAGTCGACCGGCCGCCGTACGGCATTGGCCGGGTGGCTCACGGACCCTGCGAATCCGCTGCCGGCGCGCGTCATGGTGAACCGGATCTGGCATTATCATTTTGGCAGAGGCATCGCTGGCACGCCCAGCGATTTCGGCATTATGGGAGAGCGGCCCTCGCATCCCGAGTTGCTCGATTGGCTGGCGCAGGAGTTTATGCAGCGCGGCTGGAGCGTGAAGCAGATGCACCGGCTGATTATGACTTCGGCGGTCTACCAGCAGGCGTCCGATTTCCGCAAGGACGCCGCGGAGGCCGATCCCGATAACCGGCTGCTGTGGGCATTCCGCCGGCAGCGCCTCGAAAGCGAAGTGATCCGCGATTCCGGCCTGGCGGCGGCTGGACTGTTGAACCTCAAAGCTGGCGGCCCGAGCGTCTATCCGGAGCTGCCGGAGGGGATGCCTGCGCCGCGCGGCGGCTGGAAGGTGTCCAGTCCCGAGGAGCGCAACCGGCGCAGCGTCTACATCTTCGTGAAGCGCAACGCGCGCTACCCGATGATGGAAGCCTTCGACATGCCGGACACGCACGAGTCGTGCTCGCGCCGCGAGGTAACTACGACGGCCCCACAGGCATTGACGATGCTCAACGACAGAGTGGCGCTCGATTGGGCGCGAGCGTTCGCGGGGCGCGCGCTGGCGGCGAAGGACCCTGTGGATACGGCGTTCCACCTTGCTTATTCGCGGCCACCCGATGGTTGGGAGAAAGACACGGTCTCCACATTTATCGAAAAACAGAAGAAGGCGATCGGCACGAACCGCGCGCTTCCCACGGCAATGCCGGAGGGCATGGATCCGGCATATGCCGCGGCGTTCGTCGACTTCTGCCAGATGCTTCTCAATTCGAACGAGTTCGTCTACCGGAATTAAGCCATGAGACCCGAACACCACTTCCCGGTATCCAACCGGCGTCAGTTTCTCATGCGCTCCGGCGGCGGCCTGGGCGCGCTCGCCATTTCTTCCATGCTGCAGGGCGCCGACCACGCCGATCCGCTGGCGCCGAAGAAGCCGGATCACACTCCCACGGCGAAGTCCGTCATTTGGCTCTTCATGGAGGGCGGTCCCAGCCACATCGATATCTTCGACCCCAAACCGGAATTGGAAAGACTCGCCGGCCAGCCGATGCCGCCGTCGTATGGCAAAGTGATCACGGCGATGGGTACGGCATCGAATACCCTGATGCCTTCCGGGCGGAAATGGAAGCAGTACGGACAGAGCGGAATGTGGGTGTCCGACTGGTATACCAACATCGCGCAGCACGTTGACGATATCGCCATGTTCCATGGCTGCTGGGCGGACGGGTTGAATCACGTAGGCTCGGTTTGCCAGATGAACACCGGGTCGATTCTGGCGGGCCGGCCCTCAATGGGCGCGTGGGTAACTTACGGTCTGGGGACCGGCAACAACAATCTGCCGACCTTCGTCATCCTGACTGATGCCGGCGAAGTGGTGGGCGGCACCAAGAACTGGAGCCCGGGATTTCTCCCCGCGAGCTACCAGGGTACGTTGTTCCGCAGGGACGGAGCGCCGATCCTGGATCTGGCGCCGCCGAAGACCATCGGCTCCGGGCAACAGCGCGGCCGGCTCGATCTGCTGAACGCGCTCAATCGACATTACGGGGAGAAAAGGCCGGAAGATACCGAACTCGAGGCGCGCCTCAACTCATACGAGCTCGCCTACCGCATGCAGGCAGCCGCGCCCGAGGCGGTTGACCTGGCGAAAGAATCCGATGCCACGCAGAAGCTGTATGGGATGGATGATGAGGTCACGGCCAAATTCGGCGCCAACTGTCTGCTGGCGCGGCGGCTGGTGGAGCGCGGCGTGCGCTTCGTCGAGTTGTATTCGGGAAGCGGCAGCGGATGGGACGCGCACAACGATCTGGATAAGAACCACGGCCGCCGATGCCAGGAGACCGACGTGCCGATCGCGGGTCTACTTACCGACCTGAAGGCGCGCGGCCTGCTCGATAGCACGCTGGTGGCTTGGGGCGGCGAGTTCGGCCGCACGCCGTTCAATGAGAAAGGCAACGGCCGCGATCACAATCCGTGGGGATTCTCGATGTGGATGGCCGGCGGCGGCATCAAGAAGGGGCAAACGATCGGCCGCACGGACGATATCGGACTGCGGGCGATCGAACGGCCGGTTCACGTCCACGATCTGCACGCGACCATCCTTTGGTGCCTCGGGCTCGATCACGTGAAGGTGACCTACCTGCACAACGGCCGGTCCGAACGCCCGACCATCGTCAGCGGTGAGGTCGTAAGGGAAGCGCTGGCTTGAGTGAATGGTGGGCCCGTGCAGACTCGAACTGCAGACCTCTACCGTGTCAAGGTAGCGCTCTAACCAACTGAGCTACGGGCCCTGAAAAAAAGGCGTGAAACCAGAATTATATCATGCGTGTTTGGCATGACTTCTATGCACGCCGTGGTGCGCGGGCCTACGCCGCAGCCGGAGGATGTGTCTCGCCGAAGGCGCTTGCGGCTGCTTCGGCGGTCGCGCAGACCGTGACAATCGCGTCCACCTGCGTCATCGACATCAGGTGCTTGACGCGGCCCTCGGGCGCCACCACCACGAGCTTGCCGCCGGCTTCCTTTAGCTTGCCTGAGCAGAGTGCCACCAGGCCGATGCCGGCGCTGTCGATGTAGTCCACCTTCGACATGTCGAAGATCACGCGCGTCGCGCCCTTCTTCGTCATCTCCTCAACCATGGACTCGATCCGCTGGCTCTCGCGGCCCAGCGCCAGCTTGCCCGACAGCTCCAACAGGGTGATGTCCGGCTCGATCCGTTTTTCCGTGATGTCCAGCAGCATATTGCTCTGTCCAGTCTACACCGCGCCTCACGGGTCCACAAGCGACAGGATCGTCATGGGTGCGTTTCCCTCCAGGCGGTTGTTCACGAACAGGAAAAACATCTCGCGGTTCTCACGTGCCCGGCCGATCAGCACGCGCATCGAATCGCGCGTCTCCGGGTTCGGGTCCTGCACTTCGCGGTACGGCGCAAACTTCGCCACCGCGTCCTCGTACGGACGCCCGCGGCGCAGCAGTGCGCGGCACACCAGGAAATTCGCCGTCGCCGAGTCCGGTATCGCGATCTGGTGCCGCAGCTCCGGCATCCGCGCCCATGCGTTGTAAACGTGCGCCACACCGTGGCTGCGCAGGCACGCAAAGTAGTCCTTCTCCAGAAACTCGGGAGTGCGGATCTCGACCGCGTAGCGGAATTCCGGCGGTAGCGCCGCCAGGAAAGGGTCGAGCCGGTCCAGAAACTGGGGGAGTTCCGCGAAGCTGTTACGGTGGAACACGCCGAACTCGAAGATCAGCACCG
>JBGPHT010000255.1:0-6627 GCA_041484525.1 Bryobacteraceae bacterium | reverse complement strand
CCGCCATTCCGGAGCGAATTCGGCGATCCTGTACCTGCGAGGCGGGGTCGCGGTGTGGCCGCGTCGGTGGTATGCAGCCTGGATTGTCTGTAGTACTAAGTACGCTCAGACTTCGCGGCTTCTCCTGGGATTTCTGCAAAGCCTCCACTTTTATGTCGCGCACCCGGGCGGCCCGATTGACCTCGTGCCCCCGGCTGTGATATTCAAACACTAATCAATTCAGATTGGCCCGCAGACGCCATTTACAAGCGTTACGGGGTTTTTGTGCGGAGTTAGCGATCTCAATTTGCTGGGGGTATTTATGAAAAAGGTTCTGGGGGCCATTGCCCTCGCAGTGCTGGCGGTGACGTCTGTCTTCGCCCAAACCTCTTCACTCAACGGAACTGTGGCGGACCCGAGCGGCGCCGTGATTCCGAACGCGGCTATCACCGCTACCAACACGCAGACCGGTGCGGTGCGTCAGGATGTCTCCGACAGCCAGGGACGTTACACGCTGTCGCAGCTAGTGCCCGGCAAGTACACTTTGGCGGCCAAGGCGGCGGGCTTTACGGACGTCGTGGTGAACAATGTGGAACTGGTGGTGAACCAGCCGGCGACGGTACCGATCGTCTTCCAGAAAGTCGGCGCCACATCCACGACGGTAACTGTCGAAGCTGCCGCGGGGCAGATCAACACCACCGACGCATCGCTCGGAAACGTGATCAACAGCAATGCCATCGTGGAACTGCCGGCATTCGCGCGCAACGTGGCGGCGCTGCTCTCGTTCCAGCCGGGCGTGACCAATTTCGGCACTACCGATGATCGCAGTGGCTCCGTGAACGGCGGCCGGTCCGACCAGGCCAACGTCACGCTCGACGGCGCCGATGTGAACAACCAGGCTACGCGCTCCGCGTTCACCAGCGTCCTCCGCGTGACTCCGGACTCGGTCGAAGAGTTCCGCACCACGACCACCAACGGCGGCGCCGATACGGGCCGCGGGTCGGGAGCCGATATCGTGCTGATCACGAAGTCCGGAACCAATAGCATGCACGGATCGCTCTACGAATTCCGCCGCGGGACGGAAACCGCGGCCAACGATTTCTTCAGCAATCGCTCCGGCGTACCGATCGCTCCGCTGCTCATCAATCTTTTCGGCGGCACGGCCGGCGGTCCCATCAAGAAGAACAAGGTGTTCTTCTTCTTGAACTATGAAGGCCGGCGCGACGCGAGTTCTTCGATCGTCACCCGCACGATACCGGCCGAAACCCTGAAGCAGGGAATCGTGCAGTTTCACAACGCCGCGGGCGCGCTACAGCAGATTGGTCCCGCTCAGATCAAGACCGATGTCGATCCGCTCGGAATCGGCGTCAGTGCCGCTACGTTGAAAGTCCTCAACCTCTACCCCAAGGGCAACAACAACACGCTCGGCGACGGGCTCAACACGACGGGGCTGACCTTCACGGCGCCGGTGCACACCGATCAGAACACCTACATCACCAAGTTCGATTTCCACCCGGACGGCGCCGGCAAACATTCGATCTTCTGGCGCGGAAGCCTCCAGAACGACAGCCAGGGCGGCACTCCGCAGATGCCGGGGGCGCAGCCGAATTCGGTCACTCTGGCCAACAACAAGGGCATGGCAAGCGGTTGGACGGCCGTTCTGAAGCCCAACCTCGTCAGTACCTTTAACTATGGATTCACGCGCGCGGGCGGCGAAACTACGGGCATCCTGGCCGGCAGCTACACTACGTTCCGCGGTATCGATCCGATCTACGGAACCAGCACCGGACTCGCCCGTATCGTCCCCGTGAATACGTTCTCCGAGGACCTCTCGTGGAGCAAGGGCGCGCACGACCTCAGGTTCGGCGGCATCGCCCGCCTGATCTCGAACCGCACGAATTCGTACCGCCATTCGTTCAACACCGCCATCACCAACGCGTCCGTCATCAACGGCAGCGGCGCGGATGTCACTCCGGCTTCGCTCGGTGTATCGAGCGGCGACCGAACCAGCTATCAGTACGCGATGGTAGCGTTGCTCGGCGTGGTTACCTCGGGCACCGGAAATTACAACTACCTGGTGGACGGCACTACGCTGCCCGTGGGCGCGCCCATCTCCCGCAATTTCGTGAATCGCGAGGGCGAGTTCTATGCTCAGGATTCCTGGCGCCTCAAGCGCAACCTGACTCTGACGTATGGTGTCCGGTACTCGCTCATGCCGCCGGTCCGCGAGGCCAACGGCCAGCAGATCTCGACGGATATTCCGATCGGCGCCTGGATGGACAAACGCGGCACCCTGGCCGCACAGGGTCTCTCCGGCCAGGGCGCCGGCGTGATCACCTACATCCTCGCCCATGGCTCCGGCGGGCGGCCGATGTATCCGTACCACAAGAATTGGGCGCCCCGTCTGGCACTCGCCTATTCGCCCAACGCCGAGAACCGGTTCGCGAAGTTCCTATTCGGCGGTGCCGGCCGGACCTCGATCCGCCTCGGCGCCGGCATGTACTACGACGAAATCGGACAACCGCTGTCCTCGGCCATCGACGCCACTGCATTCGGCCTCTCGAGCACCATCTCCACGCCGCCGAATCAACTCGCGACTACCCAGCTTCCCCGGTTTACAGATTTCTTCTCGGTGCCGGGCCAACTGGTTCCGCCGGCTCCTCCGGGCGGATTTCCCAAAGCATACCCGACGGCGTTCGCCATCACCAACTCGATCGACGACAAGCTGAAGGCGCCGTACACCATGAACCTGAACTTCTCGATCGGCCGCGAGTTCTCGCACGGTTTGTTCGCGCAGGTTTCATACGTCGGCCGGCTCTCGCGCCACAACCTGGTGCAGCGCGACCTCGCCATGCCCACTGACCTGACGGATCCGAAGTCGGGCCAGACGTATTTCCAGGCCATGTCCCAGTTGGCGACGCTGGTGGATTTCCAGGGTGTGTCGGTCGCCAATCTGCCCAGGATTCCGTTCTTCGAGAACATGTGGGCGACGGCCGCCGGTAGCGGCTTCACCGCCAGCCAGGCCATCGCCAAGGACTACCTGGAGCGCAGCAATCCCGGCGACTTCACCAACGTCCTGAGCGATATGGATGCCGCCGGCTGCGGTCCCACCTCCACATACAGCGCCGCCGGCAAGATCACGCGGCTGGCCTGCGGAGTGCTCGGCCAGTTCTCGCAATGGAGCCAGCAGTTCTCCGCCTTGAATGCGTGGAGCTCTCTCGGATCCGGCGCGTACCATTCCATGCAGCTAACCGTTCGCAAGCGCTTCAGCGGCGGAGTACAATTCGACTTCAACTACACGCTATCGAAGTCGATCGACATCGGATCGCGCGCCGAGAGTTCAGGAAACTTCTCCGGCGACTTCATGATCAATTCGTGGAATGCCAGCCAACTCCGGTCGGTATCCCGCTACGACGCGCTGCACCAGGTGAACGGGTTCCTCGTGTGGGAGCTGCCTTTCGGGCGTGGCCGCCGCTTCGGCCACAGCATGAACCGGGTGCTCGATGCGGTCGTCGGCGGATGGCAGATCAGCGGCACGTACCGGCAAACTTCCGGACTGCCGTTCAGCATCAGCGACGGTTCCCGCTGGGCCACCAACTGGCAGCTCAGCGCGTATGCCACGCCGAACGGCACCCCGGTTCCGGCCATCACCAGCCTCCACAACGCAACGGCAGTTGCCGGCGGCGGTCCGAATCTCTGGGCCGATCCGAAGCCGGCATTCGCGGCTTTCAGCGAAACGCTCGCCGGCCAGACGGGGAGCCGCCTGACGCTCCGCGGCGACGGCTTCTTCAATATCGACAGCGGCCTCTCGAAGAGCTTCACGATGCCGTGGTCGGAAAAGCAGAAGCTGCAATTCCGCTGGGAGAGCTTCAACCTCACCAACACCGTGATGTTCGATCCGCAGAGCGCCAACGTCAGCCTGACCTCGGCATCCAATTTCGGCAAGCTGACGAGCACGCTGGTAACTCCGCGGCAGATGCAGTTCGCACTTCGATTCTCGTTCTAGGCCATTCCGAGGCCCCTGCTTCCCTGTCAGAGCGGGGGCCTTTCTGTGTTTCGGTCCTCCACCCCGTCGTGCCTCCCCCCTGTCCGGCAAAGTATCCGTTTACATGCGTTTTTCCGCGTGAATTTCATTGACACGCGGCCATTTATCGTGATATTCAACACTAACAAATTCGTAACGCGCGACCTTTCGCGATGAAGGAGTTAGGAAAATGGGGAAGTTGTTTGGGGGTGGTGTACTCTCTTTGTGCCTGGCGAGCGGCCTATTCGCCCAACTCACGTCACTCAACGGAACTGTCACCGACCCGTCGGGCGCTGTGGTTCCCAATGCCACCATCAGCATCATGAATTCGGAGACGGGCAGATCGTGCGTGACGCCATCACCACTCTGCCGGAGCGCTGCCGCGAAATGATCGAGTTGCTCTTCTTCGAGACCCCGCCCATTCCCTATGCCGAAGTCGCCAAGCGGCTGAGTCTGGCCACCGGCTCCATCGGGTTCATTCGCGGCCGGTGCCTTAAACGCCTCAAGAACGTCCTGGAGCAGAAGGGTTTCTGATGCCCGGCACTCTCCAACCCGCGGAAAGTCTCGAAGGACTCACCCAGCAACTGGCTGCCGAGCCCGATCCGCGCCGCCGCCGCCAGATCCTCAGAGCCAATCAAGCGTGGTGGGAGCCCGGCACCGTCAGCCGCCTCTACGATGATGTGGTGAAGCTGGTGCGCATCGACCTCACGCGCGCCGAGCGGTTGGCGCGCTCCGCCCTCTGGCTCTCGGAGCAACTCAACGATCCGGGCGCCCATGCCGTCGGCCTGCGCGCGGTGGGACATGTCTTCTTCCTCGAAGGCAAGCAGGAGCCCGCGTGGGAGCACTACTCCGCCGCGCTCCAGATTTACGAACATCTCGGCCTGGAGATCGAAGTCGGCCGCACGCTCTCCGGCTCGCTCCAGACGCTGATTTATCTCGGCCGCTACGACGAAGCGTTCACCTTCGCCAAACGCGCCCAAGACATCTTCGCCCGCTACGGCGACCACCTGCGCCTGGCCCGCCTCGACACCAACATGGGCAACATCCTGTACCGCCAGGATCGCTTCGTGGAAGCGCTCGAGCTGTATCGCCGCTCCTACGATCAGTTCCTCACCATCGGCGAGCCGCTCGATGTCGCGGCCGCGCTCAAGAACATGGCGACGTGCCAGATCAGCCTGAATCAGTTCCGCCAATCGCTTGAGACCTACCACGCGGCGCGCGCCTGGTGCGAATCGCACAACATGCCGCTGCTGGTGGCCGAGACCGATTACAACATCGCCTACCTGTATTACCTGCGCGGCGAATACACGCGCGCCATCGAACTCTACCGCGCCGCGCGCGAGCACTGCGAGGCGCTCGGCGACCGCTACCACCAGGCGCTGTGCGATCTCGACCAGTCGGAAATGTACCTCGAGCTGAACCTGAACGAGGAGGGCGCCCACCTCGCCCGGCCGCGCGCTCGATGCCTTCCGCCAGCTAGCCATGGGCTACGAAGCTGCCAAGGCGCTCACTAATCTCGCCATCGCCACCAGCCACCACGGCGACGCCCAGTTCGCTCTCGATCTCTTCCGCAAAGCCCGCGACCTGTTCGAGAACGAAAATAACCAGGCGTGGATGGCCACCATCGATCTCTACCAGGCGCTCGTCTTCTACCAGTCCGGCAGCATGGCCGAGGCGCGCAATCTGGGGGAGAGCGCGTTCCGCTTCTTCGAATCTTCGCCGCTGCTCGGCAAGGCCATCCTGTGCCAGTTGCTGCTGGCCCGCATCCAGCTCAACGCCGGCCGGCGGCAGGAAGCGATGAATACCTGCCGCGCCGCGTTACTGAAGCTCGAGTACGCCGAATCGCCGGCCCTGAGTTTCCAGGTGTGGTTCGTGATGGGACTGATCGAAGAGGAGCTCGGGTCGCCCACCGCCGCCTACGAAGCCTACAAGAAGGCCCACGAGCACCTGGAAAATCTGCGCAGCCACCTGAAGGCCGAAGAGATGAAGATCGCCTTCCTCAAGGACAAGCTGGCCGTCTACGAAGCCCTGGTGCGGATGTGCCTCAGCCGCGGCGCGGCAGCCGAGGACCAGGAGACCGCCTTCCTATTACATCGAGCAGGCGAAATCGCGCAGCCTCGCCGACCTGATCGCGTTCCGCGCGCACAATCTGCCCGCCTCGCGTGAGATCAACCGCGCGCTGGTCGAGCAGGTGGGCACGCTGCGCGAAGAACTGCACTGGTACAGCCGCACTATCCAACTTCTGGAGGGCCGCTCCCCGGACCTGCGCGACGTGCAGCTCGAAAAACTCCGCCGCGCCCAGCGCGAATGCGAGCAGCGCCTGGTCGAAGCCATGGGCAGCCTGCGCAGCGAGGACCAGGAGTTCGCCGACATCCAGGGCGCGGGGTCAATCGACCTGGAGCAGATCCGCTCCGTGCTCGCCCCCGGGGCCATGCTGCTCCAATATTACCGCGTGGGCGACACCTTCTATGCGTGCCTGCTCTCGCGCGGGTGTGCGACATAAAAGTGGAGAGACCCACGCATCCTCAACAAAACGACAAGAGTCTGAGCGTACACATACGCAAGGCTTCTGGCCGCTGTGCGGCGAACGCACATCTTGACCGTTGCGGGATTGCCCGTCCTTG
>JBGPHT010000254.1:0-6635 GCA_041484525.1 Bryobacteraceae bacterium | reverse complement strand
GACGAAAGTAGCGGAGAGCCGTATCTCAGGGGCCAGAAGCGGTCTGCTGCCGAAGGTCAATTACTCCGAATCGTGGACAAGAAGCGATAATCCGGTCTTCGTGTTTAGCTCGCTACTGACGCAGCATCAATTTGGAGCGGAGAACTTTCAGATCGGGCCATTGAACCGTCCGGATTTTCTCAACAACTTTCAATCCCAGCTCACGGCGGACCAAGTACTCTATGGCGCTGGCCAGACCAAGCACACCGTTCGTTTCGCCGAGTTGACCAGGGGCATCACTAGCGAAGAGGGAAGGCGAACACAGATGGAGGTGATCGCTGGCGTGGTTCGCGCTTATTACGATTCTCTGCTGACCGCTGACCAGCTCAACGCCACCGCTCAGGCCATGCGCTCGGCGGAAGCGGACCTGGAAAGGGCCCAGGCCATTCGTTCTGCGGGAATGTCCACCGATGTGGATGCGCTCTCAATCCGAGTCCATTTGGCAAGCGTCCGCGAGCAACAAATCCGCCGTGAAGCAGACGTGGACGTGGCACGCGCGACACTGAACGACGCCATTGGTCTCGCGCTGGACACACCGCACGTGCTCACGACTCCATTGGTTCCATTGGTGGTCTCTCCCGAAGGATCGTTGCCTGAACAGGAGAAAACCGCGATCGCGCAACGACCCGAGGCGCGCCAAGCGAAGTTCTCGACCACCCTCGCGGAGACTCAGGTTGCCAGCGCCCGTAGCAACTTGCTCCCCCAGGTGACCTTGCACGCAGCCTATGAAGCGGACCGCCAACGTTTTGTCACCAGGGGAGGCGATAACTGGCTTGTGTCAATCGGCCTGCGCTGGAACCTCTTCAACGGCTTCAGCGACAAGGCGCGGATCGAAGAGAGCAAGTTTGCTCTGCAACGGAGCTCGGCGGAAGAGGCACGGGCGGGTTCCGCTATCCGGTTGCAGGTCCATCGGGCCTATGCCGACCTGCACGCAGCCACACAGCGGATCGAAGTCGCCAAAGCATCGGGTGCGGAAGCGGAAGAGAGTTTACGTATCACGCAGAACCGTTATGAAGCCGGGATCAGCAACGTCACAGACCTGCTCCGGACAGAGACGGCCGTTCTGGAAGCGCGAACCCGCCATCTGGCGGCCATTCGTGACCAGCGCATCGCCGCGGCGATGCTAGAACTGGCTGCCGGTACACTGACGCCTGACTCTGTCGTTGTGAATGAGGGGACTCGATGAAGAACAAGGCCTTGTGGTTGATTCCGTCTGCGCTCTGGCTTGCCGGATGCAGCGAACGCCCTCGTGAAGCGAACCCAGCCGGGTCAGCGCCGCCCGTCTCCGTACAGACGGTTACTGCAAAGCAAGTGCAGTGGCCTTCTATTTACGAGGCTACTGGCACGGTGCGCGCCCGCACGTCCGCGATCATCGCGGCAAAGCTAATGGGATACGTGCGCGAGGTCAAAGTGCAGACAGGCGACCGCGTGCGAGAAGGGCAACTTTTGGTCACCTTGGATGCACGAGATCTCGATGTCAACTCCCGGCGGGCGGAAGCGGCGCTCGAAGAGGTCCGGAGTTCCGTACCGGAAGCCGATAGCGCAGTGGCAGGAGCTAAGGCAAATCTCGATCTCGCACAGACCACGTTCAACCGCATGCAGGATCTATGGAACAAGAAGTCGATCTCGAACCAGGAGTTTGACGAGGCGTCCGCCAAGCTTAAGGCGGCGCAAGCGGCCCACGAGATGGCGCGAGCCAAACGCGCGCAATTGGACGCACAGGCCGCTCGGGTTCAGCAGGAAGTCCGAGCCACGGAGGTTACCCGTAGTTATGCAGAAATCACGGCGCCATTTGCGGGCGTCGTCACCGCGAAATCGGCTGATCCGGGAACACTAGCCCTACCCGGCGCGCCACTGTTGACCATAGAGCGCGAGGGTGCCTACCGCCTGGAGGCGTCCGTCGAGGAATCCCGCCTTTCGGAAATCCGAGTGGGCCAACCGGTGTCGGTGTCCTTGGACGGGATGAATCGCACGCTCGACGCGCGGGTTTCGGAAATTGTACCGGCAGTGGACGCCGCGTCGCGTTCCTATATCGTCAAGATTGATTTGCCCTCGGCGCCGGCCCTTCGCTCGGGCGCATTCGGACGCGCAATGTTTCAACTCGGCAGCCGCTCGCCTCTTGCGATTCCCGCAGCCGCCGTGACGGAGCGCGGTCAACTGCAATCGGTCCTGGTGGCGGAAAACGGCGTCGCGCACACACGTCTGATCACCACCGGACAGAGGAACAAAGACCAAGTGGAAGTACTTTCCGGTCTGACGATGGGAGACAACCTGATCTTTCCGGTGCCACGGGACCTTTCAGACGGAGCCAAAGTTGAGGTCCGGCCGTGAAGGTGGACCGCAAGCTCGGTCCGGCTGGGAGGTTCGCGCACGCTTGGATCGACTCCAAACTGACGCCTCTGGTGATCGCCGGTTCGTTGCTATTGGGAGCGTTCGCAGTTTGGAAACTACCCCGCGAGGAAGAACCGCAGATCATCGTGCCGATGGTGGACGTGTTTGTCCACATGCCGGGCGCATCGGCGCGCGAGGTAGAGGAACGCGTCACCAAGCCGATGGAGAAACTGCTGTGGGAAATCCCGGGAGTGGAGTATATCTACTCGACCTCTAGCCCCGGCATGTCCACGGCCATCGTGCGTTTCTTGGTCGGCCAAGACGAAGAGAAGAGCATTGTGCGGCTGAATCAGAAGCTGGCCGCCAATCTGGACCTGATCCCCCCGGGCGCCTCTCAGCCGCTCGTAAAACCCCGATCGATTGACGACGTACCTATTCTGGCGCTGACGTTTTCAAGCAAGCGTTATGGCGATTTCGAGCTACGGCGCATCGCGGCGCAAGTGGATGACGCGATCAAACAGACGCCTGACGTGTCATCTGTGGCTCTGATCGGTGGGCAACGCCGTGAGATCCGTATTGCCTTGAATCAGGCCCGCCTGGCCGCATACAATCTATCACCCCTGCAGGTGGTGGGCGCGCTGGGTCTCTCCAATCGCCGCCTCCCTTCGGGCCAATTCGCGAGCGGCAACCAGCAGTTTCTCCTGGAGACCGGCGAGTTCCTGCGGACGCCCGAGGACGTTCGCAACGTGGTCGCCGGAGTCGCCAACGACAAGACGATCCTGGTGCGCGACGTCGCCGAGGTGAGCGACGGCGGCGAAGAACCTTCAGAATACGTGCGCTACTCCGACGGCAAGGGATTCCTCCCCGCCGTGACCATTGCGGTGTCCAAGCGCAAGGGCACGAACGCCGTCACCGTTGCAGAAAACGTCCTGAGCCGTCTGGAGCGGCTGCGTGGCAGCGTCATTCCCTCGGATGTCGAAATGACCGTCACGCGAAACTACGGCGACACAGCCAAGGAAAAATCCAACGAACTGCTGTACCACATGCTGATTGCCGTGATTTCAGTGAGTGTCCTGATAGCAATCACGTTGGGGCTGCGTGAGTCGCTCATCGTATTCACCGCGATTCCCGTGACCCTGGCGTTGACTCTCACAGTCTTCTATCTCTACGGCTATACTCTCAACCGCATTACTCTCTTCGCACTGATCTTCTCCATAGGCATCCTGGTGGATGACGCCATCGTGGTGGTGGAAAACATCGTGCGGCACTGGCGAATGCCGGATAACCAGGCGAGGCCACCGTTCGAAGTAGCAGTCGAGGCAGTAGACGAAGTTGGCAATCCGACCATTCTGGCCACGCTTGCGGTTGTAGCGGCGATCCTCCCGATGGCTTTCGTCGGTGGTCTGATGGGGCCCTACATGCGGCCCATTCCGATCGGCGCCAGCGCGGCCATGCTCTTTTCCTTGTTGGTCGCCTTCATCGTGACGCCGTGGGCCGCCGTACGAATTCTCAAGTCCGGTGGCATGCACCACGCTGGCGAACGGGAGGCCTTCGTGACGCGGCTCTACCGGCGGGTCATGGGAAATCTCCTGCACCGGCCTCTGTTCCGGTGGAGCTTCGTCGGTGGCGTTGTGGTCCTGCTGCTGGCCTCGTGCGCGCTGTTCTACACCGGCTTTGTCAAGGTCAAGATGCTGCCGTTCGATAACAAAAGCGAGTTTCAGGTGATTGTCGACATGCCGAACGGGACCACGCTGGAGCAAACGGCGCGGGTAGTGCAGTTGCTTGGCGAGGAAACGCAGAAGCAGCTCGAAGTGGTGAACATCCAAACTTACGCAGGAACGGCTTCGCCTTACAATTTCAATGGTCTGGTCCGCCACTACTACATGCGCCGCGGACCTAATGTGGCCGACATCCAGGTGAATCTCCTGCCGAAGGGCGCGCGCGATCTGCAAAGTCACGAGATCGCTAAGCAGGTGCGCCTGCGCCTCGTGCCTATCGCCGAGCGCTATGGTGCCCGCATCAAGGTGGCGGAAGTGCCGCCCGGACCACCCGTGCTTGAAACGCTGGTCGCGGAGGTCTACGGCCCCGCTATGGAGGGGCGGATTGCGCTGGCGCGGCAGATGCGGGATCTGTTCAAGCAGACCAAAGGCGTCGTGGACGTCGATTGGTACGTGGAAGACGATCAAACGAAGTACCGCCTGCTAGTGGACGAGGAGAAGGCCGCCCTCAACGGCATTTCAGAAGACGATATCGCCCGTGCGATGCAGGTGGCCTCCGGCGGTTATCAAGCGGGGCTATTGCATCAGGACGCAGAGAAGGAAGATGTCTCCCTGACCGTGCGGCTGGATCGCGCGACTCGCTCCGACTTGGAGCGTATTCAGGGCCTTAGGATCGCTGGCCGCAACGGGCGAACCGTCTCTCTAAGCGAACTGGTGCACGCCGAAACAGTAGTCGAAGACAAGAGCATCTATCACAAGAACCTATTGCCGGTGACCTATGTCACGGCCGACATCGCGGGAGAGATCGAAAGCCCGGTCTATGCAGTCCTCAAGCTCGGGCCGGAGATCGACAAGATCAAGATCCCGGAAGGATATGTCATCGAGCAGCACATGGCGGCGCTTCCCTCAGATCCTGATCGTAACTCGATGAAGTGGGACGGCGAATGGCACATCACCTATGAAGTCTTCCGCGACCTTGGCATCGCCTTTGCCGCCGTCCTGATCCTGATCTACGGTCTTGTCGTGGGCTGGTTCCAATCCTTCCTGACACCGTTGATCATCATGGCGGCGATCCCATTTTCCCTGGTTGGCATCCTGCCGGCGCATGGCTTGCTGCACGCGTTCTTCACCGCGACCTCGATGATCGGCTTCATTGCCGGAGCGGGTATCGTGGTGCGGAACTCGATCATCCTGGTGGACTTCATCGAACTGCGCTTGCGCGAAGGCATGCCGATAGCCCAAGCCGTGATCGATGCGGGAGCCGTGCGCTTCCGTCCGATGATGCTGACGGCCGCAGCCGTGGTTGTCGGATCATCTGTGATCCTGTTCGATCCCATTTTCCAAGGCCTGGCGATTGCGTTGATGGCCGGCGAGATTGCTTCTCTCCTGCTTTCGCGCATGACTGTTCCTGTTCTGTTTTATCTGTTCAATCAACGAAGGAGAAAACTCGTATGACCGTAGATCGCTATTTACGCATGATTGCCGGCGCGTTTGTGATGTTGAGCCTCGCGCTCGGCTACTGGGTCAACCCCTATTGGTATCTGTTTACCGGATTCGTTGGGCTCAATCTGTTCCAGTCTGCGTTTACGAACTTGTGTCCCATGATGACGATTCTTCGCAAGTTGGGGGCCAGGGACTCCAAGCCGCCGGACCTAAGTGAAATGACGCACCTTGCTCCTAACCGGAGGTGATAAGCGGGCGCGGGCGGGCGCTCGCGATTGGACCAAGAGTTGCTCTTCAGAAAGATGAGGAAGTACCTATGAAACCGATGATCAAGGTGGCCAGCATTCATCGCCGCACTTTCCTGAAGGCTAGCCTCAGCCTGCCTTTTGCGCTCCGCGAACTTTCCTCGACCCCCCAAGTGGTGGACGTCAATCTCGAAGCCCGGCAAGGCTGGATGCGCGTTGCCGGCCGGACGGCTTATCTCTACGGCTATAACGGGCAAGTCCCTGGGCCCCTGATTGAGGCCCGTCCAGGCGACCATGTGCGCGTGCGATTCCGCAATGGGCTTGCCGAACCGACGAACATCCACTATCACGGCCTGCATGTCTCCCCTTCGGGCCATGCCGACAACGTGATGCTTCGCATCCCTGCGGGCGAGTCGCTCACCTACGAATTCAACCTCCCTATGAACCATCACGGTGGCACGTTCTGGTATCACCCTCACGTGCATGAATCCGTCGCGCGTCAGGTTTCGCGCGGTTTGGCCGGAGTCTTCATCGTTCGCGGTGAACTGGACCAGATCCCCGAAATCGCCTCTGCACCGGAGGCCGTGCTTGTCTTGCAGGATTTCAGCCTCAGCAGCCGCGGCGATCCGCTCGAACCCAACATGATGGAACGAATGATGGGCCGCGAGGGCGGCCTGGTCACTGCCAACGGCGAGATCAACCCCGCCCTTCCCATTCAGCGCGATGGCTGGCTGCGGCTGCGGATCCTCAACGCATCGAGTTCCCGCTTCCACAGAATTCAACTGGAGGAGCATCCGCTGCATATGATTGCGACTGATGGCGGAGCGCAGGCCGCGCCGGAAGAACGGGATGAGATTCT
>JBGPHT010000253.1:0-6679 GCA_041484525.1 Bryobacteraceae bacterium | reverse complement strand
GATCTGTTGGCCGAGTTTTCGTCGCTAATGGCGGGCGTCGAGCAGACCCTTGCGGCGACGGGAATGCGCATTCGACGCATGACGGACGACGAGATGTTTGTCGAGGCCAAGCGCAGTCTGAATCCGGTGTTCGAAGATCGTGGGCCATATCCGGCACGTTTGAAACGCGACACCAACGGAACTCTACGGGTAGAGTTCCCCGACATCCCCGAAGCCCACACGTTCGGTGAAGACGAAGGCGAAGCCCTGTTGCAGGCCGTGGATGCACTCGAGACCGCGCTGAGCTTATATATTGACGACCGTCGCGACGTTCCCGCGCCCTCGACCGCCAAACGGGGCATGAAACTCGTCACACTTCCTGCCTTAGCGGAAGCCAAGCTTGCCCTGTATTCGACGATGCGCACCCGCAGAGTCAGCAAAGCGGAACTCGCGCGGCGGCTCAATTGCCACCCGCCTCAAATCGACCGCCTGCTCGATCTGAACCACGGTTCCCGCCTGGATCATGTTGGAAGCCGCTTTCCGGGCATTTGGCAAACAGCTCTCCGTCCAGGTGCAGGATGCGGCGTGAATTGCACCCCGCATGCGTGGTGCTAATCTAATTTCCAGAAGGGGCTGGCATGATTGTTGGCGTTCCGAAGGAGATCAAGGATCACGAGACGCGCGTCGGGCTGGTGCCCAGCGGCGTCGCCGCTCTGCGCGAGGCGGGTCATGAAATTCTGGTCGAAACGCACGCCGGTGAAGGCAGTTCCATCACCGATCGCGAATACATGCACGCCGGGGCCGGGATTCTGCAAAAGGCCTCGGAAGTGTGGAGCAAGGCCGACCTCGTCGTGAAGGTCAAGGAGCCCCAAACCTCGGAGTACGATTTCTTCCGCCCGGGCCTGATCCTGTTCACCTACCTGCACCTGGCGCCGCTGCCCGAGCTGACCGACCGGCTGCTGACCACGCACGTGAACGGCGTGGCGTACGAAACCATCCTCGAATCCGACGGATCGTTGCCGCTCCTGACCCCCATGAGCGAAGTCGCGGGACGCATGTCGGTGCAAGTGGGCGCGCAGTATCTGGAGCGGCCGAACGGCGGACGCGGCATGCTGCTGGGCGGCGTGCCGGGTGTGGCGCCGGGCAACACCGTGATTCTGGGCGGCGGCATCGTGGGTACGAACGCGGCCAAGATCGCCTTGGGACTGGGCTCGCACGTCGCCATCATCGACCGCAATTTGAACCGCCTGCGGGAGCTCGACGACATTTTCAACGGACAGCTCGTCACGCTCGCATCCAACGCCTGGACCATCGGGGAGTCGCTGAAGACGGCCGACCTGGTGATCGGCGCGGTGCTGATTCCCGGGGCCTCGGCGCCCAAGCTGGTGCGGCGCGAGATGATCGCCACCATGAAGCGCGGCACCGTGGTGGTGGATGTGGCGATCGACCAGGGCGGATGCTTCGAGACTTCACACGCCACCACCCACACCGATCCGGTTTACTTCGTCGACGACGTGCTCCATTACTGCGTATCCAATATGCCTGCGGCGGTGCCCCACACTTCCACTCTGGCGCTGACCAACGCCACCTTCCCGTACCTGCTCGAGCTGGCGAACCATGGCCTCGAGAGGGCCTGCGAACGCCACCCGGCGCTGTGCCGCGGAGTCAACACGTATCGCGGTTACGTAACGCACAGCGGCGTGGCGGAATCGCAGGGCCGGCAGTGGCGGGATCTGGCGGCGGTAGAGTAGTAATATGGCCACCACGCACAGCGCGGTTGAGGGCGCTCCGCAGCCGCTGACGGCCCTGACCGAAGCGGTAGAGTAGTAATATGGCCACCACGCACAGCGCGGTTGAGGGCGCTCCGCAGCCGCTGACGGCCCTGACCGAAGACGAGAAGCTCTTCCAGTCCACCGTGCGCAAGTTCGCGCGCGAGCAGATCCGGCCCTACGTGCGGGAGATGGACGACGCCGGCGTCTTCCGCAAAGACATCATCCGGCAGTTTTTCGAGATGGGCCTGATGGCCATCGAGATCCCGGAAGAGTACGGCGGGCAGGACGGCACGTTCTTCCAGTCGATCCTGGCGGTGGAGGAGTTGTCGGCCGTGGACCCCTCGGCGGGCGTCATCGTGGACGTCCAGAACACCATCTGCAACAACGCCCTGCTGCGCTGGGCCACGCCCGAGCAGAAGCGGAAATATCTGCCGCGCCTGGCGTCGGACATGGTGGCGTCCTACGCGCTGTCGGAAGCTGGATCGGGGTCGGACGCTTTCGCCATGGCGACGCGCGCCGAAGATTGCGGCGACCATTTCCTGGTCACCGGACGCAAGCTGTGGATTACCAACGCGGCTGAGGCCGGCTTCTATCTGCTCTTCGCCAACGCCAATCCGGCCGCCGGCTACAAGGGCGTCACGGCATTTCTGATCGAGCGCGACTTCCCCGGATTTCAAGTTGGAAAAAAGGAAGACAAGCTGGGGCTGCGCGCGTCCTCCACCTGCGAGCTGATCCTCGACAGTTGCCGCGTGCCGCGCGCCAACGTGATGGGCGAGGTGGGGCAGGGATACAAGATCGCGATCGAGACGCTCAACGAAGGGCGGATCGCCATCGGCGCGCAGATGATCGGGCTGGCGCGGGGCGCGCTCGACCACGCGGTGGCGTACGCCAAAGAACGGAAGCAGTTCGGCAAGACCATCGCCGAATTCCAGGGTGTGCAGTTCGATCTGGCCAAAATGGCGACGGAGATCGAGGCGGCGCGCCTCCTTGTGTATAACGCCGCACGTCTGCGGGATGCGGGGATGCCGTTCCTGACGGAGGCCGCAATGGCGAAGTATTATAGTTCCGAGATCGCCGAAAAGGCGGCCTCGAAGGCCATCGAAGTGCATGGCGGCGTAGGCATCACGAAGGATTATCCGGTGGAAAAGCTCTACCGGGATGCGAAGATCGGGCGGATCTATGAGGGCACCAGCAACATCCAACTGGTGACAATCGCCAAGAAACTATTGGGTAAGTGAGTTCGTCTCACGTGTGAGGGGGAAAATGCGTCGAATCGTTCTCTCCGCCGCGATCGCGGCGATGTGCCTTCCGATCTGGGCCGCCGATGGCAACGACACCGTCAACGCGGACGACATCATCAAGAAGTTCGCCGCCAAGGAGACGGAGTTTTCCCAGGCGCGCAACAACTACACGTATCGCCAGAGCGTCAAGCTGCAGGAACTGGATTCGGGCGGTAACCCGACCGGCGGCCAGTGGGAACTGGTGGAAGACGTCATCTTCACGCCCGAAGGCAGGCGCATGGAGAAGGTGGTGTACGCGCCGGTGCAGTCGCTGCGCAACATTCTGCTGACGCCCGAAGACGAGCAGGACCTGCGCAACGTGCAGCCGTTCGTGCTGACTACAGCCGAGATCCCCGACTACGACATCAAGTACCTGGGCAAGGAGAAGGTGGACGAGATCGGCTGCTACGCGTTTGCGGTGAAGCCCAAGAAACCGGTGTCGGGAAAGCGCTACTTCGAAGGCCAGATCTGGGTGGACGATCGCGATCTACAGATCGTGAAGAGCTACGGCAAGGGCGTGGGCGAGATCAAGAAGAGCAAGGACAACCAGTTCCCGCGCTTCGAAACGTATCGCGAGCAGATCGACGGCAAATACTGGTTCCCCACCTATACGCGCGCCGACGACACGCTGCATTTCAAGGACGGCCAGGTGCAGCGCATCCGGATGGTGGTGAAGTACCAGGATTACAAGCGATACGAAGGCAGGTCGACCATCAAGTACGGCGACGTGGTGGACGACAAAACTGGCGCAACGCCTCCGACGGCCCCGCCGACGAAGAAGAAGTAGTCGGCAGCCAACGAGTCGCGGCTAGGAAATCCGAGGCCGGTCGGGCGCAGGTCCGATCGGCATCACTCCGTCGCGGTGCAGTCCCAATTCCAAAACTGCCGGAGCCGGCGCCTCCTCAAACTGCAGTTCGTCTTCGTCCAATCTCGCCAGCGCCGCCGCTCCCCACCTGACGCAGAGCGCCGCCACACCAAACAGCACCAGCATCGCGACGATGCTGCACCTGGCCGAACTACCGCCCCACGCAGAAGGATTCGTGCTCGGCCATCTCCGAACATCCGCATCTCAACCTCAATCCGATCGGCGATGGAACCTCTCCGTGCCGAACGAACAGGGAGGCTACGATCGCTTCGAGTGCTCGTCGCTCGCCAGAGGACCCGTCATCCTCGCCTACCTCTTCATGATCCCTGTCTCTTTTCTGATCCTGTCGGTGAGCACACGCCTGGCGCTCGGCGAGTATCCGGCGACTCGCCATTCGCCCCGTGGCGCAATCCGACTGCGCCGATGGATCTTTCTCGCCATCAAAATCGCGCTGCTAATACCAATTGTTCTTTGCGGGTCATTCGAGTTGGCGTCTCTCATCGCCAAGGGATTCCAACCTCACGGTTTGTTGATCGGCCTGATCGTCGCACTACGCTGGGCCCTGATCGACCAGCGGCAGCGTTGTCCGGTCTGTCTCCGCCTGCTCACCAACCCCACCCGAATCGGGGGCCCCTCGCAGATCTTTCTCGAGTGGTACGGCACCGAACTCATGTGCGCCCAGGGACACGGATTGCTCTACGTCCCGGAGATCCCCACGAGTTGCTACAGCACGCAACGCTGGCAGTACCTGGATCCCTCCTGGAGCAGCCTATTTTCTTAGACAGGGCCGCCCCGGAACCCGCCCGCAGCACCTTGAACAAGGTTCGAACGGCGTTCGGTTCGCTGCGCCTCCGGAGGGCACCAAGGCCATCAGCCATCGGATTCCGACGTTCAAATACAATGAACCGCTACTGGGGTTCGCCGCATTCTCGATCCATTGCAGCTTGTTCCCGAGGAGTCCGCCCAAAGTCACCATCCGCCTCCCTGCCGACAAGCCTCTGTCTCGTCAAAAAGCAGGTGAAGGCGTGGATCACGGAGAACGAACACAAGAAACAGTGCCGATCGGACTGACTTCGAGACCACTGCGTGACTCGAAGACGGTGGGCTGACTCCTGTTACCTGACGAAAGTCGCGAGGTGGCGGGCAATCCGCCCGCCTGATCACCCGCAGTAGAGTGCGCAAGCTCGGCAAATACTGCGGCATTCTTTGCGAGTGATTATCGGGGACTGACTCACTCCTTCGCGATGAACGGCAAGGGAGCAACTCTGCAACATGAGCCTCAGACCTCCGGATAGCGCACTGCTCCGGCTTGCTTGGTGGGATAATGAATGCATTCTCACGCCAAAGGATGGGTGGATGGAGATCGATTAGTCTCAACACGAAGGCGACGCTCTCGGCCCCCCAAGAACGCGGTGAATGTAAGCGTCATTCGCGATGCGGATCATCCTCAACTCCGACGTTCTCCACATGAACCGGCTACTTGCGACTGGGCTAGCCAGACACATCGAGAGCTTTTGCCGCGAGGCCGCCCAAGTTGGCGGAATTCTGGTGTTGCCAAGAACCGTGATTCTTGAGAACGAGCGCCAGCGATTAGAGATGTACGGTAAGGCCGTCGCCACATTGGATGCCGCCGCTTTGACATTGACGCAAGCGGGGGTCTCCATTCCCGCCTTTCGGGCGCAAGATATGGTTCCAAGGGTCGATCTTATTACGGCTCTACGTGGGGCCGGGATCGCGGTCGAAGCCCACGATCCCACCCTGGAAGATTATCGCGACGCTGAGCGACGGGCATCTCTTCATCTGTCCCCGAGATCAAAGGATTCAAAGTCTGATGAAATGCGAGACCTCGTAATCTGGGCTGTTGCGTTGCGAATCGCCGCACAGTTTGGAGCCGTGAATGCTCGTGAGCCGTGATAGAGTCCATTCCGACGAAGGTAGTTCGGAAGAAGCTAGTGCCGCTCGGCTAGTTTGCGTAGAGACGTTCGACGATGCGCTCGACCAACTGGGCCGCATCAGTAGCGCAGGTGCACTTGCCAGATCCGTCCTTGCTGTCATCTGGAATGAGTTGAAGGCGACCGGCATCGCACTCCCCGACGAAGTGCCGGCTCGACGATTCTCGGATTTGCAATTTGCGGCCGACGATCAGGGCCACGCCAACACGCGCCTGACGTTTGACATCGATACTGCCGGAGGAAGGCTCTGTGGTGAGGCTCACATATTTCAAGCAACGCCATCGATCGTCCAGGCAGATTTTGCGAAGCTTACTTTGGGGGGCGAACAATGGGGCTCAGGCTCCTTAAATCTAGTCGTAGATGGCCAATTGCCCAAATCCACGAGTCCGGCGGCCGAGCGCATGACTGAACTACGCAACATAATCGACGGTAAGCAATGAACCTAAAAATGGGAAGTCAGGTTTTTATTGATGTACAGATCCCCCTGCTATGGGGTGAACGCGCGATTATTCAGGACGAGCACGATCGCATTTCGATTGTCGATCTTTCTGGGGAGCAGGCTCGCCTCGAGGTGCTTGGGGACGAACCGGCGCCCGGTGTAGGATTCCGGCCTCGGGTCGACGGTATAGTAATTCTTCACGACGGTGTCGAACTATACAGTTACAATCCCTTGGAAAAGATCATCTCTAGCCTAAGTGGCTATCAAACATTAACTGTATCAACTTCTGGGCACGAGCCTATAATTCCAATCGCCGTGAAACTTGTCTCTCCGGAGTTGGAGTTCAGCCATCTGTTGGTCGGAAACCTTGAGGCCGGCGGGATAGGTATTGG
>JBGPHT010000252.1:0-7071 GCA_041484525.1 Bryobacteraceae bacterium | reverse complement strand
TTGTGCTCCTTCACCGCCTTTTCGAATTCCCCGCGCGAAAACAGCTTCAACACCTGCGAGAAAATGCTGCATACTTTCATTAGGTTGAGTCTCCTGAGGTTGAATTGGTCCTTCCGGAACCCAATCCCACCCTATCAGGAGACTCAGCCTCTCACCGACCGGGCCTCCCTCGCCTTCACTTCTCAGTTAGCCCGCTAATTTGGACAGCAATGAGTTCTAAACGAACGCGACGTTACCTTCCAGTATGGGCAGTACTGTTAGTAACAAACACTGTCAAAAGTTAGTTATCTGCGCGGTAACTCGTTGACCTGTAGGCCAGAATTAGCTCGCGGTCGAGTTTGCCGCGGCCAGTTGGCTGTTCGTCACCGACCAGATGCCCTTGATGCTGCGGCCCCCGCCAATGAATAGCGCCGCCGAACTCAGAGCCACAAAGGCCATCAGAAGCGTATATTCGAGCAGATCCTGGCCCTACTCGTCATGCCCAAAAATTGCGTAAGAGAGTCATGAGTCTAGTTCTAAGCGAACTTGGCGTTGGCTTCCAGTAAGGGAAGTGCTATGCAAGTAACAAGTGTTATCTGAAGTTAGTCATCTGTGCCGTAACTCGTTGGCCCGGAGGTGTGCGGAGCGTTACTGACTTACCGGCGTACCGCAACTTCGCCGTGGGTGCCATGTCGGATTGCACGGTGGCTGCGGCCAGCTTGCCAGCCTTCCATTCCAGGTCCACGGTGTAGCCGCCGCGCGCCCGCAGCCCGCGGACGAAGCCGTCCGGCCACGCCTTGGGCAGCGCCGGCAGTACGTCGACTGCTCCCGCCTGCGATTGCAGCAGCATCTCCGCCATCCCCGCCGTTGCCCCGAAATTGCCGTCGATCTGGAACGGCGGATGCGTGTCGAACAGGTTCTGATACACGCCGCCCCCCGTGAGGCTGATCTGGTATCCGGGCCCGACTACGTGCAGCAGGTTCCGCAGCAGCGTGTAGGCGTGGTCGCCGTCCAGCAGGCGAGCCCAGAAGTTGATCCGCCACGCCATGGCCCAACCCGTCGATTGATCGCCGCGCGCCTGAAGCGAGACCTGCGCGGCCTTGGCCAGATCCGGCGTGGTCAGCGGCGAAATCTGCCGCCCGGGATGAAGTGCGAACAGGTGCGAAGAGTGCCGGTGCGTGTCCTTGGGATCGTCGATGTCGTCCGGCCACTCCATCAACTGTCCCCATTTCCCGATCCGCGGCTTCAGCAGTTTCTCGCGCATCTGCGCCACCTTGGCGCGATAGTCCGGGTCCACGTCGAGCGCCGCGGCCGCATCCAGGTAATTGGTGAAGAGATCCCACACCGCCTCCTGGTCGTAGGTGACGCCCTTCTGCTCGGGTCCGTGCTCGGGCGACCATCCGTCGGGCGTCACCAGCGTGCCGTCCGGCAGGGCTACCAGGTGGTCCTCCCAAGACTCGCTGATTTCTTTCAATATCGGGTACGCCGATTCGCGCAGAAATTTCTTGTCCTGGGTGAACGCGTAGTGCTCCCAGAAATGCTGCGCTTACCACGCCGAGCTCGGCGGATTCCACCGCCAGGAGCCGCCGCCGTAAATGTTGTTCTCGGTCTGCACCGTCCACCTGCGCACCGCTTTGCGGTCCAGCTTTTTCGGATCGACCTCTTCGAGGTAATACCGGCGGGTCGCATCCCGGCGCGCCCCGCGCAGGCTGTTGACGTAGTCGAAGAACGCCAGGTGGCACTCGGCGAGATTCGTCACTTCCGCCGGCCAGTAGTTCATTTGGACGTTGATGTTCGAGTGGTAGTCGGAGCGCCACGGCGGATTGTTCGAGTTGTTCCACAAGCCCTGCAGATTGGCCGGCAGGCTGCCCGGCCGCGACGAGGAAATCAACATGTACCGCCCGAGCTGGAAGAACAGCGCCTCCAGTTCCGGATCGGCCTCACCCGTGCCATACCGCACCAGCCGTTCGTCGGTCGTGAGCGCGCGCGCCGATTCCGCCGTCGCACCGACGTTCAACGAAACGCGCCGGAACAGTTTCTGATAGTCCGCCACGTGCGCACCGCGTAGCGCATCGATCGTCTTCGCCGCCGCGGCCCCGAGCTGCCGCGCTACCCGCTCGCCTGGCGAAGGCCCGCGCCACTGCTTCGAGCGATCCGGCACATAATTGGTTCCGGCAGCCACCAGCAGCATCAGCGAATCGGCGCCATCCACGCGGATCGTCTCACCCTCCACAGCAGCTCTCCCGCCGACGTGCAGGATGCGGACGCGCGTCTCGTACTCGAGGCCGTTGTCGAGTTTCCCTGCTGCCGCCAGCGCATCGCCCGCCACCGACACCGCCGCCCCATGCGCGTCGGTCAGGCGAATGACACCAGAGTACGCGCCCGGGCGGTCCGCCGTGAACCGGAACACCAGCACCTGGTCGGGTAAGCTGGCGAAGTACTCTCGCCTGTATCTCACCCCGCCGGCCGAATACTCGATCGTGTGAACCGCGCTGTCGATGTCCAGCCGCCGACGGTACGCCGAGCCCGCGGCGCTGCCCGGCAGTTCGATCCACAGGTCCGCCAGGTTCTGATAGCGCCCCGTATTCTTCTCGTCGCCCGTCCACAGCGAGTCCTCGTTCAGTTGCAGGTGCTCACGGCCGGGTGAGCCGAAAATCATCGCGCCCAGCCGGCCGTTACCGATGGGCAGCGCCTGGCTCTGCCAGTCCGTCGCCGGCTTATCGTAGGACAATACCACCGCCGACCCGCCCTGCGCGAACGCACCTGCGGCCGCCAGCAGTGCTACCAAAAGTTGTCTGCGGATCACCCGCCAATTGTCCTCCAATCGTCACCAGCCGGCCTCATCGCGATGATCCTCGAGCGCGAACCCGCGCCGGTTTCGACAGCGGTTCCCACCGCCCCGCCCGCGCTCGAACAGTTGATCCGGTCCTGCCTGGTCAAGGACCCCGCCGAACGGCGCCAGACTATGCACGACGTGCTGGTGGATCTTCGATGGATCGCGCAGGGCGGATCCACTCCGGGCCTGGCCACACCGCCTCCGCCGCAACCAAATGCACGCGCCGGCATTTGGATGGCGGCAGCCGCTATCCTGGCGCTCGCCACCGTGACGCTGGCCGTCCTGTACTGGCGGCGTCCTCTCGCGGAAGCCCGGGTCTTGCGGTTCTCCCTGCCTCCTCCGGACAAGAGCGCCTACGGTTTTGGGCTGGCGGTTTCGCCGGACGGTACACGGGTGGCGTTTGTGGCTGCAACCGCCAACGGCCAGTCCGCCCTTTGGGTGCGGGCGCTCGATTCCCTCTCCGCCCAACCCATCGCGGGATCCGAGGGCGCCTCGTATCCGTTCTGGTCGCCCGACAACCGGTTCCTGGGCTTCTTCGCGGAGGGCAAGCTGAAGAAAGTGGGCACTGCCGGCGGTCCCATCCAGGTGCTCTGCGACGCCCCCGACCCTCGAGGCGCCTCCTGGAGCCAGGAGGGCGTGATCCTTCTCGCCCCTGCCACGAACCTCCCGCTGATGCGCGTTCCGGCGGCAGGCGGGACGCCGGTTGCCGTGACGAGAATCGATGCGGCGCGGAAGGAAGTCGGCCACCGCTGGCCCCATTTTCTGCCCGACGGCCGTCACTACCTCTGCTTCACATACTGCGGCAACCCCGCCGGCAATGCCATCGCGGCCGGGTCGCTGGACAGTGAGGATCTGACGATCCCCACTGTCGCCGATTCGGGCCCGGCATACGGCCCCCCGGATTACGTGTTCTACGTGAAGAGCAACGTCCTGATGGCCCAACCTTTCGACGCCTCGCGTCTGCGACTGGCGGGCGACGCGGTACCCTTCGCTCAGGACGTCGCCGCCGAGGGCGAGGCAGGCCCCACGGCTTTTGCCCGATTCTCACTCTCGCGCAACGGCGTTCTGGCTTACGTCACGGGCAGCGGCACCACCGGACAGTTCACCTGGTTCGACCGTTCCGGCAAGCCGTTGTGGACGATTACCGATCCTGGGAGCTATGGAGAGCCTGCGCTGGCGCCGAATCAAAGACGCGTGATCTTCTCTTGGCCCAGCCCGCTCGGGAACAACCTCTGGGTATTCGATTTCTCGCAGGGCGTGAAATCACGATTCAGTTTCGGGTCCACGTTCGACGCGTCGGCTGTCTGGTCGCCCGATGGCTCCCGTGTGGCTTTCGCCTCCCGGCGCGGCGGCGCCAGCGACATCTATCTAAAGCCCGCCACCGGCGCCGGCACGGAAGATCTCCTCTTCAGTTCCAAAGTCGATAAGATTCCCGACTCCTGGTCCGCCGACGGCCGAACCCTGGTCTTCGAGTCGCTCACCCCGAAGAACCGGCTGGAACTTTGGATGCTGTCGCTCGACGGGCGCCAGGCCTCTCCCTACCTGCAGACCGAATTCAGCACCGGCCAGTCGGCCCTTTCGCCCGATGGGCATTGGATCGCGTACACATCCGACGAGACCGGCCGGCTGGAGGTCTATGTGCAGAGCTTCCCCATTCCTGCCGGGGGCAGGTACCCGATTTCGCCTGCCGGCGGCGACCAGCCAAGCTGGCGGCGCGACGGGAAGGAGTTGTTCTATCTTGCGCAGGACCGCAAGCTGATGGCGGTGCCCGTCACCACAGGAGCGTCCTTCGCATCGCAAGCCCCGCGTGCGCTCTTCCAATGCCGGGTGGATCGCCCGTTGCTTTCCGGCGCCAGAAATTATTATGTTGCGGCTGCGGACGGCCAGAAGTTTCTGGTCTACACGCTTTCCGACGCGCTCACTTCGTCCCCCATGACGGCGGTCATCAACTGGAGCTCGGGGATGGGCAAGTAAGATCGAACGGCCGCGAACACGCCACGGCTCATGCAACGAACTTCCGCACAAGAAAAGGGATGATGTAGACTGCGTAGGCAACAAGCATTGTTCCTGACTTCAGGTAGAACAATGTCCACATTGGCCAGTTTAGTTGGGGAGGTGCGAGGAATTCATCACTCACCAGGGTTCCATGCGTCTCCTTAAACCTGAAGTAGAGAAACCAGATGATGGTGCCGGTCAGGTATTGCAGGAAGTCCAGGAGTAGTGCCAGGAAGATGAACAAGGCCGCTCGTAACAATCCTTGGTCTATCACAGGCTCTTTATCCGAGCCCATGCGAAAGATCCAGATCAGGCCGATGCCGGCAAGACTGAGTTGCCGTACAATATCACTCGCCTTGCCGGAGAGCGCTTCATAAGCAGACCGGGCATCAGAGAGTTGCATTGAGGCCTCCAGTAGGAACGCTGTGTAAGCGATGGCCTACTTTTTTCTTTTTCTCGGACCTGTACCAGAAGTTCCGCCCCCCACTCCGCGCTTCTTGGGGGCGGCCTTTTTTACAGCCTTCTTAGTCGACTTTTTCGCTGACTTCTTAGTGGCGAATTTCATTGCCGGTAGAATACCACAACCCACAAGACTCGGAAAGGGCTGGGCTGAGGAAGCGCCCGATGTGTCCTCTCTTATGCTTCAGGCCACATCTCGGACACTCGATTACTTCGTCATAGCAGTCCCTGAAGAGGTGGCCTTACGCACCCCAGTACGATCCTTCGCACTTGGAGTATCCCTCGAAGGCGATCTCCTCGGGATAGTAGACATTCCAATGCATGATGCACGAACTCACTGCTTCAAGATAGGCAGCACTCACATCGCTGCCACGCGCGAGAGAGCGATAAAACCCGCTGCTGAATGCAATCGCAACCGGACCGAGTAGTTCGTCCTCCGATGCAATCGTGAAGGGAACATCCACGCTGATCAGGTATCCGCCCTCAGGGAATAGCATGCATTTAGGACGACGTTCCCAGTATCGTCACGAAAATACAAACCGCCGTATTCGCCTCCGTGGCCCGCGAAGTGGATGACGTCATAATTGTTGGCATCAAGAGCATTTCCCAGATCGCCAAACGTCGCGACTGGAAGTAGGTCAATAGTAACGGAATTGCCTTGGCTGCCCTCCCGAAGCCGCCGTTAGAATCCGCCGGTGTTCGTATTCAAGGCCGGAGCGTCAGCCCATTACTGCCCTCGGTTCGAGATTGCACTCGACGATACTCTCTAGCCACCCTTCTTGGTTGATGCTAGGCTAGAAAACGGAACTCGCCGGAACCGCCGGCATTCGGGACCCAAGGAGCACTTTCATGACGTTGCGACGCCTTGCGTTCTGCCCCCTCTCCGTTGCGCTGCTGCTGGCCGGAATCGGCCGTGGACAGACCAGCACAAACAGCGACGAAATCCAAAGCTTGACGAGGCGCTGCAAGGCCACGGAGAGCGCACGCCAGATGCGCGAGAAACTGGCCCTGCGAAATGCCCACGGCTCGCCCGCCTTGCCCGGCGACTTTGCCGCGGCCGGGGCAGCGTGTGCCCAACTCGACGCAGCCCTGCAGTCTTCCGACGGCACCAAAGTGAGCGAAATGGCGAGCGAGTTGCGCCTGATATTCGCGCGGCTCTATCCGCCTGCGGCGCCGCCCAAGGACCGGCTGGCGGCCATGGAAGCTGCGGCATCCGGTCTGAAGGGCATCGAGAGATTCTATAAGCTCGCCGGTCTGGCGAAGTTGGCGCTGGAGGCGGAAGAGATCGACAAAGCGCAATCCTATGCGCGTGAGCTGCTGGCGTTGGCGCCCGAATACCCCAAGGACTGGAATTACGGCAACGCCGTCTACTACGGCTATTTCGTGCTGGGGCGGGTGGCGCTGCGTCGAGGCAATGTGCCGCTGGCGGCACAGTATCTGATCGATGCCGGCAGCACGCCGGGGTCGCCGCAACTGAACAGCTTCGGACCCAACGTGACCCTGGCGAAGGAACTGCTGGAGAAGGGCCAGAACGCTGCCGTCCTACAGTACTTTGCGCTCTGTAAGAACTTCTGGAAGATGGACCGCGGACGGCTGGACGAATGGTCGGCCACCGTGCGGGGCGGTGGAACGCCCAACTTCACCAGCAACCTGAACTACTGAGGGTGTGCGACATAAAAGTGGAGCCACCCGGCGCAACCTGATTTTTGACGGCCCGCAGGGTCCCGAAGCAAAGGGCCTCAAGGACGGGCAATCCCGCAACGGTCAAGATGTGCGTTCGCCGCACAGCGGCCAGAAGCCTT
>JBGPHT010000251.1:0-7264 GCA_041484525.1 Bryobacteraceae bacterium | reverse complement strand
GTGGGAGCGGTTCCGTCCGATTGTGGATCGTTACCTGCCTCCGCCGCGAATTCTGCATCCGTTACCAGGGGGTCGCTTCGACGCTATGCACCCGAGGTAAGAGCCGTATGCGCTAGAGTGCGCTCGTACGGATCCGTGCGGAGGGCGTCCGGCAACGGACGTCCCTACCGCGACTGGACGCGGATAAGACGAAAACAGAAGAGCCGCGGCTAACCCTTTTTCATCGCCTGATAGAATACGTTAATCGGAGGGGGACCAATGGCTGTCGATGTCCGAGGGCTACTGCTGTTTCTGGCGGTACCGCTGTATGCCGCGGACACCGGCGCGGGGCGGCCCGAATTCTTCGAATCCAAGATCCGTCCGATTCTGGCTAACAATTGCTACGCGTGTCACACCAACGCGCAGATGGGTGGGCTGCGCGCCGATTCCCGGGAAGGGCTGTTGAAGGGCGGCAAGACGGGACCGTCGATTGCGCCCGGGGATCCCGACCAGAGCGTGCTGATTCGCGCCGTGCGGCAGACCGGCGAGCTCAAGATGCCGCAGGGCGGGAAGCTGAAGGCGGACGAGATCGAAGCGCTGGTGGAGTGGGTGCGCGCCGGCGCGGTGTGGCCGGAGGCGCCGAAGGTTGCGGCGGGCATTCCGAAATCCGGTGAGTACACGATCACGCCGGAGCAGCGCGCGTTCTGGTCGTTCCGTCCGCTGCAGAAGGCGGCGGTTCCGGAAGTGAAAGATGGTGCCTGGGCGAAGACGGATATCGACCGATTCATTCTGGCGCGCCTGGAGAAGGAAGGACTGAAGCCGGCGGCCGCGGCTGATCGGCGCACGCTGCTGCGGCGCGCCAGTCTTGACCTGATCGGGCTTCCGCCGTCGGCCGAAGAAGTAGAGGCATTCGAGAAAGACGAATCGTCCGATGCCTTCGCAAAGGTGGTGGACCGGCTGCTGGCGTCGCCGCAATACGGGGAGCGCTGGGGACGCCTCTGGCTCGACGTGGCGCGGTACGGCGAGGACGATTACCGCAGCCTCGATCCGAAAAAGCGCGGCTATAATCCATATCCAAATGCGTATCTCTATCGCGACTGGGTGATCCAGGCGATCAATGACGATCTGGCCTACGACCAGTTTGTGAAGGCGCAGCTCGCGGCCGACCTGATGGACGAGAGTGTCCGCGTGAAAATGCTGCCGGCGCTGGGATTCCTGGGACTGGGTCCATGGTTCTACGACAACGGCGCCGTCGAGATCACGCACGCCGACGAGCGGCACGATCGCGTGGATGCGGTGACGCGCGGCTTTCTGGGGATGACGGTGGCGTGCGCGCGCTGCCACGATCACAAGTACGATCCCATCCCGGCCAAGGATTATTACGCGCTGGCGGGTGTGTTCGCCAATGCGATTTACCACGAGTATCCGCTGGTGCCGAAGGCGGTCAAGGAAGATTACGACAAGCAGGAAAAGCTGCTCGAAAAGAAGGAAGATCTGCTGGGCGATTTTCTGAGCACGGAGAGCAAGCAACTGGCCGAGAGCCTGGTTTTTCAAACCACGAAGTATATGGTGGCGGCGTGGAAGGTGACGGGCGAACCAAAAGAGGATGCGTTCTTCGCGGCCAGTGACGAGAAGCTGGATTACGAACTGTTGGACCGCTGGATCAAATTCCTGGCCAAGCCGCCGAAGTTTTATCCGTATCTCACCAAGTGGCAGGAAATGATCGCGCGCGGCGGCACGGCGGAGGAGGCGAAAAAGCTGGCTGCCGAATTCCAGACGCAGTTGGTGGAGGTGATGTTCGCCGCCAAAGACATCAAGGACGAGAACGAGATCATCGAACACAAGGCTCTGCCCACCACCAAGCCGCGAAAGCGGGCGAACCTGCCGAACGAGTTCGTAACCAACGACGACTTCTGTCCCGATTGCGGGCTGGAGCTGAAATCGCTGCCGGTGGAGAAGACGAACCTCTGGACCGACGTGTTCCAGCGCGATCTGCAACAGGGCTTCGATCCGTCGCAGGTCTTCGATTCGCGTGTGCGGCCGGGGCTGCTGGTATTCCGGGGCTCGTCGCTCGAGCGCAAGTTGAGCGCGGAACGGCTGGATTATATTCGCGCCTTGCGGGAGGATATCGAGGCACAGCGCAAGTCGATGCCGGCGCATTATCCGTACGTCCACGGGGTGATCGACGCGGAGAAGCCGGTTGATTTGAAACTGCACGAGCGAGGGAGCCCGTTCAACCTGGGCGACGAAATTCCGCGGCATTTCCTGAGCGTGCTGCGCGAGGGCGAGCCGGAGCCGCTGCAGCACGGGAGCGGGCGGTTGGACCTGGCGGAGGCGATCGTCAAGGAACCGGTCGCCATGCGGACGATCGTGAATCGAGTGTGGAAGGGGCATTTCGGCACGGGGATCGTAGATACGCCGAGCAATTTCGGAGTGACCGGCGACCGGCCGTCGCATCCCGAACTGCTTGAATACCTGGCGCAGTTTTTCCTGGATAACGGAATGTCGCTGAAGAAGCTGCATCGCGAGATGATGCTGAGCGCGGTGTACCAGATGAGCAGCGAATACTCGCAGGCGGCCTTCGAGAAGGACCCCGGGAACCGTCTGTACTCGCGTGCCAATCGCCATCGCCTCGATGCCGAGCAGATCCGCGATTCCATGCTGTCGGTTTCGGGCGCGCTGGATTTGAGGATGTCGGGGCCTTCGGCGGAATTGACGCCGGGGTACAAACGGCGCACGGTGTACGGGAAGGTGAGCCGCTACCAGATGGACCAGTATCTACAGCTCTTCGATTTTCCGAGCCCGAATTTCAGCGCGGAAAAACGCCACGCCACGAGCGTGCCGTTGCAGCGGCTGTTCTTCATGAACAGCGATTTCGTGCAACAGCAGGCGGAGTTGCTGGCGGCCCGGACCGCGGGGGAAGCGACGAGCGCCGCGCGCATCCAAAAGGTCTACCGGATGCTGTTCGGCCGCGCGGCTGCGGACCAGGAAGTGGAGGCCGGCCTCGAGTTCCTCAAGAGCGAGCCCATGAAATCGTACGAGGAGCGCAAGGCGGAGCCGCCGAAGAAGCAGGAAGACGGCGAGCCGAAGAAAGACGGGGAAGGTCAGCCGGACAGCGTCAAGGCCGATGGCATGATGGCGGGCGTTACGGCGGGTGCGGCGCGCACGCCGGAGGAGAAAATGCTGCCGGTGACGCCATGGGGGCGGTACGCCAAGATCCTGCTGAGTTCGGCAGGATTCGTGTTCGTGGATTGAATATGACGCATCGTACACCACCGCCCACAACTCGCCGCGAGGCGCTCTGCCGCATCGGCAGCGGCTTCGGGATGCTGGCATTCGCCAACATGGTCTCGCGGTCTTTGCGCGCGCAGGACCGCAAGCTCGATCACCCGGCTCGCGCCAAACGCGTCATCTTCCTGTACATGAACGGCGGGCTGTCGCAGGTGGACAGCTTCGACCCCAAGCCGATGCTCGACAAGTTCCACGGGCAGCCTCTGCCGGGCGGCGCGGTCGCGACCGAACGCAAGACAGGGACGCTGATGCGCTCGCCGTTCACTTTCCAGAAGTACGGGAAGTGCGGCATGGAGGTGAGCGAGTTGTTCCCGAACGTGGGCGCGTGCGCGGACGACATCTGCTGGATCCGCTCGATGTACACGGATATCCCGAACCACGAACCGGCGATGCTGATGATGAACACCGGGTTCAGCCAGGCGGGACGGCCGTCGCTGGGGTCGTGGATGACGTACGGGCTGGGCACGGCGAATGAGAACTTGCCGGGATACCTGGTGCTGTGTCCGGACGTGCCGACCACGGTGGGGCCGCCGCTGTGGAACAACGCATTTCTGCCGGCCATCCACCAGGGCAGCTACATTTCGGACAAGGTGGAGAAGCAGGCCGAGATCGTCGGCAAGCAGTTCGACCCGAAGAAACTGATTCCGTACATCAACAACGACAACTTCCGGCAGAGCGAGCAGCGGCGCGAGATGGACCTGATGGAACGGCTCGACCGCTTGCGCACGGAGCAGGAGCGCGGCAAGGACCCGCAGATCGAGGCTGCCATCCAGTCGATGGAGATTGCTTACCGGATGCAGACGGAAGCGCCGGAGGTGTTCGACATTCGCAAGGAGTCGGAGGCGACGCTGAAGATGTACGGTCCGGGCAGCACGGCGCGCGGGTGCCTGATGGCGGTGCGCCTGATGGAGCGCAACGTGCGGATGGTCCAGGTGTATTACGGCAAGGGCGATCCGTGGGACGCGCATTCCGACATCCAGGCGCATCGCAAGAATGCCAGGGATTCCGACCAGCCGTTCGCGGCGGTGATTAAAGACCTGAAATCGCGGGGGCTCCTGAAGGACACGCTGGTGGTGTGCGGGTCGGAGTTCGGGCGTACGCCGGTGCAGGAGATCGGCGGCGGCGCGGGGGCTCTACAGAACGGGCGCGATCACAATCCGTTTGGGTTCACGATGTGGCTGGCCGGCGGCGGCGTGAAGGGCGGAACGATTTACGGGGCGACGGATGATTTCGGATTTAAGGCGGTGGAGAAGCCGGTTCACGTGCATGATCTGCACGCGACGATTCTGTATCTGATGGGGATCGATCATACGAAGCTGACGTATCGCTACAGCGGCCGCGATTTCCGGCTGACGGATGTGTCAGGTAACGTGATCCACGACATTATTGCGTGAAGGCTTAGGGCGCGGCCAGGCTCTGGGCCTTCTCATCCCAGCGCCATCGGGCCTCGGCGCCCTGCAAGTGGACGCCGCCCAGCCAGCGATTAATGCCGTTGAGATACACGTGATCCTCGCGAGCGGCCAGGACGTCGCGGCCGGCAGCGGTGAGCGCGTAGCCACTGTCGTTGCTCAGCAGCGGGTGGTGGCACCGATCAGGCAATCGATGTAGCGCTTCAGGGTGCTGTCGCCCATGAAGATGCGCTCCTCGCGCTGCCGGTCGGCGACGAAGAGCGAATGGAAATCGCGATGGCCGGCGTCGACTGCCTCGAGGATCTGGCGTTCGGTGCGGCCGAGACCGTTTTCCACCGAGGGGAACTGCTGCCAGTGACGCGGCAGAGCTCCGGCGAGGAAGGGGAGAGCGGAAGTATCGCGGCGCAGGAGTTTCTCGATCTCGGTCGGGTCAGGTGAACGGAACGCCTGCCAGGCGGCCGAGGCTAATTCCAGTTCGGCCGGCGTTACAGCGTGGCGGCGCGGCCACAGTTCGGCGAGTTGAGGGCCCGTGAGGCAGCCTAGGTATTCGTCGATGCAGATCAAGCTGAGGTCGGCCTTGCTGCCGTGCAGACAGTCGAGGATCTGAATCAATTGCAACTGGTCGAAAAGGTCGTGCTCGAACCACAGTGCCAAGTCATTGTGTTCCGCCAGAGCGGCATCGCGGCGAACCAGCGATTCGGCGGATGACGTCTCGCCGGGCTACACGGCATCGAGGTACCGGGCGCGCAGGCGCGTGAGTTCCGTCAGTTCCAAGCCCTCGGGCACGGGGCCCTCGTGCAGGACATCGCCCCACACCAGCACCTCGCCCGCGATGCCGGAATCGGCCAGCGAAACGGAGGTTCCGTTGGTTATGTGCAGCATGCCGCCATCTCTTTGTAGATCGGCTTTAGCGCCGGATAGAGCGACTGGTAGACCCGGTGCGCCTTCTTATAGAATGCCGCATCCGCGGCGCCGGGCGACACCGAATCCGTCTCGCGGATGGCGGCGCGGCACACCTCTTCCACGGAACCGTACTCGCCCGTACCGGTGAGCGCCAGCAGCGCCGCGCCGTAAGCGGAGCCTTCCTGCGTCTCGAGCGTGACCACGCGGCGGTCGAGCACGTTCGCCATGAGCTGCCGCCAAAAAGCGCTCTTCGCGCCGCCGCCCGAGAAGCGCACCGAATTCACCGGCACGCCCAGGCTCTCGACGATATCCAGGCAATCGCGCTGGCTGTAAGAGACACCTTCGATGACAGCGCGGATCAGGTCGGCGCGCGTGTGGCTGGCGGTGAGGCCGATCCAGCCACCGCGCGCGGCAGCGTCCAGGTGCGGCGTGCGTTCGCCCATCAGATAGGGCAGCCAGAAGAGACCCTGAGCGCCGGTCTGAGATTGGGCGGCCTCGGCGGTCAGGGCGTCATACTCAGCGCCGGGAGCGAGTCGGTTACGGAACCACTGGAGGCTGAGGCCGGCGCCCTGCGTGACACCCATCACGTGCCAGCGATTGCGCACCGCGTGGCAGAAGGTGTGGACGCGGCC
Organism: Bryobacteraceae bacterium; assembly: GCA_041484525.1. Taxonomy (GTDB): domain Bacteria; phylum Acidobacteriota; class Terriglobia; order Bryobacterales; family Bryobacteraceae; genus JBGPHT01. Next base: position 1,050 of record JBGPHT010000251.1, on the reverse strand, counting down.
GGCGGGATCGTACGCCACCTTCTCCATATGCGCGAAGACGACGCCCGAGGTGCCGAGGGTACAGGAGACGATGCCAGGCTCGACGATGCCGTTGCCGACAGCGCTCGCGGCCTGATCGCCGCCGCCGCCGACCACAGGGGTGCCGGCGGCGAGGCCGGTGAGTTGCGCCACCTCGGCGGTGATCTTGCCCGTGACGTCGCTCGATTCGTAACACTGCGGGAGGATCGCGCGGTCGAGGCCGAGCCCGTCCATCATCTCGAAAGACCAGCGGCGGTTGACCACGTCGAACACGGCCGTGCCTGAAGCGTCCGAGACCTCGGATGCGAATTCGCCGGTCAAGCGGTAGCGCACGTAGTCTTTCGGCAGCAGCATTTTTCGAACGCGCGCGAAATTCTCGGGCTCACGATCGCGGACCCAGAGAAGCTTCGGCAGGGTGAAGCCGGTCAGCACCGGGTTGGCGATGTATTTCAGGATCTGCTCGCGGCCGAGCTTGGCATTCACCGCGTCTACCTGCGCCTGGCTGCGCTGATCGCACCAGATGAGCGAGGGGCGGATCACGCGGGCGGCGTCATCCAGGATCACCAGGCCGTGCATCTGGCCGGAGAGGCCGATGCCCGTCACCTCACGGCCGGAGATTCCGGCTGCGGCAAGAACGCCGCGGATGGCGGCCACGGCAGCGTCCCACCAATTCTCCGGCCGCTGCTCCGCCCACAGCGGACGTTCCATACGCATGTCCTCGTGAGGGGCGGTGAAGCCGGCGAGGACGGCGCCGCGGCCATCCACCAGCAGTGCGCGCGAGCCGCCGGTTCCGATATCGATACCCAGCCACATAGAGTCTTATGGTGGCACAACGTCGGCCCCGGCACGGGCGGTGTGATGTGAGAGGCTGGGAAAGAATACGGGGACGCCCCCAGCAGCCTGTGGTAATAGTCGCGAAAACATGTGACCTAGCGAATGTTCTGGGCGTCTATACTGCATGGCCATGGGAACCCGCAAGAAACGGGAGCGACAGGAAGATCTCTGGGTCGTCAGCAGCGAGGTCGTGGGCAC
>JBGPHT010000250.1:0-7290 GCA_041484525.1 Bryobacteraceae bacterium | reverse complement strand
GACCAGCACGCCCGCAACCTTCGGTTCGCTAGCGGGGTCGGGGCCGGCGCGCAACTTGCAGGGCGGCCTGCGGCTGACCTTCTAAATCGCCGAGTTTCGGTGTCAGGGGACACAAACACCAAAATCGCCGCCCCCAACATGTAAAGGCGCGGGGCCACTCGGGGGCTTTTTGCGTGGTTGTGTCCCCTGCCCCCGAAACTCGGCGATTTAGAAGGTCAGCCGCAGGCCGCCCTGCAAGTTGCGCGCCGGCCCCGACCCCGCTAGCGAACCGAAGGTTGCGGGCGTGCTGGTCGTCAACTGCAGGCTGCGGAAATTCACGTGGTTCATCAGGTTGAACGCATCCGCCCGGAACTGCAGGCGCATGCCTTCGGTGATCCGGAATTGTTTCCGCATCGACAGATCCCAGAGGTACAGCCCCGGCCCCACGATCGTGCCCACACCGGCGGTGCCCAGTGCGCCTACCTGGGCCGTTTGAAACGCCGCCGTGTTAAACCAGTGGTTCGCGTTGCGCTGGTCCGTGGGCAGCGTAACGTCGCCGCCGATGTAATCGGCTCGCCGAGTGATGGTCGTCACGTTCCCCGTCGCCGTGAAGTGTTGCCCCGATTGGGCGCGGGTGATCCCGCTGATCTCCCAGCCGCCGAACGCGCCCATCACGCCGCGATGGTTGCGCAGCAGGGGCAGCCGGTACGTGTACGTTACGTTGAAGATATGGCGCCGGTCGAAAGTGGTCGGACCATAGAAGAAGTGACGATTCTGATACCCGAGGCCGCTGTCCGGATTGTCGCCGTCGCCGCTCGCATCCGCCAGGGAATGCGACCAGGTATAACTGGCCGTCATGTTCAGATTTCCTTTGCGCTTCGACACGAAGGCCTGCAGCGAGTTGTAGTTTCCATTGGCGTCGCTGAGGTACATGTTGATGGTCGAATAGCCTTTGTACGGGCGAAGGTAATTAGTCACCGGGCGCCCCGCGCTGGGTAAGTTGTTATTCGCCACCAGTTGATCGAAGGTCGGGAAATTGATGTCCGGCTTGCGCTGCAGGTGATGCATCACGCTCCCGGCATAGCCGAGCTGCATGAACACGCCGTGCGGCAGTTCGCGTTCCAGAGTCAGATTGTAGTTGTAGACCGACGGGGTTTTGAGGTTGGGGTCGATGGCGCTGATGCCCCCCAGAACTCCGCGCGCCGACGCGCTCCCACCCGACGGACTTGCCAGATTCCCGCTCTCGTAGGAAACCGATCCGGCGAAAGGCGGCAGCGCGCTCTGCGAGAAGATCAGGTTGCCTTGCACGCGATCGTGGAAGGTGCCGAAGCCGCCGCGAAGGGCGGTCTTGCCGTCGCCGGTCACGTCCCAGGCGAAGCCGAACCGGGGCATGAAGACGTTCTGGACGTTATACAACCCGCGCGGCGCCACCGACGGTATGGTGGTGAGCAGCGACGCGTCGGCAATCGGTACGCGACCCGTCTGGTCGCTGGGGACGCCCGGGGAGGCGCGAACCAGCCCGTCGTAAGGATTGCCCGAGTTGGCGACGAGCAGACCCGCGGTCGTCACCGTCACCGCCTGCGCCGGGCTGTAATACGCCGGATCGAAGTTAGCGATGTTATTGGCCGCCGCATAAGTGGGCACGAAGTGCTCGAAGCGCAATCCGACGTCGATGTTCAACCGCCGGGATACGCGCCACGACTCCTGGATGTAACCCGCGTGCTGATTGAACCGGTAGAATCCCACCGGGTCGGCGGCGGCTTCGGTGTAAGTCGAGAAAGCGCCCGCAATCACGTCGGCTAACGCGTAACCGGTCGTATTATTATTCGGGCTGATGTTGAAGTTGACGGTGCCGTCGTAATTGGTCCGGCCGTTCTGATCCTTGCGATTGCGAATGAACTGGACGCCGGCCTTCAGCGTGTGCGACCCGTGTATGTAAGTGACGTTGTCCGCCATGGCGATGTCAGTGGTGGGCGACATCAGGAACACGCGCGCCGGCCCGTTGTAGCTGCTGAACCCGTTGACGGTGACATCCGGAATGCCCGTGCTGTACAGGCCGTTACCGCCGAACACTCGCGGAAACTGGAAGCCGAACGAAGCGCGCTCCCAGTCCGTGCCCTGCAAGGGCGTGCGCTGGCCGTTCCAGGAGGCGTTGATTTTGGCCTCGTTGATGAGGTGCGCGTTGATGGTCCAGAGATCGCCCAGTTGCGGGCTATAGCCCGGCCGGTTGCGAGCCGTCGGCGTGTTCGGAAGCGCGGAGGCGTTGAAAGTGCCGTACGGGTCCACCAGATCGTAGTGATCGTGCAGCCAGCGGAAGTACACGGAATTCTTCTCCGTGGCGCGGAAATCCATGCGATAGATGTCCTCGCGCCACTTGAACGGATTAAGCACCTGGAAGGTGGCGTTGTTGCCCGTCGGCGTGTTGGTGTAGAGGGCGGCCTTCTGGATCATCGCGGCGTATACCGCCATCACCGCTTTTCCGTCCGGAGTCATCAGGCTCTTGAGGTTCTTGTCCGGAATGGGCGTCTGGGTTCCAGGGAAGCGGATGACGGTGGTGGTGCGGTCCGAGAAATCGCCGCCGATCTCGGCTAGCGTCGGCAGCGTCACGCGCGCCGGACTGGTGAAGCGGTTGATCTTCTTGAACTCCTCGCCGACAAAGAAGAACAGCCGGTTCTTCAGGACCGGGCCGCCCAGGTTGAAGCTGACATCGTTGTAACGCAGAATCGGCTTGATGGCCGCGAAATAGTCCTTGGCGTCCAGGGCGTCGTTGCGAAGGGTGTAGTTCGCGCCTCCATGGAACTTGTTGGTGCCGCTCTTGGTCACGGCATTGATGGCCGCCCCGGAGTTGCGCCCGTATTCAGCCGACATGGCGGCGCTCTGCACCCTGAGCTGATCCACAAAATCGACGCCGACGTTATTCACCTGGCTGGTGTTGCTGCCCGAGTCCAGGTTCATGCCGCCGTCGATCATCAACTGATTGGTGCCGGGCCGCCCGCCGTTGACCGCAAAATTGCTGACGCTCAGGCTGGTGGTGGTGGCCATCTGGTCTTCATCCAGCAACGCCACGCCCGGAACCAGCGTGACCAATTGCAGATAGTTCCGCCCGTTGAGCGCCAGGTCGGAGACCTGTTCGGAGTCGATGGTGTGAGAGAGTTCGCCCGAGACCGTATTCACGCTCTCGCCGACAGATGCCGTGACCACTACCGATTCGGTCACTGCTCCGATTTCCATCTTGAAATCGACCGTGAGACGTCCCGCATCCACCAGATCGTTGCCGGTCTTCTCGGCCTTCCGGAAGCCTGGAACTTCCACAGCCACATCGTAAGTACCGACGTGGAGTTGGGGCACGAGATAGAACCCGTTGCTATCCGTGGTTGTCTTGATCGCGGCACGGGTGCCTTGATCGATGACGGTGACGGCAGCGTTCGCCACCGCTGCACCGGAATTATCGGTGACGGTGCCGGAGATGCGGCCATTATTATTCTGTGCGAGCGCGGTGTGGTTGGTCAGCAGGCACACACCGATGGTAAGAGCGAACAACTGAAGGAAACGCAACAAGGCGATACCCCTCTCTTTCGTAAAGACCTCTGTGCCGGCCGCCTCTAAGTTTCGGCCAGCTAAGGATTAGGTATGTTATACACTCGCGAGGGTGCCGGTCGCAAGGGCCAGCGGTAACATTTTCTCGTTTACAGACGCTTCACGTTTCACATCGTGGAATCGACGCCATTGCAGCCCAATGAAAGATTGGGTCAAACCGTCATCGCGGGGATGCACGAGCAGACCCGGGTTGTCCTGGTAGCCCGGGAACGAGCCGTTCCGGCCAGCCAGATCTACGCATGTCACGCACCTCCATCCGGTTGGTAGACGTTCCTAGCTGGAATCGTATCAGAAGGGGTGGTGGCGGCGGGGCGACTCGAACGCCCGACCTACGGATTATGAGACCGTCGCTCTAGCCAGCTGAGCTACGCCGCCAAGGTGGATGAATTCAAGTTTAGCAGAATCTCCCGCAGCCCCAAAAACTTCGCATTAGCGCTCCGTCGCACTCGGTATTTACCTGATTGCGATGTGGAAAACCTAGCCTTGACGGTACTTCCAAAACGGCCCCTATCCAAGACGTACACGCCCGACGCTGGTTTTTGAGAGTAACTTGTTATTTAACAATCAGTTAACGACACTTGCTGCCTTGTGGTTCATTTCGTGGTAAGTACCTTTCCTGTGGGGCTTTAATGGTTCTGTAACGGTGGTTTTCGACAGTCTTTTCCACAGGCGCTGTGGAAACGGTCAGCGCCGCGCGTCCAAGCGACGCTGGATGGACTCGGGCACCTCCGCCTCCACCTCGCAGGTCTCGCCAATATAGCGGGTCGAGAGCACGCGGCCGAACTCGTGCAGGAGTGCCAGGGTCGCCCCATCGCCGGCCGGCAGAACGAAGGTCGTCCGCACTACCGGATCGAGCGGCAGCGCCTCATCCACCGCCGCCAGGAGGCGGTCGATGCCGGCTCCCGTCAACGCCGAAATCCCAACCGCGCGCGCGTTTAAATGGCCGGCAGCATCGCCCAGCAGCCGACGCTTCAGCGTATCGGTTTCGGCCTCGGCGGCAGGAAGGCGGTCCAGTTTGTTGATCGCCAGGATCTGCGGGATCTCCGCCGCGCCGATTTCCGCCAACACCTTCAACACGTGCGTGGTGTGCTCGGCGGCAGCCGGCGACGAGACATCCACCACGTGCAGCACCAGCGCCGCCTCGGTGACCTCTTCGAGGGTGGCGCGAAACGCCTTCACTAGCGTGGTGGGCAGGTTGCGGATGAAGCCCACCGTGTCCGAGACCAGCACGCGCCGCCGCGAGGGCAGCGTCAGCGGACGCACCGTGGGGTCGAGCGTCGCGAACATGCGCGCGTCCACCAGCACTCCCGATTGCGTCAGCCGATTGAACAGCGTCGATTTGCCGGCGTTCGTGTACCCCGCCAGCGCTATCGTCGCGAGCGGCACGGCGCCGCGGCGCCGCCGATGCAGCGCGCGGCCGGTGCGCACGCCCTCCAGGTCGACCTCGATTTTCTTGATGCGGCGCGCGATCCGCCGGCGGTCGGTCTCGAGCTGAGTTTCGCCCGGACCTCTCGTCCCGATTCCGCCGCCCAGGCGCGACATCTCGACGCCCTTGCCAGTCAGGCGCGGCAGCATGTAATTGAGCTGCGCCAGTTCCACCTGCAGCCGGCCTTCGCGTGTCCGCGCCCTCGAGGCAAATATGTCGAGGATGAGCTGCGTGCGGTCGATGATCTTGGCGTCGATCGCCTTTTCGAGGTTGCGCTGCTGGGTGGGGGTCAGATCGCGATCGAAGATCACCACGTCGGCGGCGCCCGACTTCACTTCGGCGGCCAACTCCTCGACCTTGCCCTGCCCAACTAGCGTTGCCGCCTCGGGCCCGGGACGCGACTGGATCACCCGGGACGCAACTTCCGCGCCGGCACTCTTCGCCAGCTCGGCCAGCTCGTCGAGGGATTCTTCGACCGGAACAGCGCTTCGGCGCGCCGCAGCGGTGCGCGCCTTCCACTCGACGCCCACCAGGATGGCCCGCTCTCGGACGGGGTTGCGCAGCGGCGTTGGTTAAGCCTCCGAAGTATCCTGGTGCACGGGCGTACCAGGGGTTGACGACGACCCGCTGGCACTTTGCGCCGACACCTGCGGACTACTGCTGCTGCTGTATGAGTGCGAGGATTTCTGCGTCACCACGGTCGAAATGGCGTGCTTGAAAATGAGCTGCTCCTGGTTATTGGTTTCGAGTACCAGCGAGTACTTGTCGAAACTCTTGATGCGCCCGGAGAGCTTCACTCCACTCATCAGATAGATCGTGAGGACAATCTTGTCCTTGCGTGCATTGTTTAAGAAGCTATCCTGGATATTTTGCGCCGGCTTTTCCATCTCGGCCCCCAAGCCCTCTCGGGCAAGTAAAACAGTGTACGAAACGCGATTGTATTGTACACCGCTTTCACCTGTAAGTGCTGGGAGATGGGTCGCAGGGGGTTACACGCTGGTCGACAAGGGCTTACTCGTCTTCGTGCTCGTGGGCCGCGACCGGAGTTCCCGAATCGCCGGTCATAGCGGCCAGTTCGTCGCGGCCAATTTTGCGCGGCGGCAGGGGCATCGCCGGTTCCAACAGGAATTCGCCGGCGGCGGCGAGTTCCTCCTCCAGGTTGAAGTCCGGCACGCTCTTGAGCGCCGGAACCTGCGCGATCCCCTGCTCCGTGACGATACACTCCATCCCGTTGCTCAGCCGGTAATGGATTTTCAGTTGTTGCTTGATGGCGAGCCGCCGGATGTCCGAGAGCTTCACTTCTCGGCGCCTTCGTACTCGTCTACGAACTCGCCGGACGCGATGCGAGCGGCGATTTTCTCCTGGCACGTGACGCAATACCGCGCCCAGGGTACGGCATCCAGACGTTTGGCCGAGATGGGTTCCTCGCATTCCAGACAGGTGCCATACTGTCCGGTTTCGATGCGGTGCAGGCCATCCGAGATCTCGCGCAGCAATTTCATGTCGATGGTGTTACGGTTCAGGAAGATCCACTCTTCGTGATGCTGCTGGCTGAGATCGCCCTCATCCGAAGGGATATCCAGCCGCGAAACCACCTGCGCCGCCTTTTGGGCGGACATGCTGCGACGGACCTCTTCGGCCTTCCTCTCGAGGGTCTTTTTATACGTGGCAAATTTGGGCTTGGGTCCGTTCTTCATGTTGTTGCTCATTTCTGTTGTTAGTGCCTGATCACAACCGATCAGAAGGATATGACGCAGACCCCATATCAAAAGTTGCGAACTTTCTGGGGCAATGCGGTCGCGGACTGAGAAGTATAGCCCGTAGCGTAAAGAAAAGTCAAATGTTGCCGGATGTTGATGGATCGGCATTGACAAAACTTTACAAAGAACGATGAGCCCCCGAGCGGGCTTTTTACGCGGCCGGATGAGCCGGCGCGGCCGCGGTTCCGACCGGACTTTCGTCCAGTCACGAAAGCCAGCAGGCCCGCGTTATCTTTCGGCGATGCGGGGGCGGCGGTGTGGGCGCCGCGATGTGGGGCGGCGGTGTGGGGCACCGCCAATCGGGTGGCGGTGTGGGGCACCGCCAATCGGGTGGCGGTGTGAGCGCCGGGATGCTGGGCGCGGCGATGTGGGCGCCGCCAATCGGGTGGCGGTGTGAGCGCCGCGATGTGGGGCGGCGGTGTGGGGCACCGCCAATCGGGTGGCGGTGTGAGCGCCGGGATGCTGGGCGCGGCGATGTGGGCGCCGCCAATCGGGTGGCGGTGTGAGCGCCGGGATGCGGGGCGGCGG
>JBGPHT010000249.1:0-7344 GCA_041484525.1 Bryobacteraceae bacterium | reverse complement strand
GAGCGACCTACACGACCTCGCACTCGTTCCCGTGGGATGTGGGGACGGGCCACACCATCGCGACCCAGCCAATCCAATCCGGCCCCGCTGGAACTCAGTATGTGTTCTCGGGCTGGTCCGATGGCGGCGCGGCATCTCACACGATCTATGTGTCTTCATCAACCCCCTCTTACACCGCGAGCTTCACGACGCAATATCTGCTGACGACCTCGGTCAATCCGGTAGGGGCTGGGACGGTGGTCGTGACGTCGGCGAGCGCGAGCGGTTGGTACAATAGCGGCACATCTGTGACCATCTCCGCAGCGCCGGTGAGCGGGTACCAGTCTGCGGGTTTCAGCGGGACTCCCGGAACCACGACGCCGCAGAGTTTTGCGATCTCCGGTCCCGGTAGTGTGACGGCGAGCTTTTCGCCGATCGAGACGGCTCCGTTGGTCTTGGCCGCTGGAAATCCAACGCCCACCATACTCGCCATTAACCAGGTGTTCCAAACTACGTACAGCTTCTCGTCGGGGAATCCAGGCTGGCTCACTGGCTGTACTGCACAGGATTCCCAAAGCCATCCGGTGTCTGCACTCACCGCCCGCGTCCTTTCCGCCACGCAGACTATCGCGGTGATCGGATTCCAAGCGGCGCTTGGGAGTCCAGCGATGTCCATATTCGTCATTTGTTCTGGAGGAGGCGGGGTCACCCTACCTGTGCGAATAGTCCCTCCCCCTCTCATCACGAACCCAACGGACCCCAACAACCCGCCTGTAGTGTATGCCGGCCTAGAAGGCGATCTTCGAATTGAAGGCCACGACTTCGGAGCAGTCGAGGGTGCCCTCGGGTTTTGCCCGAACGGGGCTGATCCTTGCGTGCCCGCTTGCCCACCTGCCGAATTCTGCCAACCGCTCCCCGGGCAGTGGTTCGTGTTTCTCACCTACAGAATTGAGACTTGGACAGACAATCTAATAGTGGCCTAAGTGACACTTCCCCGGAATGCCACCGGGTTGTGGAACATCTACGTTGCCCTCGGAGTTGGTGCTGTTTACCTGCACCCGTCCCGAGGCGTGCTGAAGATTCTCCCGCAGCCAATACAGAGCCTTCAATATTTGAGCGATACTGGGTACGTGGATGCCACATCCGGCACGGTATACGTCGCAAAGGGTACGACGGTCAGTTTCCGTGTGGTGCCCATGCCGCCAGCCACTGACTTCTCCGGTGGTATTCCGGTTTGGAGTGGAACGTCGGGCGCTTCAGGAGTGGGTCAAACTATCGCCGTCCCGTTCAACACGGTCTCCGGCAGCACGATCGATCTGAAGACCGTGACGGCAACACTAGGCAACGCTCTCACGGCCAACGTATTAGTTTACGATTTTGACGGTGTCTTGACACCCGACGACAATTTCGAAGGCAGAAGCCTGACCGACTTCGGCGTGGGAGAGACGATAAGCTTATCTGCCACGTTTACTCCAGCGATCACCCCGGAACAGGCAGGGGGCCTCGTTTGGGAGGTGGTTGACGGAGGCGGCGATATCACGGACAACGGTGATGGAACGGGTAGCTACACCGTTCCGGATTCGCCGGGTAGTTTCACTCTCGCTCTCAGGCCTCAGAAGGGGCCATCCACAGATGTAAAGAAGAGTCAAGCCCCAAGAAACAAGCGATTGCCGGAAGTCACACAGGTTAGGGAAGCTGAGGTTCCTCTGTTTCATGTTCAGGGGAAGGTCTCAGTCGGATTTTAGGCCTTCACATATCTGACTCCGACGAGTGCGTGTGGACGTAGCGTCCGCCTTGGGCGGTGACAGTTTCACACCCGCGCGGCGCGCCTTGGAGAGGCCGATGGCGATGGCCTGCTTTGCAGACCGTGCACCGTGCTTCCCCTTTCGGATATGGTCGATCTCCTCGCGTACGAATTCGCCGGCTTGCGTAGACGGCGCTTTCCCCTCGCGGGCATCCTTGCGTGCTCTTTGAATGGTTCTCTTTTCCGGCATAGCCATATTTCGAGTGCAAGAACCCTGCCACCGTGCCCAAACCGCCATCCACGCGCACCAAGCGGCCACGCGCCCATAAACACATCGGTGTACCCTGTAGGAAGTGGCTCCCACCAAACCGAAGAAGAAACCATCCGAGCACCTCCGCAGCGTACTGCCACTGCTGAAGGAACTAATCCGCCCGCGGCGCAGCAAGATCGCGCTCGGATTTCTCCTGATGCTGATCAATGTTCCGATGAGCCTGGTCCTGCCGCTCTCCACCAGGTTCCTGGTGAACAACGTCGTGCTGCAGCACCAGACTTCGTTTCTCGGCCCGCTGGTGCTCATCGTGTTCGCGGCCACCATGATCCAGGCCGGGACGTCGTTCTCGCTCACGCAATTGCTTTCGAAGGAGGGGCAGCGTCTCATTTCGCAATTGCGGCGCCAGGTCCAGGAGCACGTCGGCCGTCTCCCGGTGGCATACTACGACGCCAACAAGACCGGCATGCTGGTCTCGCGCATCATGACGGACGTGGAGGGCGTGCGCAACCTGATCGGGACGGGGTTGGTCGAGTTCGCGGGCGGCATCCTCAAGGCACTGCTTTCGCTCGCCATCCTGCTGCGCATCAGCCCGCTGCTGACGATGCTGGCGCTGGTTTTCATCGCCGCCTTCGCCCTGGTGCTGCAAAAAGCGTTCACGCGAATTCGCCCCATATTCCGCGACCGCGGGAAGATCACCGCCGAAGTCACCGGCCGCCTCACCGAATCGCTCTCCGGTGTGCGGGTGGTGAAGGGATATCACGCCGAGAGCCAGGAGGCGAAGGTCTTCGCCGGCGGCGTGGGGCGCCTGCTGGACAACGTGCTCCGCAGCCTCACCGCTATTTCGCTGATGAGCCTCTCGGCCACGCTCTTGATGGGCCTGGTCGGGATGATGGTGATGTACGTCGGCGCGCGCCAGATCCTGGCCGGCACGCTCACGCTGGGCGACTTCATGGCGTTCACCGCGCTCATGGCATTTCTGGTGGCGCCCATGTTCCAGGTGGTGGCGATCGGCACGCAGATTACGGAAGCGCTGGCCGGCCTCGACCGCACGCAGGAAGTCCTCAGCGAGAAGCCGGAAGACCAGGACCCGCGCCGCACCGCGACCATCGGTCCGATCCAGGGCAACGTCGCATTCCAGGACGTCACGTTCGCCTACAGCCCCGGCAAGCCGGTGCTGCACGAGGTGAGCTTTGCGTCGCAACCCGGCACGGTGACGGCGCTCGTCGGCTCGTCGGGCTCGGGCAAATCGACCATCATCAGCCTGATCTCCGCGTTTCACGAGCCCACCGAAGGCACAATCCTGGTGGACGGCGCCGACCTCTCCACCATCCGGCTGGATGCGTATCGCACGCAGCTTGGCGTGGTGCTGCAGGATACATTCCTGTTCGACGGCACCATCCGGGAGAACGTGGGCTTCGCGCGCATGGGCGCCACCGAAGAGCACATCATGGAAGCTTGCCGCATCGCGCGCGTTGACGAGTTCGCGGAGAAGTTCGAGAAGAAGTACGACACCATCGTGGGCGAGCGCGGCGTGAGGCTTTCGGGCGGCCAGCGCCAGCGCGTGTCGATCGCGCGCGCTATCCTGGCCGATCCGCGCATCCTCATCCTGGACGAAGCCACGTCCAGCCTGGATTCGGAATCGGAAGCCGCCATTCAGCAGGGCCTGGCATATCTGATGAAGGGCCGCACGACGTTCGTGATCGCACATCGCCTGTCGACCATCCGGCGCGCCGACCAGATCCTGGTGGTGGAAGCCGGCCGCATCGTGGAGCGCGGCACGCACGAATCGCTGTACGCGCTCGAAGGCCGCTACTGGGACCTCTACACGCGCCAGCACGGCATCGACGCGAATCTGTTTCTGGCGCCCGGCGAAGGCGACAGGGTTCCCGAGAGTCCGGATGCGCCGCGCATGCGGGGTGTGGCAGCCCCGACCGCTGCATCGATTCTGGGTGGCGGCGTAGCTTAACACTTTTCCTTGCGACCTGCGCCCGTGCGGCCGCATCTAAAAGGCCATTGGAGGTGACCTGAGAATGCAGTCCTTAAAACCCGAACAAGCGAGTTTCCTGCTGCAACTGTCCCTGGCGGGGCTCAAGAACGAGCACGCGATCACGAAGAAGATCATTGAAGCTGTCCCGGTGGACAAGGGCGACTACCGGCCGGCGCCGGACTCCAAGTCCGCGCTCGAGCTCGCCTGGCACATTGCCGCAGCGGAGAATATGTTCCTGGATGCGGTGGCCTCGGGCGCGTTCACCTTCCCGTCAGGCAAGCCGGACCACATCCGAACCTCGGCCGACGTCTCCACCTGGTACGCGGCCGAGTTCGAAAAAAACACCCAACGCCTGACCGGACGGTCCGGCGACGAACTTGCGAAGATCCTCGACTTCCGCGGGTTATTCCAGTTGCCCGCCGTATTCTACCTGCAGTTCGGGGTGAACCACACGATCCACCATCGCGGGCAGCTTTCCGTTTATCTGCGCCCGATGGGAGCCAAGGTCCCCTCCATCTACGGCGAGAGCTACGACGCCACACAGGCCCGTAAGGCCGCGGGCGGGTAGTTTCGCTAAGCCCAGAACTTCAGATACGGCTTGCCTTCGGCCATCCGCAGCAGATAGAGTGCGACCTCGCGGGCGTGGTAGTCGCCCCACATCGACGACTCGCCCGCGCCTGCCGTCCACCCGTTCGGCTTGTGATACACGGAGTGTAGAATCAGCCCCTGGTGCTGCGCGTCCGTGCTCAAGTACGGCTCGGCGAACAGCGTGTCGCACACCGTGAGCCCGGCCTGCCAGTAGCGCTCGTCTTTCAGACGATGCCCCAGCCGCAGCAGCCCCTGCGCACCGATCGCAGCAGCCGAACTATCCACCGGCTCGTGCGGGTTGAGCGGATCGGCAGGCTGAGCTCGCCAATCGCCCAACCGATCGAGCCCGGGCGCGCCTGTATCCCAGTACGGAACGCCGTCGGGCGGCGTGTTCTCGAGGTAGAAATCGCAGGTCGCTCGCGCGGCCTTTTCGAGCGGTTCGCGATCGTCCGCGCGCTCCGGCAGTGTATCCAAGTACTCGAGCAGCTCCGCGAACCCGCACATCGCCCAGGCCAGACCGCGCGTCCACGTTGAGAACGGCGAGTATCCCTGCTGCGAATTCGGGCAGCGGAAATTTCCATCTTTCGTATTGAAAATGCTCTCGTGGGCCGTGCGCCCGCGAACGTCGTAGGTATCGCGCCCCTCGCCGTAGAAGACGGAGTACCGGGCGGTGGCACGCGCGTGATCGATGGCGCGGCCCAGCAGCGACACGCGCGCGTCGTTCTCGCCCATCAGCACGTGACCGAGTCGATCCGCCACCAGCAGAGCGCGCAGCGAGCGGATGGTGTCGACGAACAGGGAATGCGGCCCGTTGAATGAGTGGATATACCCGCCGCCATCGGCCGTGCGCGACCAGCGCGCCGCCTGCACCGCACCCGAGCACTTCAGCGCCACCTCGTAGAAGCGCCGCTCCCAGGAGTTTTCCGGGATGCTTCCCTCCGACATCAGACGCAGCAGGTTGCCGTACGTGCTGACGTTATTGAACCCGTGGTCGTGGACGCCGATGTGGCTGACGTGCGGCGCCATGACGGCCACCGTGCGCTCGCGCCCCATCTGCAGGAACTCCGGTTCCCCGGTGGCGTCGAACTGCAGGATGGCCGACCCGAACTGGAACCCTTGCGTCCACTCTGTCCACCCGCGGCTGGTATAGCGGCCGCGGTCGGTACAGACGGGCGAACCCTGGGACGGATCCCACGATCGCTCAATCGCCCGGATCTTCGCCGCCGAAAGATCGAAGAGACGGCGCAGCTTCGGAACCAGCCGCGCAGGGGTGAGGTCAGATTGCGTGCGAACCATGAACTAGCAATCTTACCCCGTCTTCAGGTAGTGGGAAATGAATGTGAACGGTGACCAGATTCGGATTCGTGATCCCTATTCTTCTCGGGTTCTTGGTACTATGGCGATGGAACCTGTTTCTAGACGGCACGAGAGTCGACGCTGCTTGAGTGTGGAACCGACTACACCATTGGAGTTCCTGGCGGTGCGGCTAGTTGCCGAAGCTGTTACTCTGCGGCGCGCCCAACTCTTTCCTGAATCCAATGCAAACGAGCTTCAAGGGGGAAACTTTTGCATCGAGGCTTTTGGTGGCAGTTCTGCGCCTGCGTTCGGTGCGATGGATGCTCGGACACCATCTGGTACAATTACCGACGTGTCTTCTGGCTTTCCCTTCCAGATGCCCCTTTTACCGCCTTCGCCTGTTCCTGAACGCCGAAGGTGTGTATACGGCAGAGTTTGACGCAAGGCAGAATCGCCGATAAAGGAAGGGGGTGGGAGTAACATGGCACAACGCGGAAACCCAATTCCAACGAAACTCAAGCAGGATGCAATCGTTGAAGCGCTTTTCGAGGTCCGCTTCGATACGCCAACGACGGCCATACCGGAGATTTTCTTGGGCCGCCTCGCTGACTACCAGCCCTGGAAGAGTCTTGAGCAACGGCGAATGCCGGCATCCCAATTCCCGGCTCCATTGCGTCAAGTAGATCCCAACCTTCGCTATCAACCGCTGATTGAGTTGGCCAGCGTCGCAAAAGATCGCTCTGTCCGCATCGGCTCACAAGTACTGTCATACCATCGGCTCAAGCCATATGTGGGTTGGGAAAAATTCAAGGCTGAAATACTGGAAGCTGTTGACGGCCTTTTTGCCAAAGCTCCGGGTTTGGGTATTCGAAGGCTGGGGCTCCGATACATGAATGCCCTCAGGGCCGATGTTCACACCATCAAGTCGATTTCGGATCTCGATTTGACGCTCACAATTGCAGGCGACAATGTTCCCGGAAACGTGAATGTCAACTTCACCGTTGACGTTTCCAACAATACTCAATGCACGGTGCGGATTGCCACGTCTGAATTTGTCCAAGGTGATCTACCGCCGAACACTTCTCTCTATGTCGATGTCGATGTTTTCACCAAGGACGATTTTAGAACGATGGACCAGAACGTCGTAACAAACTGGATCGAGTTTGCCCACTCGAAGGAGAAGGAGCAATTCTTCCGCCTGCTGCCGCAGGCGACGATCGAGTTGCTCAAGGAGATATGAATGTCCGTCAGCGCAACTGCTGCAAGAGCAGCGTCATTTGGAATTAGAGACCTTGGCTACAACCCGTGTTTCGTGTACGACATGTCGCCCGAGAACAACTTAGGGTTCACGCAAAAACAACTTCACAGATTAGGTGCGATGGTGTAGTTCCATCGCGGTAGAAGTTTGGCGGGTTTCAGAGCGAGCGAGGAAATGAGCGTGCGGTCTGGTTTGAGACCGGTTGGATACTCGCAGCGGTC
>JBGPHT010000248.1:0-7802 GCA_041484525.1 Bryobacteraceae bacterium | reverse complement strand
GCGACTGGCTCAACTGCTGTAACTCCGATAGCTGCTCAACACTTAAGGCCAACTTGGGAAGCCGGGTCTTGCCTGCCATGTCTCAGCATAGCAGGAAACAATTCATTACGGTTATGTTTTGGTGAAACGATATACTAGTTTCGTGGGCAATTGCGGACAGATACACTCAAAGAAGAATCGTCCAATTCCACCTACTTGAAAGTCCACCGGGGTCACCAGATAAGTTCGGACTTAGATGTATGAAAGCTTAGTCAATTCTGTAGATACCAGGCGCCCCAAATCTCCACCGAGTGCCACCACGTTCAACAGGTTGCCCGTATCTGCTTGAATTGCAAGTACTTGAAAATAGGCGGTCGTGCCACAGCACATGATTCGGTTTGGGGGTAATCCGCTTCAGGCTGCAAGCGCCTGAAAATAAGTCGCTTGTATGGACCACTTGCCAAAAGACAAAATAAGCAGAGATCATACCGCTTTTCGTAAGCGTGCTGGAACAACCGCTGAAAGGCTTCCCTGTCGGAAGTGCGCCCGGTCTTCTGATCGACGTATTCCCCGGCGATCACCCAACCCTGCTCTTTGCAGAACTGCCGCAACTGGAGAAGTTGGTTTTCCGTGTCCTGTCCTTTGTCCTTCGTGCTGACTCTGGCGTACAGCGCAATGCGCATACTTTGTATCATAAACTACTCTTCATCAATCTGTCAATAAGCGTAGCCGGAAAGTTCCACTGGAGACGCCTTCTGTCCCACGTCGATTCAGTGCCAATTGGGTAGTTTTCGGAATTGCTCTTTGGTACAGCCCGAAAGGTAACTGCCCAAGCACGGCGGCGACGGAGGCTGCGGTGAACCGGCAGAGTGGAGCCGAATGCCGTCACAAACTTTTTCACCACAGTGAACATCGGAAATGGGTTCCCATCGGCAAGGGTTATACTAACCCCACCCGCCCGTAGTTCGGGACGGAAAGCGCCGGTCAATTATCCGATGGGACTCCCGGCAGAATTTCCACAAAGGGACTCCGGGCCGTTTGCCTTCACCCTCTAAACCGGACAAAGGCATCTACTCAACGCCGGGGCAATGAGCTAACGTAGATGGTACGAACGCTGGAGAATCACATGCCGACAAAGCTCACCGCCGAAATCATCATCGCTGCCATAACAGGATTCGAGCAACAGAAACGCCAAATCGACACCAAGATCGCAGAACTCCGTTCCATGCTGCCCGGTGGCCCCGTTTGAATCCGCCGCCACGCCGGAAGTTCCCATACGCAAGAGAAAGAAATTCTCCGCTGCCGCCAGAAAGCGCATGAAGGAAGCTCAACAACGGCGATGGGCCAAGATTCGTGGAGAGTCTGCGCCGCCAGCGCCCACGACGCAGGAACCGGCGAAACCGAAACGCAACCTGTCTGAGGCTGGCAGAAAGGCCATCTCGCACGCCACGAAGAAAAGATGGGCAGCGGTACATGCGGCGAAGCAAAAGGAGAAGCCAGCCGCCACCGCAAAGAAGGCCGCTGTCAAAAAGACGGCGACGAGAGCAGCGACGAAGAAAACGGCATCGCCTCCCGCCCAGGCCGCAACGCAGATTTCGTAGGGGCACAACAATGACACGCTCGGCGTCTCTTCCAATTGGCAGTTACCGATTGGATATGCCCGTTGAAGGCTTGACTGGTCTGACTGAATTCTCTCAGGCTGAATACGCAATCTACGGACGCCACTTTGAGGGCGAGAAGAACTACAATGCTCCGTTACTAGACTTCCTGAAGCGCCGATGGAAAGTTGCCCTTGGCACGGTCGGAGGTAAGGTATACAAGATTGCGCTTTACTTCGAGTCGGAGAGCAAGAATACAGTAATTGATGTTTCAACGGATGTCATGCAGTTCTGCCAGCAACGGCTCGGCAAGCCGTCCGAACAGCAGGAAACAGTTTTAATATGGGACACTCCCGATGGAAATGTTATGCTGCAATTCGGAAAGGCGATGAGCACATTCCAGATCAACCTCTTCGAGACCTCCAGGAGCGTAAGAACCCTTCCGCCGACATCGGATAGTCACACGGCAGAATGGCGAACCGTACCCATTGAGACGGGCTACTGGCATCCGATCAACAGGGGTTTTACGCAGCGCAACGCCAAGTTCATGTGCTCAGAATGTGGCACGCAGATTCCCTTGCCCGTTTGTCCAGACTGCGGGTGTGATAGGAGCCAACTCGGAACCTCTATGGGGCTTCCCGGCGTGTTCTGTGAACAGTGCGGCACGGGCGGCATTTCATGGACGTGCCCTCGTTGCAGTACTGCACACAAGGCAATGCTGGTTTTCTACTATGACGTTGTGGCGCTCAAGGTGAGGAAGAAACGCTTTTGGGAATGAACCTTCTTTGAGGCATAGGCCCATGATTGATGAGAATTGGACACCCTCTGATAAGTACCCGGCACCGCTGTACTTTCACTGCCCGAACACGAACTGCGACGGCCATGTGAAACTCCGGGATCGCTCCCGGCATCATGCGATCCGGTGTGAGAAATGCGGCCTTGAATTCGCCATCGGTGCGGACCCGGCACTTCGGAGGGGCGGCATTCTCAGTATCCGGCTGTGGGCGTGGGCGTGGCTTCACGGAATCCCGGCGTGGTTGGTGTTCGTTCTTGGCGTCATTGCAGGGTCCGTGGCGGGCTTTCTACTTGCGAACGGGATCACATAAGGACTTGCCACATCATCATATATTGGAGCCACGATGTTCATGGATTGGAAAAGATGGTTTTTGATCGTAGTTCTGCTCGTGAGCGGATACGTGCAAGATGTTGGGATGCACTTTGAACACGCTTCTGGACTCAAGCGCCTCGAAAACCTGAGAACCTATCACTTCTTATTCCGTGGTGCTGCATGGCCGTTCTTCAGATGGGGCGGCTTCATCCGAATTGCGTGCATAGGCATCATTCTCTTCCTCTTCGACTGGCGTCAGGCAGTCGTTTGTGGCGTTGGAGCCGTCGCACTCTCGTTTGCGCTCTGGCGTGTTACCAAAGGACATGCCCTCACTATGTTGGAGCAAGTGACCGATCTTAATCGAGTACCGGGGTGTACAGCGGAGCCTCCATCAGTCGGAGTTGGCGGCGTGAACTCGACCGATGCTGAAATGCTGTCGAAGACCGAACATCAATATATCGCAAACACTATCCAGTCTGCGGTGCATGAAGCTGTTGCGGGTCATTGCGACGAAAGTATGGCGATGCTAGAAATCACTCAAATCCATCGCCCTATGTTTGAGTGCATGTACTACGCTCTTGTACTCTCCGTGATCGAGGCGGGCGTGTACGAAAAGCACTCTGAGGAAGCCGCCGAAGACATCATGCGCCGAGCGGTCCAGGGACTCGTCACGATGCGGAGTGAAGACTGTCTGGACTTCTCGTTCGAGGATGCTTTCCAGCACGCTCGTGACCAGTACATTGGGATTTGGCGATTGTCAGTTCCGGTCTCTCCGATCAGCGATGATACGATCATTCGATGGGCCAAGGCGTTCGTATCGGAGGTCGCAGTGTCTCATCACATCCCTTGTTCGGAATGGAAGACTGCTGGTTGGGCAGTTGCTACAGTCACCGCTATCAATAACGCAAGTCGCCAGCTTTGACGTGGGTTGCTTGAGGCCATCGGCGGATTCGATTTGGAGTCCTGATGCTCGTCAAACAGTTCAAATCCAAACGCAACCATGACAAGGGCAGGACAGCCGAGTCGGAAATCGAACGTCCTGGCTTCTATCGTGGGTTCCACGCCGTGGGCAAGACGCCTGCGGACTTTTCGGAGTTCGCCGCCGTGGTGCGTTTTTGTGAACGGACGGGCTGGCGGATCATGCTTTGAGCCTGGAAGAGTTGCTGACAGGAGGGCTTGAACTTCAGACTGTCGAGTACGATAAATAAATCCGGCCCTGATCCTCGTAGGCGGCTCCAGTACAACAACCGAAGAGGACGCAAGGCTCATAAGGGAGGATGATGTTGAGGATGGCGCTCCTCATGTGCTGCGCTTTCGCCGTAGTCATCCTTCTCGCACTACGGTTAACTGGCTGTGGGGCCACAGCAGTTTGCGCTGACGGGACCTACAGTTGGAGCACCCATCACAGCGGTACTTGCTCGTGGCACGGTGGCGTCTCCAGATGGCTGAAATGACCTCATCGGACAGGAGGCAGCCGTGTTTGCCCGTCCAAGGCCCACTCCGATTTCCGTCTGCCGGGGTATCGCTCTAACGATCAGGCATAGCGCCGGAACACGCCGGGTGTTCTGTAATGTGCTACGATGCTCTGCCGAGAATATGGAATTCTCATTCAGACGCACGATGTTGTTCGCTCCAGTCCACTTCACCGAACTGGTGATCTACGGAAAAAAGGGCATCGATATCAAGTCCCGACTGTTATTGTACGATGCGCTACGGGGCAATCGACTGACGGATCAACAGTTGAGGGACGCACTTCTTCGAGTGCTTCCACTTGACTTCGGAGAACGGTTCACGGTTGCAGCAAGTGTCCTCATGTTAGTTCTCGGCGTCCTATTCATCTGGCTAGCCAACGAGCCGGTGCGGGAGTTTGTTTTACAAATCCACCGCATCAGTGATGGGCCGCTGGATTAGTTCTTGCTGGCGGTCCAGTGGTGGGCATTTTACCTTGTCGTGTCGGCGGTTGCCTCTTGCCTATTATAAAGGGACGATCAGAGCAGATTCAGCCCAGCAACCCGGCAGCCGCGCCGCTGCTCACGTTAGGTGCGCCAAGTCCCGTTCCGTGCATAATCTAGGTATTAAGAAACTGGCTGGGCGTCAGAACGTATTTGAGCTGTTGCATGTTGCGCCGTGTGGCCCAGATCGGATCCATGCCCCACTGGCTTACGTATGGCATCAATTCGGGCGCCAGTTCATTATTCGCGCCGGCGAAATAGTCCAGCGCGCGCGGCCAGATCACCGCGCCCAGCATCTCACGCTCGCCAGAGGAAAGCCACGGCCGGTCCAAGTACACTCGCAGCCCACCTCCACGACGGTCGCGGGCGGTGGTGCGTTTCCCATTCTGCGTCTTGCTCGCCGTTGGCTCTGTCCAGCCGTACGTGGGAATTACGTACAGCGGAATGGGCGCGTCCGGCCGGGCGGTGCTGGGGACATCGATCGTCTGGCCGCCGGCGCTGCTGCGCGTAATCAGATCCGGATCCTCTTGCAATTGCTTAGGCATAAATGCATAATGCTCCCGACATCTCGTCGTGGCGATCGCCTGGTACGTGATCTTGTGGTGTTTGGTATCGCCGATTTCCTGGTGCCCGATAGCAAGCGGATCGTCCGGAGCGAATCCGACTGGCGAAACATCGTTCACGTAATCCAGGTGCCGGGTAAAGACGGGAGCAGTGCGCTTCACCTGTTCCCAGGCCGGCCGCGCAGGGTCATCCACGGTATCGGTCCGCGTCCCATGCACGTCGGCGGTGCCCGTGCTGTGTATGTCAACGCCCACCGAGCCTCGCAGGCCGACGAAGGTATCGCCGAACGCGCGTGGCAGACACGCGTTTCCATCGATCGAAATCGTGGGGGCCTCGATAGGCCGCTGTACCGCGTGGATTAGGGTGAGGTGCCGGCCAGGCGAGAGAGCCCACACGTGGCCCGCAGCCGCATCGTTCTCCGAGGGCGCGCCAGTGGCGCCCTGGAGCCAGTGCCAGACGCCTAGCAAGTCGAGATTGCGCCGGTCTATGGTGCATCTCACCATTACATTTACCACCTCGGCAGACCGCAGATGAATGGTGAGGAGCCGTCGCCGCGGGTCGTATTTCGGCGGTTCGGATCCGCCCCGCAACTCCAAGCCGGAACGAACCGGCATCCGGAAACACCACTGGGAAGCCGGCAGCGGGATTGGAGAGGCCGCTAATCACCACGCCAGCGGCCAGAGGATCGTGAAAGTATTTGACTTCCAAATGCTCGGTCTCATCGAACGGCAAACCGAATTCCTGACCCGGCGGCACCACGCTTCCATGGCGCGATACGATTCTCTTCCAGGCACCCTTGCTGATGTTGCCGTGGGAATCCAACATCCCGTGAGCTTCGGCCAGCGGCACCGAGATTTTCGGAACGGCGATGTGACGTTCGCTTGTGCTCCAATCCTCTACGTCGTCGCCGGATCGAATCACGACATGGTCCACGGTTTGCCCGGGCGATTGACGAATGTCGTAGCGAGGCAGCACAATCGGCGAGCCGACTGGTTCGAAGCGGCGGAATTTGCCCTGCTGTTCCTTGGTGGCACCGGTGAAATCGCCGGGCGCCAGCACCGCCCGGCTGAGAAGATTCCCCGCCCGGTCGACGGCGCGCCCGCGAATGCGATACGTTTGGCCGAAGCGCTGCGTCGGCAGCCGTGCCGCTCTTGGTGTGAACCTTGATGCTCAAGTTCGGACCGAAAAAGTCCGGGGGGTCGGTGGGGATGTTGGCATCGTTGAGAAGCTTACCCGGTTTCGGAGCTACCGCGCTCCAGCCGCCCCACGTCATCACAGTGTCGTGGAGGTACTGACCGCCCGCCTGGCTGGAAAGCGCCAGACTCACCCACCCAACGTCTTCTTCCGAGTGTTCCAATCCGGCCACCTTGTAGGTCACGTGACGATCGCAGAGAGAGCGCCAATGCCCTCGATCGTTCACCTCGACACGATACCCGCGGATCAAATCCTCGGCATCCCGCGGCACCGCCCCCGTCGCGGCGCTCTGGTGGAGCGCTTGCGCGCGGTCGAGTTTAGCCTTGACGTCCGTCAACCGAGCCGAATGTACAATCTTCAGGCTAGCCGTGCGGAGATACGGCGCGGACAGTCGATGCTCGTCCGGCACGTCCTGCAGATGGACTCCGAACCGCGCTGCTTTCAAAGCGCCCCCGTCGAGATCGACCTGGAGCACTTCGTAGTCGTCGCCGTCCATTGGCAGGCGGCCTTGGGGCAGTTTCGCTGGATCGCGCAGGACTGCTTCGAAGAGACCCGGCGACGTCGCTTGGTAATGCGTCTTGACCACCGGCTGCTCGAAAGCGGGTGCTCCGGCGGCGCGAATCCACAAATAGCCGCTCCCCGCGAACTCCTGTTTCCACTCCACCGCCAGATCGACCAGCAGGCCCAGCTGGCGCAACAACCACGGATACTGTCCGTCGCACAATTCCCGCAGAACCGGCGGCCCATGCGTGGGCCCAGGCTGGCGCAACAACCACGGATACTGTCCGTAGCGGCTGACCCACTGGTGAAAATCGGCGTCGTCTTTCTTGATAACTTCCGAAGGAGTACGGCTCGAGTCTTTCAGAATCCCCTGCTGGCGGCGGTCGTAAAATTCAACCGCCTTCTGGAGGTCGGGATAAGGTCCGGCGCTCTGGAGAAACGGCGGCTCCGAGCCGTTATTGTGTGCCGCCACAGGCGGACGCGACTTCGAGGGGAACAGCGTGCCGAATGTCTTCTTCAAATCTCCGGCAACCGGCAGAGTGGGGATTCCGGTAGCCAGTCGGACTGTGGGGTTCAGCGTCAAATCCAGGAAGCGGCCCGGCTGAATCCGCCCGGTCGCGGGCGTTTGGACAACTGCGTCCCTGTAGGCGCTCGCAAGCTGCTCGTGCGCCTTGGCCGCGGCGAACGTATTGTATGTATCCGACGACTTCGGCGTGGTGGGTTGCGCCGCCGGACCGCCCGCCGCCCTCTGCTGCGCCTTGCTATTCCCTAGCAGCCTGTGGTAATAGTCGCGAAAACATGTGACCTAGCGAATGTTCTGGGCGTCTATACTGCATGGCCATGGGAACCCGCAAGAAACGGGAGCGACAGGAAGATCTCTGGGTCGTCAGCAGCGAGGTCGTGGGC
>JBGPHT010000247.1:0-7897 GCA_041484525.1 Bryobacteraceae bacterium | reverse complement strand
TGACCTGCCGCCTGGACCACCGCAAGTACCCCGTTGGGCGCAAGATCACGGATGACGAGTTTGCCCATGTCAATCTGAAGCCCGACAAATTTCACGGCGAATGGAACTACACGATTCATCCAAGCAACTAACACAGTTGTAGAGCTTATTTATTTACCGTGCCTAACGGGGTCCCCAAATGGTTGGCTCTCAGTTCAGCCTCGGCAGGAAGCCTCCTGCCGTGCATAGATCAGGTGATATAACAGCCATCTGCGCCGAGGTGTCTGAAGGACGATAGATGAGCACTGGACTGATCCAAGCTGAGCTGGACTAGACGGCCGCCTTCGCCGCCGCGTTCTCCCGGATAGTGTTGGAGTCCTGCCCGCGGCCAGAGTAGGCGCCATCTTGAGGCGCCGGCGATTCGGAAATGGCTACCTATATGGAACGATATCGCCGTCCGCAAAGTCGAATCGGAATCCGCTTCCTGCGGGCCACAAAGCTAGACCGCGAATATCACTGGCCCTGCCGCCGAGATTCCGACTTCACCCGCGCCAGTAGTCCCCGAGATGTATCCGCATCCGCAGCGCGCACCCGCAGCTTGAACCCGCTGATCAAACCGGGTTTTCCATCCGAGACATGTTTTCATCGCCGACAAAAACCTCAATGCCGCATGACTCCAGGGTGCCTACTCGAAAACCGCGCCCCCTTAAATGGAAATACACCGACGTTCGCCGGAGAATCCTGCCATGCTAACGAACTCACTGCGACAGGCCGCTTTTAGTGCTGCACCGTCACCATCAGATCCGCTCTCGTCAGCAGCCCCCGGAGTTCCGCAACAATCGTGCGGTCGCCGTCGGGCACCTCCGGCACGACCACGTTGAATTGATACACGCCCGGTGAGATCAGCCCAGCAAAAGCAATACGAGCATCGACGCCGCCGATCCGTACGCGCAGTTCCTGGAGGTTGGCCAGAGGAAGCGCCGAGGGCACCAAGGCGGTCGCGGAGATCGGCGGCTCGGTTGCGCCGAATCCCGTCCCATAGATCTCGATCGTCTCGCCGGGCTTGGCGGGAGTACCCGATATGCCTTGCTGTACCAACGCCGCGCCGGCGAGGTATGAACCGTCGGCGTGCGTGCCGGCTACGTAGGCGGAGGCCGGCGCGCGGAACTGAAAGAAAGCGGGCGCGGCGGTTTGCTGCAGTGCCAACGCGTTGTCGGCGGTTCCCGCCGGAGTTTTCACGTGAACCAACACGAGGCCGGTTGCGGGGTCGTCCGGAGCCAGGAGGTTGATCTGCGTGGGGCTGACGTAGGCCACGGCGGCGGCCTTTCCGTCGATAGTCACGCTCACGCCGTCGAGCGCGGTTGGCAGTTTGCCGTCGGCGAAGTCCGTGTCCCGCCATGGACGCGTCGTCGCAGACAGATTGCTGCCGAAGATCGACACCCAGGTTCCCGGCGCGATCGCGGCCGTGAGATTGGCGGCGTTTACCACTCCGTTCTGCGTGATGGCAGGTAACACCGGAGGCGCCTGCACGACGAAGATCACGGGAATCGTCTGTGCGGTGGCGGTCACGCCTGCGAGGTGAAGCGTGATGGTGCCATTATATGTGCCGGGCGACAGGCCCTTGTGGTCCACCAGAACGGTAAGGTTCGCAGGCGTGGCTGCGCCAGACGGGCTGACGGACAGCCATTTCCCGTTCGGACCAGTGCTCACATCCGCCTGGAAGATTACAGAGTCCCCCGCCACTGTGACAGCGAAGGATTGAACCGGTGGGGCGGCTCCCCCGGTCACGAACGAGAACGCAAGCGACGGCGGCTCGGCCTTCAGGACCAGTGTAGTGTCCGCCACCACCGTGAGCGAAACCGCGATCACTGGCGGGTTGGCTGAACCGGAAGTGAGGGTCACGTTTCCGGTGTACACGCCGGGCGGCAGGCCGGAGATGGAAAACGAGATACTCAATGCAGCCGGCGTGACGGCGCTCAGGGGTGTCACCAACAACCAGTTTCCGCCGGAGTTCGTAGCTGCTTGGGCCGTGAAGGCCTCCGCTGCACTTCCCCCGGAACTCACTCGCACGGTCTCTGGAGGCGGCGGGAAGTGGGCGATGTGATAAGTCGTGCTGATCTGCGGGCGGTCCACTGTAAGCGAAACTTGCGGCGCCTGGATTGCGATCGCCATGAGCTTGACCGCTTCATCGGTACAGTCGGGGTCGAATGGGCGGCTGACGCCCTGATGAGTCCAGCGAATGTGGAGCGCAAATTGAAAGGATCCGACGGCCGCCGGAACTCCCTGAATCGACCAACTCTCAACGCCGGGGGGAGAAGCGATCGAGAGGCCAACGGGCAACGTGCCGCTGTCAATTGTGTTGGTGGCGAAACCCGAAGCTGGGCACGACCCTCCAGTTACAGTGAGTTGCTGGTTGTACGAAACACCGAGGGAACCGGCGGGCAACGAATCGGTCACAATCTGAAGCGTTCCGGCCGCCTGTCCCGGCCGATCAGTAACGGAGGCAACCAGCACCGCCACCGGAAGAGTCCACCACGCGCACCTGCGGATCAAATCACACCTCCGGGCGCTACCCTTTCCCAGTCTCCCACGGATGTGCGTAATAGCCTACTTGTAGAGTGATGGAGAGCTACTCCCTGTGTCCCATTCCTGAAGAATGATTCGGCGAATGCTGGATCGTGGATGCTATCACCATTCGACGGCCTAGCGTTCGTCCAGGTGCTGTCTAGGCAGATCAACTGGCTTGGGAATTGGCCGCTTGCAGTTGGCTGTTGGTCACCGACCAGATGCCCTTGACTACCCCAGCACCTATAAACAGCGCGGCCGACGCGAGCGCCACAAAGGCCATCAAGAGGGTGTACTCGATCAGGTCTTGACCGTTTTCATCGTTACTTCCAGAGAGCCTTTTTGGGGACATGTACCCAGCCTAGAGAGATCCGACACCGTCCGGAGTGGCGACTGGAATGATCTCCAAGAATGCCAAATGGTCTCGACGATCTTGTGCCAAGCAGCGCCAAACGTCGATGTGTCTATTCGTGATACTTGTGCCGTTCCAGGATGCGTACTGCGCTCTGGAGAGATGTACTGACGACCTCGGCCATTGTGAATCGAGTGGGCGAGTGGTACACGGCTTTCTTCAGCCGATTGATGACCTCATCATCAACGTAAACAGTAATTGGAACTCTTTTCGAGCTTGCCCTGTTTTCAGAGACTGTTGGCAGCCGCGGCGGTCTTCCGCCCTTCAGCCGGATCTCGCGTTCCGAAGGCGTGCGCGGGAATGGCCCATAGCGCTTTCCAGGAAACCGCGCGGCTTCTTGCATGGCTTTGCCCACTACCGATGACATGGTGTGGCGGGTTGCTGTTAGGGACACGAGTTCCCTGAGGCTGGCTGCAAGCACTGCATCAACGAGCACCGTCACCCGCTTCTTCTGGGATTCGATCTTCTCCCGAGGTTTCCCGTCTGCATTCTGCTTCATCGAAGAAAAAGAGACCTCGCTCGACGAGATTAGCTTGATCAAGCGAGGTTTTGCTTCCGGTTCCGAAAAACTTAAGGGAGCGGCTTGACGCATACGTCTACGAAGCAGTTGGCGCCGCCGTTCGGCCGGAAGAACCCGCTGCCCGCATCCGAATACAGGTTCATCTTGAAGCGCAGCCGCTTGACCGCGAAGGTCCGGGGATCCCATTCGGCTACCTCAACAATAGGATGGTCGACTGACCACCGCTTCGGCCCGTCGGTTGTGCCGCTGGGACGAATGTAGAGTCCACTTGGAATTCGGGCGGCAGTGAGAGTCGATTCCGCCCCACCGCCGGCGTTGATTACGGTATTCTGCTGATACGACGGGTCCGGCTTGAGACCCGTGGGAAGCACAATGTCGCGTGTTGCGCCCACGCCTCCATGTTGGACTCCAAGTACAGGCGTCCCACATAGACCATTCCTTCAGTTTGGGCCAGCGCCGTTCCCGTTCCCATTCCCATCGCTAGGACGAGCGCCAGCATGATAGTAGAAGCAACGAGTTTCGGCATAGTTCTCCTTTCAGCCACCCCGCCCCATTGACCAGCTCAGTCGGTGTTTCCAGAGCAACCCAGCCGCCAAACAATAATGCGTCCTTACCTCAAAACGTAACCTTCGTATTTTCAGTAAACCACATTAATATCGTAAATTGCGTAAACACATTAAGCACGGCCGATACATGGCATTTCTTTCATAGTTGACGGCCTGCCGTTGAGCCCCCCCAAAAAGCGCAGTATAAGATTAGCCAGTGCTGTTCGCTCTTAGCCGCTTCGATGTGACACGGCTGTTCGCGACGAGTCCGAAGGCAGATGGGTTTCCTCGGGACACGGCACTATGCTGTGCTTTGTGAAACCACCCCTGAAAATGCCATGCCGTACTTCAGGACAATGCCGCCGAATTCGGAAGTCCCACGCACTTCGACAGTAGACCCATCGTCAGTCTCAACGGCGATAAAGGTCCGTTCGCGAAGACCGACAAAATTATGTTATTGGCTGCCAGCCAGAGCCTGCCGATTCCACCGGTTCGACGGTTCGACACGGCTCTGAATGGATCGTCGGCCCACACAGCAACTGGTGCCGCTCTCAGCACGCGGAGTTGCTGCGCCGACGTTGGCGGTGACCAACTGCTCCGAGCGTATATCCGAAAACGCATGCGTAGGTGCAGCTCTGCATCGTGCATCTGGTGCGCAACAGCCTGAATTAAGTGAACTGGAAAGAGCGGAAAGCAGGGCGCGCGGTCTACACCACCAACATCGTGGAGTCACTGAACATGAGCCTGCGGAAGGTGATCAAGACGCGCGGCTCATTTCCGGATGAAGAGGCGGCGCTGAAGCCTGCTGTACCTGGCTTTGAAAAACGTCTCCAAGAAATGGAAAGCGTCGCGCGACTGGCGTGTCTCATTGAATCACTTCGTCCTGCTTTGGGGCGACCGGATCGAGACGGCCCAGACCCGAATCGTCGCGCTGACAAGAGCAGAGAACGGCTACTTACACAAAAATCTAAACCCCCCATCAACCGCTCTGCGATTCGGTGCAACTTGTCAATCTTACCCGATGCGACCTTAGAGGCGTGGCATTCCTGTCCCGTTTCTCCGCCTATTTGCGCTTGTCCAGATAGAACTCTCCAAGCTCAGAGGAGGAAACGCATGAAACGCTTGCTACTGGTCTTCGCCTTGGCCTTCGCCGCCCTCGCCCAGGACCAAACCGTAGTCATCCAGGCGGTCCCAAGGGCGATCAGCCCCCCGACTGCCACCGCGCCGGGCGGCGAGGTCGTCACCATGACGCAGCCCGATCCCATCACTGCCGCACTCGCGCCGGACCTCATCCAGAAGGCCCTCGACCACCCCGCGGCCGCCAACCGCTATTACCTCATCCACGTCACCACACCGGAGGATGCGAAAACCGCGTTCGCAACAGAGACGTGGAACACGTACCAGCAACAACTGCAACATCCCAGCCCGCTCCAACGGCTCAGCGATCCCTGGACTGATTGGTTCGCCCAGAAGCGCGTCTTTGGCTCTCGCGAAGCGGGTCTCGTCTACATGTACTGGATCAGGAGCCTTGCCTCATCCTCGGAATGTGCGGCCTTCAACGAAGCGCTCAGCCAGTTCCGATCCCACACCGACGTCAAGGACCACCTCCCCGATAGTCTGACGCCCGTGCCCAGCCTGCGCGAGAATGCCTCGCAGCCGAGCGTGGACTGGTCCTGCACGGCCAGCCATCAACTGGATGCGAGCGATCCAAAAGCCAACTGGATCGAACACAGGGCACAACAACTCGCCTACGAACTGGTCCACGAAAAACTATTGCTCAACAACACCCGCGTACCCGCGGCCCGCTACACTCTGATCGACGCCGCCTCGCGAACCAACCTCGTCGCCATGCCAGGTTCCCGCTTCATCTCCGCCCACTCCAAAGCCATCCTGGACTCAATTACCTATAAGATCGCGATTACCAAGAAGATCCCCACGCCGCTCGCCAACCTTCGCGATACGCTCTCGTTCGCCGGCGTTGCCGGTATGGGCGCTCCGCAGTTCATTGCGATCACCCTGCCCGATTACGTGCCCTTCGCCGGAGGTAAGGAATTCCAGGTCGAACCACTTCCCTCCGATATCGTGGTTACCTCGTTGGCCGCGGATCCTGCGCCGGAAGGCGAAAAAAGCGAGCAGAAGGAACTTTCCAAAAACACCTGGGATAACGAACGCCGCTACCCGATTGACTTCAGCCTCGCCCTTCCCTTGACCAGCTACAAAGAAGCCACTGTGGACCTCAACGACGGCAACATTACCGCCCGCGAAGTCAAAAAGCAGCGTCTTGCCGCGATGCTCGACTTCAGTCCGTGGTGGCTATTCGATCACAAAGCTGGATTTGAAACCAAGAATATCAAGGCGCAACTGCTGACCGTCGTCATGGTCGGCATTCCGATCGCCAGCAAACCGCTCCAACACCCTGTCCTGGCCGGCGGCATCGGCATGAACAAAGCCCATTTCTTCTTTGGCACTCAGTTTAATCGCAAACGCCAGCCTCCCACTCCACCGGTCGCCGGCAACGCAGACTCCGCTACGGTCACGTCGCCGTCCGGCCCGATCGTCGAACTCTGGGGCACCCAGTTTGTCTGGGGTCTCAACTTCTCCGTCAAGACTGTCACGGACCTCCTGAAGAGTAAGAAAATGAGTACGCCTTTCGCCCGCGCGGCCAGGGCCGTGGATCGCCTCACGGCCCTTCACATGACCCCCCGCAATCGCGCTCTCGGCAAGGACCGCACCGCCGATCACCGTCACTCCCGCTCCTGGGGCTGGCGTGCCAACGTGGTCGGCATCGGCATCGCCCGCAAGGCTGCCGGCGCCGATTCCAGAGGGCCACTCGGCGTTACGATCTTCGTCCGCCGCAAGTTCGCGAAATCGCGACTCGCGAAGAACCAATTCGTCCCCGCCGAACTCCGCCTGCGCAGTATCGGGGTCACAGTCACCACGGATGTAGTCCAACTCCGCGGCAGCCTCATCGGGCACGCGCCGTCGGACCGCATCCGCCCAATCCAGCCCGCTCTTGAAGTCTCCCACGAGTTCGGCGAGCCTGGAACGATGTGTGCCGATGTGCGCTGGAACCAACGTGCTGGCACGCTCTTCGGTCTCGGCTGCTCCCATACGATCGCCCGCTGTGGCATCGATGTCAATCCGGATACCGACCTGATCGAGCAGCCGCAAAGCGTCGCCGACGCTGATCAGAACTCCGTCGGCACGCTCACCCCAAAGTTCTCCACTATCACCTTCGGCGGTGCCGCGAATATCGCCGATTTCGCGATCTTCCAACTCAATGCCGCCGCAGGCGCGCCCTCAAACCGCA
Source organism: Bryobacteraceae bacterium (assembly GCA_041484525.1). Classification (GTDB taxonomy): domain Bacteria; phylum Acidobacteriota; class Terriglobia; order Bryobacterales; family Bryobacteraceae; genus JBGPHT01. The sequence goes on along the minus strand of JBGPHT010000247.1, from coordinate 566 downwards.
TCGTCGGCCAAAACCGGACCATCACGGCCGTGGATCGCCGCAGCGCCGAGGAACTCTCCGACCATGTCCAAACTGATCTCTTCGGCGTTCGCACCGAACATGCCGAGGGCGAAACTCTCGCCTTCCATAGTTCCTGAAAGGTAGGTCTGCGCAAACCAGAGGGAACCGCGGCCTCCGCAACCTTCACCAAAGTAGTGGCCTGCCGAACCGATTGCGCTGAGGGCGACTCCGGTGCTCCCGTGCTAGAAAAGGGCACCGGCAATCTGCTAGGTCTTTGACCGCGTGAAATAGTTCTGTTTGTACCTGAATTTGCGACGGGCAGCTTTGCGATCGAACTTCCAGTTGATCTTGATGCTCGCGCGATTCATTCGGCGATTCCGGGATTGTGCTTCCCGTCGCAGAGTCTTGAGATCAGGCATTCGTCTGGTACCGTGCCGGCGGTTGGGGTGCGCTGAAAGCCCGCGCGCTGAAGGGGCGTCCACTGAAGATCAAGCCGGCACAGATGCGGTGGCTGTATCAGACAGTGACGGGCAAGAGTCCCTTGCAATTCCGGTTCGAGTTTGCGT
>JBGPHT010000246.1:0-7902 GCA_041484525.1 Bryobacteraceae bacterium | reverse complement strand
GTACCCCGTTGGGCGCAAGATCACGGATGACGAGTTTGCCCATGTCAATCTGAAGCCCGCAAATTTCACGGCGAATGGAACTACACGATTCATCCAAGCAACTAACACAGTTGTAAAGCTTATTTATTTACCGTGCCTTACCGTTCGGCGGACTCCACGCACGTATCGGTGGCCACGCTGTCATGGGCCGACGTATCGGCTGGCGCGATGATCGACAATCCGACCTTCACGGCGCTGTCTACACAAAGCTGTACGGCATCCGCTTCGAGTCAACTGACTTACAAAACCTTCACATTCACTCCGGCCGGCGCGGTAGCGACTGACCGGCTGTACTGGAAACTGCTGGCAGACACCACGGCCCTGACCGGCGGCGCGACCTTCGACCTGATCTCGCTTGAGTTCAAGATCGGCGGTGACGGTGGCGGCGGCACGGTCGGGGCCACGGGCGCGACCGGTGCCACGGGACCGGCGGCCACGTTCAACATCGGGGCAGCGTTCGATGGCGGCGGCTCCGCGCTGACGACCGGCACAAAGGTGTACTTCACCTGGGCGAGCGCGTGCACCATCTCGGCGTGGAATGCCACGGTGGACACGGGCACGATTACGTTCGACATCTGGAAGATCGCGACGGGCACGGCGATTCCGACAATCACGAATACCATCGTGGCGTCGTCGTCGCCTGCCATTTCGACCGGAACCGCCAAACACAGTACGACCTTGACCAGCTGGACTACGACGGTCTCGGCGAATGACATCTTCGCGTTCAATATCTCGGCCGTGGCGTCGGCCACGCGCGCGAGCCTGGTGCTTCAATGCCAGTGAGACTGCTCTATCTACTTGCGGTGCTGGCGATGCCATCGTGGGCGTCGTACAACGGCTATAACTATCGGCGCTCGCTGACGGTGGATCACACACAGGTTCCGAACACCGACCAGACGAACTTTCCGGTGTGGGTGCACATCTCAGATACCACGCTGAAAACTGTCGCCAATGCCGGCCACGTCAACAACGCCAGCGGCTACGATATCGTCTTCGCCAGCGATGCGACGAATTCCACGCCTCTGATTTGGGACATGGACTATTATGACGGTACGAACGGCGTGGTGGACGCCTGGGTCAAGGTGCCGACGCTTTCCCACTCGTCGGATTACGTGTTCTACGTCTTCTACGGCAATGCCTCCATCAGCACGTACCAGAGCACGGCCACGAGCGCGTGGAACAGCAATTTTAAGGGCGTGTGGCACCTGCCGAACGGAACGACGCTGACAGCGCTCGACTCCACCACCAGCGGGAATAACGGAACGAAAGGCTCCGAGACGGCGACCACGATTCGGATCGCGGGCGGGGCCGACACGAGCGCGAATGATCTCACCCTGCCGGAAACGACAAACAGCGTTTGGAGCTTCGGGGATGTTAGCTTTTCCGGGTGGTTTAAGACCACGGCGGATTCCAAGAAGGTTTTCTGGAATCAGAACGGAACCCCGCTACTCGCTGTCGTGGTTGGGGACCCTGCCGGGCAAGGCGCGACCGCGCACAAATTCAACGTTTACGAGCGCATCGCGGGTAGTGTGATCGTACACAACGGAACCGTCACGGTTGACGACGGGGTAGCGCATCACTTCTATTTCACCTGGGCATCGGCGGGCGGCACGAACTGCAAGACCTATGTCGATGGCGTGGCCGAAATCTCGAATATCTGCGAACCCGGCACCATCAACACGAGCAGTGGTGGCACTCACTTTTTCGGCACCATGACCGGCGGCGGCATTGACGAGATGCGCCTCGAAAGCGTGGTGCAGACTGCGGACTGGGTTTCCGCCACTTACAACAACCAGAAGGCGAGCAGCACTTTCCTGACCGTGGGCTCCGAATCCGCCAGTCTCGCGGCCGGGCGTCGTGCCGATCTTTCGATAACTGATATGAAGCCTCTCATCTTGTTGCTGTTCGCCTCCGCTGCGCGTTCTCACGTAATCGCGACCTGAGCTTCTGCTGCTGATGAAACAGTGTAAGCCGAGAATGTTGTTGATATTAACAATTCTCGCACTTATGCTATGCTCGGTTGCGAAAACTGAGATGGCGACAAAGCAGCGAAAACGCAAGCCAGGACGGCCGCCGGCTGATGTCGGCCCGGACGGAAAGCCCCGCAAAACGAGCGAGTACCCGCGGTTGTTGCTGCTGGTGCGGCCGGAGACTCGGGCGATACTGCGAAAGTTATCGAAAGCCAGCGGGAAGCCGGTTTGGCGGATCGTGGATGAGGCGGTATGGGCTATGTTGGCGTGGGCCTGGGGAATAGCGAGATAGATGACGTTAGTAGGCTAATCGCTAAGGGCATTCGGAGTATCGAACTATACAAGCTCATCTACGGTCCCGTATCCAACCGAAGCTGGCTGAAGAGCAAAAATCAAGCTTGACACATACATAGTGCTGGCCATACTATTCCTTCACGGAATCCGACGTAAGTTGAGCGAAAGGAGTCATCGTGAAGTCTGCAACGTTCCCCATTTTGGTCTTTGCCACACTCGTTCTTCCCCACTTGGTCTTTGGTGCCAATATCGCGATACCGTGTTTCTTTGAAGCTAACGTCCCAAGGGTCACTATTTACGAGCTCCCACTTGATGCCAGCGATGACACCAACGGTAATGTTGGTGTTTGCCAGGTCTTTCTACCCGCTGGTGTTGTCGCACCGACGGGTACTTTCCCGATGTTGTTTGATTTGGCAGAGATAGGAGCCCCGCTAACTCAGACGAGTGATTATTTTGACATCACTGGCGTTATCACCAATCTTGATAATAGCCACACGGTGTCATTCTCTTTGACAAGTAGTGCCACAACGGACACTTTGTCTAATCGTACAGGCGCTTCACGAATTCAAGAGGTCGGCATTGAGGATCAGGTTGCCCTTGCCACGGCTACTGTAAATGGCCTTCCCTACGCGGTATACAGTGATGGTGCACCGGAACCCGTAACTTTGATCCTGCTCGGGTCTGGCCTTTTGGCCCTGGGAGCAGTCAGAAGGAAGGGTCTTGCCAGGAGCAGTAAGTGCCTTTCAAAGCCGAACCAGACTGCATAATCCTCGGCTTGCATAGCTGATCGGCTTAGCCCAATAAGGTTCACAGCCCCACGCGCCCCGCGGCGTTCTCCCGGAACAGGCTCGAATCGCGAATGTACCGCCGCACCATTACGCTCGACCGGTGGCCCGTCTGCGCCATGATGCTCCGCTCGCTGGCGCCCGCGATCGCAGCGGAAGTTGCCAGCCCTGCCCGGAGTGAGTGTCCTGAGTAGGCCGCCATCTCGAGCCCCGCGGCGCCGGCGTGCCGCTTTACGATCAGCGCGACAGCGTACCCGGAGAGTCGCCCTTGCATCTTGCCGTGCCGCGTGACTGACCGCAAGAGCGGACCGGACTCGATGGCAGCGGCGTCCAGCCAGGCCCGCAGCGCACGTACGGGGCATGTCTCCGGGTTCGAACCGTAGGGTATACCAATCTTGCGGCCCTCACCCTCCTGGTCGGTCTTGGAGCGCCGCAGCGCCACCACCAGGCCATCGCTGGTGAACTGGACATCCTCCGCGTCGAGTGCCACCAACTCGGAGCGTCGGAAGGCCCCGGCGAAGCCAACCAGCAGGAGCGCGCGGTCGCGAGTGCCAATGAGGCCGGGCCGGAGCTTCTGCACCATGGCGCGCAGGTCGTCGACCAGGACCGGGGCCTTCGCGTTCTGGGCGGTCCCGTGGGTCCGCTTGATCCCCTGCCACACCGAAGCTACCGCCCCGTGCCGCATGCTGGCGGGGGACTCGCGACCGCATGCCTTGTGCGCAGCGGCAATCGCTGCCATGTGTCGGCTCACGGTGGCGGGCTTGTGGCCCTCTGCGAGATCCGCGATGTAGAGGGCGACCGTCTCGGGAGCAGCCGGCAACGAAGAAACGCCCGCGCGTTCGCACCACGCCGTGAACATGCGCCAGTCGGAAGCATAGCCCCGGCGGGTGGCCGGGGCCTTCGAGTTTCGCGCGTACGCCTGCGCCCGGTCCGCAGCAGGGGCAAGAATCGCGAGCGCCGCCGGGCTCGTGGGAACCAGCGCCAGCAGTGCCGGGTCGATATCGCGATGTTTGAGGGTCGCCGGCACGCTTTCTACTCGCCCGCCAGCACATCCGCATACAACGCATTGAACCGCTTGGCGATGCCGAGGGCATCCGTGAAGCTCTCGCGGAACTTGTCGAGTACTTCGGCCGCCTGGTCAGGCGTCAGCCCACTGCCGCGCCGGTAGACCACCACCAGATCGGTGATGAACTCCTCCGCTGGCGTGGTGCATCCATGATCGTTTTCGCAAATGTCTACGAAGAGGGCAACCTCTTGCAGGGTGCCTGTTGGGAACCCGGTCAGCGACTTCAGGATTTTCCCCAGAAGACGGCCGCGAAGGACCTCGTCGATCGCCGGCGACAGGTCGTAGGTTTTCATCTGAAGAGGATCTTCTAAAAGCGTGGCAGCCGTCGGCATCTCTGCTGGCGGCGCCGGCTGGAGCAGTTCCGGTTGCGGTTTCAATCGCTGTCTAATTGCCATGCTGTCCTCCCGTGACGGCGCACAGGTCCGGGTGCGCATCCAGCGCCAGCTTGATCTCGGGGGCCACGATTTCCGGGTACTCCTTGAGGATCTCGCGCGCAATGTCAACGTTGGTGTCGAATTGCTGCATATCGTTATCGAGGGTATCCATCACGTCCTCAGGTGTCAGCCGGCGCCCATCGAGCACCAAGTGGAGGATGAGACCGAGGAAGGTTTGAAGCCAACCTCTCTTGAGCAGCACCAGCGTGAGGCCCTGGTAATACTTGGCATGGTCCTCGATTTCGTCAGGCTCGATGCGGAACCGAAAGTGAGCCGTGGATTCCCCAAGGGCTGCTTCCGGGATCGTGTACCCGCCAGCCGCGCAGCGTTCCAGGAAATCGAGCATGAACTCCCGCTCGTCTTCCGAGGCGTTCGCCATGACTCTGCTGAGCAGGGCGAATTCGGAGGGCCGTGGTTGTAGGGCCTGCTTGGTGGCAGCCGTTAATGGTTGGGCTTCGGCGGCACGTGTTTGCACGGGTGCCGGTTCGGACGTTCGTTTGGGCATAGGACTTCCTTTCAAAGCTGAGTTACAGAAAGAACGTTGGGCGCGTGTTCGTGCGCTTGAAGTGTGGACGCTGGCTTTCGCCGCCGGAGACACGCCAGGCGCTTCCTGGCATCTTCCCGGGCCCGTAGCATGGCGAGCGCCAATACGCGGGTGTCCTCGCTCGGTACGCGAACCTGGGCCGCGGTGGCGAGCATTGTCCACTGTTGCGCGTCCATCAGCGATGCGTGGTTGCTACGGATGCCAGCGCCGTCCAGATGGTCCGCTAGGCGCAGAGCCTTCTCGAATCGGCATGTATGGTTTGCTGGTGGCCATCACGTTACGCGGCCTCCAGCTTGCCGTGCTCGGCTTCCCACGCGGCCAGCTTCCGCTTGAGATCCTCGACCTTCGCAGCACAGCGGACGGCCTGTTCGGTGTAGCCGAGGGTGGCGAGGTCTCGGGCCGAGCTCGTGAAGTACGCGATGTCAGACGGGAGCCACCAGGGACGGTATCCGCTGTTTGCCTGTGCCGGGCGCGGTTCGATCCGCTCGGACGTGGCGTCTTCGCGCTTTGTCGGCTCCGGCGAGAATCCGTCGTTCCAGCGTGGTGCTTGCGGCGCGAAGCCGCCGGAAGATCCCGCCGAGGAGAAGCCGGCCATGAAGACGCGGGCGGAGATTCCACGTTTCCTTCGCATCACGCCACCGCCCGATCGCAGCAGACCGCGGCCGGCAGGGCCAACACCAGCCGCTCAGAGAGAACCGTGTCGCGCGTGGAGGCGCAGTGTACGCATTCGGCGCCGCGGTGCGCCTTGAGCACGTCGAGCAGCTCGGCGGCGCTGTTGGCGCGCACCAGCGCGCCGTACTGAACGGGGCAGCGCGGTTCGCCGTTCGCGTCCTCGGCCGCTTCCATGATCCGGCATTGCGCAGCGCACTCCGGGCAGCCGTTGAAGTCCCAGCCCGGAAGCCAGGTCAGGGTTTCGGAGGGCTTTCCGCAGTTCCGGCACTCGGGAAGATCCGCCGCCGGTTCACGCCTTTTCGGTGCGGCGAAGGGTTCTGGGAAGCGGTCCATGCATTCTAGCGTAAACGCTCACGTAAGCATTGTCAAAAGGAAAATCAACCTGGGGCCTATGCTTGCGTAAACGGTGAGGGTAGGATAGGGTAAAGACGTGGCGCGTAAGAAGAATCCGGCCGCCGTGGCACTGGGACGCCTGGGCGGAAAGAAGGGCGGTAAGGCCCGCGCCGCATCTCTCACACAAAAGGAGCGGACCGAGAGCGCGCGCAAAGCTGCTCAAGCGCGCGGCGACCAACTCAGCCCGAACCGCCGCAGCGCGATCGCCAAGAAGGCCGCCGCGGCGCGATGGGGAAAGAAGGACGCGAAGTGAAATACCTGATTGTAGGTGTTGTGCTGCTAGCGCAGGCTCAAGAAGCGCCGCGCGTTCCCGCCAAGGACCTGAAGGCTGTGCAGAGAGTCTTTATCGATCCTTCGATGACATCCGATGCTGAGTTGGCGAAGATGGTCCGCGAAAAGCTCACCTATAGTCTCATGACGTTTGCGAAGGTGACGGTAGTTGCCTCGAAGGAGCAGGCGGATGCGATTCTCACCGGCGCCGTGTCCAGCGAAAAGATGACGAGCTTCGGCGGCGTAGCCACAAGCCTGGGCAGCTCTGCTGGCGGCGGGGATTACTACGCTACGTCGCTTGCCGTGCGCCTCATCAACAGTGCCGAGACAATTTTGTGGGTGTTCAATTCTGACGCCATTAAATGCAAGGATGCCCCCTCCGTTTGCGCGGGCAAGGAACTGGAGAAGGCGATCAAAACCGCACAGAAGCGAAAATAGCTCGTCATCTCACGTTGATCCACACAAGTGCACCTTGGCGAGCGTCCCTCAGATCCATAACAAGGGGAAGCGTAACCAGCCTCACTGTACCGGCGTAACTACCGCGACCCCTTCGCCACACTCCGAGCAGGTGAACGCCTCGATCGCTGAGAAGCCTGGGAACGTGTTCAGCGCTCCCCAGTGCGTGCGGCGGCCCCCGTCATGATTTGGGATTCGAACTGCGGCTACTTCGACGTACCGCCTTGTCCGGCGACATCGGCATTGACCGCCTTGAGACCGCTCATGCCTTCCAATGCCGCCAGAAATCCTCGATAGTCGCCCTTGCCGACTTTGAACACGACGCCTCCCTTTTTCGGGGTCTCGCCCTGTGATTGAGACTTGTCGGCCCATACGACGCCGACATAGTGCTTTTTCGTTTTCACCAGGAGCAGAAGAGCGCCGATGCCAAGAGTAAATACTCCGACTCCCACGGCTGCGCTGACGCGGCGGTGAACATCATTGCCGTACGAGACTTCAGTCATGTCCTTTACGGGGATCGTGAATTTCTTCTTTCCCTGGGTGAGGTTCAAGCCCGTCGGCTAAGATCGTGGTCTTCAGTTTGTCGTGCTGGTTGAGATCGAGGCTTCCACCTTCGTACTTCATCGGGTAAGTGGCGGCGGCGGGAAGCATGGGGGCGATCAGCGTCAGAATGAGCGAGAGTGAAATCAGTTGCAGTGGTCGCACGTGTGTTTTCCCCTTCGTGTGAGTGGTTGCCGGCCAAGTAAGCGCGCGGCACGTTCCGAAGCAATTGTACGCCAGCATTGGCTGTACAGGCGCCCTTTTTGAGGGCCGGATGCAGTACTGGGCCTTTGGAATTCTCCCTAGCAGCCTGTGGTAATAGTCGCGAAAACATGTGACCTAGCGAATGTTCTGGGCGTCTATACTGCATGGCCATGGGAACCCGCAAGAAACGGGAGCGACAGGAAGATCTCTGGGTCGTCAGCAGCGAGGTCGTGGG
>JBGPHT010000245.1:0-7954 GCA_041484525.1 Bryobacteraceae bacterium | reverse complement strand
GGCGCCGTTGCTTGCACAATCGATACTTTCCGCGCCTGGATGAAGTGATCGCCGCAGTAGAAGCCGAGTTCGACCAATGGGCCGGTCGCAATGAAACACTACGCCGATTATGCGCAATTACTTAAGTCGCTGTGTTTAGCATGAGGGCCGCGCCGATGATGGCGGCGCCGGTGCGATCCACGCGGAACCCGGGCAGACGTCCGATGGCGATCACCACATAGGTGGCCGCGAAGATGAGAAACGGGATCAGCAAGAGGAAGCCGATTCAATTCAGGAGTGATAATCTCCCGCGTGCTTCCCCATTGTCGCATCGTGAGGCGCGGGTCAACCCGCCTGCGGCTGGGGCGCCATCGAGTGCCTCATGTCGAGTCCATGGTCGCTTGGGACAATCATCCACGCCACGACGTACGCGATGAAACCGATACCGGTGCCAAGCGCGACCGCGAGCCAGATCACGCGCACCAGCGTGACATCGACGTCGCAATACCGGGCGAATCCGGCGCACACCCCTGCGATCTTCTTGTTGCGCTTGTCGAGCAGCAGCGCGTGTGACGGACCGGGTTCCGGGCCGACGGCCGTCCGGCTCCCGCAACGCGAACAGAATCGATCATCTTCTCTTAGTTCGACACCGCATTTCGTGCAGTACATTTGGCCCTCCATCAGAGAGTACGCAGCGCGGCGCAAGAAGTTCCGAGGCCCGGATTTCCCCTCGATGGCGAGGCCGGCCGGCAATCATCGTATACTCAAGCAGCGCTACCTCGCGGGTATTCAGTTCGCGCTGGGCAAGGGTATGGCGAAATGAACCGAAGAGTGTTCCTGGGTGTGGGAGTTGCCGCCGTACTGGGGGCGGACGTCTTGCCTGGCGCTCGTGTCTCGCTCGGCGTCATCGGCGTGGGCTGGATGGGACTCGCCATGATGAAGATCTTCATGAGCGATCCCCGCGTCCAGGTGGCGGGGATCTGCGATATCGATGCGGATCATCTCAAGGAAGCCGCCGCGGAGGCGCCGGACGCCCGCACGTTTCATGAGTTCGAAGAGCTGCTCTCACGGTCCGATATCGACGCCGTGTATATGGCCCTGCCGGACCACTGGCACGCCATTGTGGCCGTCAACGCCGCGCGCGGGGAAGGACATCTACGGTGAGAAGCCGCTGGCGCACGATTGGGCGGAAGGGAAAGCGATCTGCGATGCCGTCGCGCGTTACGGGTGCGTGTGGCAGACCGGAAGCTGGCAGCGGTCACTGCCGGATTTCCGCTTCGCCTGCGAACTGGTCCGCAACGGGCGAATCGGAAAAGTGACGAAGGTGGAGGTCGGTCTGCCCGCGGGCCTCACGGATTGGGACGGCTTGGGCCACTTGGTCGAGCCAGGTCCGCCGCCCAAGACTCTCGACTGGCAGCGATGGCTCGGGCCCGCGCCGTGGGTTCCATACGCGCCGGCCCGCGTCCACAAGACCTGGCGGTGGAACTACGATACGGGCGGCGGCTCGCTCATGGACTGGGTGGGACATCATGTGGACATCGCGCACTGGGGTTTGGGACTCGATAATTCAGGCCCGATTTCGGTGGAGGCCAGCGGAGAACCCTCGCCACACCCCATTTGGAACACGCCGCCGCGATGGCGCGTCACGGCCCGATACGCCGGAGATCTCGTCATGCACATTGCCGGCGGGTATGCCGACGTACGGCCCGGCACGCGATGGATCGGCGAAGGGGGCTGGGTTTGGGTGGACCGCAGCGGCCTCGAGACCTTCCCGCGCGCGCTGCAGAGTTCCAAGATCCGGCCGAACGAGGTGCGGCTGCCAGTCACGCAGAGTCACCACCGCCAGTTCATCGATTGCGTGCTGACTCGCGGAGAAACGCTGACGCCGGCGCACGTGGCATTGCGATCCGCCACGCCTGGCTATCTGGGAAACATCGCCATGCGGACCGGGCGCACGATTCGCTGGGATCCGGATCGGCAGAAGATCATCGATGATGCCGGTGCCGAGCGTATGCTGGGCCGAACGCCGCTGAGCCCATGGTCCATATGAGAGGCTTGGTTCTACTTTGCGCTACGGTCCTGTATGGCGCCGATCCGGAAACGCTGGTTCGCCAGGTTGCGGCTTACGACTTCGGGAAAGATCCGGCCGCGGTGCGCGAATTGGAAGCGCTCGTACTTCGATCGGGTCCGGCCATGGAGAAGCTGTTGCTCTCGGGAATGGCATCGGCGCAGACCCTCGCTGCCAAGGACGCATTCTGCCGCGACCTGGCGATCGCCGGCACGGACGCCGCTGTGCCCAAGCTGGCTGCGATGCTGTTAGATCCCGATACCGCGGAGATGGCGCGTTACGCGATGGAACGGATCCCTGGCGCACGCGCCGCAGCCGCATTGCGCGACGCGCTCGCGCGCATTGTCGTTTCGCTCGGCAGGCGAAAGGACGCGGCATCCGCGCCGGCGATCAAGACCTTGCTCGCATCGAAGGACATCCGTCTGGCCGAGGCCGCGGCGGCAGCGCTCGGCAATATCGGTACGCCCAAAGCGCGCGCGGCGCTACTCGCGGCGCCGCCCTCGCCCGCCGTGTCCGCTGCGCTGCTCGCGATCGCGGACCCGGGCATTTACGTCAGGCTCTATTCCGCCGGGCAGAGGGAGGCCGTGCGGGCCGCTGCGCTCGAAGGTCTGGTTCGTGTCGACGCCCGGCAGGCCACGCCGTTGCTACGTGCTGCTTTGAAGAGTGACTCGGTGCGCCTCCAAGGCGTTGCCATCAACGAACTGGCGCGGCTTGAGGGCGTGGCGCTGGCCAAAGAACTGCCGAACGTCGCGGAGAGGGCGCGTGTGCAGATCCTCACTGCTTTAACCGATTCCGGCCGGCCCGATGTTCGTCCGATTCTGGTGGAATCCGCCGCCAGCGATAGCCCGGCCGTGCGGGTCGCGGCGATCGACGGCCTGGCAAAATTAGGAACTGCCGCGGACGTACCGCTGCTCGCCGGCCGCGCGGCTACTGCCTCCGGCGACGAGCAGAGCGCCGCGCGCGCCGTGCTCGGAGCCATCCGCGGCGATGCGGCCGATGCCGCCATTCTGCAAGCCATATCGGGCGCCGAGGCGAAGATCAAGATCGAGTTGATTCGCGCCGCGGGAGAGCGCGGCGCCGCCTCGGCTCCCGAGATTCTTCTGGCGTCGGCTGTGGATGCCAACCGGCCCGTCCGCGTCGAAAGCATTCGGGCGCTGCGGGAGACCGCCGGACCACGCCAGGTCCCGGCGCTGCTCGCGCTCTTGTCCAAGACGTCCAATGAGAATGACCGCAAGGAGTTGGAACGGACAGTTGCCAGCGCCATTCGCCGCTCCAAAGACACCTTCGTGGGCGAGGTAATCGAGGCGTACAAGAGTGCGACCGACGTCGGTGTCAGAATCAGTCTACTGAACGTCTTATCCATGGCAGGAAATCCCGCCGCCTTGCCGATCGCGCGGGAAGCGTTGCAGGATACGAGCGGAGACATTCAGCGTGCCGCGATCAATGCCCTCTCTGGATGGCCATCGCCCGAACCGATGGACGACCTGCTCGCTCTGGCCCGTGCCGCGGGCGACCCGACGCGCCAGGTCCTGGCGTTGCGCGGCTACATCAAGCTCGCGCAAATCCCGTCGAGCCGCGCTCCGGGCGAGACCGCACGTCTGCTAAAGGCGGCTATGGCGACAGCCACCCGTCCCGATGAAAAAAGGGCTGTGCTGGCAGTAGCGCAGCGCCTGGTGTGTCCGGAATCGCTGGAGCTAGCGCAGTCGGCGATCGATGATCCTATGGTGGCCGCGGAAGCTCGGCTGGCTGTCACCACCTTGGAACGCGCACTGAGTTTCGTAAAGTAACGCGAGGCTACGGTTTTCCAGTTCAAAGTGCGGCTAGACTGGTAGCACGACTATGAACCAGCGTCTTGCCGGCGCGCTAGCAGCGGTCACACTGGCGGGAGCGACCGTTGCCGCTTTCGCGCAGGCCGGCGCCCCGCTGGAGAATCTGCGTTGCGAGTACCTTGTCAATCCGCTTGGAATCGACGTCGAGAAACCGAGGCTAAGCTGGGTAATTGCATCGCGTACGCGGGGGCGGACGCAGAGCGCTTATCACATCCTCGTCGCCAGCACCGAAGAGAATCTTCAGAAGAACCGAGGCGACCTTTGGGATTCGGGAAAAGTCGATTCCACGCAATTCACGCAAATGGTCTATGGCGGCCGCCCTCTGGTCTCCGGGATGCGATGCCATTGGAAGGTTCGCTATTGGGATGAGGCAAGCCGCGTCTCTTCGTGGAGTAATCCCGCCATGTGGTCGGTGGGCCTGCTGCAGGATTCGGATTGGCACAGCGCCTGGATCGGTGCGGGCCGTCCCGCGGACGTCGCGGAAGGCACGCCGCTCCCATTTCCCTGGTTGCGCAAGACCTTCACACTAAGGCGGAAACCACGGGAAGCCACCGCATATGTGAACGCCCTGGGCTACTACGAGCTATACATCAATGGTAAGAAGGTAGACGACCACGTCTTGAGTCCCGCGGTGAGCGACTATTCTAAGCGGACCATCTATGTGACTCACGATGTGACTAACTACTTAGTGGAAGGCACGAACTGCGTGGCACTATGGCTCGGCCGCGGCTGGTATGTCCGGGGCCATCCGGGCGTCAGTCACGACGGCCCGATCGTTCGCGCGCAGATCGATGTGTCCCTGTCTGGAGGGACCACCGATCGGATCGGCACCGGCACGACCTGGAAGGTGCGATCCAGCCCCATCACTCCTGTGGGTACGGGAAAGGCATTCGGGGATTACGGCGGGGAGCATTATGACGCGCGCCTCGAGTTGGAAAACTGGAACAGTGACGGCCTGAACGACTCGGACTGGGCACAGGCAGCGGCATTCAACCCGCCGCGCGCCATTGCGGCCGCGCAGATGGTGCAGCCCAACCGCATCGTCCAGGACATCGAACCGGTCGGCATCACAGAGGACCCGCCCGGGGATTACCTGATCGATATGGGGCGGAACTTTGTCGGATGGTTCGAATTGCGGCTCCCGCCGGGTACGGTTGGTGACCGGAACGTGCGATTGGAATACGCCGACACCAAGCCATCCGGAAACCGCTTCATGACATTCAACCAGCGCGACGAGTATGTGACGCGCGCCGGGGCGGGACAGATTATTCGCTCGCGCTTCAACTATCACGGCTTCCAGTTTGTCCACATCACCGGTTTGCAACAGCAGCCGTCTCTCACGGACATCAAGGGCTATCTCATCCGCACGGACTATCGGCCGGCGTCCAATTTCGAGTCATCGAGCGACCTGTTGAACCGGATCTACCGGACGGCCGCTTGGACTTACCAAAATCTGACCATCGGCGGTTACGTGGTCGACTGCCCGACGCGCGAACGCCTGGGCTATGGGGGCGACGCCGGCACGTCGATCGAGACGGCCATGTTCAACTTCGATACCAGCGCGCTCTACACCAAGTGGGCTGCGAACTGGCGCGACGCTCAGGCGCCCAACGGAGATCTTCCCTACACAGCCCCGGCATATCCGGAGCAGGGAGGCGGCGGGCCGATGTGGAGCGGTTTCACGGTCACGCTCCCCTGGCACCTCTATCTACAATACGGAGACCGGCGGATCCTCGATACCTCCTATGCGAACATCCAGAAGTGGCTATCGTTTCTCGAGACGAAAACGGCCGAGGGCATTCTGGAACCCTACGTCAGTTATGGCATCACTCCGCCACTGTGGAACTTCCTCGGCGACTGGGTTACGCCACGGCGCAACCAGGCTGGATCGCGGGATCCGCAAGCCGCCAAATTCATCAACAACTGTCATTACTTGTACCAGCTTCAAATTGCCGGCAAGATTGCGAAAGTTCTAGGCCGGAAGGAAGACCAGGCGCTTTACGGGAACAAGGCTGCCGCGCTGGCGCGTGCGCTGCACCAGCGTTTCTTTGATGCCGGCAAGCGCGTCTACGTAAACGGCGAGCAAGCCTATCAGGCGTTTCCGTTGTTGCTCCACATGGTGCCTCCGGAGTTTCGCGAGGCAGTGATTAAGAATCTCGAAGAAGCGATTCTGGTCAGGAATGAAGGCCACGTCGACTCCGGCATGCACGGAACTTATTTCCTGCTCAAAGAGCTCATGCAAGCGGACCGCAACGACCTGATCTACACAGTCACAAGCAAGACGGATTATCCGAGCTGGGGGAACATGCTGCAGCAGGGCGCTACCACGTTTTGGGAAAGCTGGACAGGCGGATCGCACATTCACGACACGTTGATTTCGATCGGGTCCTGGTTCATACAGGGTATCGGCGGCATCCGGATCGACGAAGAATCTCCGGGCTTCAGCCATTTCTTCATCCAGCCGGCGATCGTCGGCGACCTGACCTTCGCCCGCACGCGTTACGAATCGGTGCGCGGCACGATCGAAAGCAACTGGCGAAGGGAGAGCGGTAAGCTCTACGTGGATGTGACCGTGCCGGCCGGGACTACGGCTACGGTGTATATTCCGTCCTCTACTGCCAAGTCATCTGGAATACGGCCTACCGGTGTGGAGAATGGCAAGACTGTGTTTGTCATAAAGTCAGGACAGTATCAATTTGTTTCAGAGTTGACCCACTAACTTCGGGTCAGTCAGAGGAGAGCGCAATGTATCGCCATCTTACGGTATCCATCCTGGCATGTATGGGTTGCTGGGCGCCGGCGCCGGATGACTCGTAGCCTGCCACGTCGAATGTGCGTGGCGCGCAATATCCGCGCGTGCACGCGGACCTTCGAGTGACTTTTCGCCTGAAGGCTCCCGATGCCCGGAAGGTGCAGTTGCACCCGGGTGGCGACGGGTTGGGAAAGGGGGATCTCGACATGGCAAAGGGAGACGACGGCTTCTGGACCGTGACTACTCCACCAGCCGTTGGCGGCTTTCACTACTACTGGTTCATTGTGGATGGGACCGTAGTAAGCGATCCGTCGAGCGAAACCTATTTCGGCTGGGCACGGCAGACGAGCGGAGTGGAAATCCCGGAGAAGGGCGTGGATTTTTATTTGCCCAAAGATGTCTCGCACGGTGAGGTGCGCGTGCGGTGGTATTTCTCCAAGACCACAGGTCTGTGGAGGCGGGCCTACGTGTATACGCCGCCCGATTACGACCGCAACCAGCGGGCACGCTACCCAGTGTTGTATCTCCAGCACGGTTCGGGTGAGGACGAGCGCGGATGGAGCAACCAGGGCCGCGCCGGTTTCATCCTCGACAATTTGGTGGCACAGGGAAAAGCCAAGCCGATGATTGTGGTGATGGATTGCGGATACGCAACCAAGCCTGGCGAGCCGCCGCCCGCGCCCGGGGCGGGTCGAGGTGGGGGACAGAACAGCGCCTTCGAAGAGGTAGTGATCGGCGACCTGATTCCCATGATCGACGCCACCTACTGCACGCTCACTGACAAGGACCACCGCGCCATGGCTGGTCTTTCGATGGGCGCCGGCCAGGCGCTGACCATCACGCTCCGCCACCTGGACAAGTTTTCCTACATCGGCGCATTTAGCGGCGCGATCCGGAGTTTTGATGCCAAGACTTCGTACAACGGCGTCTTTGCCGATGCGGCCGCATTTAACAAGAAGGTTCGCCTGTTATGGGTCGGCATCGGCACGGCGGAAGATGCCCTGCTCAACACGGCGCGGGCGTCGCATCAGGAACTTGAAAAGGCGGGAATCAGAAACGTGCTTTACGAATCGCCGGGAACCGCCCACGAATGGCACACCTGGCGGAGGGACCTCTACGAATTTGCTCCGCTGCTTTTCAAGGACTGAATACCACCATCGGCACACCATTGCTGTCCAAATTAGCGGGCTAACTGAGAAGTGAAGTTGAGGGAGGCCCGGTCGGTGAGAGGCTGAGCTCCTGATAGGGTGGGATTGGGTTCCGGAAGGACCAATTCAACCTCAGGAGACTCAACCTAATGAAAGTATGCAGCATTTTCTCGCAGGT
>JBGPHT010000244.1:0-8035 GCA_041484525.1 Bryobacteraceae bacterium | reverse complement strand
GCCTGTGCCCCTGTCAACGCTTCGCCTGCCGCCTTGCGGCGACACACGCATGACTCGGGGTCAGGATGGTTCGCTACTCCTTTCCTGTAAGACTCTCTCATTCCCTATTCCATGCCGGTTTTATCCCGGCGCACTCTGCGTGCATCGGCGGCCTCAACAGCTTTTCCGCGGGTAGCCTTGCAAGCCAGCGCCAGTATAACATCAAGGCATGATCGTCCCGGCCCTCAAGCAGCGCGTTGCCGCCTTGCTCGGGCCGCGCGGATATCTCGACCAGCCGCAGGACCTCGCCCTCTACGAATTCGATGGCGGCGTCGACAAGCACGCGCCCGACCTCGTCGTATTTCCTCGGACCACGGCGGAGGTGTCGGCCATCGTCAAACTGGCCTGCGAGTTCCAGGTGCCGTTCGTCGGACGCGGCGCCGGCACCGGGCTTTCGGGCGGGGCGATCCCAACCGAGGGCGGCATCATGGTGGCATTCGCGCGCATGAACCGCGTGCTCGAGCTCGATTTCGAAAACGAGCGCGCGGTGGTCCAGCCCGGTGTGGTCAACCTGGATATCACGCTGGCAGTGGAAGGCCGTGGGTACTTCTACGCGCCCGACCCGTCCAGCCAGCGCGCGTGTACCATCGGCGGCAACGTGGCGGAGAATGCCGGCGGGCCGCACACGCTTGCCTACGGCGTGACCACCAACCACGTGCTCGGCCTCGAGTTGGTCCTGGCGGACGGCACCGTGGTCGAGACCGGCGGCAAGGAACTCGACCTTCCGGGCTACGACCTCACCGGCCTGCTTACCGGCTCCGAGGGCACCATGGCGCTGGTCACCAAGATCATCGTGCGACTCATGCGCAAGCCCGAGCTGGTGAAAACGTTGTTGGCCATTTACGATTCGAGCGAGGACGCCGGCCGCACCGTCGCCGAGATCACCGCCCGCGCCATCACACCGGTGGCGGTCGAGATGCTGGACGGCGTCATGCTCCGTATGGTGGAAGAAGCCACCCACGCCGGGTATCCGATGGACGCCGCCGCGGTGCTGCTCATCGAACTCGAGGGAATCGAGGAGGCCGTCGGCGAGCAGGTGGAACAGATCCAGCAAGCCTGCCGGCTGTGCGGCGCGCGCGAATGCCGGGTGGCGCAGACCGCCGAAGAGCGCGACCTGTTGTGGAAGGGCCGCAAGAACGCGTTTGGCGCCGTGGGCCGCGTCAGCCCCACGTATTATGTGCAGGACGGCGTAGTGCCGCGCACCAAGATTGCGCCCACGCTCCGCTTCATCGGCCAAGTGGCCGCGCGGTACGGCCTGACGATCAGCAACATTTTTCACGCGGGCGACGGCAACATGCACCCTATCATCCTGTTCAACCCGCGCAAGCCCGGCGATCTGGAAAAGGCGCGCGCGGCGGGCGAGGACATTCTGGTCTTCTGCATCGAGGCGGGCGGCTCGATCACCGGCGAGCACGGCGTCGGCATGGAAAAGAACGAGTTGATGGCGAAGCTTTTCACGCCCCAGACGTTGGACGCCATTCGTCAGATCAAGCGCCTGTTCGACCCCGGCAACCGGCTCAATCCGGGTAAGGTGCTCCCCACTGGCCGAGGATGCCTGGAAATCCGGCAGCCCGCGTTGGTGCCGGGCGCGGTTGAGTATTAGTACGCCCTGCCCGCCCTACGCGCGCCGCCGGATTTCCGCGCGCGCTTCGGATTCCGCAGTTCGAGCCCTCTCCGTTTCGCGCTTGTCGTGAAACTTCTTGCCTTTCGCCACCGCCACCTCGCACTTGATCCGGCCGTTCTTCAGATAGATCTTCGTGGGAATCAGCAATAGCCCCTTCTCCCGCGTCACGCCCAGGAGTTTGTCGATCTCGCGGCGGTGCAGCAGGAGCTTCCGGTTGCGGATCGGCGGATGGTTTTCACGGTTGCCATGCGAGTACTGGCTGAAGTGAGCATTCACCAGCCAGGCCTCGTTCTGGATCACGGCGCCGTAGGCTTCCTTGAGCTGGATCTGTCCGTCTTTGGCGGCCTTCACTTCGGTGCCGGTCAGTACCATGCCGGCTTCGAAGCGGTCCATCAGGAAATAGTTGTGGCTGGCCTGCCGGTTGTCGCTCAGGATCTTGATGGAACTGTCTTTCTCAGGCAATTTGATCTCAACCTCAGCCAATTTGCTCTCAACGCTCGGACTCCCGGGCTCGTCAGTGAGTTTAGATACCTCAGGTCTCCGCGCATGCCTTATTCTTCAAGTATAGGGCATCGGAAAGGCTAGGAAAGTACGGAAACATGCTTTTTTTCAATCGGTTAACCGCGGTGCTCCTGGCGGCATTATTGATCGCGCCGGTGATGCCGCTCGAGGCCCGCACGAAGAAAGGGGACAAGTTTCTGGCGTCCGGCCGGGCGCATGAGGACAAAAAAGAGTGGGATGGTGCCCTCGAGGATTACGAAAAAGCGCTCTCCGAAGACCCCAACGAAATGGTCTACTTGATGGCGGTCGACAAGTCGCGCTTCCAGGCCGGCCAGATGCACATCGATCGCGGTCTGAGAGCCCGTGCCGCCGGGCAGCTCGGCGAAGCGCTGCTCGAATTCCAGAAAGCCTATTCCACCAACCCCGGGTCCGCTGCCGCCGAGCAGGAGACCGTCCGCACCCAGCAAATGATCCAGCGCGAGCGCAAACGCGTCGAGGAGACGGGACGGGAATCCGCTCCTCAGGATCGCGGTCTCACGCCGGTACAGGAAGCCAAGCGCGATCTCCAGGAACGGGTGAATCGCCTGCAGGGAGTTCCCGAACTGAAGCCCACCAGCCCCCGAACCGATCTCAAAATGAACGGCCAGAAGGCGCGCGTCATTTTCGACACGCTGGGCAAGGTAGCCGGCCTCAACGTTCTGTGGGACCCGGAATTCAACAACCCGGCCAAGGACCTGTTCAACGTGGATTTCCAAAACACCAGCATCGAAGAGGCTCTGGACTACGTCGCCATGCAGACGAAGTCGTTCTGGAAAGCGCTTTCCCCCAACACCGTATTCATCACCAACGACAACCCCAACAAGCGCCGCGATTATGAAGAGCAGGTGACCAAAGTCTTCTATCTTTCGAATGTCAACACGCCGCAGGACCTGCAGGAGATCGTGACCGCCGTTCGCGGCACCGCCGATTGCAACCGCCTCTTCGCCTACAACGCGCAGAACGCCATCATTGCCAAGTGCGAAGCCGACCGCATCGCGCTGGCCGAGAAGATCATCAACGACCTGGACAAGCCGAAATCCGAAGTCGTCGTGGATATTATCGTGATGGAGGCCAGCAGCATCTACACGCGCCAGCTTGCTGCCGCCGTGGCCGCCAACGGCCTCAACCTGCCGATTGCGTTCACGCCGCGGGCGGGCCTCAAAGTGGTCACAGACGTCGCCACCGGAGCTGCCACCGGCACAGGTACGGGCACGGGCACTGGCACCGGGACCGGCACGGGGACCACCACCACAACCAGCACCGCCAACAACGCCATTCCGCTGGGCAATCTGGGGAAGATCAATGAGCAGGATTTCTCGACCGTCCTTCCCTCGGGTGTCATCCAGGCGGTGATGAGCGATGCCCGGACCAAGGTGCTGCAGGCGCCGCAGTTGCGCGGCGTGGACAACCAGAAGGCGTCGCTCAAAATCGGCGAGCGCGAGCCCACGGCCAGCGGCAGCTTCCAGCCGGGCATCGGCGGTGTGGGGATCAATCCGCTGGTGAATACGCAGTTCAACTATATCGACGTGGGCGTGAACGTGGATGTGACGCCGCGCGTGCACGAGAACGGCGATATCTCCATGCTCATCGAGCTGGATATTTCGAATGTCACGGGCACGGTCAACCTGGGCGGCATCGACCAGCCGATCATCGGACAGCGCAAGATCACGCATGCTGTGCGCATGCGCGAAGGCGAGGTCAACCTGCTGGGCGGGTTGATCAACGTGCAGGACACCAAGTCGGTGACCGGCATTCCCGGACTCAGCTCGATCCCGATTATCGGAAAGCTGTTCCAGGGCCAGAGCATCGATCGCGAGCGGCGCGAGCTGATGATCGCGATCATTCCGCACATCATCCGGCGGCCTGAGATCACGGCCGAGAACCTGCGCGGCGTGGCGGCAGGCAATGCGCAGACCGTCAAGGTTACCCTGTCGCCGCGCCAAGAAGCCCCGGTGCGCCCGGTGGCCGCCGATGACGCCGCTGCCGCAGGCACGGTGTCCGCCGCACCCGCCGCTGCGGCGACCAGACCGGTTCCGCCCGCCGCTGCCAGTAATCCGCCGGCGGTGATCCCGGGTCCGGGCGTGCCCCCCGCACCGCCCGCGACTGCCCCGCCCATAACGGCGCCGCCCGCCACCGCTCCGCCGTTGCTACCCCCGGCGACTGCTCTCCCGCCCGTACCCGGCGCCGTGCCGGCCGGCAGCGCCAGCATACATTTCCAGCCGGCCGCGATCGAGGCCAACCTCTCCTCCGCGTTCACCGTCACCCTGGTGGTCGAGAACGGCGCCGATGTCAGCGCCGCGCCCATGGCCCTGCAGTTCGACCCCAAGATCCTGCGCATCAACGACGTGACGCGCGGCGAATTTCTGGCCAACGACGGCCAGCAGCCGGTCTTCACGAAGAACATCATGAACGATACCGGCAACGTCACTATCCAACTTAGCCGCTCACCGAACTCGGCCGGGGTCTCCGGGTCGGGCACTCTGGTCAGCTTCAGCTTCCAGGCGATCGGCCGCGGCAGCACGACCGTGACCATCCCCAACCTGACGGTGCGGAACTCCGCCGGCATGCCGGTCTCCACGTCTACCCCGGCGCTGATCGTCAACGTAAAGTAGAGGTATGAAACGGAGGAACCAACGCGGCCTGACTTTGGTGGAGTTGATCGTGGCCTTCACGATCATGCTGATCCTGACCACCATGGCGGTGCCGCTCTCCCGCGCGCGGGTCCGCGTCGAGCGACAGCGCGAACTGCGGTCGGCCCTCGACGAAATGCGCAAGGCCATCGACAAATACAAAGACAATTGCGACGCCGGCTTTTTCGGACCGTCCAAGGCAGGCAGCAATTGCTATCCGGAAACTCTCGACATCCTGGTGGAAGGCCAAAAGCTGATGGGCCCGGACGGCAAGAAAATGCGCTTCCTCCGGCGCATTCCGCGCGACCCATTCACCAACAAAGAGGACTGGGGCATGCGCAGCGACCAGGACGATCCCAAGAGCATGAGTTGGGGCGGGCAGGATGTGTTCGACGTCTATAGCAAGACGACCGAGAAAGCTCCGGATGGAACATCGTATGCAGATTGGTAAGCAGGGCGGGCCCCGCATCACGCGGCGCCAGGCGCTCCGCCGGGGCTTCACCTTCGTCGAGCTGATGGTGGTGATCACGATCATGGTGATCCTGATCTCGCTCGCCATTCCCGTTTACCAGAAGACCATCATCCGCTCTAAAGAAAGCGTGCTCCACAACAACCTGTTCACGCTCCGCACCGTGATCGACAACTACACCTACGACAAGCAGAAAGCGCCGCAGTCGCTGCAGGACCTGGTGAGCGAAGGCTACCTCCGCGAGGTCCCCCTGGACCCGATGACCGGCTCGAACCAATGGCGAACAATTAACGAAGACGCCAGCCAAAGTGTTAACCAGGCCGAACCAGGCATCTTCGATGTGAAGAGTACATCGGATAAAATAGGACTCGATGGGATCCCTTACGCCGAGTATTAGGGCCGGCGGCGCCTTGCTTCTCCGCTGCCTTGCACTTCTTGCTTTATCCAGTTGCGCCGCTCTCGCCCAGACCTCCGTTCCTCAATGCCAGGTTTCCGCCGTACCCACCACGGTACGCTCCGAAGGCCTGTCGGAACGCCTGGGCGATCTTTTTCTGCAATGTTCCGGTTACAATTCCGGGGCGGTTTTGTCATTCAACCTGACAATCTCCCTCCCGGTGAGCGTCACCAACCGGGTGGACTCGAGTAACCAGACCCATGATGTAGAGTTCGCCGTCGATTACGGCAATGGCTTCGTGCCGACCGGCCAGACGGCGATCGTCACCAACCAAAGCGTCACGTTCAACGGCCTCAGCTTCTTCGCGCCCGCGAGCGGCCGGATCAACTTCAGGATTTCCAACCTGCGCGGCAATGCCTACCAATTGGGGCAGATTTCCGCGCAGCCCATCCGCGCCTCGCTCGCGTTCGGGTCCTCTTCGTCGATCGCGCTCAATCAGGCACAGGTGATCGTGGCCTCTTCGCAGACGGGTCTGTACGCCACGCTCTACAGCACCGGCATCACCTGCACCGGATCTCCCCTGCCTTCGACCGCGGTCACTCTCGCGAGCCTCTTCGCGGCAGGGACCGCATTCGCTTCCACGCGCCTGACCGAAGGATTCTCGAACGCGTTCCTGGTGCAATCGGCTACGGAACAGAACGGCACGCGGTTCCTGGTGAAATATTCGGGCTTCCCATCCAACGCGCACCTCTACGTTCCCGACCTGGTGGCCGGTTCGGACGCGCTCACGCCCACCGCGGGCGGCGACCTCGGCCTGCCGCAGGCGGTAGGGCAGTACGTTCCCGGCAGCCAGGCGCTCCTGCTGGCCCGCGTGCTCGCGACCGACAATTCAGGCGTGGGAGGCCTGGTGGTCACGGCGATTCCCAACACGCCGTCGAATCTCAACTCGGTAAGCGAGGTGCCGCTCGTCAACGGCGCCGGCATCGTCGTGTACGAAGTGGTGGATGGAAACCCCAACGCGCTCGAGAGCGCCCAGTTCCCGACCTTCTTCGGGATCGCCAATGTGACCGTGGCGTCGGTAGCGCAGGAGACGGTGCAACTGGCTCCTGTCTCGGGTGTGTTCAGCGCTTCGCAGACGGCTCCCATTCCGCGCTTCGCGGCCGTGACGCCGGCGTCCGACTGCAACGTGCTGGGCGATTGCAACGCCGGCTACTTCCCCAAACTGCAGGTGGAGAGCGATACCATCCAGATCGTCTCCTTCGCCAACGGCGCGCCCATCGGGCCTCCCGGCTACATCACGGTGCGGAACATCGGCGGCGGCATCATGAACTGGGCCGCCAGCATCAGCTACGTGGACGGCTCCGGATGGCTGGCGTTCCTGGGCGATATCGCGTCCGGTCAGAACTCCGCCGCCCTCAGGCCGACGCCTGCCAAGGGCGCGCAAGGACTGGCCCCGGGCACCTACCGGGCGAACGTGATTATCGATGCCGGTCCGCTGGCGGGCCACGCTACGGTCCCGGTGGTGTTGACCGTGAGACCCGATCCTGTGGCGCCGCCGCCGGTCACGCCGCCACCTGTATCGCCGCCGGCGATCGTCGTCAGCAAGGTGGTCAACGCCGCCACGTTTGAAGTGACACCGCTCGTGGCCGGCTCGTTGGGCACGCTGATGGGATCGCACTTCGCGGGCAAGATCGTGTCGGTGACGTTCGATGGAACGCCCGCAACACTGCTCTACGTGACCGACGGCCAGATCAACCTGCAGGTGCCGGACGGTCTGGGCGCCAAGACCTCGGCCACGCTGGTGGTAACGGTAGATGGCTCAAGTAGCACGCCACAAACCGTGGCACTCTCGCCCGCATGGCCGTCGATTTTCGCGCACGGCGTCCTGAACCAGAACAACTCGGAAAACAAGGCTGGTTCCGCGGCCCAAGCCGGCAGCATCCTGCAGATCTTCGGGACCGGCATTCCGACAGGGTCGATCGTGTCGGTGCAGATTGGCGATCGCGCCGGTCTGGTTCCGCTCTATGCCGCCGGGGCACCCGGAATTCCCGGCGTGCAGCAGGTGAACGTCGCCGTGCCCGACGGCCTCGCCGGTTCCACCGCGCAATTGATCGTGTGCGCGCAAACCGGTGGAAAGCAGTTCTGCTCATCGGGGTACACGCTGCTCACAGAGCCGCGACCGTAAGGAAGCGTATTGCTATCTAGAGCTTGTCCCTTATTTTCGTAGACACAGGCCCGTCGAAACAGCGGTCTCTTCCGACCAAAAACATAAATAGACGATTTTGTTTGACTATGGGAAAGAAGGCATTTATAATTCGGAATGCCCACCCAGCCGGACT
>JBGPHT010000243.1:0-8267 GCA_041484525.1 Bryobacteraceae bacterium | reverse complement strand
GGCGATGCCCAGGGCGAGGACGTCGGATTGGGAGCTTTGGCCGACCACCTGAAATGGCAGCACGGCGAGCGTCATCGTTTGGTCCGGTTCGGGACGCAGGGCCGCGTATCCTACGAGAATGGCGACGGCGGCTAGTACGGCTGGAACCACCGACCACGCAGAGATGCGGTGCCGTGGCGCCGCCGGCGCCGGTTCAGGCTCAGGGGCAGTCACGGTCACTTCCGCCGCGAAGCGATAGCCGAACTTCGGCACGGTCTCGATCCAGACCTGCTGGCCGCTCTGGCGAAGGGCGCGGCGCAGGTCGGAGATGACGCGCGTGACCACCGCCTCCTCCACATGAGTGTCCCTCCAAACGGAGGCCAGGAGCTCGTCGCGATCCACCAGTTTACCGGCGTTCTCCACCAGCAACAGCAGGGTATCGAACGCCTTTGGGGCCAGAGGCACGGGAGAACCGGCACGCCGCAAGAGCCGTTCACCTTCAATTAACTCAAGCGGGCCGAACGTGAATATCCGCTTCATCGTCAAGCACATCCGCAACAGGAGAAAAACCTCAGAAAATCATCAGCCCATATCTGACGCGCTCTCCACTAGAATCAGCGATACATTGGGGCCTGCAGGCATAGTTTAACGCCATCCAGAGCCTTTAGAAGTACCGATTGTGTTACAGGATTCACCAGGAAGTTGGAGGAGTACTAATGGCGAAATTCACAGGTTGGATAATCCGGCTCGCATTGGCCCTGGCCCCCATTCTGTTGGGCCTGGCGGCTACCAGCCGGGTTGCGTCGGCGAGCGCCTTTGTGCAGGGGACCTACGACCAGAGATGCGTGGTATATCCACTGGTTTTGTGCACACCGCCGCCTTTCCCTAAGGGCATTCCGCAGGCGCCCTCGGTCAACCTGGACCTGACGTTCCACGGCGAGAATTTTGCCCCGCTCGACGGCACGACTACGACCGCCGACACTCACCTGTTCATATCAGCCGACCCCAGCACTGTCCACGCCAGGGGGGAGACCGCCATAACCTTTTCGATGACCCCCCCGATTCACGCTCTCGCCGAGGTGGTTACGTTCGCGACAGCAGGGTTTAACCTCGATGCTTTCGACGTGCTCCACTTTGCCTCCGGGACGCTGGCGCCGGGGACCGTCTTCTCATTCCAGATCAGCGAAATTCTGGACAGCACGATCACCGGAGCGTGCGACGCCAGTTCCGAAGGTCCGTCCGCATTTGCCGCATATACGGTCTTCGGGGTCTCGCTGCCGGGTCTCTACCATTCGAGTTGCGGCGACGGATCCGCTCACATGTCTGCCAGCACAACCTTCTCGTCGACGGTCGGTGGGACCGTCGGGCTGCAGACTAATTTTCAAATGAGGTCCGTTTCCGGTTTCGGGTCGAACCTTCAGGGCTTCTCCAGCTTCAGCAGCGCGCACAGTGTCGATGCCTCGAATACGGGCGCCGTCTATATCACGATCCTTACGCCGGGAGTGACGTTCACCAGTGACAGCGGCGCAAGCTATCAGGCGGCACCTGAACCGGGCTCCGTTGTTCTGTTAGGCGGCGGATGCCTGATCCTTGCGGCTGGCGCCGTGCGTCGCCGTCGCGGGCGTTGAGAGCCGGATTACAGGATTCACCATGAAGTTGGAGGAGTACTAAATGGCGAAGTTCACATGCCGGCAAATCCGGTACGCACTGGTCCTCGCCCCATTCTGTTGGGCTTGGCCGCTACCAGCCGGGTTGCGTCGGCGAGTGCCTTTGTACAGGGAACCTACTCGCAGAGCTGCGTGGTATATCCACTGATTTTGTGCTCACAGCCGCCGAACCTTTTTGGCATTCCGCAGGCGCCTTCGGTCACCCTGGACATTCTGCACAACGGCCAGAACTTTGCTCCGCTCGATGGCGTGACTACGACCGCCGAAACTCACCTGGTTGTAACCGCCAACACCGCCCAGGTCCACGCCTTGGCGGATACCGCGATCACCTTCCTGATGAACCCGCCGACTCACGCTCTCGACCAGATAGTGACGTTCGCTGTGGCAGGTCTGAATCTCGATGCGTTCGACAACATCCACTTTGCCTCCGCGACGCTGGCGCCGGGGACCTCCATCTCATTCCAGATCAGCGAAATTCTGGACAGCACGATCGTCGGACCGTGCGACGCCACATCCGATGGTCCGGCCGGCTTCGCCTCATTTGGGATCTTCGCGGGCTCGTTGCCGGTTCTCTACCATACGAGTTGCGGCATCGGGTCCGATCGCATGTCTGCCAGCGCAACCTTCTCGTCGACGGTCGGTGGGACCCTGGGGCTGCAGACTAATTTTCAAATGAAGTCCACGTCCGGTTTCGGGTCGAACCTTCAGGGCTTCTCCAGCTTCAACAACGCGCATACGTCGATGCCTCGAATACGGGCGCCGTCTATATCACTGTTCTTACGCCGGGAGTGACTTTCACCAGTGACAGCGGCGCAAGCTACACCAGTGCAGCTGAACCGGGCTCCGTTGTTCTGTTGGGCGGCGGATGCCTGATACTTGCGGCTGGCGCTGTGCGTCGCCGCCGCGGACGTTGAGCGTCGGATAAAATCCAGACGTCACCGCTTCGCCGCAAGCAGCGAACCCAATACCACGCCGATGTAGCCGAGCACGACACTGCCGGCCACGTACAGCAGTCCGAGCAGCCGCGCGCCCGACCGCACCGCCTGCCAGGTTTCGTACTCGAAGCTCGAGAACGTCGTGTATCCCCCCAGAACGCCCACCACCAGAAACAGCCGCCAGTTGGGATGAGGCTGAATGCGTTCGGTGAAGAGCGTCATCAGCAGGCCGATCAGAAACGAGCCGCTGATATTGATGACGAATGTGCCCAGCGGAAACCGGCCGCCGTACCTGGTCATGATCCAGGTGGCCACGCAGTATCGCGCCACTCCTCCCAGGCCTGCGCCCGCCAGCACTACCAGGTAACGATCCAAGTGTGAACTCCTGTTTAATATACGGCAGGGGGGTGCGCGCGCGCTAGCTGCGCTACAATGTCCCTTCATCATGCAGGTATTGCAGGCCGGAACGCACAAGCTAATCTATCTGGAGATCCAGCCCGAGATGGTCGCGAGCCTGGCCAAGCAGGCGGGGTTCGAGACACGCACGCGGGACGGGCAGCGGTCCATCCAGATCGATCTGAATGCGCCCGGCAGGCAGGCGCCGCTGCTGCTGTTCGACGCCGCGGATCCGGCCAACCTGGGATGGTTCTCGCGGTGCCAGTTCTATGTGGATGGGCGGTCGGGCGCGGTCATACAGACGCCGCTTTCGCTCGCCAACCGGCGCGATCGCAGCGGCCACCTGAACCGCAACGGCGTCCGCCTTTCGATCGCCAAGGAACTACCCGTGAGCTTCCGGCTGCCCGGCAAGCAGCCTCTCACCGAGCAGGTCTTCTACATCATGCTGGTGAATTTTCTGAACGCCCTGACGCGAACCGGTGTGGCCGTATGCGGGTCGGGCGGCGTCCAGCCGCTGGCGGGACGCACCGAAACTTTCGGTCCGCGGAACTGACCGCGCTTATTTGGCTACCGCACTCTTAGCATTCGCCACCGCCGCCTCCACCTCGTTCTGATACGCCCGCAGCAGTTCCGGCGTGGTGGCTTCGAAGCGCATCACGAGCACCGGCTGCGTGTTGGACGCGCGTAGCAGGCCCCAGCCATCGGGAAAGATCACGCGCACGCCGTCCACATCCACCGTCTTGTGGCGGGCGCTGAGATCGGCCGCGGCCTGGCGCACCACGTCGAACTTCAGCTCGTCGGGGCAGTCGACGCGGATCTCGGGCGTGGTCACGGTGTGCGGCAGATCGGCGAGCTGGCTCGAGAGCGGCTGCCCGGATGCGGCCACAATTTCCATCAGGCGGCAGGCGGCGTAGAGCGCATCGTCGAAGCCGTAGTAGCGGTCGGCGAAGAACATGTGGCCGCTCATCTCGCCCGCCAGCTCGGCGTGCGTCTCCTTCATCTTGGCCTTGATCAGCGAGTGCCCGGTCTTCCACATGATGCCGTTGCCGCCGTGCTTCGCGATGTCGTCGTACATGAGCTGGGAACACTTCACTTCGCCGATGATAGTGGCGCCCGGCTTGCGGCTGAGGATCTCGCGCGAGTAGACGATCATGAGCTGGTCGCCGTAGATGACGGTGCCGCGGTCGTCGACAGCGCCGATGCGGTCGGTGTCGCCGTCGAAGGCGATGCCCATGTCCGCGCCTGTCTCCCGCACCTTGGCGATGAGGGCGTCGAGGTTTTTCGGCATGGTGGGATCGGGGTGATGGTTGGGGAAGCGGCCGTCCATCTCGAAGAACATTTCGGTGGCTTCCACGTTGAGGCGTTCGAGGATGCGGTGCATGGGCGGACCGCCGGTGCCGTTGCCGGCATCGAACACCACCTTGATGCGGCGCGCGAAGTGGAACTGCGCGGCGACTTCGTCCACGTACGGCGTGACCAGGTCGGCGTGCGATTCCGAGCCAACGCCGCGATCCAGGTCGCCGGTCTGGATCATGCGCAGAATCTCCTGGATGTCATCGCCGTGAATGGTCGAGGCGCCCGACACCGTCTTGAAGCCGTTAAACTCCGGCGGATTGTGACTGCCGGTGATCATGACGCCGCCATCCGCCTTCAGGTGGATTACGGAATAATAAAGCACGGGCGTGGCGACTACACCGATGTCGATGACCTCGCAGCCGCTCGCCATCAGGCCGCGCATCAGGGCGTCGCGCAGGCGGGGAGAACTGAGG
The DNA here is from genome assembly GCA_041484525.1 of Bryobacteraceae bacterium. Taxonomy (GTDB): domain Bacteria; phylum Acidobacteriota; class Terriglobia; order Bryobacterales; family Bryobacteraceae; genus JBGPHT01. The sequence continues at coordinate 3,521 of JBGPHT010000243.1, read as the reverse complement.
CGCGTGTCGCGGCCGAGCGCGATCCTGCGGCCGGCGTGGCGCTGCAGATAAGTGCCGAACGCCTGGCCGAGGATTTCGATATCGGCATCGAGCAGTTCCACGTCCGCAACGCCGCGGATATCGTACTCACGAAATATGGTTGGTTTGAGCATGCGGTAAATTAGTTATTGTAACCACAGGTGCGTGGTGCGATTGTGTCAGCCATGAAGACCGTCGAGCGACAGTTCACGACAATCAGCGGCGTTCCGATCGAGCCGCTCTACGGGCCGGAGGATTTGCGCGGCCTCGATCCGGCGCGCGACCTGGGCGCCCCCGGCGAATTTCCGTACACGCGCGGCATCCACCGTGACATGTACCGCGGCAAGCTTTGGACCATGCGGCAGTTCTCCGGCTTCGCCACCCCCGAGGAGACCAACCGCAGGTATCACTACCTGCTCGAACAGGGGCAGACCGGGCTCTCGGTGGCGTTCGACCTGCCGACGCTGATGGGCTACGACGGCGACCATCCGATGAGTGAAGGCGAGGTCGGCAAGTGCGGCGCCGCCATCTCCTCGCTCGAGGACATGGAGATCCTGTTCCGCGGAATTCCGCTGGCGGACGTGACGGTCTCCATGACGATCAACTCCCCGGCGTCCGTGCTGTGGGCCATGTACCTCGCGGTGGCGGAGCAGCAGGGCGCGGATTGGTCGCGGCTTTCGGGCACGCTGCAGAACGACATCCTGAAAGAGTACATCGCGCAGAAGGAGTACATTTTTCCGCCTCGCCCTTCGATGCGCCTGGTGACGGATACGATCGAGTTCGGCGCGCAACACACGCCCCGATTCAACCCGATTTCGATCAGCGGATATCACATCCGCGAAGCTGGTTCGACGGCGGTGCAGGAACTGGCGTTCACGCTGCGCGACGGCATGGAGTACGTGGATTGGGCGCTCGAGCGCGGCCTCGCGGTCGACACTTTCGCGCCGCACCTGAGTTTCTTCTTCAACGCGCACAGCGATTTCTTCGAGGAGATCGCGAAGTACCGGGCGGCGCGCAAGATCTGGGCGCATGCCATGCGCGATCGCTACGGCGCCCGAAGCGAGCGCAGTTGGAAGCTGCGTTTTCACGCGCAGACGGCCGGGTGCTCGCTCACCTGGCAGCAGCCGTATAACAATGTAGTGCGCACCGCGCTCCAGGGCATGGCGGCGGTGCTGGGCGGGGCGCAATCGCTGCACACGAATTCGCTCGACGAAGCCTACGCGCTGCCCAGCGAGCACGCCGTCACGATCGCGCTGCGCACGCAGCAGGTGCTGGCCTACGAAAGCGGCGTCGCCAATACGCCCGACCCGCTGGGCGGCAGCTACTTCGTGGAGAAGCTGACGCTCGAAACCGAAGCCGCCGCCAACGACTACATCCGCCGCATCGACGAAATGGGCGGGATGATCCCCGCCATCGAGGCGGGCTTCCCGCAGAGCGAGATTGCCTCCGCCAGCTACCGCTATCAGCGTGAGGTGGAATCGGAAGAGCGCGTGGTGGTGGGAGTGAACCGGTTCCAGTCGGACGACCAGCCGCTCGCGTTGCTGCACATCGATGAGGCCGCCGCCCGGCATCAGGAGGAAAAGCTGGCGGCGCTCCGGAAGCGGCGAGATAATGTGCGAGTGCACCGAACGCTGGATGCGCTGGCGCGCATCGCCGAAGGGACCGGGAATACGATGCCGTACATTCTGGACGCTGTGCGGTCGTACGCCACCCTGGGAGAGATCTGCGACGCGCTTCGCGGGGTGTTCGGCACGTACCTGGAGACGACGCACTTGTGAGTTTCGGGGACAGGCTACACAACCTCGAAACTAATTTCGAGGTTGTGTAGCCTGTCCCCGAAATAGGAATGACGATGCCGCGACCGATTCGAGTGCTGGTGGCCAAACCCGGGCTGGACGGCCATGACCGCGGGGCGAAGGTGATCGCCCGCGCCCTGCGCGATGCCGGGATGGAGGTCATCTACACCGGCCTGCGGCAGACGCCCGAGATGATCGTGAACGCCGCGCTGCAGGAGGACGTGCAGGTGATCGGCCTCTCGATCCTGTCGGGCGCGCACAACGCGATCGTGCCGCGCGTGATGGAACTGCTGCGCGAGAAGGACATGGGCGACGTGAAGGTGATCCTGGGCGGGATCATCCCCGACGACGACGCCGCGGAGCTGAAGCGCCAAGGCGTGGCGGCGGTGTTCCAGCCGGGGGCATCGCTCGACGGGATCGTGAAGTTCATTCAGGCGAACGTGCGGGCGTAGTGTCCCCCGCGCACTAAAGTTCAGCCCGTTCCATGCCGATAAGGTCACAGGAGGGGCCCTACGCGGTCAATGCAATCTCTCGGCACTCTAAGGAAACATGCTGCGGTTCTGGTCGCCGTCGCGCTGTGGATTCCGGCAGTGGGGTTTGGAATTCACACGATATGGCAGTATGCCGACACGCCGGGACGGGCGGCAACGCCTCCAGCCGCCTGGCCGGCGGATACGCTTGTGCGACCCGCGCCGGGACGGGCAACCTTGGTGATCTTCGCTCATCCGCAGTGCCCATGCTCGCGCGCCACCATCGGAGAGTTGGCGTGGGTGATGGCTCGCTGCCGCGAAAAGGTAGAGGTGAGCGTGTGGTTCTACGCGCCGGCTCAAGAGCCTGGAAATTGGCCGAAAACCGAGCTTTGGCGGAGTGCCGCCGCGATCCCGGGCGTGCGCGTTTTCGAGGATAGGGATGGAAACGAGGCGCGGCGCTTTGGCGCTTCGACGTCCGGCCAGACGCTTCTCTATGATCCCGGCGGCCATCTCGTCTTCAATGGCGGAATCACCGCTTTCCGCGGCCATTCGGGGGACAACGATGGACGGGATGCCATTGTCTCTCTCGCCTTTGGCGAGACCCCGATGCGCCGGGCGACTCCCGTGTTCGGCTGTAGTCTCTCCAGAGTCGAATAGCGAATAGTGGGGACAATGCAATCCATTGAAACCTCGCCCGAAGCGCAGATACCGCGAGCGCAAACCCTGATGGCGGAACATCAGGACCGCATCCATACGCAGACCAGCCACCTCTTTGCGATCCTGATGCTGGTGCAGTGGGCCGCCGGAGTGGCAGCGGCGGTGTGGATCTCGCCGCGCACCTGGGCAGGGGTGGAGAGCAGCGTCCATTTACACGTGTGGTTAGCGATATTTCTAGGCGGAGCGATCACCAGCCTGCCGGTGTTCCTGGCGTTGACGCGGCCTCGCCAGGTATTCACGCGCCATACGGTGGCCGCCGGCCAGATGCTGATGTCGGCCCTTCTGATTCACCTCACGGGCGGCCGGATCGAGACGCATTTCCACGTTTTCGGCTCCCTCGCCTTTCTGGCGTACTATCGCGACTGGCGCGTCTTGTTAACCCGACTTTCGCACTTGGGCCGGTACGCCACCCGGAAGCCGTTTGTTTTCAGTGAGGGTTCCGCTGAGGTCTGCACTACATTTTGAGTTGAGGCATGGTTGCAACGGGAGCGCTGACAAGGCGTGGAAGGGGCTGTTTGGG
>JBGPHT010000242.1:0-8336 GCA_041484525.1 Bryobacteraceae bacterium | reverse complement strand
TCTTTTAGCGCAGTGACAGGAAGGCTTACCACATTTGCGGAAACGAGCGGCCAAGGAACCCGGGCGCATTTCGCCGATCCGGGCGAGTTGGGATTTCAACTGGTCGCGTTGAGCGAGCAGAGCGTTCAGGTCAGGAGAAGTAGATCGCCTTACAGCATTATATACTGTCAGAAGTTGAGCCCAACCTACGTCCCAATGCTCGTTAACGGGTTTCCATCATTCTGCGGTCGTGCACCCCCTTCACTCCCCCCATTTGACACTCTCCCCCAAAACTCGATATCTCTAATTGAGACCCCCGAAAGGACTCCAATCATGAAACTCCGCCACACCCTTGCTCCCGCACTGCTTGTATTCGCGCTCGCCGCCGGCCCCGCCAGCGCGCAAAGCAAGAAGAACAGCAAGGCTGCTGCACCCGCGCCGGCCGCTGCCGCTGCGCCCCAGAAGCTCGACGAAGAGTATACGCGGCTCATCAAGGAATACTTGCAGGACTCGCGCATCTCGACCGAGCTGGTGGACCACATGCCGGCGTCCGAAACCGTGCCGTCTCCCCTCAAGTTCCTCGGCCGCATTCCCGGCAAGCCCGGCGAACTCACCTACGCCAAGGACATCTACCGCTATTACGAGGCGCTCGCGAAAGCCTCCCCGCGCGTCAAGTTCTGGAAGATCGGACAGACCGAAGAAGGGCGCGACCAGGTCGTCCTCGCCGTCGCCGACGAGGCCACCATCAAAGATCTCGACAAGTACAAGGACATCCTCGCCAAGCTCGGCGACCCGCGCAAGATCACCGACGACGAAGCGCGCCAGCTCATCAAAATCGGCAAGCCCCTTTACTGGGCCGCCTCGGGCATTCACTCGCCCGAAACCGGCGGGCCTGAAATGCTGATCGAGCTCGCTTACCGCCTCGCCATCGAGGAGACCCCCTTCATCCAGACGATTCGCAACAACGTCATCACCTTCATCACGCCGGTGATCGAAGTGGATGGCCGCGAAAAGGAAGTGGACACTTACTACTTCAACAAGAAGCTGGCGCAGGGCGCCCCGAGGCTGCCGCTCATGTACTGGGGCAAGTACGTGCAGCACGACAACAATCGCGACGGCATGGGCCAGTACCTGAAGCTCACGCAGAACATCACCCGCCTGCTGCTCGAATGGCACCCCACCGTCCTGCATGATCTGCACGAGGCGCAATCCTACCTATATGTCTCGACCGGCACCGGCCCGTACAACGTTTCGCTCGACCCCATCGCCATCAACGAATGGTGGCTGCTCGGCCAAACCGAAGTGATGGAGATGGCCAAGCGCAACGTCCCCGGCGTCTTCACTTACGGCTTCTACGATGGATGGGTCCCCAACTATCTTTTCTGGATTGCGATGACGCACAATTCGTTCGGCCGCTTCTATGAGGTGCAGAGCTACGGTCCCGATGTCAACGCGAATCTCCAGTTGGGTCCCAACGCCACCAGCCGCGAATGGTTCCGTCCCAACCCGCCGCTTCCCTCGATCAAGTGGGGACCGCGCAACAACACCAACATCCAGGAATCCGCCATTCTGTTTGCGCTGAATCAGGTGGCGAAGGCGAAGGATCTCTACCTCGAGAATTACTGGATCAAGGCCAAGCGCTCGATCGATAAGGGCAAGAACGGTCCCACCTATGCGTGGCTGGTTCCTGCCGCGCAGCGCCGCAAGGCCGATGCCGCCGATCTGGTCAACGAGCTACGCCGCCAGGGCGTCGAAGTTCACAAAGCGACTGCGGCGTTCAAAGCCGGCTCAGTCGATGTGGCCGAGGGCGACTATATCGTGCGCGGCGATCAACCCTATCGCACGCTGGCCGACATGTACTTCGCCGTTCAGAACTATCCGCCGGCCAACCCGCGGCCCTACGACGACACCGGCTGGACCATGCAGTACATGCGCAACGTGAAGGTCACGCCAGTCACGGATAAGGCCGTGCTCGGTTCCTCCATGTCGATGCTGACGGCCGACGCCAAGGCTGCGGGCGGCGTGGATGGCTCGGGTGCCACGCTGGTGGTCGAGCACACTGGCGACAATGCACTGATGTCGTTCCGCTATAAGAATAAGGATGTACGGATGCTCGCGGCCGAGGAAGATTTCGAATTGAACGGGCGCAAGCTGCGCGCCGGCGCGTTCATCATTCCGAACGCGGATCGCGCGCGCCTCGAACCGATGGTCCGCGACCTCGGACTCTCCGCCTGGGCCGTGGCCTCCGCGCCCGCGGTGAAGACGCACGAGATCACGCTGCCGCGCATCGGCTACATCCACTCCTGGACGCGGACGCAGGATGAAGGCTGGGTGCGCGCGGCCCTGGATTATTACGGCATCCCCTACACCTACTTCGCCGACACGAAGCTGCGCGAAGGCGGCCTGCGCGCCAAGTACGACGTGATCGTTTATCCGCACACCGGCGGCAATGCGCAGTCGACGGCCGGCGGGATCGCGAAGGTGGGGGAGGCGCCGCTTCCTTATAAGAAGACCGACGCCACGCCCAACCTCGGTTTCCCCGATTCCTCCGACGACATTCGCGGCGGTACCGGATTCGAGGGACTGCAGGAGCTGATGAAGTTCGTGCAGGAAGGCGGCACGCTGATTTCCGAAGGGTCCACGGCTTCCATGATGGCGGAGTTGGCGGTGACGAGCGGCGTGACCGTGGAGCATCCCGCCGAGTTGTTCGCGCGCGGCTCCATCCTGCGCGGCACCTTCACCGACCTGAAGAGCCCGATCGCTTACGGCTACGAAGCGAAGGATATTCCTGTGTACTTCAACCAGGATCCCGTGCTCAACGCGGCGGCCGGCGGATTCGGCGGCGGACGCGGTGGGCGCGGCGGCCCCGATGGACTGGCGCAGAACGTCACGCCTAATACGACGATGCTCAGCATCAAGCCGCTCGATAGCGACGGTCCGGCGGCTCCGGCAGAAGCTCCGGCGGCAGGCGGCGGCGGGCGCGGTGGACGGGGCGGTCGTGGAGGGCGCGGCGGTGGTGCCGCTGCTCCGGATGCGGCCGCGGCGGGTGGCGGCGGGTTCGGTGGCGGCTTCGGCGGAGGACGCGGCGGGTTCGGAGCAGTGGCTGGCGAAAGGCCGCGCGTCGTTATGCAATTCCCGGCGAACGCTGCCGACATGCTGCTCTCGGGTACGCTGGCCGGCGGCGAAGCGCTGGCGAATCGCTCGCTCGCGGTCGACGTCACTGTGGGCAAGGGTCACATCGTGATGTTCGCGCTGCGGCCCTTCTGGCGCTGGCAGACGCAGGGTACTTACTTCCTGGCGTTCAATGCGATTCTGAATTGGAATCATTTGGACGCGGGGAAAGCAGCACCTCCCGCGGCTGCGACGACGGCGGCTCCGGGACAGTAAACAGAGCCGGGCGCGGTACGCAAGCGGTAGGCCGGTAGTACGACCAACCGCTCCGTTGAAGACGCGTTGCAAATCGATTCCACGACACTGGCCGCCCCGCGTTTCGTTCGCTTTCCGTGGGCCGCAGGCCCATGGCACTCCCTCGCGGTCGCGGCTCTGTAGGGTCCCGCGGGCGCACCGTGACCGCGGTGCGGTCACGGCCGGGTTTTTCGCACTGCAAACAAATGGCTTCCGCGTCGTCGTGACCGAACCGCGGTCACGGGGTCCGCATTTCGGGGCCAGACAACGAAATTCCGCGAGCAAAAGGGCGGCGCGCGGAAGGTTTCGTAGCCTGTCCCCGAAATGCTCACGTTAGAATAAAGGTGGATGATCGTACGGGACGGCATATATTACGCTCTCGCGTTGGCAGCGGCCGGCGGCGTTGTGGCGTGGCTGGCGGAGGCGATCTTTGCCATTCCGCTGTGGCTGCTCGCGGCCTTCTGTCTGTACTTCTTTCGTGATCCGGAGCGAGTCATTCCCACGGGGCCGGTGGCGGTCTCGCCGGCGGACGGCAAGGTCCTGGCGGTGGTCGCCGAGAGTCCGGTGCTGAACCGGGTCACCATCTTTCTTAATATCTTCGACGTCCACATCAACCGCGCGCCCATCGGCGGCACCATCGAAAAGGTGCATTACCAGGAAGGCAAATTTCACGTCGCCAGCCGCGAGGTCTGCTCCGAACAGAACGAGCAGAACGTCGTCACCGTCAAGGGCAACGGGACCACGGTCACCTTCAAGCAGATCGCGGGTCTGATCGCGCGGCGCATCGTATTCAATAAGAAGCCGGGCGACCGCGTCTCGACCGGCGAGCGCGTAGGACTCATCAAGTTCGGCTCGCGGGTGGACGTGCTGTTGGGCCCGGAATGGGAAATCGCCGTCCGCCCCGGAATGCGCGTATCCGCCGGTTCCACCATCGTCGCGCGCCGCCGAGGCCAGGACTGACGACATGGGACTGAAAGATCGACTGGTAGATCCCCGATCCCCCGACCGGCGCCCGCGCCGCGCGGCCTATGCGCTACCCACGCTCTTCACTGCTGGCAATATTTTTCTGGGATTCATCTCGATTCTTCGTTCCTTCCGCGGCTCCATGCTGGCCGCCTCGCACGCGGGAGGCGCGCCCGAACATTTCGCGGTGGCCGCCAAGGCCATCGGCGCCGCCGCCTTCCTGGACGGCTTCGACGGACTCATCGCGCGCATGACCAACACCACGAGCGATTTCGGGCGCGAGATGGATTCGCTCGCCGACGTCATCAGTTTCGGCATGGCGCCCGCCGTTCTGGCGTTCGCCTGGGGCGTGCAGTTCGTCGACTTCGGCATCGGCGAGGGCCTGCGCGACCAGATCCACACGTTCGGCTATTTCGCGTCGTTCATGTTCCTGCTTTGCGGCGCGGTGCGGCTGGCCCGGTTCAACGTGCAGAAAAATCCTGTCCCCAAAAACCCGGGCAAGCCCAACCGGAAGTACTTCGTCGGCATGCCGATTCCGGCTGGCGCGGCGATGGTGGCCGCTGTGGTCTTCGCGTCGGATGCGGAACCGATCGCCTGGTGGCCTGTCTCTGTGGCCTGGCTGGCACTGCTGCTGCTGCTCGGCTTCCTCATGGTCAGCACGTGGCGCTATTACAGCTTCAAAGGTCTCAGCCTAAGCAAGGCTTACTCACCGCTCATCATTATTCTGCTAGGCGCGTGGATCTACGCGGTTGGGAACTATGGCAAGCCGGTGCTGCTGGTGATGGCCGCCGGTTATGTCGCGAGCGGCATCGTGATTCGGATCGGCGGCATCGTCCGCCGCCATTTCAGACACACGCCTGCGCCGCCCGCGCCGGAGCATCAGATTGGGTAATACGACCATCGCGCTGGTGGGTAGCGATTCTCTGCTGGGACGCGAAATCCGGGATATCGTCGCCACTACGGGCGGAGGACTCGAACTGCGCCTGGTGGCCGCGGATGAAGGGGAAGCCGGCACGCTGACGCGCGTCGGCGACGAACCTACGCTGGTCGGCGGCTTGGCGGCGGAAAGTCTCGCCGACGCGCGTGTGATCGTGCTTGCCAGCTCCGTTGAGTCCAGCCGCAAAGCTCTCGAACTCGCCGGCGATCCGCCCGACGCCGCTATCATCGACCTCACGTTCACCGCCGAAGAACGTCCCGATGCGCGGTTGCGCGCACCCGACGTCGAATCGGCAGAAGAAAAGGGTGACGCCGCCGATGCCGCGGTTCACGTCATCGCGCACCCGGCCGCCATCGCGCTCGCCCTCTTTCTGCGGCGGCTGCAGGCACACGACCCGATCCGCCGCTCCGTGATCCAGATCTTCGCCCCCGCGAGCGAGCACGGCACGGCCGGGGTGGAGGAGCTCCAGAAACAGACGGTCAGCATGCTCTCGTTCAAGAGCATGCCGCGCGCCATCTTCGACACGCAGCTCAGCTTCAACCTGCTGGCGCAGTACGGCGCCGAGGCGCCGATGGCGCTCGAAGAAACGGAACTGCGCATCGAGCGCCACCTGGCCACGCTGCTCGGCCTGCCGGGCGATGGGGAAGGCGCGCCCATGCCTTCGCTGCGCGTGATCCAGGCGCCGGTTTTTCACGGCTACAGTTTCTCGGCATGGGTGGAGTTTCACGGCAATCCTGGAATCGAGGCGATCGAGAGCGGGCTCAGCGGGGGCGCGATCGAAGTGCGAAGTGCAGAGTTCGAACCGCCGACTAGTGTCGGGCAGGCCGGCCAGGGCGGCATTACGGTGGGCGGAATTATTCCGGACCGGAATGAGCCGGAGGCGTGCTGGTTCTGGCTGGTAGCCGACAATTTACGATTGGCCGCGGAGAATGCGGTGGCGGTAGCACGGCAATTGGCATGAGGTACGCGACGGCTCTGTGTTTGGTTTTTGCGGGGTGCGGGTATCACGTGGCGGGGCGCGGGGATCTTCTGCCGAAGACAATTCACACCATCGCCATCCCGGCACTCGGCAACGTTACGGCGCGCTACGACATCCCGCGACTCCTAGCCGCCGACCTGACGCGGGAATTCATCTCGAGAACGAAGTACCGGATCGTTACCGATCCGAACCAGGCGGATGCGGTGCTCACCGGCGCGGTGGCGAATTTCGCACCCTACCCCACGGTTTCGGACCCGATTACCGGACGCGCTACCGGCGTGCAGGCCGTCGTCACGCTGAACCTGACGCTGACCGAGCGGGCCACCGGCAAGGTCCTGTTCAACCGCGCCGGCGCTGAATTCCACGAGCGCTACGAAATCTCGGTCGATCCCAAGAATTATTTCGACGAGAGTGGGCCTGCCATGCAGCGACTGAGCCGCGACGTGGCGCGCGACGTGGTCAGCGCCATCCTGGAGAACTTCTGATGACCGCCGGTCAACTGGCGGCGCGCGTGAAGAAGGGGCAAGCTCCGCCCGCGGTGCTGCTGCTGGGACCGGAAGCGTATGAGCGCCGCCGCTTGAAGGAGACGCTGCTGGGGGCGTTTCCGGAAGGCTCCGTCTCGCAGCACGATCTGGTGGAATCGTCGTTGGCCGAGGTGCTGGATGACGCGCGGTCGCTTTCGCTATTCGCCGCCGAGCGCTTGATTTGGGTGGTGAACGCCGAAGCCGCGCTGCCCCGCGGCCGCGCCGCCGCGGATGATGACTCCGATTCCGAATCCGCCGGCTCGGGCGATGCCGGGCCGCTCGAGAGTTATTTGAAAGACCCCACGCCCGCCACGACTCTCGTCTTCGAAGCCAGCCGCTTCGATTTTGAAGGCGACGACAAGCGGAAGCAGGATCGCGTTCGTAAGTTTTACGCCGCGATCCACGAGGTGGTCGAATTGCGCCGGTATGCGGTGCACGAAGCCCGCCAGGAGGCGGAGACACTGATCCGCGCGGCCGGTTTCCGCATGGACGCCGACGCGCTCGATCTGCTGGTGGACGCTCTCGGCGCCGATATCGCGCGCATCGCCGTGGAAATCGAAAAGCTCGCGCTGTATGCCGGAGCGCGCACCGTGGGAGTGGACGACGTGACCGGGCTGGTCCCGGATGCGCGCTCCACCACCGTCTTCGCGCTGGTGAACGCACTCGGCCGCCGCGACCGGGCGCGCGCGCTCGAGTATCTCGACACGCTCACGCGCGAAGGCGAATACCTGCCGCTGGCGCTGGCGTTTCTGTCGACGCAATTTCGCATGGCGCTGGTGGCCCGTGAAGCCGGGCTCAAAGGCGCGGGGCAGATCCAGAGCCACTTCTCGCGGATGGGGGTGGCGATGTGGGGATCGCGCGCGGAGCAGATTCAGCAGACGGTGACGAAGTTTTCGACGGCGCAGATCGAGCGCGCCATGACCCTGATCTTCGAAGCGGATAGAGGGCTGCGCGATACGCGTCCCGACGACCGCATCGTCATGGAGCGGTTCATTCTGGAGTTGGTGAAATAGGCTAGGCCGAGATCGCCTTCACCTTGGTGTGCAGCTTCGACTTGTACCGGGCAGCCGTGTTCATTTTGATGATGCCGTTTTTGGCGGAACGGTCGATGATCGAAAAAGTCTTGGGCAGCAGGTCGATGGCGACCTTCGTGTCCTTACCCGTCAACGCGCGCCGCATGGCTCGAATCTGATGACGCAGCCGAGTCTTGGCTTGCCGGTTGTATTCCGTGCGCCTTACGTCCTGGCGTACCCGCTTCACCGCGGAAATTGTATTCGGCATCTTGGCTTAACTTGATTCCTTACAGAAGAGTTTCGAAGTTTTAGGATAACACGGGCTGGAGGGCGGCGGTGCTCGGGCGCATTCCGGCGAGCCTGGTCGTTCATAGAAGTCAAACGTAAGGATGCTTACGGGTGCACGACCGCAGAATGATGGAAACCCGTTAACCAGCATTGGGGCGTAGGTTGGGCTCGACTTCTGACAGTATATAATGCGGTCAGGCGATCTATGCCCACTTCTCCTGACCGGAACGCTCTGCTCGCTCAACGCG
>JBGPHT010000241.1:0-8342 GCA_041484525.1 Bryobacteraceae bacterium | reverse complement strand
GGTGGCCCGCATGTGGCTGGCGGCGCTCCGGCGTCGAAGCCAGCGAGACCGTCACTCGTGGGAGCGGTTCCGTCCGATTGTGGATCGTTACCTGCCTCCGCCGCGAATTCTGCATCCACCAGGGGGTCGCTTCGACGCTATGCACCCGAGGTAAGAGCCGTATGCGCTAGAGTGCGCTCGTACGGATCCGTGCGGAGGGCGTCCGGCAACGGACGTCCCTACCGCGACTGGACGCGGATAAAACAAACAAGAGTTCGGATTGGGTTTTGCATATCGGTGTCTATCCGTGTCCATCCGTGGCTCAACCGTGAAGGATTGGCCACACTCTCCATAGAGGAGGATATGAATCCAAAGCCGTAATCCCCTGGCAGCAGGATTGCTCATCGACACGGACAAGGAGAAGCGGCCGATGCCGATCGCCAGGATTACCGGACCGGGCTTAGCAGCGATGGCCCTGTCGGTCATGGCCCTTTGGGGCTGCTTCATCGCCGAGCGCCTGACGATGCGCCGCGCCCTCGCCGAGCAGACGCGCGTGATGCGCGACCTCGATCGAATGCGGTCTCGCGAGCGCACGCCGCAGCCCGTGTCGACGCCCGCCCGCAAGCCGAAGCGCCCGCGCGCGACGGCGGGGTAATCACAGTACAATTGCAACGATGGCGAAAATCGCTGTAATTGTTACGATTCTCTTACTCGCCGCCGGGTGCCGCAATTCCGCAAACATCAGCAAGCTGACGGAAGAATTCGTCTACACCACGCTTTCGTTTTCGCCCGCCGCGGCGACCGGTGTGGGCCTGCACGAGTATGACGGCAAGAAGCTCGACGATCTGCTGGACGATTTGAACGCCAAAGCGCTGGATAAACAGCGTCGCTTTTACGAGAAGTTCCGCGATCGCCTCGGCAAATTGAAGGCCGAGTCGCTGAGTCCGGAAGACGCCGCCGACCTCCGCATCATGGAAGATCAGGTGGCCCTCGCGCTGCTCGACCTCGACGTCATTCACAGCCGCCAGCACAATCCCACGATTTATGTCGAGACGCTGGGGAACGCGTTGTTCAGCCCGTACGTGTTGGAATATGCGCCCAAGCCGGCGCGCTTCCGCAACATCATCGCGCGGCTGCAGATGGTGCCGCTCTTCCTGGATCAGGCAGGCTCGAACCTGGTAGCGTCGCCCGAAGTCTGGACCCAAGTGGCCGTCACCGAGAACCAGGGGAACATAGAACTCGTTGACAAGGAGATTCGCGCGGCGGTGCCCGACGAGCTGCGCGACGCCTACACCAAGGCCGCGCGGCCGGCGCTCGACGCCATGCGCAAGTTTCAGGATTACCTGCAAAAGAGTCTGGCTTACCGCTCCGACGCCGCGTGGCGGCTGGGCCAGGAAGTCTACTCACGCAAGTTCCGGTATACGCTTGAAAGCGGCGCGGAGGCGGATAGCACGCTCGAGCAGGCCGAGCGCCGCCTGCAGGAAGTGCGCGCGGGGATGCTCGAACTCGCGCTGCCGCTGCATCGCCAGATGTTCGGCGCGCACAAGGACCACGCGGACCTGGCTGGCGCCGAGCGCGAGAACGCGACGATCGGGGAGGTGCTGGCGAAGATTGCGGACCGCCATTCGACGCGCGAATCGTACATGGACGAAGCGCGCCGCGACCTGGACGAAGCGCGCGCGTTTGTCGCCGGGAAGCATCTGTTGACGCTTCCCGCGCGGTCCAATCTGCAGGTGATCCCGACGCCGGAATTCATGCGCGGCATCTACTCCGTGGGCGGATTCAGCCAGGCGCCGGCGCTCGAGCCGCAGTTGGGCGCGTTCTACTGGATCACGCCGATTCCAGCGGCTTGGCCCGAGAACCGCGTGGATTCCAAACTGCGCGAGTACAACTTCTACAAGCTGAAACTGCTCACCATCCACGAGGCGATGCCGGGCCACTATGTCCAGATGGAAATCGCGAACGACGTGCAGCCGAAAGAGCGGCGCATTCTGCGCTCGGTGTACGGCAACGGCCCCTACATCGAGGGATGGGGCCAGTATTCCACGCAGATGATGCTTGACGAGGGCTTTCTCAATCACAATCCGGAGATGGCGCTGACGTTCGCCAAAGAGGAACTTCGGGTGCTCGCCAACGCAATTCTGGATGTTCGGCTGCAGATGCTGAACATGACCGACCAGGAAGCGCTCGACCTGATGGAGAAGCAGACGTTTCAGGAAAAGGAAGAGGCGGAGGGCAAACTGCAGCGGGCAAAGCTGTCCTCCTGCCAGTTGCCGATGTATTTCGTCGGGTGGCGCGGCTGGCTGCGCGTGCGCGATGAATACAAGCAGGCGAAGGGCGCGGCATACAGCCTGGCGGAGTTCAACGACCGTGCGTTGAAGGAAGGGCCGGTTCCGCTGCCGGTGTTGAGCCGGCTGCTCAAATGAGCCCGGCAACCGGCGCCGTCGCCAAACCGTCTATAATGACGTAGTAGCAACCTGTTCCACGGGCGGCCTCCAGGCTGCCGTAGATGTTGGGAATGCAGGAGAACGAAAGTCTAAATCCCGCTGCGCCGGCGCCTATCGAGGACTCGGCCAAGGATTCGCATTCCGGTTTGTGGGGCGCGCTTTCGTGGGTGCGGGACCTGGCGTTTTCGGTGCTGATCGCGGTCATCCTGATCGTGTTCATTTACCAGCCGGTGAAGGTCGAAGGCACCAGCATGATGCCGGGACTCACCGACCAGGAACGTATCTTCATCAACAAATTCACCTACCGATTCGGCCTGGGAAGCATCGAGCGTGGCGACACGGTGGTGTTCTGGTGGCCGCTCGATCGCGACAAGTCGTACATCAAGCGCGTGATCGGACTGCCCGGCGACACGGTGCAGATCGCGAACGGCGATGTGCTGGTGAACGGCAAGAAGCTGATCGAAGACTACGTGCCGGAGGAGTACCGCGACAATACCTCATGGGGTCCGAAGGCGGTGCCGCCCGATAGTTATTTCGTGCTGGGCGACCATCGAAGCTCGTCGAGCGACAGCCGCACGTGGGGCTACGTCCGCCGCGGGGACATCTACGGCAAGGCCGTCTTCGTGTACTGGCCGCTAGATAAGATGGGGCGGCTGCGGTAGTTCACCTTCTCAGAATCCACATCACAAAAGATAGAAGCAGGCTGAGTAGGATGCACGTGGTAAGCGGGAAGTAGAAGTTCGAATTCTTGCCCTGGATGTGGATGTCGCCGGGCAGGCGTCCGAGTTTGATGGGGAGACGGTCCGCGAAGGTGAAGAGCACTCCGGCCACGACCAGCACCAACCCGATGGTGATGAGCATGCGCCCCATACCTAAATGGTAGCGCAGGGGTGGCGGTGGCTGTGACGGCGTGAGCTCCGGGCGGTGTATCGCAGGCGCTGCGTCATCCGGCGGCGTAGGGCAGCGTCTTCCTTTCCAGTTGCCATATTGAGGGTTGCGCGCCCAACGAACCCCGAGATTACGCGGGTGGACCCTTGTGGCGAGGTCAAGAAGCCGAAGTAGTTCGATAGACCCCGAAGTCTCGTCTGATAGATACAGTGAGCGGCCGAAACCCGCGATGATGTTGGGATAGCAAAAGCCGATTGCCAGTGCCCAGCTGACCGTCTCCGCTCACTCTCCGAGTGGGCGACGATCCCACCGGAGCCGATCGCATGCCACTCAAAAACGCCGTCTGGGAACGAGGTTGGTGTGGCCCTCTCATGAAACGCTGTCTTCCAATCTGCGTAAAGTAACATGCGTCTCGCCTGATTCAAGGATCCGATGCAATTCCATCGAGAATCTCATCCCGTGAATCTCCTGTGGAAGAAAAGCGGCTATTTGAGAGATCGGCTGTCCAGTTTCGAGGTGTCGATACTCCGCTGTCACCGAGAGCGGCAGCAGATCCTCCTTCACATAGAGTTCACCTTGAAAAATGATGGAGTGCACTCGAATCGGCCCGAGGGTCGTCTCCACGACGAAATGGTCTTCGTCGTTTGTGTACCGGACGCGCAATTCAATGGTTTTTCCGGGGCCATTCGGGACCACGTCATCAAAGAGCGTTCCGGCTGTCTGGACGGCAGCCAAGAACGCGCGTCGGCAAGCGGAACGGCGGACCCGCCTTTCGATGGTTTGAGGAATGTAGCAGTTGCCGGCGTATCAGCCATAGCGTCAAGCAATGCACGGGTGCTCTCGTCACTTTCGCTTTCGTCGACCAAGATTGATGCACCCTGGAGTACTGTTCTGGTTTCTACGTTGTGGACGTAACGAATTGCCAGCCAATCCTTAAACTCATCGACGATCAGCGTCTTGACTTCTCTCAACTCGATGCCTTGTGACCGAGCAAATTCGATTGCGCCGATCGCAAACCCCGTTGTCGAAACAGCGGTGACCTTATTGAACCCGAAGCGTGTTCGTCGCCCAACGAGTTGTTCGATCCAGGATCCCGGCGCCGGGCCGTCACCGGGACGGTCGCGGCACTCGATGAGCCACGCGATGCTGGTTGAACCAACTTTCCCTCGGACCTCTACATCAAGTTCCGCGATCTGCACGCCGCTGTCGTCGTAGACACGTTCATTCGTCTTCACCTCGTATCCTTGCGGAAGGAGCGTCTTCTCGACGAACGCTACCAGCGCTTCGAGTTGCCTACCGTCATTTGGCATAGTCGAACGTCACTGTTTCTTGACAACAACGGTCATAATCCAGAGTATCAGTCCATTCCACTTCCTGTGCTCGCTTCAACCGGTCACTCGGACACAACCGCCGTCCCGATAGAATGGAACTCTTGTTCGCCTTGCTTCATCTCGTCGCCGCCCTGACCGGCGAATGCTGGACTACCTTGTTGCTTGCGGGATCGATGCGCGAGATCGGGAACTCAAAGCCGGGCAATCTACGTAGCTTGATGGGGAGCCGGTCCACGAAGGTGAAGAGCACACCGGCCACGACCAGCACCAACCCGATCGTGATGAGCATGCGTCCCATACCTAAATGGTAGCGCGCTGCCCGAAGCTAATGCGTGCGGCCGTAGATCGTGTAACTATTCTCGCTGAACACCGGCCGGAACTCGTCCTTCAGCATCTTGGCGATATAGCCGTGGACTTCGGGGGCCGCGTGCGCCGCCACATCCGTCCACTCCTCATAACGCTGCTCGAAGACGATCCATTGCGGCCTCTTGCCACTCGAGTAACCCAACCGCACGTCGTCCACCAGCGGTCTGTCCCAACCCAGCTCGAAGCCCAACTCGGCGCTTCCCATGATGACGTCCTGAGGGGCCGCATGCGCCTTCAAATAGTCGGCCGCCGGCAGGAAGTCGCGACGGTAATCGTCGCGTGTCACCACGAACGCCGCGCCCCCGGCGGTGATGCACAGGATGACGGCCACCGTAATCGCAACCGGGATCCGGAGCGAGGGACGAGTCTGCCAGCAGGACCACAGCCACTCCGCCAGGATCGCGTCCAGCAACGGAGTCAGATACACCAGGTAGAGATACAGCTTGGTGCCTTCAAAGAGCCAGAAGTAGACGAATGCCACGGCCGCCGAGGCCAGCAGCAACTGGTATCCACGATTGCGGCGAATGGCAGGCGTGGTCAGCGCGCCCGCCAGTCCCGCCACGCACGGAACAAACATCAGCAGCTTGAGATAGTTCTTCCCGCCGCCGATGTAGCGGTCGGTGATCTCGACCTGCAGGGCGTGAAACGGCTGCGTCAGCAGCACGAAGCGGCCGGCGGCATTGCCCATAAACTGTTTGCGAAAAACCTCGGGCGCCTGGAGGATGTAGAGCCCCCATGCGCCGAAGCCCACCAGGTACGGCACGGCGACGACGCCCGCGTGCCACACCCGCAGACGGCCGCGATCGAAAATCAGCGCCGCCATCACCAATGTCGCGACCGCGAGAATTCCGTTGGGATGCGTCAGCATGGCGGCCGCGGCCAGCGCGTGGCTGGCCATCAGCGCCAGCACCAGATTCCGCTCGCGCAGGCACAGGTACGCCGCCAGGGCGCTGAAAGTCAGGCTCGCGCCCATCATGTCCATACGGCCGTGAGACGCGCCGCGGATGAAAACATAATCCAGCGCGATGAGCGCGGTGCCCAGGTACGGCACTACCTCGTCGGTCGAGATCCGGCGCAGGATGAGGAACCATGCCGCCAGCGCCACCAGCGCCCACAGCATCGAAAGCAGGCGCAGCGAAAGCAGGCTGAAGGGAACAATGCGATACCAGACGGCCTGCACCAGCGGATGGAGCGGCATGATCCAATAGGTATGCCGGTCGATGCCGGTCATGTTGCGCCCGTTGGTCCAGACATTGGCGGGCTCGAGGGCCGGCGTCCCCATGTAGCCCCGCGTATCCAAGTTCCAGGCAGGGCTCGAAAACCAAGCTTCATCGCATCCCGGCCGTTTGGTCAGCACGACCAACAGGGTGAGCGCCAGGAATAAAACGATTCCCGCGCCCAGCGCAAGACGCCGAGCCGTCCACGAATTGGACGGGATAGTGCTGCTAGCTTTCCCGAGGCGCATCCAAGTAGACGCTATGATAAACGTTTTTGGGCCCGCCGTGTAGTCTCACGGGACACAATCAAAATGGGATTTCATCGCTGTAGTACGGACTCTCGGCGATGGTTCGGTGACGGTCGATCCACTCACCGGCGCCGCGGCCGTCCGCAATCTCACCATGCAGGATCGCCAGAATCAAATCGTGACTCAGCACCGTGTTGAATGGCGTGCTGAAGGTCAGCCCCTCGTGCTGCCCCGGCATTTTGAGCAGGAACGGAACGCGATGATCCCTCTTCCCGTCGAGCAGCACGGAAGCGCGATACCAGTGATCGCTGCTCAGCAGCACGGTGCTTCCGTCCCACAAATTGGCCGCCTCCATGGTGGCCCGCAGTTGGCCGACGAACTCATCCAGCAGCGCCAGGTTGTCCCAATATCCGGTGGAGGGCGAGCGCAGCGTAAACTGCCTCGTCCGGCGGTCATAAGCATAGGGCGCATGGGGAACCGGAAAATGCAGGAACACGAAACCCATCTGTGGGTCCTGCACCAGTTCCTTCGCAGCCGCCAGGGAGTTCTGCTGCTCGCGCCCGTGCTCTTGTACCGCCAGCGACTGGCCGAACGGCGACCGCGATCCGGTTTCGAAGAGGCTGCGCACCTGGTTCCACATCACTTCCCGGAACGAGTTCCCCATGCTGTTGTATTGCAGCGCCGTCGGCCACCAGGAACAGGCGCTCAAACTGTCGTTGAACTGCCGGCAGTACGGGTGATAGTAGCCCACGACCCCGACGTTATACCGCAATGCCCGCGCCTCGGAAAACGTATTCGGCAGATCGCGCCAGGTCACCGGAGGTTGCGGCGCCGGCAGAAACAGCCGCAGGTCGCTCGGGCCGCGCGGCTTTGCATCCGCCACCAACCGGCCCGTGAGGAGGGCTGGCAGGGACCACGGCGTCTGCCACGAAGGCGGATATGCGTTGGCCGCATACAGCGCTTGCGAACGGAACCGGTCCAGCTCCGGCATGTGGATCGACGGGTCGCGCTCGAGGAATGTGAGCCGCTCATCCCACTCGTCGAAGATGATCCACACGATCCGCGGAGTCACGCGCGCATCCGCGAGACGCGGGGCCAGTGGCTTGTCCGCAAAGATTCCCGGATCGTACTGCGCCGCTTTCAGCACGCCATGCACGATATTGAACACCGCCAGAGGCGAGCAAAGCAGAAGCAGCACCTGGGCCAATCGTACGGCGCGGCGATGCTGGGAAAATGCGGCCAGTGCGGCCAATCCGCCCAGGACGAGCACTGGCATGACGCCCAAGGCCGACGTCAACGCCGACCAGTGAGTATGTGGCCATCGCTCTGCCACCAGCGAGCGGACGGCGTTCAGCGGAACCAGCAGGGCCAGCAGGCAGAAGTAGTTTCGCACTACGATGCCTGCGCCTTTGACGCGGGGCTTGAGCCAGCAGGCAGCCAGCGCGATGGCGGCGCCCAACAGCAGCGTGTTCGCGATGAGTGCGTAGATATGGGTGGGAGACGCTCCCGATTTCATCAGATAGGTGTCGATCGTCCCGTAGGACAAAACGGAGGACCAGATCTTTACATAACAGAGATTCGCACACGAGACTCCGATAACCAGGTAACGGAAGGAAAGCTTACCTGGAATCCGTGGGCCTGGATCGATATTGGGAGACACTTGGGTCTTCTGCGGCGATATGGGCACGATTTCCCGAAACACAATCTTACGACAAGATCGCCGATCCTAGTGTAGTGCGGCAAGCAGAACGCAGATTATTTCGGCGGTACTGCTCCAGGGGGCAACGCGGCCGAAGATGCCGGGAGAGCGATTCTGGCCGGTAGAGTAGGACGGAGAGCAACGGAGTAATCCGTTACTCACCGTCC
>JBGPHT010000240.1:0-8372 GCA_041484525.1 Bryobacteraceae bacterium | reverse complement strand
TTCCGCGATCTCCCTGAAGCGCTCGAACTCCCATGCCGGCACGTCGCGATACGCCTCCCAGAACGCGGCGTCGCGATAAGCGAACACGCGCGGCCCGGTCACGATCGTCTCCATCGAGAGCGCCCGCCCCGGGCACAACGCCGCATACTTCCGCACGTACTCATCGATCTTGACGTTGCCCTCGCCCATCCGCACCCACGCCACCGCCGCGCCCTGGTCCACCAGCCACACGGCGCTATCGCGGACGTGGCTGGTGAGCACATAGGGATGCAGCGTTTCCAAAGCCGCGTGCGGATCTTCGAGCGTCCACAACGGATTTCCGGAATCGAGACACGCGCCAACGAAATCGCGCCCCGCCTCTTCGATCAGCGTCTTCAACTGGTGGCCTTGCATGTCGCCCGCGTGATTCTCGATCGCGACCTTAATTCCCGCGTCCATCGCTTTCGACCGCGAATTCCGCAACACCTGAACCATGCTTTCGATATGGCGCGCCAGCGGCCCGGGCTTACGGTCATCCGAACTGCCGAGCACAGCGCGCACGATCTTCGACCCCACTAAGATTGCCGCGTCGATCATGCGCGAAAGTTGCTCTTCCGCCGTGCCCGCTTTCGCGTCGAACATTTTCGAAGTCGGACAGATCGACCGCATCCCCAACTCGATCTCGATGCCGAGCTCCTCTGCGCGCTGCCGGACGCGTTTCAGATTCTCCGTCTCCAACCCGCCGATGAACCGGATCTCGGAGAAGTGGACTACTTTTGCCTGTTGTTTGGCGCAGTAGTCGAGATGCTGCATGGGTGTCCAGTTTTGCGAGCGCAGGCTGAAGAGATCGATCCCGAGCTTCACTTTGGCCGCTTGCGGAAAGACAACCTGCGGCAACACGCAGCCGGCGACCGCGGCGGAGATGAATCGTCTTCTTTGCATCCGAACTATGAGAAATGTATCACAGGCCGACTACTGACGCAGGCGGAATCCGCCTAAACGGCCATTCCCCGGGCGGCTCGACCACGCAGCAGAGACGTTTTCGGATGCGTACATGGGCTTTCCGCTGTCATAGTAGCCAACACGATTCGCGTGGTGACACAAACGCGATTATCCTCTGATATCAGCCGTCCACGGACGATCGATATCGTTGACCATTCCCCACAGCCGCCTACACTGATGGTGTAGAAACGGTACCGGCGAATTAGATGATCGCCTGTGGTCGGGGCTTGCCACGTGAGGGTGAGGGAGTGAAGTGCTGAGCCTGAAGCGCATATTTGGTGAGGCGGAGGTGGCTAAGCAAGCCCAGGCCAGTCCGCAGGAGGCCTTCGACCAGGCCAGAGCATTGGCGGCCCAGACGAACGCCCGCCAAGCCGTGCTAAATTTAATTTAGTCCGGCCGGACTTATCGCTTCTGGCCCTGGCCTGTCCGCTTGCAAACTCCCTGCCTGGGAAATCTCTCGACATTCGCCGCCGTCTTGCGGCTGCCGATCCGAGGGACGCCAGAATCGGGGGGCGCCTTCTATTTGCCGAGTGGGAGGTGGGGCATACTCTGTTGCAAACCGGTCAAGCCGCCGCGGCTCTGAAGTATCTCTCCGAGGCGGCCGCGCTCGGCGAAAAGCTGACCGCCCACCTCGCCTCCAATACCCCCGTTCGGCCGGATCTCGCAAATGTGTACGCGGATATCGGCAAAGCTTTGAGTCAGCTTGGCAAGCCACGCGAAAGTTGTTCGTCGTTCCGGCATGCACTGGCGATTCACCAGGACCTCGGCCGGCTGGGAGCGAATAGCGAATCGGATCGACTCGACGCTTCGCTCTGGACAAAGCGGGTCGAAGAGTGCGACCGGGCGGGAAGAGGGACATGTTGCATGCAAAAACATGTTGACTAAGCTCGGCTTGCCGCCACCTCTGTGAAGACTACTTAGTTGCCGGATAGCGGTGGAGTTGAGGGCCGACGATGTTGGAGAAGTTGTAGTCGCCGCGGCGGTCGGCGTCGATGGTCCAGAACATGGCGCCGATCATGGACGGGTAGCCGGCGGGCTGGCGCAGCTTGTACGTGGCTCCGCCCGGAGCCTTGCCGGTGATGATGTAGTCCATCGCCTGACTGACGATCGTGGGCGTTGTGTCGCCGGTGAGAAAGCCGACGGCTACCTTATTGGCCGGCATGGGCGGGAAGAACTGCTTGGGATCGCCTCCAACGTTGAAGCCATGCAGAAGCAGTTCTGTCATGGCGGCGTGATAGTCCACGGAGCCAGGCTGATAGATCTCGCCATCAAGACCTTGAAGCGGCGGCGTGTTGTAGTCCTGCACATCAATAAAGGCGAGGATGTCGCGGATGGCGTAAGCGATCGCCAGATAGGAACCGAACTGGCCGCCATAGCTGGGGTAGCCGGAGGGGATCTGCGTACCCTCCGGCACCAGGCTGATCATGAAGCGGGGGCCGAAACGATCGTGTAACTGGCGCAGGGCCGAGATGAGATTCGTGATGGATGGCGTGGTGGGATGCTTGAAGTCCGTGTCTCCGGGGTCGATGGAGAGAGACGGGCTTTCGAAGTCGATGTCGATACCATCGAAGCCGTACTCGGTAACGACGCGGGTGACAGAGGCGACGAAGTTCGGAACTCGCTTCGGATCGGCGAGTGTGAAGTGCTGGCCGCCGCCACCGAGCGAAATCATGACCTTCTTTCCTTGTCCCTTCACGTAGGCAAGATCGGACTTGAACTGTTCGGTTTCAAGACCCGCGGGTGTGCGGAACTGCATGGTCCCTTCCGGCGCGTTCTTATCCGGTGTGGAGAAGGCGACGATGATGACATCCCATTGCGGCGAGAGGTCGCGGAGCGGGATGGTGGAACCGGGGCCGCCGTACCCGGCCCAGTAGCCGATGAGCTGATGACCGTTGGGCGAACCACTCACCGGAAGCGCCGCGACCGAGGGCTTAGGCGGTGCGGACGCACGACCGCCGCCGGCACCTCCACCGCGTGCCGGGCATGGCTTTGCAGGGTCAGTGAGCGCCTGGCGATCCGGAAAACTGTAAGTGCCGCCGAGACCCGCAGAGCCGCCGGTATACCAAGGCAACAGGGCTACGTTCTGCAGGTGATAGGTGCCACCATCCACATGGGCGGCAAAAGCCTTCGATGCAGGAATATTGTTTTTGGGGTTCGTATTGGTCGGTTCGAGAAGGAAGTAGGTGGTGGCGACGCCTGTGCCACCGCAGACGCCCGCGTCTCCTGGATGCATCGAGGCGGGACGGAGCCATCCGGGGAATGTGTTTCCCGGAGCTTTGACATTGCGGCCGCGGACCAGCGGATCGTGCAGGGGATCCTTGATGAACTCCGCGAGCTGCTGCGTGAGCGGCTGCACGTCATCGTCTTCCACTACCGTGGGCGCGGCATGAAGATACGAGCCGAGCACGAAGGAGTTCCCAGTGGCGGAGTCGACGCCGTGCGTTCCCCAAGAGCAGCACACCGTTGCATCGCCGGCGGCGTAGTAAGTGACGTTATGCGTTATCGCGATGACGAGCTTCCCGTCCTGTTTGGGAAGTTGCTTGAAGAGTTCCTTTTGCAGAAACTCCACGTCGACGACGGCGAAGGAACCGCCGGTCTTCTTCGAGGTGAGGATGTAGCCGTAGCCGACGGGGACGGCGATATGCGCCGGCTTCACATCCGGCTTGCCGAGCAGCGTGTGCCACCCTTCGGCATTGGGGAAAGTGGTGCGCAACATGGCGTCAGCATACTGTGTGACGCCGCCGGAGGGGAAGGCGAACTTGGAGAAGACGGGCGAGCGGAGGACAGGCGGTATGTCCGGAGCGGCGTCCATGATGAAGGGTTTACCGGCCTGCTTTTTCGCGTCAAAGGAGAGCGTGATAGGGACGAGCACTGTGGGGATGGTGGTGGTGCCTCCCTGTGCCGGGTCGCCGCCAACGAGAGTGTAAGAGCCCTGACCGAGGGCGTGCTGAAACGTGGGCACGGTACTTTGTGCGCCCACAAACTGCAGCGGCAGGACGAGCAGAGAGAGCAGACCGATAGACTTAATCCGCATATCCGGATTCTAGCAACTGCTCCTGCCATCCTCCGTGAGTAGCGCTCGCGGAGTCGCCCCGGCCACGGCTCAAAATTCGGGCGCAAGCGGCCGGTCTGTCAGGTGACCCTTTCGGCCCGTACGATGAACCTGTCGGGAGCGGGACCAACGAAGTAGAACGGATAACACGTTACCAAGGTGAGGATCTCATTGCCGCCGGGAGCCAGCACGGCGACGTTGTCTGCATTCACTACCCTGGCCGACACGACGCGATAATGATACACGCCGAGCACGGTGGTCAACATAATCATGTCGTTCTGCTGGATTTTTCGCAGCGGCCGAAAGAACGTGTCGCGATGCGCCGAGATGCCGACGTTACCCGGTTGTCCCGGTAGTGCCGTCCCCGGAATGTGGCCGGCCGCGCGGCGCAAAGTCCGGCTGCCCACGCCTTCGACGACGATTACGGAGACGCCAAGACGTGGAATCTCGATGCGACCAATTAAGCCGCCCGTCGCCGTAATTGGAATGACTCTCGAAGAGGGAGAAGGCGACGCCGGGCTCACCGAGCCGCTCGTTGCCTGCCGGTCATGCAGCAGTTGTTCGAGGTGGCGGGTCTCCCCTTGCTGGAAGAACCAGCCGTCCGCCCAGAGCATGCCGCAATAACCCAGCATCACGACGGCGCCGGCGCCGAGTAGCCACTGGCCCCACCGCAGGACCGACGTTAGCGGCCCTCTCTTGATCACAATCCTCACTTCACGATCTCACGCTGTACCGGACGCGTTTCGCCGCCGTCGATGTAGCCGGGGCGGGCGCGCACCGATAGCTTGCCACCTGACGTCCCACCGGCGACTACTTGAATCGCCCGATAGACGCCGGGTTGCGCGGCGCTGTTGGAGACATATCCGATGGTGTATTGATTGCGAATATCCCGTGCGATGCGCTCGCAAACCTCTACCACCGCGTTGTATTGGGAGGGAAAATAGGCTTCGCCGCCGGTGGCAAGTGCCAGTCTATTGAGCACGGCCGGATTCCGGTCCGGATCCCCTTCATCGAAAATGCCGATTGCGTACATGATGGTGCTCGATTGCCCGGCCATCTTCAAAAGCTGCTCCAGGCTATGCTTGCTTGCGTTGTCGGCGCCATCGCTGATCACGATCAGCACTCTTTTGTCCCGGCTGCCCTCCTGCAATCGCTCCAGCGCCACGACGACCGCATCGTAAAGCGCCGTCATTCCTGCGGCAGGGGTCCTCGATATGGCGCGCTCGAGTTCCTCCGAGCTATTGGTGAAGCTCATCCCGCCGGGCAGGCCCAGAGTTACTTTCTCGTTGAAGTTGACGACGAACATCCGGTCTTCCGGGTTGCTTGTCTGGACAAACGTATGGGCTGCGGCGATCACATTAGGGAGTTTCGCCCGCATGCTCCCGCTATGGTCGATCACCAGACCCACCGTAACCGGGAGATCGTCGTGCCGGAACAACCGGATGGTTTGCCGGACCCGGTCTTCGTAGACTTCAAAGTTCTGCTCGCGCAGATCGGAGACAGAACGACCCTTACGGTCGCGAACGGTGGGGTGCAACACCACGAGGTCGACGTTCACTGAGATTCTGTATGCTCCCGGGTCTTGACCATGGCCTGCCTGCGAAACCCGGGGTTCCGCATCGCCCGCGAGACTGATGAGAAGAAGGATCGCGAGACCGGGCACGATCGCGACGCAGCGCTCCCGGCCCGACGATGGCGTTTTCATGGTGTCCCCTTCGCTGTGCCTCTCTTATCTTCGCCCGGCGCGGGCGGCCGTGAGGAAGCCGCTTGTCCGCGGCCCTGCAGCCGGCTGCTTGGCTTCAGCACGCCTGGATCTGGCGGTATTCCGGCTGCCACATCGACTCTTGAACTTGTCGAACGATGTCGTCGAGTTCCACTCCGGCCAATCCCTCAGCCGCGGCGGCCTCCGCGACCGCCACCGCCACTGTCACCGACACGCTACGCAAGTCGTCGATATGCGGAAGCAGTGACGCCCCGGGATGGCGCACGGCGACCAGACTGGATACGGCGTTGGCTGCGGCCGCGAACATCCCGGCACTGATCCTGCGGGCTCGCGAGACGATGGCGCCGAGGCAGAGACCCGGATACAGCATGGCGTTATTCACTTGGCCGATGACGTACGTCACTCCCTTATGCGTCACTGGGGCGAACGCGCTGCCGGTGGCGATCAGCGCCCGCCCGTCAGTCCAGGCGATCAGATCGGCCGGGGTGGCCTCGGACCTCGGTCTTGGATTCGAAAGCGCGAAGATGATGGGCCGCTCGGTGTGGGCAGCCATCTCTCTGACGATCGCTTCCGTGAAACTACCCGCGGCCGTGGACGCGCCGATCAGCATCGTCGGCCGCACCCGGCGAACCACCTCGGCCAGACCAATGCCGTTCCCGTCGCGCTTCCAGCCCTTGCTTTCGGCGGGTGGGCGGGCGTACGTCACCTGATAGTCGCGTAGCCCGGCCATCTCGGTCGTGAGCAAGCCCTGCCGGTCCACGCACCAGAAGCGGCTGGCCGCATCTTCTTTGGATAAACCCTCGCGCACCATTGCATCGCGAATCTGGTCGGCGATTCCAACCCCCGCCGTACCTGCCCCGAATATCACCACGCGCTGATGGCGCAGCGGCGTTCCGCAGACGCGCACCGCGGAGATCGCCGCCGCCAGCGTGATGGCGCCGGTGCCCTGCATATCATCATTGAAGGTGCAGATCCGGTCGCGGTATCGCTCGAGGATGCGCCGTCCATTGCCCGGCGCGAAGTCTTCCCACTGCAGCAGCGCGTGGGGAAACAGCTTGGTCACGGCCTTGACGTACGCGTCGATGAAAGCGTCGTACCGCTCCCCGCGTATCCGGGCGTGCCGGTTGCCGATGTACATGGGATCGCTGAGCAGGCTTTCCCGGTTGGTGCCGACGTCGAGCATTACCGGGATCACGCGCGTGGGGTCGATTCCACCCGCCGCCGTGTAGATCGCCAGCTTGCCGATCGACACCTCGATGCCGCCTACACCCCAATCGCCGATTCCCAGGATTTGCTCGGCGTCGGTAGCCACGATCAGGTCGATATCGCTCGAACCAGCGCCGAGATTGGCAAACGCTTCCTCGATGGCTTCGGCATGGTCGATCGAGAGGTACACGCCCCGCGGACGCCGGCACTCGTGGTGATATTGCTCCATCGCCATACCGACCGTCCGATCGTTGACGATGGGGATCATTTCCCGCAGGTGCTCGGAAAACAGCCGGTAGAACAGCACCTCGTTGCGATCGTGCAGGCCGGTAAGATAGATGTTCTTGCTCAACACGTCGGGCAGGCGCTCGTACTGGATGTAGGCGCGCTTGACCTGGGCTTCCAGCGTGCTGATGTCCGGAGGCAGCAGACCGGTCAGGCCCAACGCTTTCCGTTCCCCGGCCGTGAAGGCCGTCCCTTTGTTCAACAAAGGCGAATTGAGCACGGCCAGCCCGCGAACTTTGGTTTCGTAGCAACCGTCATCCCGATGCTTCGGTTTGGGTGCCAGTAACGGGACAACTCTCTGTCGCATGGCTGTTCCTCTTTTGGTCTGTGCTGGCTGGTGCGGCGCGCGGGGGGCGCGCCGCATGACAGATCAGGAACCGCTTACTGGACGCGTTTTTCGGCCAGGCGAAGCGCAAAGGCCCCAACCAGCGCCAGAAGGCCGAGCAGCCCGATCAGCGGCAACTGGCTCGCCGTGTTGGGGAGCGCCGGTGTCATCGCTACTTCAGTCTCCACCGGCGGCGAAGTGACCACCTCGGCGAGCTGCACTTCTTCTCCGCTCGGCTTCATCGCCATGATAGGCGCCCGCTTCAGTTCCACTACGACAGGCGCGCTGGCCGACTTGATCGGCTCGGCGACTTCGGCAGGAATCTCGACTTCGGTATAGAGGACGGCGGTGTTGGTGGCCTTGGCCAGCGCCATCGCCTTCGCCTTCGGATAGACGAATTCCTCGCCCCAATTTCTGCCCGGATAGAACCAGGCGCGGAGCGCTTCCGGCTCGCCGGCCGGTCGTTCCCGGAACGTGATCACGGTCTTGTCGGTGGCCTTGAGGCGATAGTTCGGGATGGCCAGAATGGTGGCGTAGATGGCGGTTTCGTCCTTGTTGAAGATCTGGACGATGTGCCGGTCGGACTGCGAATCCAGGATTTTGAATACGTATGTGCCGGCGGGCAACACACCCCACCCGGCGAGGTGGACCCCGGGAATCTCCACGGGACCGCTAAGGCGGTGTAAATAAATAACATTTACATCTACCCTCCTGATGTGTTATTACGTTGGGCATGGACAACGATGCCCAACTTGCCCAGTACTTTGCTGGCATGTGGCCGCATCTGGATGAACACGCCC
>JBGPHT010000239.1:0-8418 GCA_041484525.1 Bryobacteraceae bacterium | reverse complement strand
TTCGTATGCGGCAACTAACTGCTCGGCTTCCGTCCGACTCCGCCGCCGCCCCACCCCTACCACCTGCGCTTGTTGTTCGTCCACCCTTACAGTGCAGCACCAACTCCCGCGCGCGAACAGATGGTTTGCTCAGACGTTTACTCTCAACCTCAGTATCCGGCTTTTGGCTGTGGATCTCAACGAGATTCACAGTGACGTGTCACAATTGCCGAATCGAATGCAAGAAGTCTGGAAAGCGCCCCGATGGACTGCAACGCTACCGCTGCGCCCAGTGCGGTAAGACGTTCAGCGACCACAAAGATTTTGGCATCTTCGGCCACAAGCAAGTGGATGAAGCTATGAGCCTGGTTGCGTTGCGGATGCTCTGCGAAGGCAACAGCATTCGCAGTACGGAGCGGATCACGGGCCTCGGCAAGAAAGCCATCATGCGGTTGCTCATCGAAGCTGGCGAGAAGTGTGAAGCCCTCCTCGCCGAGCGCATCCGCGACATTCCGGTGACAGACGTTCAAGCCGATGAAATCTGGTGCTTCGTCGGCAAGAAGCAGGCGAATCGTCGCGGCGATGAAGAGAAGTTCCCGTACCTCGGAGATGCCTGGACCTTCGTTGCCATTGAACGTCATACCAAGCTCGTGCTCGCCTTCGAATTGGGCAAGCGTACGGTAACGTCGGCAACGCGCTTCATGGCGAAGCTCGCGGACGCCACTGCTGCCGATCAGCGCTTTCAGTTGACCACGGATGGCCTGAAGGCTTACAACTACGCCGTGGGTACGCAGCTTGACGAGCGCGTGGATTACGCGCAGCTCGTGAAGATCTACACGCAGGAAACGCCGGAAGCAGCCCGCCGCTACAGCCCGCCCAGGATGGCCGAAGCGATCCCCACACCAGTCTACGGGGACCCAGACGGCGAGCGCATTTGCACGTCGCACGTTGAGCGACAAAACCTCACGATGCGGATGTGCATACGGCACTGATGCGCCTAACGAACGCGTTCAGCAAGAAGTGGGGCAATCTGAAAGCGGCCCTCGCGCTCCACTTCGCCTACTACAACTTTTGCAAGGTCCATGGGACGCTCAAGACGACTCCGGCGGTCGCGTCGGGCCTGACGAATCGGATTTGGGGTATGGCAGATTTGCTGACGAGCAGGACCCAATAGAGGAGCTAAAAACGTGGGTGGCCACCGCCCGTGGTATGCAAGTATCCAATACCCGAATATGCTGTATTCGTGGGCCGGTAGTATAGTATCATCAGGACGGATGTTTCCACAGATTACATTTAAGCTTAACACCAAATTCCGACACGACCCAGAGGCTTCGGTTTTTGTGAGCCATTGCCCCGCTCTTGGAATCTTTTCGCAAGGCGATTCGCAGGAACAGGCGGTAGAGGCTATACGGGAAGCTGCTGCATTATACCTTCAAACTGCGTATGCCCATGATCGCTTGGAACAGGTACTGCGGCGAATTGGATTTGTTCAACTCGCGCCATTGCCGCCCGGAGTGAACATTGCAGAGGTTTCGGAGGAGTTCATCAGCGTGACCAACCCCGAATTGGAGCTGCTGGATGACGTTGAAATCGAGGTTCCTCTTTACCTGCTGGCGCAGTATAATGTGTCCAATACGTCTGGATGCCTGCAATAACTCCAATACGGCCGCAGATCATGAAGGAACTTCTGTTGCTGGCCAAATGGTCGGTAGCAGCCGAAGGCCAGTATAACTGGATACTCACCAAAGGCGGAAACCAGATCGTAGTCCCGAAGCGCGGCCAGATTCTGTCTTTGACGGTATTCGAGGATATATTGACGAAGGCAAATCTAGAGCCCGGCCAATACTGGGACCTTCTGCCCAAAACCGGTTTCAGCTATTATGCCGGACCTACTTCCCTCCCGACCGAATAACCATTGCCGCAGACCCCCAGTCTCTTCAATGTATATTTAACCAACACAACCGGACCCCACTACCGGCGTTCTCCTATGGTATAATTATTCATACAAAAGAATAATTAACCATGAAGAGACTCGCCGGAATCGCTGGATACAGTGGGTATAGCGGGGCGGAGCTTGTCCGGATCCTGGAACGCCATCCGGGAGTCGAACCCGTGTTGCTCGATCACCGCGACCCTGGCCAAACGGCGCTGGCGATTCGTAACCGGGTCCCCAGCCGGCACTTGCCTTGCACCGCAGAGGCGGCTCGGCAGGCTGAGTTGGCCGTCGTCTTTCTCGCCACAGCGCCCGAGGTGTCGATGGAGTTGGCTCCCGCTATGCTCGATGCCGGCGCCCGGGTTATCGATCTTTCGGGGGCATTCCGGCTGCGCACGCCGGAGAATTACACGGCCTGGTACAAGGAACCACATACCCAGCCGGAGCTTCTTGCCGAGGCTGTCTATGGGCTGCCTGAGTTCTGCCGGGACCGCATCGCAGGCGCGCGGCTGCTCTCGAATCCCGGGTGCTATCCGACGGCGGCGAATCTCGCCATCCGGCCGCTGATCGAGGCGGGTGTGGTCGATCGTGCGGCGGGAATCGTCTGCGACGCCAAATCGGGGGTGAGCGGCGCGGGGCGCAAGGCGAGTCTCAAGACCAGCTTCTGCGAGGTCACGGAAAACTTCTCGGTGTACTCCATCCTGAACCACCGGCACGTTCCCGAGGTGCTCCAGGTGTCGGGTCTCGAGGAGATCGAATTCAGCTTCACGGCGCAGTTGCTGCCGCTCTACCGCGGCATCCTCGAGACGATCTACTTCCGCGCGATCGGCGTCTCGTCGGCTGAAGAACTGCTGCAGATTTACGAGGAGCGCTACGCCGGCGAAGCCTTCATCCGCCTGTATAACCCGGGGCGCGTGCCGGACCTGCGGGCGGTGGCTCGCACCAATTTCTGCGACATCGGGGTCGCGTTCGACGCTAAGACCGGGCGCGCAGTGGTGGTAAGCGCGATCGACAACCTGGTGAAGGGCGCCGCGGGGCAGGCCGTCCAGAATATGAACCTGATGCTCGGATTCCCCGAGACCGAGGCGCTGCTGTGAAGCTTCTCGTCAAGCTCGGCGGCACTCTGCTCGATTCGCGGGAACTGCGCGACAGCCTGGCGGCGCAGATCGCCGAGGCACAGCGCGGCGGCGCGGAGATCGTGGTGGTGCATGGCGGCGGCAAACAGATGACGCGCTACCTCGCGGACCGCGGGATCGAGAGCCGGTTCGTCAACGGCCTTCGCGTCACGGGCCCGGAGACCATCGACGCGGTGTTGAAAGTTTTTGCCGGCAGCGTCAACCATGAGCTCGTCGCCAGCCTGAACTGCGCCGGCGCTCTGGCGGTGGGGCTCTCCGGCATCGATGCGCTGCTGACTGAGGCGGAGCCGATGGACCCGGCGCTCGGAGCCGTCGGCCGTGTCGTCCGGTCCAATGCGGCGCTGCTCCACCTTCTTACAGGCAACGGGTATCTGCCGGTGGTCGCCTGCGTGGCGGGAGATCGCGCGGGGCGGGTTTACAACGTGAATGCCGACCAGATGGCCGTCGCGTGCGCCGCTTCATTCGGCGCCGGGCAGCTCATCTTCCTCACCGATGTGGAGGGCGTGCTCGACGCACAGAAGCAGGTGCGCCGCGCGCTGACGGCGCCCGAAGCCGAGAGCCTGATCGCGGAGGGCTTGGCCACAGGCGGCATGCAAGCGAAGCTGAACGCGGCGCTGGCGGCGCTCGCGGGCGGCGTGAGCCAGGTTCGGATCGCGCCCGGGGCGACGGAGCGCGTAGTCGACCGCATCCTGGCCGGAGAAGAGATCGGCACCCGCATGGTGGCCGCGGAGGTGCACGCATGATCAGCAGCCTGCGGGCCGACGCTTGCGTCGAGCCCACCAGCGGCCGCCGCCTCACGGTGCGCAAAGCCGTGATGCGAGACATCGCCCCGATTCTGCAACTGATCAACGGGTACGCGGCCAAGGGCGTGATGCTGCCGCGCACGGAATTTGAAATGTCGGAGGCCATCCGCGACTTCACCGTGGTGACGCTCGACGACCAGTTGCTCGGCTGCGGCGCGCTTCATTTCTACAGCCCTACGTTGGGCGAGATCCGTTCGCTGGCGGTGGACGAGCGCGCTAAGACGCACGGCGTGGGGCGCAGGCTGGTGGAAGCGCTGATCGCAGAGGCCCAGGAGTACGAACTGGACGCGGCATTCGCGTTCACCTATGTAGTGGAGTTTTTCCGCAAGGTGGGATTCCACGAGGTGGAGCGCGGCGTGCTGCCGTTGAAAGCGTGGAAGGACTGCCTGCGGTGTCCGAAGTTCCAGGCGTGCGACGAGATCGCAGTGTTGCGAGTTTTGCGGCCGGAGAATTGGATGGAAGCTCAGCCGGAGATTTGGGCGCTGGGCGAAGACCAGCTCATTCAGATACCCACGCCTAAGGGGTGAACCGTAGTTTCGGTGACAGGCAACGAAATTCCGCGCAAGGGCGGCGCGGAAGGTTTCGTAGCCTGTCACCGAAATACTCTGTCTACTTCATGTAGAACAAACTCAGGCGCGGCAGGGAGGACTTCTCGAGGAGGTTTCGCTCCAGGTATTGCTTCTCCAGCATCGCCAACTGGTCGGCGGTCATCTTGCCGCGGTACGGGCGCAACTGGCGGTCTAACTCACGCCGCGATTCCAACAACTCCTCTTCGGCCTGGCTCGACCGCGCCGACGCGATCATCATCTCTTCGAGCACCGTCAAGCGACGTTCCAGATCTTCCAGATCGCTATAGTGCTGCTCCACTTCCGCCGCCAGCTTGCGCAGCGACGCGGCAATTTCCGGATAGGGAACGGCGGCGGCATTCCGTTCCAGGTACGAACGCAGATCCTCGAGTGGAAATGGCGGAGGCTCTTCCCGGCGCGGCGGCGACGTGCCCGCCATCGCCTGCGCCTCCGTCAGCACGGCCTGCGCGCAGAAGGCCAGCGAGTTCACCATCTGCGTCCTGACCTTGCGCGTGCGCCACTTCTCGAACGCGGCGTCGATGCCCCGCAGTACAGCTTCGAGCGGCACCCCCGACTCGTTCCACGACTCCACCAGCGCCCAATCGAGCGGCGACATCAGAAACAGCGCGGTGCCGCGCGCCCGCTGAAAATGCTCTTCAATTTCGGTGAAGTAGTTGAAATAGTTCACCGGCGATTTCGTTCCCAGATCATCTGCAGTCCTTCGAGCGTCAGGTGCTCGTCCACCGTTTTCAGATAGCGCGAGCCTTCGACGATCAGGTGCGCCTGCCCGCCGGTGGCGATAACCTTGGTATCCGGCCCCAGTTTGGCGACGATGCGCTCCAGGATTCCATCGATCATTCCGATGGCGCCGAAGTACAGCCCGGACTGCATGCTGGCCACGGTGTTGGTGCCGACCACGTCTTTCGGCGGGCGAAAATCCACCAGCGGCAGGCGCGCGGTGCGGCTGAACAGCGCATCGATGGCGATCCCGATCCCCACCGCAATCGCGCCGCCCAGATACTCGGCGTCGCGCGAAATCACGTCGAAGTTGATGGTGGTGCCCATGTCCACTATCACGCACGGGCCGCCGTACTTGTAGAAGCCGGCGACGCCGTTCACCAGGCGGTCGGCGCCCACTTCGTTGGGATTATCGTAGCGGATGGCGAGGCCGATATCGGTACGCGGGCCCACGAACATCGCCTCCGTGTGGAAGTAGCGCTGGGTCATGAAGGCGAGGGTGGAATCGATGGGCGGCACCACGCTCGAGATGATGATGCCGCTCACCTTTTCGATGTCCAGGCCGGCCGGCGAAAACAGATTGCGCAGCAGGATGCCCCACTCGTCGGCGGTCTGCTCGTGGACGGTGCGCAGCCGCCACTGCGAGACCAACTTGCGGTCTTCGAACGCGCCGATCGTGATGTTGCTGTTGCCTGCGTCAAGAGCCAGCAGCACGTACGCCTCCTGCAAGAATCAGGGTATCGGTTCCGTCGTCTTTGCGCACTACCAGAAAGCCCGCCGGGTCGAGGCCGGTGGTGATGCCTTCGATGGTGCCATCCGGCTGCCGCACCGTGACGCGGCGGCCGAAGGCGTAGCTGGATGCATGCGTGAACAGGCGGAGGATGGTGTCGGTGTCCTCGAGCACAAAGCGGTCCACCGACCGCAGCAATTCGTCGAGGAGTTCGTCACGGGAAAACTTGCGTCCGGCATGCAGGCGAAGGGACGTGGCCTCGCCGGAGAGCGCCGCGGGAAAAGTCCGGTGATTCACGTTGATTCCGATTCCCGCCACGGCGCGCGCGTCTGCCAACTGTACCAGAATTCCGGCGACCTTTCTGCCGTCGAGCATCACATCATTGGGCCAGCGCAGATCGCACGCGATGCCGGTGGTTTGTGCGATGGCCTCGGCGGTGGCAAGGCCCAGGGCGAGGGTCAGGACTGGCTGCGGTGTGAGCACGATCGAGCAATAGAGGCCGGCGCCGCGCTCCGAATGCCACGCGTGGCCGTGACGGCCCTGGCCGGCGGTTTGCTCGTGGGCGACTACCACGGCGCCGAGTTCAAGCTCGGCGGCGGCGCGCATGGTGGAGTCGATGGTGGAGTAGCGGACGATGCGGTGGGTCATACGTCACAGCAACTCCAGGCGGAAGCTGAGGTCGGCGGCGGGCGCGGAGTGCGTGATGGCGCCGCTCGAGACGTAATCCGCTCCGGTTTCCGCATACGCCCTGACGGTATCGAGCGTGATGCCGCCGGAAACCTCCACCTTGGCCCTTCCGGCAATTTCGCGGACCCACTCCGCGGCTTCGATCGGTGTCAGGTTGTCCAGTAGCAAGTGCTCGGCTCCACAGGCCAATGCATCGTGCAATTCCTGGCGCGTGCGCACCTCAATTTCGATCGGCATCCCCGCATTGCGCGCCCGCCCAATCGCCTCGCGAACACCGCCCGCGGCGGCAATGTGATTGTTCTTGATCAGAATCGCGTCGTAGAGGCCCATCCGATGATTGACCGCGCCGCCCGCGGCGGCCGCTTTTTTTTCCAGCGCGCGAAACCCCGGCGTCGTCTTGCGCGTATCCAGCACCCGGCACCCGGTGCCCGCCACCCTGTCGGCGAACTTCCGCGCCAGCGTCGCGACCCCGCTCAAGCGCTGCAGGAAATTTAGCGCCACGCGCTCGCGCTCGAGGAGCGTGCGCGCGCTACCGCGAACCGTGGCGATCGTGTCGCCATCCGCGCAACTGTCCCCATCGCGCTTGATCAGCGTCAGATCCGTATACAACTCGCGCAGAACTTCGAGCCCCGACACCACCAGCGGCTGGCGTGCCAGAAACCGGCCGGCCGCCATCTGGGCCTCCGGCACGCACGCCCGCGACGTCACGTCCCCGGAGCCGATATCTTCTTCGAGCGCGAGGCGGACCAGCTCGGTCATAGCGCGTCGTCGATCTTCTTGAGTTGGGTTTGGTAGTCCGTCAGCTTCTGCCGGATCGATTCGATCACGGGAGGCGGCGCCTTGCTCAGGAACGTCTCGTCGCTCAACTGCCGCTCGCTGTTGGCGATGTTCTTCACGAGTTGCTCGCGATCCTTCCCGACACGCTTGCGCTGCGCTTCTTCGTGCGACTTCGGCACCTCGAGCACTAGGTCGAACTGCGCGGTGGAGCGAATCGCCGGGGCCTTGGGCGCGGCCTCGTTCTTGAATTCGAGCTTCACGTTCGCGAGCCGCTGGATGGCGTCGGCGTGACGCTCCGCCACCTCGAGCGCCGAGTTGCGCGCATAGACCGTTCCCACGAGCTGCTGCTTGGGATCGAGCTTCGCCTCCGTGCGCAGCGTGCGCGCCATGGTGACGATCTCCTGCAGCACACCGACTTCGCGCTCGGCTTCGAAATCCGTCATCTCCTGGCGGTACTGCGGATAGGGCGCAATCGCGATCGAGAGCGGGCGC
Organism: Bryobacteraceae bacterium; assembly: GCA_041484525.1. GTDB lineage: Bacteria > Acidobacteriota > Terriglobia > Bryobacterales > Bryobacteraceae > JBGPHT01. The sequence continues at coordinate 577 of JBGPHT010000239.1, read as the reverse complement.
GTGGTGCGGCCGCCGGCCAACCGCTGCCACAGCTCCTCGGTGAGGAACGGCATGGCGGGATGCAGCAGCCGTAGCGCGGTTTCGAACGCCGCCAGCGTGTTGCGCCATCCGGCGGTGAGCCCCGAGTTCTCCTGGAACCGCATCTTCTTCAATTCCAGATACCAGTCGCAGAACTCGTGCCAGAAGAACTGCCACAGCACTTGCGCCACCTCGTGGTAGCGGTATTGTTCGATGGCGCGATTGACCAGTTCCGCGGTACTGTTCAGGCGGCTGAAGATCCACCGGTCTTCAATACGCACTTCGAGCGTGGCCGGGTCGGACTCGGGGCGGTACTGTTCCAGGCTGTCGGGCACCCATGGCTCGACGCCCGAGCGCTCCATGTTGAGGAACAGGAAGCGCGCCGCGTTCCAGATCTTGTTGGCAAACGCGCGCGCGCTCTGCATCCGCTCTTCGGTCAGCACGATGTCTGTGCCCGGCGCGGCGCCCTGCAGCAGCGCCATGCGCACGGCGTCGGTGCCATACTTCTCCGTCACCACCAGCGGGTCGATGGTGTTGCCCCGGGTTTTCGACATCTTCT
>JBGPHT010000238.1:0-8491 GCA_041484525.1 Bryobacteraceae bacterium | reverse complement strand
CTTATGGTCGGGGTGAACACCCGAGCCGAGTGTCGTAAAAACGATGCGCGGCCGGTATTCCCTTAGCAGGAGGGCGACCTGGAGCCTGGCTTCGACCGAGTCAGTGATCAGACGGTCTTGCAAGGTCAGCGTTTTGCGGTCGACTCCGAGAATCTCCGCCGCCGCTAGCGCCTGCTTGTGGCGTTCTCCACGGGCGGCATGCCGGGTAGGTTCTCCTTCGCACAGATCGACGAAGAGCACCGACAAGCCTTTCCGCACGAGCTTGACTGCGGTCTTGCCCATGACGACCTCCAGGTCGTCGGGATGCGCGCCGAAGGCGATCACGTCGTAGCGCCGGGCGGATGCCGCCGTCGGCATCAGAAAACCAAGACCCGGTCGGCCGCCGCCGTCCACGCGGCGAGTTCATCCATCGTGCTGCGATGTGCGCCTTCAGCCAACATTTCCACCTTAATGCCGCGTCCATCCATGCACGTACCGCACACGCCGATTTGCGCTCCCTTGGACTTCAGGATCTTGAGCATCCGCTCCAGGTTGTAATAGCCGTCAGGAGTCTTTTGCCCCGCCACGGCGCAGGCCGCCGCGTCTCCGATCAGGAAGACGGACACGGCGGTACCCTCCGATTTTGCCAGCGTCGTGGCTAGCCGCAATCCGTTATATATAGCTGCGCTCAGTGCCGTAAGGCGGATCGTTCAGGATGAATAGGTAGTGCATGGCTTCCTCTTTGTTGCTCGGCAGGCTCCGGCTGCCTGCTAGAAACTCACAACTCGGTCTGCGTCGCGGATGAGTTCATGGAGATCTTTCATCGTTGACAAAGGGCACAGATCAGATCCGCTGGACTCGCGCAGCTTCAAGCATGTTCCGCAAGCCATGATTCTTCCACGGTTGTTCAACAACGCCTCGGATTGCCCCCGGACGTCAAACTGGTCGTCTGCGATCTTGTCGAGTTCCACCCCCTTACCGACCAGAAAGACTCCTACGTCGTCTCCCTCCTTGGCGGCGAAGTTCCCGAGCCGTAGTGCATTGAAGACCGTTTCGGGCTCGTTTGTCGAGATTACAATGGCAAGTCTCATAAATCTTTTGCAGCGCGCTCCTGCATAATTCGGCTCAACCGCGCTTCAGCAGGTGAGCCCTTCGCTCTTCGAACTCTTCCGTGGATATCTCACCGGCAGCGTAGCGTCGTTCCAGCGTCTCCAGCGGTGTGGACTTCGACGCTGGCGGAGGTGGTCCTGTCTCTCGTCGCAGGAGCAACACGACTAGAACCACGATCATGAGGAGCCAAAATCCCCACCACATAAAATGCATGCCGAACATCCATCCATTTCCGTACCACATATGCCGACCTCACCTTCTCGTCTTCCCGGCCTGGCAACTAAGCACGCTTGCTCAGAGCTGGCCTCTCTGTCACAGGACCACGGGGATGCCGTAAATTTTGCTGCCCGCTTGGAGCAGTGCGCCGTACATGTCCCGTTTCCATCCCGGTTTGGCAAGCCACCATTGTTCAAACAGGACTTTGCCTATGTGCCAGGATCGGCTCGCCTGCTGCATCCGTACTTCAGGTGCTGGCTGCGCATAGAAGTTACCGGCGGCGAACCCGGCGACGCCTCCACCGGCTTCGAGCATGCAGTACCCCTCGCCTCCGAAGGTTGGTGTGGGCTTGCGGCCCTCGATCTCGGCGGCGATGCGCGCCGCGACGACTTCTGCTTGCGCATGCGCGAAGACGCCCGCTTTCGGCAGCAGGAGCGGGACGTCCGCCTTCCATCTTCCTGGGATCGGCACGGCTGTCACGTCACCGATGGCGAATACGTGTTCCGCGGATGTCTCCAGGGTTTGCGGATTCGCCGAGACCCAGCCGGCGGGATTCACGAGGCTAGTCTGCCGCAGCAGTTGTGGCGCTCGATGCGGCGGAACCGCGACGATGAGCTCGTAGGGTCCCGCGGTCGATTGCGGAAACACGAGGGTTCTTCCTGCTGCATCCACTTTGGTCAAGGAATGGAGGGGATGGAACGTGACGCCTTTGGACTGCAAGAGTTGCTGCACGCCCTGCCCAAGCTCGGGACCCGCCACCGGCATGGGCTGTGTTTCTGGAGTGAACAGGTGAAGGTCCACCTTGTCCCGAAGACCACGCTTTTGGAAGTAGTCCGCGATCAGCATGGCTCCTTCGTACGGAGCGGCAGGACATTTGTAGGGCATCGCGGCGATCGCCACCGCGATGCGTCCGCCTTGGAAGCTTTTCAGTCGTTCGTGCAGACGGGACGCTCCGTCAGCAGTGAAAAAGGTTTCGGACGCTTCCGCTAGGCCCGGCATTGATTCCGGCGCGAATTCTGCTCCCAGGGCGACTACCAAATAGTCGAATGGCAGTTCGCCCGCGGTTGTCACGACCTTCCTGCCGGGCAGATCAATCACCTCGACGCTACTGAGCTTCAGTTCAACACCTTTATCAAGCAGCGATTTCAGCGGACGACGAATCTGATCCGGCCGGCGGTCACCGGTCATGAGCCATAGGAAGGAGGATGCAAACGCATGCTCGGCGTTTCTCTCAACCAGGACCACCCGGTGCTCGGAAGCCAAGCGGCTTCGCAGATGATTGGCAGCTATGATGCCTCCCACTCCGCCGCCCAGGATCACGACAGTCTTTGCAGTCACCCTCGCACCTCCAGTAGTTCCACGGGAAGGCCGCTAGCTTTCCATTCGGGGAATCCCTGTTCGAATCGGAATGCTCGGCGTCCGCGCGAGCGCAGCAGTGCCACCGCTTCGTCCGCCAGTACACAGTACGGGCCTCGGCAGTACGCCACGATCTCTCGATTCTTGGGCAGTTCCCTAAGCCGCGTCTGTAGTTCATTCAGTGGGATGGACCGCGCTCCCGCAATGTGTCCGGCGGCATACTCGTCGGCGGGGCGCACATCCAAGACGATGACGCTGCTGTTCTTGAGCTTCCGGCGCAGATCCGCTGCTGTGACGGCCTCAAGGGAGTCCCTACCGGAGAGGTAGGCCCGAACCATCTGGTTCACTTCGGCGAGCCTACTCTCACCGAGTTCACGGAGAGCTTTCCACAAATCAAAGACCCTCTCGTCGGCGAGCCGGTAAGTTGCGTACAAGCCGGACTTGCGGACCTCGACCAGCCGCGCGGCACGAAGCACTTGCAGATGTTGAGAGGTATTGGCGACTGACATGCCCGTCAGATGCGCCAGATCTTCCACGTTTCGCGCCCTCTGAGCCAGCAATTCCAGCAATTCAAGTCTGCGGCCGCTGGCGAGCGCCTTGCCGATCCTGGCGAATTGCTCGAAAAGCTCCGTCTTGAATTCGCGCTTGAGGGACTGATCCATCTATACAAGTAGTCAATCATGCAGTTGAATACTTGTCAAGCGGGCGCCACCGACACGGAGGAATCGTTCACCAACTCGGACAATCGCTCAGACGGGCCTTTCTGAAGCTCATCGTCACTGGATCAGTAATCATTGAGCCGTGTTGTTGACAGAGGGCGACCGAACAGTGATGGCAAATACCGATGGCTTCGCCGCGGGTGCCGGCCTGCGAACATTCATAGCAGTACATAACTTGTTTCCTGGGGTCCTTCCCTTTTCTAGGTGGCCGTTTTTAGCGGCCGGACTGTCTTGAAAACCGCGTGCAGCCTCACACTGGTGGTCGTAAATCCCCAGCCACCGCCATCCCTTCAGGATGTCTTGATTCGGCATGTATCGATGGTCGCAAACACGCCACCATACCATTTCCGATTGATCCAAAGTGCGACATTGACCAGGGAAATGAGCACGGGAACCTCGACCAGCGGTCCAATGACCGCCGCGAAAGCGGCGCCATGGTGGATGCCGAACGTCGCGATGGCAACGGCGATTGCCAGTTCGAAGTTGTTGGACGAAGCCGTGAATGAGAGCGTGGTCGCTTCCGCATAGTTGGCGCCGGCTTTCTTGCTCATCCAGAACGAAGCGAAGAACATCACCACAAAGTAGAGAGTGAGCGGGATGGCGACGCGAACCACGTCGAATGGCAACTGTACGATCATCTCGCCCTTCAGGGAGAACATCACCACGATGGTGAACAACAAAGCGATCAAGGTGATCGGGCTAATCCTCGGGATGAATTTCTTCTCGTACCATTCGCGGCCCCTCGCTTTCTACAGCGCGAAACGCGTAAGCATTCCGGCGATGAACGGGATGCCCAGGTAGATGAAGACACTCTTAGCGATTTCAGACATGGAGATGTCCACCTCTACCGCGCGGAGGCCCAACCAGCGTGGAACCGTGGCTAGGAAGAAGTACGAGTAGACGGAGAAGAACAGCACCTGGAAGATTGAGTTGAGCGCGACGAGGCCAGCTGCGTACTCACGGTCGCCGTGCGCGAGGTCATTCCAGACGATGACCATAGCGATGCAGCGGGCAAGACCGATCAGAATGAGGCCCGTCATGTATTCAGGTTTGTCGCGCAGGAAAAGCACGGCGAGCGCGAACATCAGGATCGGCCCGACCACCCAATTCTGGACGAGCGAGAGGAGCAGGATACGTCGGTGCTGGAATACTCGCCCCATCTCTTCGTACCTCACCTTCGCCAGCGGTGGATACATCATCAAGATCAGCCCGATGGCGATGGGGATGGATGTTGTGCCGACGCTAAAACGGTCGAGGAATGGTACGACGCCGGGAACCACGTACCCGAGGCCAACTCCAGCGGCCATTGCAGCGAAAATCCAGAGTGTAAGATACCGATCGAGAAAAGAGAGCCGGGGACTCGTCTGTGCGTACATGCCTGTTTTCAGCCTTTCGAACTTCCCGCAAGTGTCTCAGCGTGGCCCGACAGTTCCAACAGGTGCGGAACACCGACCGGCTCTTCTCTCAACAGCGGAACGACCGCATAGCGGTGAGCATGGTGTTTGGCCACAGCCTCGATCTCTCTCAGTTCGTTATGCGCCCGCTGGCGCAGCAGGGGCGAGAGCGGATGGGCGGCTGCAACGCTGTTGTTGATAATCCATGCCCACGGCTCGATGCCTGCGCGCCGCAGGTCCGCTTGCAGGCCGGCAGCCTCCAGCACCGGCGTGGTTTCCGCCAATGTCACCAAGAGTCTTTTGGTTTGTTTTTCGTCCTGGAGCCGCATCATGGGCGTGATGACGTGCAACCTCTTGTCGGTTATCTGGCGCGTGATTTCACGGTGATAAGCGCCTGTCGCATCGAGCAGCAGCAGGGTGTGGCCGGTCGGGGCGGTATCCATCACAACAAACTTCTGGCCGGCCTCGCGGATGACTCGTGAAAAAGCCTGGAACACGGCGATTTCTTCCGTGCAGGGCGAACGCAGGTCTTCGTCCAGCAGCGCGCGGCCTTCGGCGTCAAGCTTCGCACCTTTCGTATCCAGCACGTGCTGTCTGTAGATCTCGGTTTCGGCATGCGGGTCGATCCGGCTCACGGTGAGGTTATTGAGAGAGCCATTCAGCGTTTCGGAAAGATGGGCCGCCGGGTCCGTCGTCGTGAGGTGTACCGGCAGGCCGCGATGGGCCAGTTCCACGGCCACTGCCGCGGCTAAGGTCGTTTTTCCGACGCCGCCTTTGCCCATCAACATCACCAGGCCATGCTTATCGGCGGCGATGACATCGACGAGCGCTGAGAGGCTGGGTGTATCGAAGGTCACCTGCCGGTCTTCGCCGATTACTTCCCGCGAAACGGTTTCAGTGAGCAGCTGACGCAGGGCATTCAGACCGACCAGATTAAAAGGCTTGAGGGCTACCTGATCGTAAGGCAATGCTTTGAGCACGTCGGGGAGAGTCGATAAAACGGCTTGCTCGCGTGCGCAGATCGCCGCTGCCAGCGGATCGAGCGCCGCTTCACCGCGCGGCAGCACGCCATTGATGACCAGAAACTGTTCCGACAGGCCGATTTTCGCGAGTTCTTCATGCGTGCGGGCGACTTCGCGCAGCGTGGATTGCTGGGCGCGAGCGACCAGAATCAGGCGCGTGTGCCGGGGGTCGGCCAAGGCTTCGACCGCTTGCCTGTATTGGTCGCGCTGCTTTTCAAGGCCGGCCAGCGGGCCGAGACACGAGGCGTCGCCCTTGCCTTCCTCCAGGAAACCGCTCCAGGCGCCCGGCAGTTGCAGCAGCCGGATAGTGTGGCCCGTGGGCGCGGTGTCAAAGAGGATGTGGTCGTAGTCGGTGGTTAGTGCCGCGTCGGTCAGCAGCGCCGTGAACTCGTCGAAGGCTGCAATCTCGGTGGTGCAGGCGCCGGAAAGTTGCTCCTCAATACCCTTGACCACGGCCTCCGGCAGAACGCCGCGCACCGGGCCGACGATGCGGTCACGGTATGCCTGTGCCGCAGCCTGCGGGTCGATTTCCAGTGCAGACAGGCGGGCAACGCCCGGAATGGACGTGATTTGATTGCCAATGCTGACCCCGAATACCTGGCCCACGTTGGATGCCGGATCAGTGCTGACCAGCAGCACGCGCTTTCCGGCCTCGGCAAGCTGAATGGCCGTTGCGCAGGCAATTGAAGTCTTGCCCACGCCGCCTTTGCCGGTGAAGAAAAGAAAGCGCGGCGGCTGGTATAGAAAGTTCATGATTTATGCTTCTCAGGTTCAGCAGCACTTGCTGTCGGAGCAGCAGCTTCCGGGGGACGTTGTTTCGGTGGCAATCGGCAAAATGCCTGCCCAACGTGCCAGCTCCGCACGGTTGGGGTAACGGCCGGCCAAGGCGACTTCACCGTTAACGAGAACCAGCGGCAGCGCTTCCTGGCCCGAGCGCTCCAAGAAGCCTTTCACGGTGGTGCTTTCAGCGAAGGCCATAGGTTGCTGTGCCAGATTGAAACGTTCGATCTGCGCTCCGTTCAGTTTGGCCCAGGCTACGTCAGCCGAAAAGCTGACCAGCGCCTGATCAACATCAACGCCGCAAACGCCGGTGCTGCAGCAGAGCGCGGGGTCAAATACCTGGATCGTTTTCATTGTGAGTCTCCTTCAAAAGTCGAAATCAAGATCATCGTAAGAGCGTGCCAATTCGGTCCAGCTCAGCTTTCAGGCGCTGAGGTTCGCCCTTCAACTCCTCAACCCGGAGTGCGAGGAAAGTTTCGATGCGCGCACGCAAGATACGATAGGCCGCTATGAAAGCCGCGTCGATTTCGGCGTCCGTGCCAGTTGCGTGCGCCGGGTCTTCCACGCCCCAATGGCTGCGCACCATCTGGCCAAGGTAAGCGGGACAGGTTTCACCGGCCGCGCTGGAGCAGACCGTTATGACCACATCGGGGGGCAGCGGGAGGTTGTCCCAGGACTTGCTGTGATAGCCCTCGGTCGAGATGCCTTCACGGGCCAGCAGTGCCAGCGAACGAGGATGCACCTGCCCAGTGGGTTGGCTTCCCGCACTCATGGCAGTCCAGCCAGCGGGGGCGAGGTGGTTGAAGGTGGCTTCAGCCAATATCGAGCGGCAGGAGTTGCCGGTGCAGAGAAAGAGGATGTTCATGTAACGTTGCTCATGCCGGTTGCTCTTTGCTTTTCGTCACTCCGTTTTTCTTTACAAAATCCATCACATGCCGCTGAATGTCATCGCGCACGCGGCGCATGGCTTCGCGTCGACTGCCAGGCGTGGCGACCCGCGAAGGATCTTCCAGATCCCAGTGCAAGCGCCAGATCGCGCCTGGGAAGATCGGGCAGCTCCGCTCCTTCTAGCGGTCGCACAGCATCACCACGTAGCTGAAGCGTCGGCCGAGATAGCGGTTTACCGCCTTCGGCTCATGCCCCGAAATGTCAATCCCGACCTCACTCATGGCGGCAACCGCATCGGGATCGAGCGGCGTTTCCTCGGAACCCGCGCTGACCACGTCGAACTCGTCTCCGGCCAGGGCACGTAGGAACCCCTCGGCCATCTGTGTGCGGCGCGAGTTGCCGGTGCAGAGAAAAAGGGCACTGGACTTTATCACGGCGTAAATCTCCTCACTTGCAGCAGACGATCTTCTGCGGCTCGATCGCTTTGTTTCGGGTGCAGCATTCGGCGAAGAGGAACCCTAGCAGCTCCTGTAGGGCTTCAGTATTGGCCGAGTACCAGAGGAACGTCCCCTCTCGCCGGACGCGCACCAAATCCTCGTTTTTCAGCTTGTCGAGGTGATGGGAAAGCGTGCTGGACGGTATCTCCAGCTCACTCCCAATCTCGCCCACCACCAGCCCTTCAGGGTGGGCGTTCAGGAGTAGGCGCACGATCCGCAAGCGCGGCTCTGCCCCCATTGCCGAGAACATATCCGCGTAACGGGTAGTCAGTTCAGCATCGGTTCGTTTGCTCATGCCCGGCTCCTGTCTCCATACTTCCAATATAATCGAACTATAGCCAGTGTGGCGGGCACCCGCTGATATCGGTCATGCAAGCGGTTGACACTGGCCATATTTCGATTATATTGGAAGTATGGAGACAGGAGCCGGGCATGAACAAACGAACCGATGCTGAACTGACTACCCGTTATGCGGATATGTTCTCGGCAATGGGGGCAGAGCCGCGCTTGCGGATCGTGCGCCTACTCCT
>JBGPHT010000237.1:0-8525 GCA_041484525.1 Bryobacteraceae bacterium | reverse complement strand
GGTATCGGGAGCCAATACCATCCTGCAACCGCTTTCACGCCAAGAAAAAATCCAAATCGAAAAATCTCAAAACAGTAATTAATTTCTATGGAATCTGTGCCTTGGCGGGAATTGAAAACTCATGTCCCGGACAGCAGTGATGGAAGATTTTAACCCGATCAGTTCTTGAGACAGGTTCGTGCGAGAATGGTTCCGAACTCCGGATGGGCTTAGGTTTGAATCCCTAAGAAGTATAGTAACACGGGTATACTTGACAGCTTCAAAACTGGATTGAAGAGACGCCAAGAATGGAGCTCCTGATCGAAGTGAAAGGTCCCGCTAAGGTCCTGCACTCGCCATGCGGAGGTGTGGCTGTACTGTCCCGGCTGGGACGTCCGCATCCACGCAACTTTGTTGTGCGGGCGGCGACGCAGCACTGGTACATCTTACTTCACGCCTGGTCACTGATTTGAATGGTAATCCAATTCCAGACGTGACCATTTCCAGTCATGGCGGCATCGCCTGGCTTCCGTCGTTTGGCCTGCCGCGATTGGTCCTGCTCGGCCGTCTGCGCCGCCGCCATTAGCGCGGGATATGCAGGCGCGCGCTTTCATGCCCATCCTTGCGGATGGTAAGCGCCTGGCCGTTCTTCTCGTGATCTTTCAGAAACTCGGGATCCTGCCAGATGCCGGGCTCCACATCCTCCCATGCGAACAGCTTGTAGTCGCCGGGCGGAATGGCCTTCAAGTCGAAGTGGCCGTTCTGGTCGCTCGAGACTTCGCGGAAGAGATCGTAGCGGCCGCGCAGCGCTGATTCGGGGACCAGCACCACCGTAATGCCCCCGAGCGGCTTGTCTTCGGCATCGAGTACGACCCCTTCGGCACTGCCGGCGTCCGGCGAGAGCACGACGTCGAGGACCACGGCGCCTGATTCCGACACGATCAGCCCCTGATGAAAGACATCGACGCTGCCGGCGGCGATGCTCTTGACGAAGAGCGACTGCGGGCCGTCGTCGCCGAAGGAGTAGATCACATCGTAGCGGCCGGGCAACACGGATGCCATGAAGGTGGCGTCGTCGAGCACCTCGGCATTGTAACGGCGGGTCGCGCCGGCGAAGTGAATCTGGCCCAACTTGGCCGGGGGCTTGCCTTCGACCGTAATCCGGCCCGTTACTTCCGGACCCGGGGACAACTCCAGGCGAACGCCTTCGACGTCGGAATCGCCGACCATAACCCGGCTGCGCGCGAGGTACATACGGTGGCCCGCTTTGCCATTGACGGTGACATCGTACGACCCGGACGGTACGGCGCGGAATTCGAACTTGCCGTCGCGGGCCGGCTTCGTGCTGCGCTCGTTCATCGTGAAGTCGCTCCACGCTCCGGTTCGCAGACTCAAACTTTCGGCCTCCACGCCCGCCGGAATCACGACCTTGCCCCTCACCTGGAAAACGCGCGACCGCGCCAGTGTAATATCGATGCCGTTGACGCGGTTGCCGGCGGACACCTCGACGGCGGTGGCGTCGGCCGGATCGCGCACCCCCGGGTAGAAGGCCGGTTGCAGGGTCTGAATGCGGTGCTCCGCATCGGGCGAATGGTCGACTGGCTCGACATCATCGCCATCGAGGCCGTGGGGAGTGGCCATGACGTAATACTTCCCTGGCGAAAGATTCGCGATGCGGTATTGGCCGAGATCGTCCGTGACGCTGAGCTGGCTCATGTCGGGCCGGCGAACGCCGCGCGCGTACCGCATGTGAATCAGGAGCACAAAGCCGCCCGAAACCGGCTCGCCCTCGGAGTCGCGGACCGTACCCGAAATGACGGCAAAGGGCGACATCTTGCACTTGAGGTCTTTGACCTCCTGGCCGGGCTGCAGCGTGAGCGTGATCCCGCGCGCGCCGCTGTGCTTCGCGCCGTAGTAGGTATCGAGGTAGCCGTTTCGCTTCAGATGCAGGTGGTAGGTGCCGGGTTCGAGATTGACCAGGGTGAAGTTGCCCTTGGCGTCGGATGACGCGCCGGCCGGCGAGGAGTCGCCGGAGGTTTCAAGAAGGAGTTCCACCTTGCCCAGCGGCTGCCCGGTGACCGCATCCACCACATTTCCCGAGACGGCGGATTTGGGCGGCGTGTCCTGCGCAAGCAGCGCGCCAGCTAGAAACAGCACGACGCTAAAGCGGTTCGTCACGCCCATATCTTATCCCGGATTAATATAATGAATCGCTCGCAGCCTATTCGCATCAAGCACGCGATGGAGCGGTCAGGCCATAGGGATGGATCGGTTTTGGGAGCGCTGCTGCTGTTCAGCCTGGCAGCGTATCCCGCAGCTATACCGCGTCCGAACGGCATCATCCAGCTTCCGGTAGTCGACCGACAGGATATCCGCTTCCTACCGCTCTCCGGCGATGGGCATTCTGCTCCACCAGCGATTCAGAGCATCGCGCAGGATAACTACGGATTCCTCTGGGTAGGTTCGTCCGTTGGGTTGTACCGGTACGACGGGTACACGCTGAAGCCGTACCGGCACACGCGCAGCGACCCCAATAGCCTGAGCGATGACTCGGTGAGAATCGTGTACAAAGACCGTGCCGGCATGCTCTGGATCGGCAGCAATTATGGAGGGCTCGACCGGCTCGATCCGGCGCATGACACCTTTACGCATTACCGCCACGCGATTGACGATAGCCGGAGCTTGTCGAGCGATGCGGTCATCTGGATTACTCAGGATCATACCGGCGCGCTATGGGTTGGCACCCGCCGCGGCCTGGATCGGTTGGACCAGGACGGCCGGGGGTTTGTCCACTACAGGCACGACGAGCGGGACCCGGGCAGCCTGAGCAGCGATGCCATTACTTTCCTTTTCGAAGATCGGCAGGGCAGTCTCTGGGTGGGCACCCTGGGCGGCCTCAACAAGCTGGATCGGGCCACCGGCAAGTTTACGCGTTTCGTGCACGATCCGATGAATCCGCACAGCCTCGGCGATAACTATGTGCGATGTATCCGCGAGGACCAGTCGGGTGTGCTCTGGGTCGGTACACGAATGGGAAACGGCTTGAGCGCGCTGGACGTGAAGACCGGCCGATTCACGCGCTATTCCTTTCACGCGGAGGACCCGGGAAGCCAGAGCTTCACTGGCGTCATTGATATCTTCGAAGATGAGGATCGGGAACTCTGGGTGGGTACGGTCGAGCGGGGATTGTTGAAGCTCGATCGCGGCCGTAAGCAGTTCACTCGATACAGCACAGACCCTGCCAATCCGAACAGCCTGCCGGCGGGTATCGTCCACTCCCTATTTAAGGATGCGGAAGGCGTTCTGTGGGTCGGCACCGATTCGGGGTTGAGCCGCGTCTTGCGGAAAGCATCCCCGATCGCTGTCTACCGGCATGAAGCCGCCAATCCGAACAGCCTCAAGGACAACATGATCTGGTCGGTGCTGGCCGACAGCCAGGAATGCCTGTGGATCGGGACCGACTCCGGTCTGCAGCGCTTGGATCGGCGGACCGGAAAATTTACGCTGTACCAGCACGATCCCAACGACTCGCGCAGCCTTTCCTTCAACCAGATTTGGGTCATGCGCGAAGACCCGTCAGGTGTGCTTTGGTTTGGCACTTATGGCGGAGGGCTCGACCGCTTCGACCGCAAGACGGGACGATTCGTCGCCTACCGGCACGACCCGAAGAACCCTGCCAGCCTGAGTGGCGACCTTGTGATTTCGTTGCTGGTGGACCGGCAAGGGGTGTTGTGGGCGGGGACTCACGGCGGTGGATTGAACCGCCTTGACGCGAAGACGGGACGCTTCAAGGTATACCGGCACGATCCGAATAACCCGCATAGCCTGTCGCATGACAATATCAACGCCATCCTCGAGGATCGATCCGGAGTGCTGTGGTTGGGGACTTTGGACGGACTGAATCGGTTCGATCCCAGCACGGAGCAGTTCACCGTCTACCGGCATGACCCAAAGGATCCGGACGCCCCTGGCCGCAATCGGATTAGCTCCCTATGGGAGGACGGCCGGGGAATGCTGTGGATTGGCACCCAAAGCGGCCTTAATCAACTGGATCGAACTCACGGCATCTTCACCAGGTTCACCACGGAAGACGGCCTGCCCGATGATGTAATTCAGGGCATCCTGGAAGATCGTCAGGGGTATCTGTGGCTACCCACGTATAACGGCCTCAGCCGGTTTCATCCGCCGACGCGGACTTTTCGGAATTTTTCAGAATCCGATGGTTTGCCTGGCAATTCCCTCAATCCCCACGAAGCGGGCGGCAGCGGCCAAAGTCCGAGCGGAGAAATCGTCGTGGGCACCAGCAACGGCCTGGCGGTCTTCAGTCCCGATCGGCTCACTGAAATCAATCTTCGCGTTCCACCTGTTGTATTGACTGATTTCCATCTATTCAATAAGCCCGTCCCACAGGCCGTCGGCTCGCCGCTCCGCAGCGCGATCTGGGCGACCGATTCCCTGACGCTCACGCATGCACAGAGCATCTTCACACTGGAGTTCGCGGCGTTGAGTTATCAGGTCCCGGAGAAGAACCGGTATCGGTATCGGCTGGAGGGATTGGAGACGGCGTGGAACGAGGTGGATAGCCGGCGGCGCGTGGCCACGTATACCAGCCTTCCGGCCGGAAAATACGTTTTCCGCGTCCAGGCATCGAACAACGATCAGGTGTGGAATGAGCGCGGCGCGACCCTCGCCATCACAGTCCTGCCAGCCTGGTGGGCGACGTGGTGGTTCCGCGGCATCTTGGGTCTGACGATGGGCGGCTTGGCCTTCGCGGTTTACTGGTCGCGCGTTCGGAGCATGCGGCTGCGGGCCGAGAAACTGGAGCTTCAGGTACAGGAACGAACGCGCGAATTGCAGGTCGCCAAGGATGTCGCGGAGGGAGCCAATCAGGCGAAGAGCATCTTCCTCTCCAACATGAGCCACGAGCTGCGCACGCCTCTCAACGCCATTCTTGGCTTCTCGAACCTGATGCGCAGCGCCCCCGGAATTCCGCCCGAGGAACGCAAGGATCTGGACATCATCAACCGCAGCGGCGAACATCTGCTGAGCCTGATCAACGACGTGCTGGACATGGCGCGAATCGATTCGGGGCGCATCGCGGTGGAGAATGCTCCGCTGGATTTGAAAGAACTGATGCGCGACATCGTGGACCTGATGCGCGTGCGCGCAGGGCAAAAGTGTCTGGAACTGTTCCTTGAGCATTCCTCGGCTGGCTCTCCGTTGGTGTGGGCCGATGCCCAGAAGCTGCGGCAGGTGCTCCTCAATCTGATCGGCAACGCCGTGAAACATACCGAACGTGGCGGCGTGTTCCTTCGGGTGGATCTCGAACCGGCCGACGATTCCCAACACCTGCGGCTGGCGGTTGAGGTGCGAGACACGGGGATCGGCATCTCCGCCGAGGACCAGGCGCGCATCTTCGAGCCCTTCGTCCAGGTTGGCAAGGCGGCTACCCGGAGGGGCACCGGACTGGGGCTCGCCATTACCAGGAAGTACGTGGAGCTGATGGGCGGGACCATCCGCGTGGCAAGCACACCGGGCATCGGGTCTCTGTTCCGGGTGGAGTTGCCGGTCCGCAAGGCTGAGAAATCCGAAATGCCGAAGTCCAGGATCAATCCGGGCCGGATCGTCGGCCTCGAACCCGGCCAGCCCAGGTATCGTGTCCTGATCGTGGAGGACCAGGTGGAGAACTGGCTGTTGCTGCGGCGCATCCTGGAGAGTAGCGGCTTTGAGGTGCAGGTGGCGGAAAACGGCGCCGCGGGCATCGAGAAGTTTCTAGCTTGGCGGCCGCATTTCATCTGGATGGACTGGCGGCTCCCCGGCATGGACGGCCTGGCAGCGACCAGGCACATCCGGGCGCTCGATGGCGGGAAGGATGTGAAGATCGCGATCCTCACCGCTTTCGCCTTCACCGAACAGCGCACGGAGGCGGTGGCTGCGGGAGCGGACGATTTTGTGCGCAAGCCTTTTCAGCCGGAAGCGATCTTCGATTGCCTCAGCCGCCACCTAGGGGTGCGCTATACCTACCAGGAAGCGCCGGCGGAAGGGCGGGTAGGCGCGTTGCGTCCGGAAGCGTTGGAGGCGCTTCCGAAGGAGCTGCGTCTGGAATTGGTAGACGCTCTGATACTGTTGGATATCGATCGCATTACGGAACTGATCGGCAGGATCTCGGAACACGATGCCGCGCTCGGCGTCGGGCTGGCGGGCTTTGCCGAGCGGTTTGAATACACCCCGATCCTGAACGCGCTAGCCGGCCGGCCTTTCGCTGCCGGCGGCTGAAATGGCGCCTGCCCGATTGCTGCTCCCGCCACGAAGAAAAATGTTCGTCAACTCCGGGAACCTGCGATATATTCAATCGGATCGTTTCAGCCCTGGGTGCGGCGTCGCGGCGAACGGAACGGGTGAAATCGCAGCCGCGGCCCAAGGGCATGCAAAAGGAGAAGTCTATGCGTACAAGATTATTCGCCGCGGTGTGCGGTCTTGCCCTGCCGATCGGTTCCGCGATGGCGCAGCCCGCGCCAAGCTACCTGGACATCGGACGGGCTCAAGTCCGCCCCGACAAATCGAAAGAGTACGAGGACGGGGTCAAGAAACTGGTCGCAGCCAACCGGAAGTTCAAAGGCGATCGTTGGATTGCGCTGAGCGTGGAATACGGGGAAACCGGCACGATTCTATTCTCCGCGGCGCGCGAAAATATGGGCGCGATCGAAACTGGCATAGAGACCTTCATGAAGGCGTTGACAGACGGGCTCGGGCCGATGGGCGACAAGTTGATGCGGGATCTCGGCGCCTGGTCGACGTCATATCACACCGAAATCCGGCGCCGGCGCTGGGATCTGAGCGTGCACGCGCCCTCCACCGCAGCCGACCTCTACAAGATGGTCGGCCAGTCGCGCTGGATTCGCAGTCTCAAGTTGGATATCAAACCGGGCAAGGCCCTCGAGTACATCGCCGCGTGGAAACCGTTCCAGGCGGAACTGGCAAAGATGCAACCGCCGGTTACCGTGCTGGTTTCCGAAAGCGTTACCGGCACACCCGCGATCTTCATCGTGACGTACCACAAATCCATGGCGGAGATTGACACGGCGATTGCCAGCTCGCAAGCAGCATACGCCTCGGACGCCTACCAGAACCTGGCGCGAGCCACGGGCAACACAGTGAACATGAGTAACTGGGAAATCTTTCGGGTGCGGCCGGATTTGAGCTACCCGCCCGATGAAATCGCGAACGCCGATCCGGCATTCTGGAATCCGAAGCCCGCCGCGCCACTCAGGCCCAAGGCGGAGGCGGCACCGGCGAAGAAGTAGCGTCGTTGTGCGTTGATGCGCCGGGGAACGAGGCTTGCGGATTCGCTCCTTCAGCCTGTGCTGGTCCGCAATGCGGTTCGCTAAACACCAACCCGTTCATTTTTTTCAGTGCGCTTAACGGGCGCTATCCGTAGCGATGTGAACACTATCTCAGGCTGCCGGAGACATCACTCCGTGCTCGGAACAGGCACCAGTAACCTGCCCTTGGATATTGGCTCACCTCCAGCGGGCTGCATGATGGACTTGACCAAATTGACAGATTCAAGCGAGAATCGGCCCAGCCGCAGCAACTCGATGCCAAACACGCGAGGTAAGAACCAACTGCAGTTGTTTGGGTCAGTTCTTGGCTTGACAATTCCACTCGTCTATACTTTCGACAAAGTAGGAACATGGCGATTGAGAAAGTCGAGACAAGCATACAGCCACATAGCTCTCGACAGCGATGCGGACAAATGCGATGAAACCATTCCGGTACTCTTCACTTTCCAGACTGAAGTGATTGCACGCCGCAGTCCAAGCCAGCGACCACAAGCACGGAGGATAGTGACTTCATTGGTTTACATCTCTCACGATCAAAACGGTACTGCTGCCCTGCAAACCGGACAGACCCACTGAAGGCAATCTGCCTTGGCTGGATGTACATTGGCTGTGTCTCGTGCTGGCTTGAGCAAGAGGGTTCTGTACGAACATTGGCGAACTCCCCGTCTCTTAAGTCGCTGTACCCATCGGTTCCGAAGAATCGAGTACAGCCGTCCACGAGACACGCAAATCCTTCATGAACCTTGATCAGCTTGCCGCCGTGCCTCACCTGCCCAAAGGTCATACCTGTCAGGTGTAAATCGCACACGATATTCTGGAGGGAGCTTTCCGGTAGAGTCATATTCATTTCGGCGTGGCTTTCGCCACTGCCGCCCTCTTTGCCGTCCATCGTTTCTTCAAAGCGGCCACGATGTTTGCCCGTGGCTGAAGTGATCGCCGGTTCCGGCGTGGCGGCGGTCTGTGTGGAGCCAGCGGGAAGGAGCGCACGAAGTTCTCCAATCTTGATGTCGATTTGGCGCTTCTGCTGCTCAAAACCAAGAATGGTGGCGTTGATGATTTCAGGCACTGCTGTCCGGGACATGAGTTTTCAATTCCCGCCAAGGCACAGATTCCATAGAAATTAATTACTGTTTTGAGATTTTTCGATTTGGATTTTTTCTTGGCGTGAAAGCGGTTGCAGGATGGTATTGGCTCCCGATACCG
>JBGPHT010000236.1:0-8560 GCA_041484525.1 Bryobacteraceae bacterium | reverse complement strand
AGTCCGAAAACCAACGGGCAAAAATGAACGAAGATACCCGTCATGCGTGCACGGACAGCGGCTGTCCTGCAATTATAGAAAGTACTTTACATTTCAGAGTATGCGTCTGGCAAAAACGCCTAATACGGGACAAGCTCTATGTAACTGGAAGAGTTGGTTGCCTGCGGCGGCGATAGCTACCGTATTCGAATTATTGTCGAGGCGCTGCCAGCCCGGACAAGACTCTCCTGTGCAGGGTGTACCGGTGTAGCGCCAGATCCAACCATCACTGTGTAACTGGAAAAGCTGGTTGCCGGCGGCGGCGATGGCTACCGTCTTCGAGTTATTATCGAGGCGCTGCCAGCCCGGACACGACTCGCCGGTGCAAGGTGTGCCTGTATAGCGCCAGATCCAGCCATTCGTATGCAACTGGAACAACTGACTCTCGCCGGCCGCGATGGCTTTGGTGTTGGCGTTATTGTCCAGGCGCTGCCAGCCGGGGCATGACTCGCCGGCGCACGGCGTGCCCGTGTAGCGCCAGATCCAACCGTCGTTGTGTAACTGGAACAGTTGAACTCCGCCGGCGGCGATGGCTGTCGTTTTCGAGTTGTTATCGAGACGCTGCCAGCCAGGACAGGATTCGCCGGCGCAGGGCGTGCCCGTATAGCGCCAGATCCAGCCGGTCCGGTGTAACTGGAATAACTGACTCTCGCCGGCCGCGATGGCAGTAGTGTTCGCATTATTGTCGAGGCGCTGCCAGCCGGGGCATACGTCACCGCTGCACGGGGTGCCGGTGTAGCGCCAGATCCAACCGTCGTTGTGTAACTGGAACGCCTGACTCTTATGGTGCAATTGGTACACCTGATTCGGCCCATCGCCGGCTACAATTGCTCCCGTGCTGGAGTTGTTATCGAGGCGCTGCCAGCCGGGACAAGACTCGCCATTGCACGGTGTGCCCGTGTACCGCCAGATCCAACCGTCGTTGTGTAACTGGTAAAGGCCGCTCCCGCCGGCAGCGATGGCGATGGTCTTGGCGTTGTTATCGAGACGCTGCCAGCCGGGACAGGATTCGCCAGTGCACGGCGTACCGTTATACCACCAGATCCAGCCGTCGTTGTGTAACTGATACAGGCCGCCTCCGCCGGCGGCGATGGCGATAGTCTTGGCGTTGTTATCGAGACACTGCCAGCCGGGACAGGATTCGCCGGTGCACGGCGTGCCCGTGTAGCGCCAGATCCAACCGTCGTTGTGTAACTGGTACAGGCTGTTCCCGGTGGCAGCAATCGCGGTTGTCTTCGAATTGTGGTCGAGGCGCTGCCATCCCGGGCAGGATTCGCCGGTGCACGGCGTGCCGGTGTACCGGAATATCCAGCCGTCATTGTGCAACTGATAGAGGCCGCCCGTGCCGGCGGCGATGGCGATGGTCTTGGCGTTATTGTCGAGACGCTGCCAACCGGGGCATGACTCGCCGGTGCACGGTGTGCCGGTATAGCGCCAGATCCAACCGTCGTTGTGTAACTGGTAGAGCTGATTTCCCGCGGCTGCGATGGCAACGGTTTTTGAGTTGTCATCCAGGCGCTGCCAGCCGGGGCACGAGTCGCCGGTGCACGCCGTACCCGTGCTCCGCCAGATCCAGCCATCGTTATGCAACTGGTACAATTCGTTTCCGCCGGCCGCGATCTGGACGGTCTTGGCATTGTTGTCGAGCTTCTGCCAACCGGGACACGAGTCGCCGGTGCACGCGGTGCCGGTGTAGCGCCAGATGGGGAAGCCTTCGGGCGCGCGCATCCCATACACGACGACCCGATCGGAGAAGGTGGCGCGAATCACTTTTCCCCCGGCAATGGTGGGTGCGTTGAACTTGGCGAAGTTCACGCCGTCGTCATCCACCCAGAGCTGGCGAAGAGTGAGAGCGTCGAAGGCGGCCAGGCGGCCGATCGCATTATTCCACTGGCCGTCCACTGTAGGCAGCGCAGTCCACACGACGCCGTCGATGTCGTTGTTAGCCGAAAGCGAGGTGAATCCGCCGGGCATCCCATCGTCGTGCGGCCGCGGCCACGATCCGGCGGCGCTCATCATCGGCGTTTCGGAAACGTGCTTCGCCACAGGGTCGTAACGGAAGGCCTTCAGAAAGTCCTTCTCGGACATGTGGTAGATGAGCCCATCCGAACTCCCGCGCGGCTTCCAATAGATCGGGCCCGCGTGGATGTTGGGGCCGCACATCTCGCCATCCTGATAGCGGGCGGGGGCGATGTAGCAATCCATCACCGGATGCATTTGATCGCAGCCGGCAGCGGGCGGCAGTGCATTGCAGGCCGGGCGCGCGGGATTGTTGTGATAGGTGTTGAAGAACGCCTGGAAACCGTCGCCGGTCGTCGACGTGCTTACACCCGCGTCGCAGTGGCCCGACGCCGCATCGCAATTCTGCGTTTGCCGCATGGTGTTCGTGTCGAGCACGTAGAACCGTCCTTGCTTGCCGCCGCCGATCAGTCGCCCCCCGGGGAGCAGCATGGGCCCACCGGAGCCGAGGTCGGTGTCGCCGATGCGCAGGGCGGAGGCGTTGTTCGGCGTGAACGAGCCAGCCAACTGCAACCCTGTAGGCGTAAGACGAAGACGGACGAAGCTATCGCCGAGGGGAGACGGAATCGTATCATTCCCGGTTTCGAAAAAGATCGTTCCATCGGCTGCCCCGACCAGGCCTTTTCCCGACTGCCAGATGCCGGCGCCGCCTCCCGTGGTGGTCGTGTTGAACGCACCCAACTGCTGCAAATCCGAGACGCGATACGCCATCACCCATCCGTGATAGGGCGCAGCGGCGCAAGCGGCATCGCAACTGAAGGTCGCAAAACCAACGTACACCACGCCGTTCATCAACAACAGACCGGGACGGTTGCGGTGGCAGCGGGGATCGAAGCGGATGTTGCTGTTGGCCGGATCGACGGCTTCGATGCGCTTCGGCGGCATGCGGTTGGTGCCGTCGGCGATATTGATCGCGTAGAGGAAGTTGTCGCTATTCGCGGTGCCGCCGTTTTGCGGGCCGCCCGGCGCCTCCGAGCAGCGCGCCACGACGTACATGGTCTGCGTCGCGGCGTCGATTACGGGCGTACTGGTCACGCCAACGCGGTGGGACTTGGTCTCATCGCAGATGTTGACATCGAAGGAACCGCACAATGTTCTGGTCCAGATACGCCCCGCGGTCAAGTTGGGATCCAGGTTGTCGGCGTCGAACCCATAGACAACATTTAGGGCGGTCGCGATGAAGAACATATTCTTCGTGCCCTGCGCAGTCCGAACCTGTTGCACGTAGAGCGGCTGTGCGAGCACATCTCCGCTGACCTCACGCATGTACAGACGCCCGAAGCGGCCGGAGCCGACAACGGCCGGTGTAAGAATCGTCTCCGCTAGATAAGACCCGCTTCTCGCGTTGTCATTGTGCTGGGTGAGTACGTTCCGTTCCTGGGAGCTAGCCGGCGCCGATCCGAATAGACCGAGGGCAGTAACTGCTGCAATCGTCAAATGTTGATGTGCGCGTACAATCATGACCCGTCACCTCTCCAAGATACTTTCAAATAAATAAGTGCAACGCAAGGCAGCGGCGTGCCCGAGTTATCCGGCACTGGCACGAGTAGAAAGGCTTCTTACGGTAGCGCCAGGGCAATCAATTCGGCTGGCACCCCCGCCGCACCGACCGCCACTACAATGAATTGCCTGTCATTCACCATGTAGGTCATCGGGACGCCCGTGGCCATGGCAGGCAGCGCCATTTCGTGAATGACCTTTCCGGTCTTCTTGTCGATGGCGCGGAACATGTTGCCGCCGGCGCCTGCCGGACTTGCCCAGAGGTTGTTACCGTCCGCACCGAAGAGCAGCGTCTTCGTGACCATTAGTGGAGAGCGCGAGGGCCTGCCGGTGTTACTCAGGTCGATGCCCTGCAGCGCTGGATGTTTCTTTACGTAGTCCGGTGCGTCCCCGTTGGCGATCATCCAGATGCGATCGCCGGTATTTAAGTCGATGGCCGTAATGCGGCCCCATGGCGGTTTTATCAGGGGCAGTCCCTGGGGACCGATATTGGTCCGCGCCGTAGGGCGCACGGATTGATCTCCATCCTCGAGTGGTGCGGCGGCGGCTCCGCCCCGGCCTCCTCCGCGGCCGCCCACGTAGCCCATGTCCGAGCGTTTGGGATCGGCGACAGAAACCGCCAGCGGGTCCTGGTTGGTCACCGAGGATACGTATAGGATTCCGGTTTCCGGGTCGACTGCGCCGCCGGTCCAGTTAGCGCCTCCCACGTGAGCTGGCAAGAGGAGCGTGGCGGTCTTGCCGTTGGTGTCGCGGACGATCGGCGGTGTATAGAGCGGTCCCAGCTTGTATTGAGAGGCGATTTTGATGGCCTCCTCTTTTAGCGCGGGCGTGAAATCGATCAGGTCGTCGAGGCTGGTGCCCTGCCGGTCGAACGCCGCGGGCCTGGTGGGGAAGGGCTGGGTGGGCGATGTTTTCTCACCGGGCACGTCGGATTGCGGCACCGGGCGTTCCTCGATGGGCCAGACCGGCTTGCCCGTCACGCGATCAAACACGTAGGTGAATGCCTGCTTGGTCACTTGCGCTATCGCTGGAATCTTTTTTCCATTCACGGTGATGTCCAGCAGGATAGGCGGCGCGGCAACATCCCAATCCCAGATATCGTGATGCACCAACTGGAAATGCCAGATCCGCTTCCCGGTGCGCACATCGAGACACACCAGACTATCGGAAAAGAGACTATTGCCGGGACGGTTTCCACCGTAGAAATCTCCGGTAGGCATTTCCACCGGGATATAGACGTAGCCTCGTTCTTCATCGCCGCTCAACGGCGCCCATGCACCGGTGTTGCCGGTATAGGTCCACGAATCTTTTTCCCAGGTCTCATTGCCGAACTCGCCGGGCCGGGGAATGGTGCGGAACGTCCACAGCTTCTTGCCAGTTCGGACGTCGAAGCCTCGAATATAGCCGGGCACATTCTCCTTGGAAACCGGAGCCGTGCCGGTTAGCAGGGCGGCCCCGACTACCACCGTGTCCCGAATGACAATGGCCGGCGAGCTGGCTCCGATCTGACCCGGCTTCACCACCGGACGATCCAAGCCTTCGGTCAGATCGATGATGCCGTTGTTGCCGAAGCCGGGGATCGGTTGGCCATTCTTGGCGTTCAACGCAATCAACTGGTATCCAGGTGAGATCAGCAGAATCCGGTCATCGCCCTTACCGTCGCTCCAATAAGCCAACCCGCGATTCACGGTGCGCGCCACGACGGCGCCACGCGGACCCTCGTCGAGCCGGTACATCCACAGAGTCTCTCCGGTGGCCGCGTCGACTGCCACGGCATCCCGCCTCACGCCCGCGGTGAAGTACAGAACGCCGCCGGCCATTAATGGCGTGACTTCCCAATTGAAGTCGGGCCGTTTCCCGAAATTCTGGGACTTCCACTGCCAGACGATCTTCAATTCCTTGACGTTGCTTGCATTGATCTGGTCGAGGGGTGAGTACTTGGTGGTGCCGGCGTCGCCGCCATAAAACCGCCACTCGCCGTTCGTCGCGCCGTGCTGCGCTTCTCCGAGGGGCACTGTCAGGACGATCGACAACACAAGAAGTGTAAGCCGATGCGCCGGTACTCCAGCCATGCTGACTCCTTATCGCCGGACTCTCCGGCGCCGGCGAGGCGACACCCTTATCGCTTCGTCTCGATGCGAATCTCGTTCAAAGGGACGATATCACGTTCGAGATCTTTCTGCCCAACCGGAAAACCATTGGCGTTGAGGATATAAGCGACTACATCCGAGTATTGCCGGGTGCTGAGGTTCCCCGGATCGTCCGACGGCATTGTCTTGCGGACAAGTTGGAACAGATCGCCTACGGTTTTGCCATTCCATTTGGGAAGGAAGTCATCACCCACGAGGGACGGTCCAGCTTCGCCGCCCAGCAGATTCTCGCCATGGCATTTCAGGCACTCTTCACGGTAGACGGCCTGACCGCGGGCGGCCTGCTCCTTTGTATAAACTCCATCCCATACGGACCGCGAGACGGCGGCGGCCGCGAAGGAGACAAGGAACAACAGAATCGAAATGCGGGATGGCGGCACGTCCTAGTATTGTATCCGAGGAACTATACGCGGTTGACTTCGCTTGCAGGCCGATAGTATGTTTAGCGCTGCCAGAGATTCTGAGTAACACCGCGAACCGGAAGGAGGTTGGCGTGCAACAGCTCGTAAAGCGCTTCCTTGATGAAGGGCTCTCCAGACGCGGGTTGATCCGAAAGTTGAGCGCACTGGGCATCGGACTCGCCCAGGCGCAATCCCTGTTGGACGCGTTTCAGATTTCCGAAGACGCGGGCAAAGGGCTGCCGGCGCCGGGTTCCACGATGGCGAAGGGGACCGGCGGAGAGCTCCTGATGGCCCAGGCGAAGGCCGCCGGATCGGAGTATTTGTTCTGCAACCCGGGCTCGTTCGAGGTCGGGCTCTATGACGCGCAGGTGACGTCGGGTGTGCCGCTCATTATGGGTCTGCACGAAGGCATCGTCATCGCGATGGCGGACGGCTACCATCGGGCTAGTCTGAAGCCCGCGTTCGTGAATATCCATGTAGTCGCGGGGACGGCGCAGGCTACCGGGCAGTTGTACAACGCCAGCCGCGACGGCTCGGCTATGGTGATCACGGCGGGCCTGCTGGATAACGAAGTGTGGAGCGACGAAAGCCAACTGGCGCCGCGACCCGGTTACGACCAGAAGGAGATTCCGCGCCAGTTCACCAAGATCTGCTGGGAGGCGCGCGAGGCACAGAGCTTTCCGCTGATGTTGCGGCGCGCCTTCAAAACGGCCAGCACGCCGCCTGGCGGACCGGTTTATCTGGCGGTGTCCCAGCCCGCGCTCGAGGCCAGGAATCAGCAGGCGCAGATTCTGCCCGGCGAGCGATTCCTTTTCAATTCCCGCCCGCGTCCGGAAGCGGCTACAGTCGAGCAGTGCGCCAAGTGGCTGATCGCGGCCAAGCGTCCCTTGCTGGTGGTGGGGGACGAAGTCTGGAAATCGGGCGCGGTTGAGGCTCTGGTCGCATTCGCGAATAAGTTCGGCCTGCCAGTCGCGTCCGGGCAACAGGCTTACCGCAACTACCCGATGCGCGACCCGATGCACATGGGGAACTTCGGCATGGGAATGCCTTATGTGAAATCGGGTGTTGATTTGATCGTGATGGTCGGGGGGCGCGATTTCGGCGGGCGGCTCGTGCCCAATTCACCCGAGGCGCCGGATGCCCGAATCGTCCGCATCGGGCTCGACATGAGTTCGATGGGCCGCAACTACGCGACCGATCTGGCGCTGGTTGGCGACGTCGGTGAGGCGCTCAAGGATCTGCAGGCGTCGCTTGACGGCATGCTCACCAGACAACGGCTGAATAACTTCGGCAAGGCGCGCGGAGAAGAAGTCAAAGGGATGGCTTCGAAAATGTGGGAAGAGCGCGACGCGGCACTGAAGGCCAACTTCGGCAAGCCGCTGATGCATCCCGATGAGCTGACCTATCTCATGGCGAAGCATGCGGGCAACGCTATCATCGTGAGCGAGGTGCACTCTTCGGTGGCGCGCTACGATCACTTCCGGTTCAGCCATCGACCGGAGGACCCCATGTGGCTCAGCTATACCAGCAACGGGCTAGGCTGGGGCATCGGCGCCGCCAACGGCGCTAAGTTGGCGCAACCGGATCGTACCGTGATCTGTTCGATCGGGGATGGCGCAGTGATGTACTGCTCGTCGGCATTGTGGACACAGGCGCGGTACGGAATTCCTGTACTGAATGTCGTCTGGACCAATCGGAATTACGAGACGGTCCGGCTCGGCTTCAGCCGCTATGGCGGAAAGATGGAGGCGAGCGGTCACTATGCCGGGATGTATCTTGGCGAACCGGACATCGACTACGTGAAACTGGCGGAGAGCCAGGGGGTTAAGGGCGAGAAGGCCAACAATCAGGCGGAGTTCGAGGCTGCCATGAAGCGGGGAATGCAGGCAACCAAGAATGGCAATCCGTACCTGATCGATGCGGCGATTAGCAGAACTGGCGGCGGCGCCGACTCGACGTGGCACGAAGGATTCAAACTTTCACAGCGGATGAAGAACCGCCCGAGCGGCGGGTAGCTGACTCCTCTGCTTCGCTGCCAAGTGCCTGCTCGTGGTTGCCTTCAGCATCTCGAGCGCGTGCTGCTGGTGCGGTTCCGCGTCCGCCTTGGCAAACGTTGGGGCGGCGGACTGCGCGTATCGACGTTCGCGGGAACCCGGCACTTCGGTAGTGGGGTCTTTTGAATTTGCTCAGGCTTGACGGTAGCGCGAGAGTGATGATAGCTAGCTACTTTCCCACTTAAAATTCGGCACGCAAGCCCCTTGTTTTCATAGGTGCGGTGCGGGGCTGGTTGCTGAGTCGACCGGTGCCCTCAGTCTTGTCTCATACAAGATGAGCCTGGAGCGGGGGGTTGTTTCTCATACAAGATGAGCCTGGAGGGGCGAATGGCGCATGCTGGAAATTGATCATCAAAATGCAGGCAGCAGAGGGCATGAGCCTGGAGCAAATCCAGGT
>JBGPHT010000235.1:0-8596 GCA_041484525.1 Bryobacteraceae bacterium | reverse complement strand
GGTCACGAGCACGGCGACCAGAATGCTGAACGGCAGCGAAAGGTAGATGAGATTGGGAATCAGAAACAGCAGGTACGTGAACATCTTGACCATCGGGATCTTGTTCCGCACCATGTCCGGCATCAGCTCGAAGAAGCTGTAGACCAGCGTCAGAGACACGAAGCCAGCCAGCCACAGGGTCACGTAAAACAGAAAATTCGAGAGGATGTACGTGTCCACAATCTGCGGAAGCAGACGCAGCCGCCACGCGGCCCGGGCCCGACGCGGGAGTTCGGCATCCTCCGCGGGGCGCCGCTTGAAGGCCGCGAATGCACGTCCAAAAAGATCTTTCAGCGCGCCCAGCAGATCGCGCTCGCCCGGCCGCTCCATGCGGTAAAGGAAGATCGCGCCTACGATTCCGAACGCGGCATCCGGCAGCCAGACGGCGAGCGGGACCGGCAGCGTCCTCTGCTTGGCGAGGCCGATCAGCGTGATCGACGAGAGGTGGTAGCAGAAAAACGTCAGCAGCACCGCCGTCACGTATCCGGCGGATTTGCCGCCTTTCGCAGTCGTGATGCCGAGCGGAATTCCCACCAGCGCCAGCATCAGGCACGCCACCGGCAGCGCGAAGCGGCGATGCAGTTCGATCCGCATCTCGATCGCATCCGTCCCGCGGTACTGCATCAACTGGCCGGTATTCATGGCCGACGAAGGCAGCGTCCTCTGCCGCGGAGGCTCGGCGTAGAGCGCCTGTTGCCCGTGTTCGGCGCCGATATCGTGCGCCACCCGGTCCCTGCCCATCTCGTGCGTCGAGTAGTCGCGCAGCGAAAGCAGCAGCCGGTTGTTCACGGGATCGGAAACGGCCATGGCCTCGCGCGACACGGTCACCAGCGGCCCGTCCGCACCCGGCCCAACGCCGTTCGACCGCTGCTCGGGCGGCGTCAGATCGGCGATGAATACGGGGTGCCACCGCGCCACCGGCGGCTGGCCGGGCTGGCTCGGGAAGCGTTCGACATCGCCGATATAAAGAATTGTGTTCGGGAAGTTGACTTCGAAAACGCGCGGCCGGATCTCCGCCGAGAGCTGGTTCGCCATCAACTGGTTGATGATGGCGGTGCTCTCGCGGATGGAGCGCGGCGTCCAGCGGAGCGACATCAGGCCGGCCAGCGCGGCGCCGATCAGGGCAAACGCCAGCACCGGCGCGATCACCTTGCGGCTGGAAACCCCAGCGGCGCGCATGGCGATGATCTCGCCGTCGCTTGCCAGCCGGCCGAGGCCGATGAGGATGCCGACCAGCACGCCGAACGGGATGGTGTACGGCAACAATGCCGGCAAGGCCAGCATCAGAACCCGAACGGCCGTTTCGATGGTGGTGTTGCTGCTGCCCACCAGCGGCTCGAGAACCGGATCGATGCCGTGAAGGAAAATAACGAAGGTCGCCAGCACCGTGCCCAGCACCGAGCTCGGGACCACTTCGCGGAAGATGTAGCGGC
This sequence comes from Bryobacteraceae bacterium, assembly GCA_041484525.1. GTDB lineage: Bacteria > Acidobacteriota > Terriglobia > Bryobacterales > Bryobacteraceae > JBGPHT01. The sequence continues at coordinate 7,124 of JBGPHT010000235.1, read as the reverse complement.
CCAGCAGCACGGTGGGCTACTTCGAGATTTCCGGAGCCGGCACCACGGGCAGCTTCGGCAGCTCTTCTTCGAGCGGATGCAGCTCCAGGTCGTCGATCAGGATCGAGGGCGCCACCACGCACGCTTCCGAAGTGAACCCCGACCCGCCGATGAGTGCGAACGGCGCCGGACTATCCATGTACTCGAAGGCCTGCATATCGTCGCCAGCCGCCAGAATGTCCTTCAGCGAGCGCGCACTGAATCCGCGGAAGCGGAGCGCGCGCACCAGTTCCTCGCGCCCGTCCGGATAGAGCTTGTACACCATCAGCGGCAGGCTCACGGCGCGCCCGCCCTGGCTGCCCGAGAGCAGCCGGCGCGCCTCGTCGAGCGAGGCTGACGACGGAAAGTCCATGCGGCGCACGATGATGCCGTACGGTTTGCCGCGCGTCTGGATCAGCTCGATCAGCTTCTTCTTCAGCTCGCCCACCGACATGGTTTCCGACGAGCTGATGAACAGATTGCTGATGCCCGCCGCGGAGGCGCCGAAAGAGCCCGGTGTGCGCGCCCGTCCGTTCGAGCCTTCGAACCCGCGCACCGGCAGCCGCGTCAGCAGGTAGTTCTTCAGGACGCCCTTCTCCACCAGCCGCAGCGGCTTCGCCACCACGCCCTCGCGGTCCACTTCATAGAAGCCGAAAAGCGGCCGGCCGTGCCATTCCCGCTGTGTCGGATCGTCCACCACGTCGAAGGTTTCGGGCAGCACGCGCGCGCCCAAGCGGCCTTCCAGTTCACTTCCCGAGAATCCGCCGCGGCCACCGTCCCCCACCGGCCGCCGCGCCAGCGCCAGATTCTTCCCCAGCACCTCGGCAAGAATCTGCGGCCCCGCCTGGCCTTCGAACAACACCGGCCCGCTGTAGTCTTCGCCCTTGGGCGCGTGCGACAGCGCCACCACGTTTTGCGCCAGCGCCGCCACGCCACGGCTCATTTCCGCGTCGCCCGGCATGCGCGCCGCATCGAGCGAATGGTACGTGATGGCGTCCCGCATCGTCATGCCGTCGGCCGCCTGCGCGATGGCCCGCACGCGCAGGTAGGTCACGCTCTCCGGCGCCTTCACCTCGGTGCCTTCGGTGTTGACGACGTAATAGCCGCCCTCGCTCGACTCCAGCTCGATGCTCGAATTCTTCACTTCCGGATGCTGCGCGAACACCGTCGAGAGCGCACGCACACGGTTCGTCCACGCGTCTTCGTCGATCGTGAGGCGCCGCAAGTCGCGCGCCAGACGGACCGGCTCGGCGTGCGCAAAATCGTTGATCTGCTCGCTTTGCGTCAGGTTGCGCAGCGCCGCCCGCTTGCGTGAGATCGCCTCCACCGACGACTTGTAGGCGGAATCCGTCAGCAGCCACAGGTAGCGGCGCAGCACCGGATACGAATTCTCCAGCGGAAACCGTTCCAGATCGTAGCGCGACCCGAAGCCGAAACCGCCCGCGAAGTTGGTGTTGTCGAATTTGTAATCGCCGACGCGGACATGCACCGAGGGCGCGCGAAACTGATCGTGGCGACGGGACAGCAGTCCCCCGAGACTCGCCGACACGCTGAAATTCTCCGCCTGATCGAGCACATACTCGATGAAGTACGGAGCTTCGAGACTCGACACCGTCAGCTTGCGCGACCGCTCGAGTTCATCGTGCATCGCCAGCAGCACGGGATCGGGTGCCGGCGCCTGCGCGCGCAGCACCAAACCCGCGCCAATCAAAAACGCCAGCGCAGCGTAGCGCTTCACTGGGCACCGCCCTTCTCCATCCCGGTAGGCTCCGGCAACAGCGGCGGACGGTCATTCGACTTCGCCTTTTTCTCGATCTCGATTTCGGAAACCAGAATCGACGGCGACACCGCCGACACCGGCACGCTCCCCGACTCCGCCCCGCAATAGCCATTGAACACTTCGGGCTTGTCGCTGGTGGCCAGAATCTTCGAGAAGCTCGCGAGCGGCGTTCCTACAATGTCGGTGCCGCGCACCAACTCATCCGGCCGGCCGTCCGCATACACGCGATACACCAGCACCGGAATCACCTTGAACGCCTGCAGACCGGCGCGTCCCGTAGTCGTGAATCCGCCGGTGATGTCCTCGAAATACAGTCCGTAAGGCTTGTTCTGCCGCTTCACTTCGTCGAGCAACATCTGCCGCAGTTTTGCCTCCGGCACCGCATTCGCCGATTCCACAATCAGGTTCGATTGTCGCGACACCACCTCCAATCCCGGCTGCCGACGGCCATGTCCGTTCGAATGGTCGAACCCGCGAATCGGCGAGCGCGACATCAGGAACGTTTTCAAGATGCCCTTGTCCACGGCCAGCACGGGCTGCGCCTTGATGCCCTCATCGTCGTACGCGTACCAGCCGTTGAGATCGAGATTGCCGGCTTTGTGAACCGTGGGATCGAATTTTACCGAGAGGAATTCCGGCAGCACCTTGGTGCCGACGCTCTTGGTGAACGTCTGGCCTTCGCTCTCGTCCTTCTGCCGATGGCCCTCCACGCGATGTCCGAAAATCTCGTGGAAGAAGACGCCGGCCGCGCGCCCGGAGAAGATCGCGGGTCCCACGAACGGCTCGGCCTCCTTGGCTTTCAGAAGATTCGAAACCTCGTTGGCCACGCGATCCACCGCCGCCAGAATCGTCTTGTCGTCCGGCAGCCCGCCCGCGTCCACGGCCTCGAAAGCCTCGAACATGCCCAGGTCGGTGCCGTCCGCCGCCTTGGCGGAGGCCGTCAGCACGACGCGCGCGAACCCGCGCCCATGCTGGATGCGCGAGCCTTCCGTATTCACGAAGTAGCGCGTGTCCGTCTGCGACATCACCGACACATGCGACGTCAGCACGCTCGGGTAGCTCTGAAACCGCGCCGAGATTTTCCGGATGCGCCCACGCCACTCGCTTTCGTCGAATTTCAGTTTGGGCGGCGCCTGCTGAAACGTGGCTGGCGGCTCCACCGAAAAGTCGTCGGAGTTGTCCTCTTCCGCTACCTTGACCTGGGTGTTGGTCTTGATGCGGATGAGCCGCTCCGCCGCCGCGCGATACGCCCGGTCGGTGTCGATCCACAGCCGCCGCTTGATCGAGTTGACGGCGTCTTCAAACGTGAGCAGCGCACCCGACGTGAACTGACCCGACCCCGACTGCCCGCCGGTGCGCACCCGGTGATAGTTGTCCAGTTTGTTCGACCCCACCCGGACCGATACGTCGAGCGCGCGGCTCTTACCCTGGGTAACGCCGTCCACCGTTCCCAGAGTGCCCGAAATGGTCCGGTACTCCTGTTCGGTGACCTCGTAGCTCAGGAAGTAAGGCGGCGGATCGGTCTTCTCTTTGAGGACAGTGAAGTTACGGTTGAGCTCCTGCGACATGGCGTCGAGCAGGACGGAGGACTGGGCGGAGGCAACCGCGGACGCCGCGAAAAACAGCAGCGCCGCGCGAGAAGATACTAGGGGGATCAAGTCTCCAGGATATCATTACAGCCGCTGGATCACGGCTGCTGTACTAGGGTTCGGTAACCGTGAGCAGGCCCTTCTCCTTCAGGCCCGAGATGGCGAGCCCGTATCTCCCCCGGATTCCCGTCTTCTCGAAAATGTGTTTCAAGTGGATCTTGACGGTGCCCGTCCGGATGCCCAGGGCCACGCCAATATCCTTGTTTTTCAAACCCCGCTCCACCTGTTCCATCACCTGCAGCTCACGCGCGGTCAATGGGGAACGGCCGCCACGAACCGGCCGGTCGCCTTCCGGCAGCAGGTCGTGTTCCATCCAGTTTCCGCCGGTGGCAACGGTTCGGAGGCACCGCAGCACCACATCGAGCGTGGCTGTCTTCCGCAGCACTCCGGCAGCGCCGGTCTGGAGGAACCGCAGCGCCTCCGGCTCGGAGATCGAGTTTCCCCAAATCACCACCGCCGTCTTGGTGGTAGCCTGATGCAGCGTCCGCAGCCAGTCCATCACGGCATGAATGCCGAACGCCTTATCTACCAGCAGGATGGAGGGATCGAGCGCACGGACGGCCTCGATGCCTTCGAGCAGCGAGGTCTCGGTCGCGACGACGCGCACGCCCTCGGCCGATTCCAGAAGGCTGCGAATGCCCTCGATAGCAACCGGTTCGGTATCACAAATTGCAAGCGTATCCACGTGTGTCTATCGACTGAATGCCGTCCATAGATTAGTCCGCGGAGAGATCGAAATGTCTCAGATTTTTCGGAGAGGGGAGGGGTTAACCCCTACCGGCGCACGCGTGCTACGGCGCCGAGCGAATACTCGGCCAGGTCGATCCAACAACCGGGCAGTGTATTTTGCACAAAAGCCGCACGCTCCACGCGGAAGGTGCGCGACGCGGAAAACTCGCGCCAGCGCCGCTTGGCCAGGTCGAACAACTCGGGCACGGCCTCGTGCGGCAACTCCTGCGCCAGCGTGATGTGCGGATGGTACGGATAAGGCTCGTCGAAGACCAGCGCGTCGCGATTCATCGCGGCGTGCATCTGCCGCAGTTCAGGCGCCCCCCTGCCTACCTCTATATAAATCACTTCCGTGACGGGGAAAATACCGATGGCCGTCAGCTCCACTTCGAACGGCTCCCAGCTTTCCGTCAGGGTGCGCGCCTGCCGGGAAGCCTCCTGCCAATCGCCGGAAATCGGCCGCGGCGGCAGCAGGCTCACGTGGGCGTGTGGATTGTAGTGAGGCACCAGTTCCCGGCGAAGATCGTCCAGAAACGCTCCCAGCGGATCGGGAATATAGACGACCAGCGCGAAAACGTTGAGCCGATCCTCCGGTGGGATACGAGCACCTACCCCGTTCGAATCACAACCCATGCCCCTCTATGTTAACTGTTTTGTAGTGATTTGCACGGGGACGGGTCCTATAACCAGGAACACCCCTGATCCCGGCCTGATACGCTGGAAGAGAATGGCCAGTTCCCCCACTACGAATCCACTGCTCACAATCCAGTTCCGGATCCCGTTCGACAGCATCTCCGCCGGGGATGTGGAGCCCGCGGCGCGGGAACTGCTGCGCGCCGCCCGGGAACGCCTGGACGCCCTCGCCTCACGGGCCGGCGAGCGGACGTTCGACAACACCATGGTCCGGCTCGACGAGCTCACCGAGCCGCTCGACTACGCCATGGGGGTGGTGCGGCACCTGGAGGCCGTTGCCACTTACCCGGAACTGCGCGCCGCCTTCAACGCCGTGCAGCCGGAAGTCAGCGCGTTCTACTCGACGATCCCGCTGCAGGATGGTCTGTGGAAGCGGATCAAGGGGTACGCCTCGACCCCCGAGGCCGCGACCCTGGCTGGGGAGCGGCGCCGTTTCCTCGAAAAGACCGTGGAGAACTTCCGCCGCCACGGCGCCGATCTCGATCCCGCGGGAAAGAAGCGCCTCGAAGCCATTGACGTCGAGCTGACCCAGCTCACCACCAGGTTTTCGCAGAACGTCCTCGATTCGACCAACGCCTTCGAGTTGCTGATCTCCGACGAGCACGAGTTGGCCGGGTTGCCGCCCACGGCGCTGGCTTCCGCCCGGGAGAGCGCCGCGCGCAAGGGCCGCGAAGGATGGCGTTTCACTCTCCACGCGCCCGACTACTTCGCGGTGATGACGTACCTCGACAATGTCGCCATCCGCCGGAAAATGTACGAGGCGTACTGCGTCCGCGCCGCGTCGGGCGAATGGGATAACCGGCCGATCCTGACGCGCACCATCGAACTGCGGCGCGAGAAGGCCGTGCTGCTCGGGTTTTCCAATTTCGCCGACCTGGTACTCGAGGACCGCATGGCGCATACCGGCGCGCGCGCCCTCGAGTTCCTGGAGGATCTGAAGGCCAAGACGAAGCGGCGTTTCGCCGAAGAGAATCGCGAGCTGTTGGAATTCCGCCGTTCGAGTGAGGGCCCGGCCGCGCCTGAGCTGGAGCCGTGGGACGTCGCCTACTATGCCGAAAAGCAGCGCGCCGCGCTCTACGATTTCGACGAGGAGGCGCTACGTCCCTACTTCCCGCTGGCGCGCGTGGCGGCGGGGATGTTCGACCTGGTGGGCCGCCTCTACGGGATTCGTGTGAAGGAAAAACCCGACACGCCGGTGTGGGACCCGCAGGTGCACTACTATGACGTCCACGATGAGAACGGCGTCTTCCTGGGCGGCTTCTACGCCGATTGGTATCCGCGCGAAAACAAGCGCGGCGGCGCCTGGATGGACGCGCTCATCACCGGCGGACCCAAGACTTCTACTTTCCGCCCGCACCTGGGGCTGATTTGCGGCAACCTGACGCCGCCCGTGGCCGGCAAGCCGGCGCTGCTGACGCATCGCGAAGTGGAAACCATCTTTCACGAGTTCGGCCACCTGTTGCACCACCTGCTGAGCCGCGTCGAGATCCGGTCGCTGGCCGGGACCAGCGTGGCGTGGGATTTCGTCGAGCTGCCTTCCCAGATCATGGAGAACTGGTGCTGGGAGCGCGAGGCGCTCGACCTGTTCGCGCGCCATTGGGAGACGGGCGCGACGATCCCCGACGAGCTGTTCCAGAAGATGAAGCGCGCGCGCACCTTCCGCGCCGCCAACGCGCAGATGCGGCAACTCGGGTTCGGTTTCGTGGACCTGCTGCTGCACACCCGCTATCAGCCGGAGCGCGATGGCGACGCCATCCAGTACACGCGCCACCTTCTCGAGGAGTTCACTCCCGCTCCGCTGCCTCCGCAGCACGCCATGATCGCCGGTTTCACGCACCTGTTCGCCAGTCCGGTGGGATATGGCGCCGGCTACTACTCGTACAAGTGGGCGGAGGTGCTGGACGCCGACGCATTCACGCGCTTCCGGGACAGCGGCATCTTCAGCCGCGAAGTCGGCAGCGAGTTCCGCGCGAATATTCTGTCGAAGGGCGACAGCGAGGACCCGGCGGAGCTGTACAGGAAATTCATGGGGCGGGAGCCGGATCCACGAGCTCTGCTGGAGCGGTCGGGGCTCGCGTAGGCACTTACCCCTCCTCCAGGGCGTGGTCGCCATAACTTAGAGCTTGTCCCTTATTTTCGTAGACACAGGCCCGTCGAAACAGCGGTCTCTTCCGACCAAAGACATAAATAGACGATTTTGTTTGATTATGGGAAAGAAGGCATTTATAATTCGGCATGCCCACCCAGCCGGACTT
>JBGPHT010000234.1:0-8702 GCA_041484525.1 Bryobacteraceae bacterium | reverse complement strand
TTGACCCGGCGCCGTTGCTTGCACAATCGATACTTTCCGCGCCTGGATGAAGTGATCGCCGCAGTAGAAGCCGAGTTCGACCAATGGGCCGGTCGCAATGAAACACTACGCCGATTATGCGCAATTACTTAAGTCGCTGTATTTTAATCGAGGGACGGCTCGCTGTGCAGTATTGGTTAGGGCGAAAGGATTGTTTACCGCCGAGACGCAGAGACGCAGAGAAAATCAAGTTAGGCAGGTTTCTCGGCGTCTACGCATCTTTACTGCAGAGGTGCGGCTTTGAAGAGTCAAAACCTACGGACGCAGAGGGGGCAGAGAAGAGAGAGGGCGAGGGCCTTGCTCGCCAACTTTGCGTGCCGTTCGGGAAGAGGACCCTCGGCACCAAACTATACCTCTGCTCCCTCTGGGCACGGAATAAAGCTGCGGAGCGTTACGGCATCATTTTTACTTTTGTGTTCTCGGCGATCTCGGCGTCTCGGCGGTGAATAAGCTTTTTCATTCTTCAACTCAAGTCGCGATAACTCACCAGCGCGATCCCGTTTTTCTCCAAAGCTTCACGCACTTCAAGCGATAACAAGGCCTCCAGCTCGGCTTCGCGGCTCTCTTTTAGACGCGTACGAGCGGCACGCAAGGACTCTCCGCAGCGGCCAGGGTGGCACATCAGCTCGGTTGTGCCGTCCGGGATGACGGATAACAGCTCGACTAGTTCAGCGGTGCGGAAATGACCGGTGATCTGGAAGCCGGCGAAGTGGTCGGTGGTGCGGCAGCCGTGGCGAGTCAGGACGCGGTGAAAGCGGGTCCGCAATAGACCGAGCGCGTCACTAGTCAGACGCTTCATTCGGGGGACGGCGCCGCGGAGAGCGTTCAACGGGAGATCGAAGGGGCGGCGGACCCAGCGGATATCGCACTCCTCGCCGAGACGCGCGACGGCGTCCAGGACGGGCGGGGCAAGGTGGGTGTGCTTGTGCGTGTCGAGATGAGTCGGGGCGAGGCCGGCGTCGACGATGCGGCGCACCTGCTCCTTCAATTCGTCATACGGACGCAAAGCATGGCGGGCTAGGGCGGCGGCCAATTGCGGAACGGTGGCCGGGTAGGGCTTGCCCGTCAGGAGCGAGTTGCCGCCGATTAGCACCAGGTGGCAGCCGATGTCAAGCGTCGGAGTTTCGCGCGCCAGGCGCACGGCATCGTCGAAAGCGGCGCCATTGGCCATCAGGGTGGTCGCGGTGAGGATGCCACGGCGGTGCGCCTCGACGATGCCCTGATTCACGTCAGGGGTGAAGCCGAAGTCATCGGCGTTGACCACGAGTTGCTTGCGGGCGTTCAAAACAGGACAAGCCGGATGGTCAGGAATTTCTTGGGATTCGCGCGCATGTCCTTGGCCAGGGACTGAAACTCGCGGGTCGCTCCGTTGAGCGTTTCGTAGAGCTGCGGATTGACCACGAACTGGCCGAGCGTGCCCTGCCCGGCATTGATCTTGTCGACCAGGCCGGAGAACTTGGCCACAAGCTCATCCAGGTGGCGCGCCAGTTGGTCATCCTTGAACAGCTTTCCGGCGGTGCCTTTGCCGGCATTCACGTCGTTGAGCAGGGTGCGGATTTCCGCGATGGTCTTCTGCGCCTCATCGTACACGGACGGATCCTTGAGGATCTTGCCCGCGGTACCGCGGCCGGCCTGCAGCTCCTTCAATATGTCATCCAGGCGGCTGATGGGGGAGCGAAGCTCGTTGTAGAGAGCGGGGTCGTAGATCAGTTTGGCGATGGTTCCGCCGCCGCCGCGGACGTCGGCGAGCAGCTTCTGGCCTTCGGAGGCAATGCCGTTCAGGCGAGTGTAGAGTTCCTCGTCCACCAGAAACTTTCCGATGGTGCCCTTGCCTGCCTCGACGCTCGCCAGCAGCGTATCGACGCGCGTCACGATCGTCTGGAAGGTATGCAGCAGGCTTCCCATCTGTCCCATCAACTCGGGAATGTCCTGCGCGTTGAGGGAGGCAATCTCAGCGCCCTCTTTCACCATCTGCGTGCTCGATCCCTTGGTAATGTTGATGAACTTGTCACCCAGCAGGTTGGCCGCGGCGATGCCGGCCACCGAGTCCACCGGAATCTGGTTCAGAAACTCGGCCCTGATCTGCATGGCGAACTCGACGGTGCGCTTCGGATCGCGCGAACCGGTGAGTTGGATACTGTCCAGGTAACCGACAGGAAAACCATTGAGACGCACCGGCGAGCCATCGGCGATACCCGAGGCGTCGTCCATGTAGGTTCGCAGCAGAGCGTTTTTTTGAAAAAGGCCGCCTTTCGAACTGGTGAGCAGAAACACCAACACGAAGACGATCGCGAAGGCGGTGAGCGAGACGACTCCGACCTTTAATTGCGACCAGCGTATTTTGCTTCGGTCCGGCATCGTCTATACCCGCTGCTTTACGAATTTTGAAATGTAGGGATCGGTTGAGGCCTCCAGCCGGTCCTGATCGCCCTCGAAAATCAGCCGGCCTTCTTGGAGAACCATGAATACGGTTCGCGCGTTCTGCTGTTCCCCGTCGCTGGAGGGCACCAGACGCCCTTGTTCCGAATTGTAGCGAAAATTTGCCATCAGATTCCCATCCTGATAGCGGTGCGTCACCATCAGAGTTGTCGTGTGGCTTACGTCGCGTTCCTTGATCACCAGGGCGATGATGGTATGGGCCGTGATGGGGTCGAGGCCGGCGGTGGGCGAGTCGTAGAGGATGAGCGGGGGCTCGCTGACCACGGCGCGCGCGATGGCGGCGCGGCGGCGCATGCCGCCCGAAAGCTCGCTGGGAAACTTTTCGAGGGTGCCACCGAGCTCGACGAAATCGAGCGCCTGCACCACGCGCGGATGCACGTCCGCGGGCGCGCATTGAATCGATTTCTGATTCTGCAGCGGGTAGGCTACGTTCTCTTCGATGGTCATGGAATCGAAGAGCGCGCTCTCCTGGAACAGCATCCCGATTTTGCTGCGGACCTCGGACAGTTGCTGCTCGCGCATGGCGGTCAGGTCGTTGCCGAATGCGTATACCTTCCCGGTGTCGGGCTTCACCAGCGCCAGCGCGGTCTTGAGCAACACCGTTTTTCCGCTGCCGGCGGCGCCCAGAATCACGCGCGATTGCCCTTCGTAGGCTTCAAAGGAAACGTCGGTGAGCGCCGGCACACCGTCGAAAGAGACGGTGACGTTTTCAAAGCGGAGGACAGGCTCGCGAGTTTCTGCGGACATTAGGAAGCTGCCTGGCTAACGAAGATTTTGGTGATCAGCAGGGTCAGGACGAAAACCAGAATGGACGCGGTGACCATCGCCTGAGTGGTGGCGCGGCCGACGCCCTGGGTTCCGCCGCTGGTGCGCAGACCGTAGAAGCAGCCGATGAGCGCGATGGCAAAGGCGAACACAAACGGCTTGAGCAAGCCCTGGATTACATCCTTCCAATCGAGCGCGTGCCAGGCGGAACTCCAGTATTGGCGCGAGGGAAGGTCCAGCACGAAATGGCCGATCACCCACCCGCCGAAGATGCCGACGAAGTCCGCGATCACAGTGAGCAACGGCAGCATCACGCAGACCGCGATGAGGCGCGGCGTCACCAGCTTCTGCACCGGATCGGTGCCGAGCGCGCGCATGGCATCGATCTGCTCGGTGACCTTCATCGAACCCAGTTCGCTGGCGATTCCCGAAGTGTTGCGGCCGGCCGCCATGAGCGCCGTGAGTACCGGTCCGAGCTCGCGGACGAGGGTGATGGCGACGAGCATTCCGGTCCTCCCCACCTGGCCGTATTGCGCCAGCGCGTGGTACATCTGCAGCGCCATGACGGCGCCGGAGAAGAAGCCGGTGAGGACGACGATGGGCAGGCTTCCGACGCCGAGCAGGTCCATCTGCATGAAGATATCGTCGCCGTAATGAGGGGTGCGGAAGATGTTCCGAAGGGCGGTACCGGTGAGTAGGAAGAACTCCTGAACTGCGAGAACAGGCTCTTTCAGCAGATCCAGCAAGTAGGTCGTTCCCCGAACTCCGATGCTACCATACAACCAGAGAATCCCACGCCGTGAAAGGACTTACGGATATTCCGGGAATCAAAGTCGGCCACATTTCCGACTACGACGCCCTCACCGGCTGCACCGCGATCCTATGCGAGCAGGGAGCGGTGGGCGGGGTGGATGTGCGCGGTTCGGCCACAGGCACGGAGGAAATCGAAACGCTCAACCCGGCTCACGTGACGCCGCACGTGCACGGCATTCTACTGGCGGGCGGCAGCGCGTTCGGCCTGGAGGCGGCATCGGGCGTGCGGCGATATCTGGAGAACCGCGGCTTCGGCTTCGAGACGGGCGCGGCGAAAGTGCCGATCGTGGCGGCGGCGATTCTGTACGATCTGGGGATCGGCAAACCGAACGTGCGGCCGACGCTGGCGATGGGGGAAGCGGCGGCGGCCGCGGCATCGACGGATGCCGTGAAAGAGGGCTGCGTGGGCGCGGGCACTGGCGCCACGGTGGGGAAGATCCTCGGCATGAAGCAGGCGATGAAAGGCGGCGTGGGGACGTTTACGGTGACGCTTCCCGGCGGCGTGCTGGTATCGGCGCTGGCGGCGGTGAATGCTTTCGGCGACGTGCGCGATCCGGCGAACGGGAAGATCGTAGCGGGTGCGCGCAGGGCGGCGGACTCTCGCGAGTTTGCGGACACGGTGGAGGAGATGAAGCGCCGCGGTGCGGTCGGAGGCTTCGGCGGGCGCAACACGACGCTGGTGGTAGTGGCTACCAATGCGCGGCTGAATAAGGTGGAGGCGAACCATCTGGCGCGGGTGGCGTCGCTCGGGATGGCGCGCACGGTTTATCCGGTGAACACGATGTTCGACGGCGATACGGTGTTCGCACTGGCGTTGGGCGATCGCGCGGCAAATATCAACACACTGGGCGTGGCCGCGGCGGAGGCGGTGGCGGAATCGATATTGCGCGCGGTGAAGCTGGCGAGGACGATGGGCGGCGTGCCGGGACTGGGCTGAGCTGGCGCTTCGGGCCGGAAGAAGGGCGCGCCGGAGACCGGGACCCTGCCGAACGAAACGAACCATCTAAGTCGAGCGGCATTGTCTGGACTGGGTAAGATCACGGTCGGCGGATCTGTGGGGGGTGTTGCGAGCCCGGCGGAATCACCAGCGGCGGTCACGCTCTTCGACGGTAATACGCTGGATCGATGGATGCAGATCGAGATTAAGTGCGACATCGCCGGGGAGTGGCGGCATTGCCATCCGGGCGGCCTTTGCCGGCAAGCTTGCGAATGCGCCGGGCGCAGTGTCTGTATTTCTGCGCGGCCGGCTGTAAGATTCCGTGAAGGCGGATCAGGCCGGATATCTGCGCTTAGTGAAGGGCCTGATTCAGGTTAGCTCAGCGGGCCCCTTTTCTTATGCGGTACACTAGTCGCCAAGATGTCATTCGAGGGGCGCTTCCGCGAGAAACTCCTGCTGATAGTGTTGGTGCTCTGTGCCACTCTGTGCGCGCAGGGTAACTCGCTCACCTCGGAACAGGAATCTCACCACGGGTCCCAGCACTGCTGCCGCTTGTGTCACATCGGCCCGGTCCCGGTTTTACCCACGGCAGCCGTTGCCGTCATAGCTCCGGTCTCCTCGGCAGTTTGGGTGGCCCTGCCCGGCGCACCCGGCGCACCTCGCGAGGTTCTCCTCGTTGCGGCGCCGTCTCGAGCGCCTCCCGCTTAGTCCATTTCGCATCTTGTATCAATTGGCAGTCTCGTTCCGAGGAATCGGCGCGAGGCTTGGTGTTTGTTTGTTGCCGGCAATTTCACTGGCGGCGACAGGACTAATCAGGAGCATTTATGTTCTCGAAATTCATCCCTGCAATGGCGGGATTCGTATTTTTTGCATTGACTATTTCAGCCCCCGCGCAATCTTCCGGCGCAGCGGGCACGATTGATGGCATCGTCACCGACCCCGCCGGAAGCGTCATTCCCGGCGCCAAGGTCGAACTTAACAACCAGCTCACCGGCTACCATCGCGTTACCCTCACCGACGCTTCCGGCACGTTCCACTTCCTCAATATCCCGCCGAATCCGTACCAGGTTGCGGTCTCCGCCACCGGGTTCGCCGTAAACACTCAGAACGTGGCTGTGCGCTCAAGCGTTCCGGTAGAGCTCAGGGCTGCGCTCTCTCTGGCCGGTGAGCGCACGACCGTCACGGTGGAAGCCAGCGGTGTCGCGATGCTCGAAAACGTCCCGTACGCGCATAACGACGTGGATCGCGAACTCTATTCGAAGCTGCCCACCTCAACCCCCGGCAGCGGACTCAGCGACGCGATAACGATGGCCAGCCCCGGCGTGGTCGCGGATTCCAACGGCTTCTTCCACCCGCTGGGCGATCACGCGCAAACCAGCTTCTCCATCGACGGCCAGCCGATCGCCGACCAGCAGAGCAAGCAGTTCTCCACGCAGATTCCGCTCAACGCCATCCAATCCATGGAGCTCATCACGGGCGCGCCGGGGGCTGAGTTCGGCGATAAGACCAGCCTCGTGGTAAACGCTGTCACACGGTCCGGACTTGGCCAGAAGCCATTCGGCAGTTTCGCCGCACAGTATGGCTCCTTTGGCACCGCCGGCGAGGAAGCCACCCTCGGACTCGGCGGCCCGAAGTTCGGCAACTTCCTGTCCGCCAACTCCATTCGCAGTGGGCGCTTCCTCGACAGCCCCGAATTCCGTCCTGTTCACGACGTAGGCAACAGTCAGACCATCTTCGACCGTCTCGATTGGCAGCCAAACCGCACGGATGCTTTTCACCTCAACCTGCTGGCCGCACGCAACTGGTTCCAGGTGCCCAACACTTACGATCAGCCCGACCAGGACCAGCGCCAGAAAGTTCTCACCTACAACATCGCGCCCGGCTACCAGCACACCTTCGGCGCCGGCGCCCTGCTCACGGTCAATGCCTTCCTGCGCCGCGACCAGGTCTACTACGATCCCTCCCGCGATCCCTTCGCCGACACCCCGGCCACGGTCAGCGAATACCGCAGCCTCGCCAACTACGGACTGCGCGCCGATTACAACTACGTGCACAAGATACACAATGTGAAGGTCGGCACGCAGCTCATGCAGACGCGCCTGCGCGAGCGCTTCTCACTCGGCATCACCCAGCCCGGTTTCACCGACGGCCAGCCGGGCCTGGTCCCCTACGATCTCACCGCGGGCGGCTCGCCCTTCGATTTCAACGGCCGGGCCAACGTGAACGAGTACGCCGTTTACGTTCAGGACACGATGACTCTCGGCCACTTCACGCTCACTCCCGGATTGCGGATCGACCGTTACAACGGCCTTAGCAAGGCTACCGCCGCCGAACCTCGGCTCGGTGCATCGTACCTGTTCAAGCCGACCGGCACGGTGCTTCGCGCCGCCTACTCGCGCACCCTGGAAACCCCGTACAACGAGAACCTGATTCTCTCCAGTTCCACTGGCGCCGGCGGACTCGCCACCAATATCTTCGGCGCCTTCGCGGCGCGCCCCATCGAAGCCGGGCGGCGCAACCAGTACAACCTCGGTGTGCAACAATCGCTCAGCCGATACCTCCAATTGGACGCAGACTACTTCTGGAAATTTACCAGCAACGCCTTCGATTTTGGTACGCTGTTCAACACTCCGCTGGTCTTCCCGATCTCCTGGCAGAAGTCCAAAATCGACGGAGTCTCGCTACGGATCAGCACTACTCCCATTCACGGCGTGCAGGCCTACACTACGATGGGCCACACCCGGTCGCGCTACTTCGCACCTTCCAACGGCGGCCTGCTATTCAACTCGCCGCTCGATAGCTCGGTCTTCCGCATCGATCACGACCAGGCCTTCCAGCAGACCACCCACCTGATCTACCGGCGCCCCCACAACGGAGCATGGTTAGCCTTCACCTGGCGCTACGATACCGGACTGGTCGCCGGCGCGGTTGGCAGCCTCGACGATGCGCTGGGCCTCACCGGAGCCCAACAAGCTGCCATCGGCTTCTATTGCGGCGGCCAGTTCGCCACTCCCGCCAACGCGATAGCCTTGTGCGCGTCGTCGAACTACGGAGCGACGCGCCTGGTCATCCCTGCCGCCGGAACGAGCGACGCCGACCATGATCCGCCACGCATCGCTCCCCGGCACCTCTTTGATGTGGGCGCCGGCACGGACAACCTGTTCCACGCCGACCGCGTCCGCACCACGCTGAAGCTGACCGTCACCAACCTGGCCAACCACGTGGCTCTCTATAACTTTCTTTCCACCTTCAGCGGTACGCACTTCGTCTCTCCACGTGCCTACCAGATGGAGTTGGGCTGGTCGTGGTAGGGAGTGGGAAAGGCATGAAGATTGCCGCGGACGGCAAGCGGTCGAGGACGTAGCTATACCGCCGAATTGGCGGCCGATCGGAAAGCGCCGATCTTAAGTCCGACGGGAGTCTGACGGGATTCCACCTCCCTGATGCCGTAGCGCTCAGGCATCCACTTGGCTGGTCTGCGATCCCGTGGAAGTACCTTTCCGGAAGACGCTCTGAATCGGCGGTCGACAGTCTCCCTGTTCCATCATGGGAGCAGCATGGCTGCTATCAGCCCGTGGTAATAGTAGGTCGCGGCGGAAACGGCGATTTCGAGGCCGATTCGGGGGTACCCAAACCCTCAACCGGGCCTCTGGAATGCGTTGTAGCGCCTTCGTGCGCTTCGTCTTTTCAGTGGCTACGCGCCACGCCG
>JBGPHT010000233.1:0-8951 GCA_041484525.1 Bryobacteraceae bacterium | reverse complement strand
CGACCACACCGATCGGCAGCCCGCCACCGATCACCTTTCCGTACGTCGCGAGGTCCGCGCGCACACCGAAATACGCCTGTGCTCCGCCCGGGTGCAGTCGAAAACCGGTCACCACCTCGTCGAAGATCAATGCCGAGCCTGTTTGCTCGGTGATTCGCCGGAGTTCATGCATAAACTCCTTGGGTTGTAGATCCATCCTTCGGCTCTGGACCGGTTCCACCAACACGGCGGCAATCTCTGATCCGCGTGCCCGGAGGATCTCGAGCGACTGCGGATTGCCGTAATCGAGCACGATCACCTGACCCACAGCACTGTCGGGGATCCCGGGGGCGATCGGCGCGGTCCGTGTCTCGCCGTTCACCGTGACCGGACGGAACAGCACTTCGTCGAAGATGCCATGATAGGAGCCAGCAAAGACGGCAATCTTGTCCCGCCCGGTGACAGTCCGGGCGAGGCGAGTCGCCGCCAACACCGATTCCGATCCGGTGTTGGTGAAAGCGACACGCGGCATGCCCGTAAATTCCCTAATGAGGGCCGCGACTTCGCCGGCAAGCGCCGAGATCGGACCGATTTCGAAGCCGCGATCCAGTTGTTCGTGGACCGCCTTCACGACGAAGGGCGGCCGATGTCCAAACATACTTGCACCAAATCCCATCACAAAGTCCACATACTCGTTGCCATCAACATCCCAGACCTTCGATCCGTCCGATCGTGTCGTGACGATCGGATACACCATCTCCTTCCAAAGTTGCTTGAATCCCGCGACGGAACGCGGATCGGCCAGAAATGTTCGGTTTTCTGTAGCGAGTTCTTTAGATTTGGCCGTGCGCCGCGTGTAGCGAGCCATCAGTGCATCAAGGGCAGTGCCTTGGGTAGGAGATAAGGCCATACCTGCCCCCCGTTGAATCGGCTTGAACGGCCCATGCGGTTTGTCGTCCGGTCTTGAGGCCGCCGGAGCCGGGGGCAGCGCAGGGATCGAAGGGGTCGAAGCGGCGGCGGGTTGGCGCCCCATCAGTTGAAGCAGCTGGTTCGTGAGCTGCTGTTGCTGCTGCAAGAGTTGCTCGAGAATGGAACTGGCAGGACTTCCCACTGCAGGCGCCGCCGTCTGGACGGCGAGCGGTGCAGCCGGTGCGGCAGCGAACGCCTCCGCGGGCATCGTCGCATCCAGATGGGAAACGATTTCATCGAGCGAGCCCAATTCTTCCATCAACTGGCGGAACGTGATCGGGACGCCAAATTTGCGCTGAAATAACTGCGCGGCCTGTGTCAGCAACAGGGAATCCAGACCCAGTTCAAGAAGGGTGGTGGACGGGTCCACAGCGGAGAGATCGTAGCCGGAGAGGTCGTGCAACAACGAACGAGCGGCCGCGAGCAGGCGGTCTTTGCGCGGTAGGGCCGGCGGTGCGGGTGCGACTGAGCTGGTCTGAACCGGCTGAACTTCAGGGAACGCTGTTGTCTGCGCAGGGCTCCCTCCGCTAACTGTTGAAACGCCCGCTGCGACCGGCGACGGAATTTGTGCTGATACGGGAGCCGATTCCGGCCAGTAGCGCTTGCGCTCGAAAGGATACGTGGGGAGCACCACCCGGCGGCGGCGCTCGTTCGCATAAAACCCATGCCAATCTACGGCGACACCGGTCATCCACAGCCGTCCCAATGTCTCCAGCATGCCACGAGGTTCCTGAACGCCAGTCAGCGGCAAGGACGCGAGCACCGTCTGTTCAGCTGCCTTGGCCGGATGCTGCCGTGCTAGCGTGCTTAAAGTCTGGCCCGGGCCAACCTCCAACAGGACGTTTGTCGCATCCTTCATCAATTCGGCGACGCCATCGGCGAACCGCACCGTATCTCGAACGTGGCCGGCCCAGTATTCGGGCGCCTTGGCCTCCGCAGCGGTGATCCAGCGAGCCGTCACATTAGACACATAGGGAATCTGCGGTTCGCCGAGTTCCACCTCGCGAAGCAGCTCGGTGAAGGGGGCAAGCACCGGTTCCATCATGGGGGAATGGAACGCATGCGAAGTGTGTAAATGCCGCGCCGCAACTCCGCGCGACTCCAACTGCTTCTCGAACGCGGTAATTGCATCGTGCGGGCCCGACACCACGCACAGATTGGGGGAGTTGATCGCGGCGATCGCCAGTTGCGGATTTAATAGCGGCAGGACTTCGTTCTCGGGGAGGCGAATCGCGAGCATCCCCCCGCCCGGCTGCGCCTGCACCAATGCGCCACGGCGCGCCACCAGCGAGAGCGCATCTTCGAGCGTGAACACTCCGGCCAGACACCCCGCCACGTACTCACCCACGCTGTGACCGATCATCGCTGCCGGCTTGATACCCCACGACATCCAAAGGTGCGCCAGGGCATATTCGATCACGAACAACGCCGGCTGTGTGAACCGGGTTTGCACGAGCCGTTGCTCCGCCTCTTTCTCTGACCCCGCGGCCGGGAACAGGATCGTGCGCAGATCGGTTTCGAGGAAAGGCCGGAGTATTTCAGCGCAATGATCGACCTCGGCGAGGAAAACGGATTCAGATCGGTAGAGTTCGGCCCCCATGCCGGCATATTGCGCTCCCTGGCCGGGGAACATGAATACCACGGGGGGCTCCCTGAGTTGCTGGTGGTGCGTGAAGACGCGCTTCGGATCTCGTGCCTCGAGCGCCCCAGCGCCGTCTGCGGCGTCGTGGCAGGCCACGATACGGCGCTGAACGAATTCGCTCCGGCCCGTCTGCAAGGTGAACGCAGCGTCTGCTAGTTCACGCAAGGCTTCGCCGGAATCAGCGCTGCGAGCCATCTGATTCAAATGCGCGGACAGATTCGCTGTCGCCCGATCGAGCGCTTCAGGCGTCTTGGCGGACAATACCAGTAATTGCCACGGTCGCGACGGTCCGGAAGATGCCAGTTCCGGGGCTTCTTCGAGGACCACATGGGCATTGGTGCCGCCCGTGCCAAATGAACTGACGCCGGCACGGCGCGGCACACCCGGCCTGGTCTTCCATTCCTGGAGGGTGGCATTCACGTAGAACGGACTGTTTTCGAGATCGAGCTTTGGGTTCGGTTTCGTGAAATGGAGGCTCGCGGGAATAACTTTGTGGTGGAGGGCGAGCGCCGTCTTGATCAGGCCGGTGACCCCGGCCGCCGCGTCCAGGTGGCCGAGGTTCGTTTTCACCGAACCAAGTGCACAAAACTGTTTGGCCTGGGTGGACAGGCGGAACGCCTTCGTCAATCCCGCCACCTCAATCGGATCGCCCAGCGGCGTGGCGGTGCCGTGCGCTTCGACGCAGGTGATGGTTTCCGGATCGACGCCCGCGAGCGCGTGCGCCATCGCAATGACTTCCGATTGGCCTTCGACGCCCGGCGCGCCAAAGCTGACGCGCTGCGAGCCGTCGTTATTGAGCGCAGCCCCTTTGATCACCGCGTAGATTTTGTCCCCGTCATGGACAGCATCCTCGAGCCGCTTGAGTACAACGATCGCAACCCCGTTACTGAATGCTGTGCCCGCCGATTGCACGTCGAACGTACGCGTGTGCCCGTCGGACGATCCGATGTTGCCCTCGTCGTAATAATAGCCCGACTTTTGCGGCACCCTCACCGACGAGCCGCCAGCGAGCGCCATGTCGCACTGATAGGTCAGCAGGGACTGGCAGGCCTGGCACACCGCAACCAGTGAGGTGGAACATGCCGTGCTGACGTTCAGTGCGGGCCCTTTAAGGCCAAGTTTGTATGCCACGCGTGGCGTCAGGTAGTCCCGTTCGTTGCCGAAACTCGCCAGTTCCGACCCGACCAGCTCAATCAGCTCAGGCCGCGGATGGAGCGCGTGCATGTAATAAGTGTTGAAAGTGGTGCCTCCAAACACACCCACCGAGACGCGCATCTGATTGGGCGCATAGCCGGCGCGCTCCAGCGCCGCCCAACAGGTCTCCAGGAACACACGATGTTGCGGGTCCATCACCTCCGCTTCCTTGGGATGAACGCCGAAGAACGCCGCGTCGAAACGGTCCGCGTCCTCAAGAACGCCGCGAGCCGGGACATAATGGCCGCCGCGCCTCAGTGCCGCCGGGTCTAACCCTGACTCCGCAAGCTCTGCGTCGCTGAAAAAAGAAATGCTTTCCTTGCCCGCGACCAGGTTGGCCCAGAACTGCTCGATGCTTTCCGCACCGGGAAACCGTCCGGCCATGCCGATGATTGCGATGCCCTCATAATGTCCTTCGTTCATAGGTCTCATTTCTTGAGTGTGGTCCGCATTTGGGCCAGGGCTTGTCTCTGGCGCTGCGCGCGGTCGCGCCATTGTTCGCCCGCGCGGGGTGCCGCCGTGGCCGGCTGGCTTAAGTGGCGGGCCAGCGAGCGAACGGTTGGATGTTCAAAGAGCGTCACGATGGGGAATTCCGCCTTTAACGTCTCCCGGAGCTGGTGGTGCATCTCGACGAGCAATAACGAATGACCGCCCAGATCGAAAAGGTTCTCTTCGATACTGACCTTTTCCAAACCGAACATCTTCTGCCACACACGGGCGATGGCCACCTCCATCCCGGTTTGCGGGGGCACAAAGTTCTGGGATTCAGCGCGGAGCTTTCGCTGGGCTTTTACGGGTCGCACCGGCGCCGGTGACAACAGGGATTCGAGCTCGCCGGTGGTTTTGTCGAAGCCGCGTGGTATCTCGTCCAACAGGATCGAGAGGTCGCGTCCCCAACGTTCCACAGTCGTGCGGGCCAGTCTCTGACGGTCGTATGTTAATGTCAGCCGGAGGGCCGCGCCCGGTTCAACGAGCAGCATGAGGGGGTAGTTGGTGTGAATGGGCCCTGCGAATTCGGCGATCTCGATTTGTCCCCCCAATCGCCTGGCCGATTCGTCCACCAGGTAGTTTTGAAAAACGAGCACACTGTCGAAGAGCCGATGCCGCCAGGGGACTTCGCTGGAGCGTTGAATCTCCATCAAGGGGGTGTACTGGTATGGATTCAATTTCAGTAACCGTGCATGAAGCTGTTTGAAGAATTCGCCGGCGGTCGCGCCGTGGTCGACGGCGACGCGCACGGGCAGGTTGTTCACGAAGGGTCCGACGATCGATTCGACTCCCGGCAGGTCCGCCGGCCGTCCCGAAAAGGCCGCGCCGAAGACAACCTCCGTGCTGCCACTTTGGCGGCTGAGCAGGAGCGCCCACGCGCCCTCGACCAGCGTGTTGAGCGTGACTTGACGCTGGCGCGCGGCAGACAGGAGTGCTTGTGTTGCCCCGGTCGAGAGTTGAATGGCGTGTTCGAGGTAGCCCTCGCTGCCGACATACTCCTCAGGAACTTCTCCCCGGAGGAGGGTCGGCTCGCGGAATCCAGCAAGGGATTCCCGCCAGAATTTTTCGGATTCTTCGCGTGATTGCTTGCCTAACCATTCGAGATAGCTGCGATAGGGGCGCGCCGGTTCGAGCTGTGGGGACGCGTGGTGCGAGAGAGCTTCGTATAAACGGCTGGCGTCGCGGAACACCACCGGCCACGACCAACCGTCCAACAACAGCGCGGGCACCGTCCACAAGAATTTCCAGGTCGTCTCGGTCAATCGAGCGAGCGCGAACCGCATAGCCGGCGCCTCGGTCAGCTGGAGCGGTTGAGCGCGGTCTTGTTTTAAAAAGGCGGACCATCGTCCCGCATGCTGAGGGGAGGGCGAACTGCGCCAATCCTCAACCGTCCAGGGTAGTCGCACGTCGCGATGTACGACTTGGAGAGGCTCACGTAATCCCTCGCTGTGGATCGTGGAGCGCAGAATGGTGTGCCGCCGCAGAGTTTCGTGCCAGGCATTTTGAAAAGCCGCAACGTCCAATTCGCCCCGCAAAGTGCAATGCCACTGGTCGAACGCTGACTGAACCGCGCCCGGGTTCGCCGAGTAAAATAAGGTTTGAATCGGCGACAGCGGATACATGTCCTCAATGTTGCGCCATCCCGTCATCCACTGGTCCAGCGTGGACTGATCGAGGTGAGCCAGCGGAAAATCCGATGGCGTGCGCCCGCCGGCGTGTGGCAACTGGCAATGAGCGATCAATTCCTTGAGCGCAGCCAGAAACTCATGTGCCAACTGCCCGACCGATGCTTCGGGGTGAAACTTAGGGTTGTAAGTCCACTCAAGTTCCAAGCGCCCACCGATTACCCGTCCATTCACTTCCAGCACATGGCGCCGCCGCTGTTGAGGGCTATGCCACGGTCCGGTCGATTCCCCCGCAAAACGGAACAGCTTGGAGCCCGCCAGAAGCTGGTCGAACTGGCCGAGGTAATTGAACAGCAGGAGTGGTTCTGACCTCTCCATGAGGCCGGCGTTCACGCTCAAATAACGCAGTAGGCCATAGCCGATGCCGCGACGCGGAATCTGGCGAAGCTGTTCCTTGACCATCATTAAGGTTTTGTCAGGCTCCCCGTCATCCTTGTGCCCGGGTAATTCCAATCTCACCGGGAAGATTGACGTGAACCAACCGACGGTGCGGGACAGGTCGGTGTGTTCAAAAAGAGTTTCACGTCCGTGCCCCTCGATGTTCGCGAAGAGCACAGCGCTGCCACTCCATCGGTTCCACGCACGGAGCAGGGCCGTCAAGAGCACGTCATTGACTTGCGTGTTGTAAACCGGGGGAACCTGCTGCAGCAATGCTTGCGTTTCGTCAGCGGTGAGCGAGACTCTCAGGATGCTGGACGACCCCTCGGTGTTCTCAGCGGACGCTTCGTGACGCGCCCATGACTTCACGGCTTCGGCCACGCGCTGCGGATCAGTGACCGCCCTCCAGTAGGGCAGTTCATTTTCCAACGATTCCGTTCTGGCATACCCCCGCAGCCGCTCTGCCCACCCCTTGAAGGAAGTCGTTTTCGGCGGGAGTTGAACTGCCTGCCCCGCGTGGAGTTGCTGATAAGCGGTTTCCAAGTCCTCCACGACCGGGCGCCACGAGATGCCATCCACTGCCAAATGATGGACCACCAACAGCAGCCGGGCAGGCCGGCCCGAGCCCAGGTCGAAATAAGCCACACGCCACAGCGGGCCGGTCTGGAGATTGAGGCTGGCTTGCGTGGACGCCGCGACCGACTCGATTTGCTGTTGCTGCTCGTGCTCTCCCAGCGCAGCAAGATTCGTCCAGCAGAGTGGCGCGGGCTCTGCGGAGGTGGAATAGAACTGTCGCCAGCCCTGCCCCTCACGAATGTAACGCAGCCGAAGCGCATCGTGGTGTCGGCTCAGTTCTTGAAGAGCTGATTCCAGCAGCGAGCGGTCCAGTCGCTCCACGACTTCGAACATGAAGGCCTGGTTGTAATGCTGCCACTCTTCCAGATTCTGTTCAAAGAACCAATGTTGAATGGGGGTCAATGGCACGTCGCCCGCGACCACTTCCTCAATGGTCTGTAACTCCTGCGCCACGCCGGCAACGGCCGCCAGTTCCGCGATCGTCGGGTGCGCAAACAACACTTCGGGGGTCAGCTTCAAGCCTTCACGCCGTGCCGATGAGATGATCTGAATGCTCAATATCGAGTCCCCGCCCAGCTCAAAAAAGTTGTCGTGGACTCCCACCTTCTCCACCCGCAGGGACTTCGACCAGATGGCTGCCAGCTTCTCTTCCACCGGCGTGCGCGGCGCCACATAGCGGCCACCCAGCTCGGGGCGTTGTTCTTCCGGGACCGGCAGCGCTTTGCGGTCGATTTTTCCGTTGTTGTTCAGCGGTAGTTTTTCCATAAACACGAACGCCGCCGGGACCATGTACTCGGGCATCTTTTTCTTGAGATGTTCGCGCAAGGCGCTCACTTCTGGTGCGGGTGAAGTCGTCACGAGATAAGCCACCAGGCGCTTGGTGCCGGGGACATCTTCCCGCGCCATCACCGAGGCTTGCCGCACCGCGGGATGCTGACAGAGCACTGATTCGATCTCACCCAGTTCGATACGGAAGCCGCGAATCTTGACCTGGTCATCGATCCGACCTAAATACTCGATGTCGCGGTTTGGAAGAAACCGCGCCAGGTCACCTGTTTTGTAAAGGCGCGATCCCGGCCGATTTGTGAATTGATCGGGGATAAACCGCTCCGCCGTCAGCTCCGGGCGGTTGAGATAGCCGCGGGCCAGTCCGCCTCCACCCACGTACATTTCTCCCGGTACTCCGATCGGAACGGGCCGTTGTTGTTTGTCCAATATATAAATCTGAAGATCGGGTATGGGCACTCCAATGACGCTGCCGGAGTTGAGGTCGTCCTGCGAGAGCGGCCGATAAGTCACATGCACGGTGGTCTCGGTAATCCCGTACATATTCACGAGGAGAGGCCTCTGATCTCCGTGCCTCTCAAACCACGGCCTCAGACTGTGCATCTCCAGCGCCTCGCCGCCGAAGATCACATAACGCAGGGCCAGTTCCTTCTGACCGACGGATTCTTCGGCCTGGATGAGTTGACGGAAGGCCGAGGGAGTCTGGTTCAACACGGTCACCCGTTCACTCGCCAGGAGATCATAAAACGCGTCTGGCGATCGGCTCACCAGGAAGGGAACCACGACCACTCGACCGCCGTACAAGAGCGCGCCCCAGATTTCCCAGACGGAAAAATCGAACGCGCAAGAGTGGAAAAGCGTCCATACATCCCGCTCGTTGAACTGATACCAGGATTCTGTGGCGGCAAACAATCGCGCAACGTTGCGGTGCGTGATCAGCGAGCCCTTGGGTTTGCCGGTCGTGCCCGACGTGTAGATTACATAGGCCAGATGGTCCGGGCCGGCCGCAGCGGGCAGATTCGTTTCGTTTCCGGCTTGTGCGGGGCGCGCCAACACCTCATCGACACAAACGACCTTTGCTTGGGTAGTCGGCAGGTTGCTGGTCAGCTTGGTTTGCGTCAGCAGCACAGGTGCCTGGGCGTCCTCCAGCATGAACGCCAGGCGATCAGCGGGATACGCCAGGTCGATCGGCAGATAGGCTCCACCCGCCTTGAGGATTGCCACAAGCGCAATGACCAGTTCGTTGGACCGGT
>JBGPHT010000232.1:0-8982 GCA_041484525.1 Bryobacteraceae bacterium | reverse complement strand
CTTCAATCGCCGAAGGTCGAAAAGCCGTGGCAAGCTCTTCTTCCGGCTGATGCAGCAGGCGGTAAGCACGCCTCCCGCAACCTATGACGCGATGGTCAAACGGCCCAAACCAGCCACACAACCTGTTGGGGTAAGCTGAGTCAAGGGGATACCCACCTGGTTCCATTTGGCAGACTCCTTGGGATTCGGATTCCTTTCCTGGCTGGCGCCGTTCGCCGTCTCCGTGTGTCTCTTCCCGGTGCGGCAATCGAACCGGCCGCTATTTGAATCGTTGATGGCCGCAGCGGTGGCGCTGTCGGCCTCCGCACTATTCAGCCTGTACCAGCGGAAGGTCGACCGCGGCTTCCGTCGTCACGGAGTGCTCGCCGGATGCCTCTGGTGCGCCATGAATATCGCGTTCGACCTGCCGATGTTCTCCTTCGGCCCGATGCAGATGCCGCTCGTCCGCTACCTGGCGGATATCGGGGTGGCGTACCTCGCGTTCCCGGCAATCTGTATTCCGGTCGGATGGCTGCTGGAGAGCAAAACCGCGTGACCCGAACCACCACCCTCGAGTCATACCGCGAGCGCATGGTGCGCGCCCTGGTCCACATTCAAGATCATCTGGATGAGCCCCTGCCGCTCGATGAACTGGCGCGCGTGGCCGCCTTCTCGCCGTATCACTTCCACCGCATCTTCCGCGGGTTGATCGGCGAATCGGTGAAGGAGCACGTGCGCCGGCTGCGATTGGAGCGCGCGGCACAGCGCCTGAAGCGGTCCGACCGCACGGTCACGGAGATTGCCTTCGACGCCGGCTACCAGGCGCACGAATCGTTCCCGCGCGCGTTTCACGCCCGTTTCGGAATGGCGCCCTCCGAGTTCCGGGATGCGTCGGACCCGCCGCCCGGTGGCGGCCCGCCGCTCGATGCACGCGTCGAATCGATCGGCGGTATGCGCGTTGCGTTCCTCCGGCACATCGGTCCGTACGATACGGTGGGCTCGACGTGGATGCGGCTGGTCAACTGGGCGTGGCCGAAGGGCCTGCTCGGGCCTTCTACGGCGTTCATCGGCATCTGCCATGACGATCCCGAGATTACCGAACCCGACAAGCTCCGGTACGACGCGGCCATCGCCGTACCGCCCCAAATCGAACCGCAGGGCGAGATCGGAGTCCGAGAACTCGAGCCCGGCGATTACGGCGTGACGATACATCGCGGGCCGTACAACCGCCTCCACGAAACCTATGTACGTTTGTGCGGCGAATGGCTGCCGGCGAGCGGCCGTGAGTTGAGCAGCGCGCCGTCAATCGAGATCTACTTGAACTCGCCGCAGAGCACGGCACCCGAGAATCTGCTGACGAAAGTTTGCCTGCCCCTCGAGTGACTACTTCGTCACGCGCGCCGAGTACTTGTTCAGACCCCCAATCAGTTTCGACGCCATCTCAGGCGGCTTCAAGCCGCTGGTGAGGATCTGCTTGTTGGTCCACTTCTTCCCGTACATGACCTCGTTCTCGTCCAGGTCGTTGCGCAGCGTCGCGCCATCGAGCGAGATGCCGGCGAACAGGCCGCGGGAGCGCGACCAGGAGAGGATCTCGGCCGTCATCAGGGCGTCGGTCTGTGCGGTGGCGTTGCGGCCCACCGGCCCGGCGGCCGCCGTAGCGTCGGCGCCGATCGTGAACTTGCTGGTGGTCAGGCGCTTCATGCCGCGTTCGTTCATGACCAGCAGGATCACGTCCGTGGACGAGACGCCGATCTGGAACCCGACGCTTCCGCCTTCGACCCGAATGGCGGCCGGCGGTCCCCAACCCTGCCCGCTCTGATTGCGGCACACCGCATAACCGCGCCCAAATTTCCCGCCGATGCCGAACGCAGCTTTCTTGAGACCAGGCACCAGAACGATGCAGTAGGATTTGTTGAACAGATCCTGCGGAATAGCCTTGTCCGGCGTATCCATCACTTCGGCAAAGAGGCTCGTCGCATCGTTG
The DNA here is from genome assembly GCA_041484525.1 of Bryobacteraceae bacterium. Taxonomy (GTDB): domain Bacteria; phylum Acidobacteriota; class Terriglobia; order Bryobacterales; family Bryobacteraceae; genus JBGPHT01. The sequence goes on along the minus strand of JBGPHT010000232.1, from coordinate 7,019 downwards.
AGGCGCTCTTGCGTCTTTTCCTTCTCATCCGCCGCCAGCAGCGGCGACGATCCCAGTGCAACCAGCAGCGAAAACGTAAACAGGCGCATATGCCTATCCTAACGCGCCCGCCTCATGGCTTGGCGCCGCCCATCGTAGCCGTCGCCAGCATCCCGCCCAGGCCCATGGTCTCGACCGCCGAGGAGGGCACGATCACCATCGAGCCACGCTCCTTGATGGCCTCGTACAGCATGTTCATGGCGCGCAGATGCATCGCCACCGGATTGTCCTTGTACGTCGCCGCCGCCTGCACGAACTTGTCGGCGATCTCGGTTTCCGCCTGGCCCAGGATGACGCGCGCCTGCCGTTCGCGCTCAGCCTGCGCCTGGCGCGACATCGCGTCCTGCAACTCCGACGGAATCTGCACATCGCGGATCTCCACCGATTGCACCGTGATGCCCCAGGGGTTGGTCTTCTCGTCGAGGATGCGCTGCAGCTCGCGGCCAAGCACCTCGCGCTCCGCCAACATCTGTGCCAGCTCGTGGCGCCCGATCGATTCGCGTAGCGCCGTCTGCGCGCTCAACAGGATCGCCTGAACGAAGTCCTGCACTTCCAGGATCGACTTCTCGGCGTTCCAGATCATCCAGAACACGATGGCGTCCACGTTCACCGGCACCGTGTCGCGCGTCAGCGTGGATTCCGCCGATACATTGGCCACGCGCACGCGCTGGTCCACATAGCGGCTGAGTGAGTCCACGATCGGGATGATGGTGAACAGGCCCGGCCCTCGCAGCCCGATGTACTTGCCGAAGCGCAGCACCGCCACCTTTTCCCATTGGTCGGCCACGCGGATCGAGAACAGCAGGTAGATGCCGGCCAGGATTCCGGCGAAGACCGGCGCCGGCTTTTCGAGGGCGGCTGTCAGCGCGGCGCCGGCGAGAGCCGCCAGTATGCACAGCGCGATCCCCACCGTGCTCAACCGCAAGTTCGATGCATCCTGCCGCACTGCCTCACCTCCGCTTAGGTTCAGGTTCGTCTTGACGATCATGGAGTTGCTCCTGTAGATCCTTGATAGTGAAACCGGCGGCGCCGGCCCGCGCCACGAAATCGCTCACCAGTTGATTGAGCTGCCGCCGTCTTTCGACGTCATCGCGCTTCACCTTTTGGTGGCTGATGAAGGTGCCGGTGCCCTGCTGCGTTTCGAGCACGCCCCGAATCTCGAGCTCGCGGTAAGCGCGGACCACCGTGTTGGGATTGATCGAGAGATCCACCGCCACCTGGCGGACCGTCGGCAGTTGATCGCCGCCGGTGAGTGTGCCGGCCGCCATGCCGCCCATCACCTGGTCGATGAGCTGCCGGTAAACGGGGACACCGCTGCCGGCGTCCAACCGGAATTCGAAGCGCCTGCCATTCTTGGCCGTGGTGCTCATCTAGAATAATGGTGTACTAGTTTACTGATACAGTCAAGGAAATTCGGCGGTCGCAGTTCTATTCAATCGGAGGAGGTGAAGTGATGAGGCGGGCGGCGGCGCCGGCGGCCGAGTGCAGCAGGATCTTCGTTCCCTTAGGCAGCCGGATCGGCTCGCGGAAGTAGTAGGTGCGCTGCCATTCGGGGCGGAAGGTGCGCAGCCAGATCAGGCGCTCCACGGTGTCGTCGGGCAGACTGGCGGTGACTTCGATCGGACCGCCGGGACGAATGCCTGTCAGCGTGAGGGGCCCGGTCAGGGTGAACGACTGGCGCGCGTCAATTCCCTTCCCCACAGCCGTTTTGGCGGGCGGATCGAACCGGCGCGCGGGCGGAAGATAGATCGGATTTCCTTCGGGCGCACCGCCTTCGATCCAACCGACCAGCAGATCCATCTCAGGTTGCGAGAGGCTGAGGTCGTCGCGGAAATCGCCCACCCCTTTCACGGCGTCCCATGGCGGCATGCGGCGCGCCAGCACTTCGTCACGGATCGCCTTGGCCCACGGACGCGCGTCCTCATAGCTTGCGAGCGACATGGCGCGACCACCCGGCTGGTGACATCCGGCGCAGTGCTTATAAACGATACGGGAGATTTCGCGAGTCCAGGTGAGATTGGTGGTGATGATGTCATGAGCGTGAACCGCGGGGGCCACGCTCACGACGATCAGTACTGCGAAACTGCGGAACAGCTAGTTGTCTCCGTCGGTCCGCTTAAGCGGCACCTTCTTCTTTTCGGGCGCAAGCAGCTTCGGGTCCATGTCGGCCGGGAACCTGACGTCGAAGAACCCGATCATCATCTCCTCCCACGTCTGGTCGCCCCACTTCACGTCCTTCGTGGCGTCGGGATTGCTCGGATTGTTCGGAGAATTGTCGAAGTGCGCGGTGCAGGAAATCTTCGTGCCCTTCGGCAGCAGGATCTCATCCTTCGGCTCGTACCAGAGCTGCCAACCGAAGTCGTAGCGCGGCACGCGGAGAATGGTCTGGGTTTCGCCGGTCGGAAAAACCAGCCGGTATTCGAAGTCCTTCCCGCGCTGGTGCATGTGCGGCAGCAGGGCGCGCAGCTTGGCTTCGTGGCCCAGCTCGATTTCCGCGTCCACCTTGTAGTTCGGGTCGCCGGCAGGGATGGTGAATTTCTGGTTCAGCGCCGCCAGTGTCATGATCCGCTCCTTCGGCGGCTCTTTGGCGAACACGATTCCGACCTTGGTCTTGTCCTGGCCGGGCTTGCCGTTGGCGGTGTAATGCATCTGGAAAACGATGTCCGAACCCGCCTTCACCAGGCGCGCTGTGCCGGCGGGAAGCTCGATCGGCGGCAGCCCGGGCGCGTAGCCCGCCAGCATGTCGCCCGACAGCCCCTGGCGCTCGCCCTTCGAATTCTTCTCCGGAAGAAAGACCTCGCCGGGTGTCTTGTCGCGATTCCATTTCGAGTTGCCGTCGCGGATGAAGGCGATCACATGGTGCACCAGGGCGCGGTTGCCGGGACGAACTTCGGCCATCTGCACCCATCGATCCTCGGTGAATTTGTAGGGCAGAATCACGTACTGATATTCGATGGTGCCGGAGGCAGGCACGTCGAACGCCTCGGGCATTTCGAAGACCAGGTCGGGCTTGCCGATATTCCAGCCCTCGGTGAATTCGAGCGGCTTGGGCATATCCTTTGGATTGCCCTCGGGCGCCCCGGCTTCGACCCACTTCGTCAACGTATCGATGTCCTTCTGGGCCAGGGCACGATCGTTCTTGAAGTGACCCACGCTCGCATCCGCGAACCATGGCGGCATCTTCTTAAGAAGGACCGCTTCCTTCATGGCCTTTGCCCACGGGCGCGCCTGTTGATAGGTCAGGAGCGAAAACGGTGCCGCTTCGCCGGGCCGATGGCAGCCCTGACAATTAGCCTGCAAAATGGGGGCGACGTCCTTGCTGAACGTCACGGGGGAGTTAGTGGCTGCGCTTGCAACCACAACTAGAGCAGGGCCCAGAATCCACAGCTTCATCATCATCCTCTCAGAACAATTATACGTAGGTCCGGGGTGGTTTGGATCCATCAAAATCGCCGCAAACGTCACATTTCGGCCGGTTAGCTAACCTTGGACTAGCGGCAGGATCACGCGATCCAATTCGCCGTCCTTCCACCCGGACAGGCGGACGTCGCGGTGCAGCGTCCAGTTCTCGGTGCGGGTCACGCTCGCACCCGGCTCCAGCTTGCACAGCGGCCCGAGAGTCTCCAATTCCAGGAAGTCCGCGTTGGTGAACATCTCAAACGAGCAGCCGTAATCCGGATACTGCGCCGGCTGGCCTTCCGCTACGGTGTGTTTCACGAACAACTCACTCCCGAGCAGGTAGGCGCCCCACGTGTGCGGATTGAAACTTCCCAGCTTCTGCGGTATCGGGTTCGAGGGGTCCTGCCGCAGCACCAGATACTTCCGGAGCAGACTCCACCGAGGATCGCTGAGGTTGGTGAATGCCCACATCACGAGTGGATTGGTGGGCGCCAGTACTTCCGGGTGCGTGCCGCGCGGCGGAAAGCCGTGGATGCCGGCGCCGCCCTGCGCCATCATCGTCAGGATCCATGGCGCCAGTTCGATGGCTTCCCGGCCGCAGTTGCGAATGCGGTGGACCACTTCGACGGCGGTCCCACGCGGCGCCATCCGGATGGTCATCCGCTTTTCGACGCCGGTAAGTTCCTCAATTGGTCCGGTCGCTTCGAGCACGTCGCCACGCACCTCGATGATCACGGGGTCGTTATCGGGTGCGTAGGTTTTCACCGGATCTTCGGGTGCGATCCAGACGCGATGGCCGCCGCGCAATTGCCAGGTGGGCTCGCCCGACTTGCCGAGTTGCTCCTGAAACTCCTTGAAGAAGTTCTGTCCGTTCACGAAGCCGTAACGCATCACCCGCGGCCCGACGTCGCCGGTAACGATCGCCTCCACCTCGCCGTTCGAGATGCGAAAGCTGTTCGGCCAACCGCCATAGTTTGTTTTTTCGATGGTCATGGGAAGGAACGGCGATTATATCCAATGGCATGACTCGCCATGCTACGCTGGCGACTTATGCAACTGCGTCGCATCGTCCCCGCCCTGCTTGCCTGCGCGCTCTTCGCCACCGAACCCGACGCGCAGACCCGCCGCTGGTGGTCGCACGTGGAAGCGCTGGCCAACGACGGCATGGAAGGCCGCGACACCGGCAGCGAAGGCTACCGCAAAGCCGCCCGGTACGTGGTGGCGCAGTTGGAGCGTGCCGGTCTGAAACCAGGCGGCGAGAATGGCTGGTACCAAAGTGTACCGATGCGCAAGGTGGAGATGCGTACCGACCAATCGTCGGTCGAACTGGTGCGCGAGGCCGGCGTGAAGAAATTGGAGTGGCTGCGCCAGATCACGACCGCCGCGCGGATCGGCCTGCCGGCGCGGATCGAGGGCCGCCTGGTGTTCGCAGGCAACGAGACTGCAAGCGACGATCTTGAGGGCGCCATCATGGTGCAGCTCGGCGGAGCGGGAACGCGCGGAGGCCGTGGCGCAGCGTCGCCGGGCGTAGCGGGTATCCTCACCATCGATTCGACCGCCGGTCCGGAGCCGCCGCGCTGGCCCGTGGCGTACTCAACGGCCTTCTCACTCGTTGGTATGCCGGCGCGCGAAGCGCCGCCTACCGTAACTTTCCGCTTCAACCCGGCGTTTGCCGACGAGCTGTTCCAAGGCTCCGGCCACACCTACAAGGAGTTGCTGGACTTGCAGGCGCAGCGTAAGCCACGGCCGCATTTCTCCATCCCCGCCACGCTGCGCGCCACCATGAAGGTGGCAATTTCTGAGATCCAGTCCGACAACATCATCGCCTCGCTGCCCGGCTCCGACCCAGCTCTCGCCAGCGAGTACGTGGTTGTCTCCGCTCACCTCGACGGGTACGGAATCGGTGAGCCGTGGAACGGTGACCGCATCTATAACGGTGCCTTTGACGATGCCGCCTACGTGGCGACGCTGATCGAGCTTGCCGGGAATCTCCAGTCCGCTAAGAAGAAGCTGAAGCGCTCCCTGCTGTTCCTGATCGTGACTGGAGAAGAGAAGGGACTACTCGGCTCGCAGTATTTCGCCGCGCGTCCCACCATTCCGAAGGACCGACTGGTGGCCAACGTCAACCTGGATCAACTACGCCCCATCTTCCCGCTGAAGACTCTCACCACCCTGGCGGTGGACGAATCCACCATGGGCGATACCGTACGCGCCGTCGCGGAACGGATGGGCATTCGCATCCAGCCCGATCCCGAACCGGAGCGGCGCCTGCTCACGCGCTCCGATCGCTACAGCCTGATGCAGATCGGCGTCCCCGCGGTCGGATTCATTTTCGGCTACGAGAAGGGATCGCCCGAAGAGATCATCTACCGCGAATGGTACGCCAAGCGTTACCATAGCCCGGCCGACGATTTGCAGCAGCCCTGGGTTCCGGCCGCCGCCGCACGGTTCAACGAGTTCTTCGACCGCGTTGTCGAAGCGTTAGCCGGCGCGCCGGAACGCCCACGCTGGAAGCCCGGCAGCCAGTTCGCGAAATAGATCGCCGCTCATTGAATCCTGGCAAGACCCGGCTGCGGATTCGGGAAGTTCGTCATCACCGCCGGGTCGTGACCCGGAATGATCAGCTTCGGATTCGCCGCGAGCTGCTTCATTCGATCCTGCGCCCGCAAGTTGGACTCGGCATCGAGCGTGGCGGCAATCGGGACGTGCTTCTCCAGATTCTCGTAGAGGTACATATTGTCGCTCGCCAACACCACCGCGCCGCCCGCCGTATTCACCGCCACAAATTGCGAAGCGTAAGTGTGCTTGCCGCCGGTGTAGCAGGTGATGCCCGGCAGCACCTCCTGGGCGTCGCCATTCACCAGCCCTACCCTGCCCTGCACGTTCAACTTCACGGCCGCGAGTACATCATCCGGATCGATGCCGCCATGCGTGCGCCGCGATTGCCACGCCGATCCGGCATAGTATTCCAGCTCATCCTTCTGTATCCAGATGCGCGCCTTGGGAAACAGACCCATGCCGTCGGCGTGGTCCCAGTGCATGTGGCTGATGATGACGTCGGTGATGTCTTCAGGCACGAGCCCCGCGCGCCGGATCGATTCGGAGGGCTTGACGTAGTCGGTGACGTGCCGTTGCTTGAAGAACTGCTCGCGATAGAATCCCGCGTCGACCAGAATGTTGCGGCCGTTCCCTTTGACCAGCCACACCATCATGGCGATATCCATCTTGCGCGCCGGGTCAGCGCCCGCCACCAGTTGCGATACCTGAAAATCCGGGATGGTGGCGTAGCGGATGGCGTAGACCTCATACTGCGGTTTGGTTTGGGCAAAAGCAGTCAGGCCGGTAGAGTAGGGACAGTGAGAGACGGCTGAACCGCGACTCACTGTCCCCTCGTCGAACCGGACATGCAGATTTCCCGCATCCGGCTCTCCCGAAAACCTTAGCCTGACTTTCGCAATTGGGGCGAATGAAGAGGCATAACTGCCATCGAATCAGCTGAGGCTATCGAAAGGTCTTCACCACAGACGGGGTTGAGTTGCGGAAGGATTGTCGGGCGTCGGCAAGGTGGGAGCGGTAATTCG
>JBGPHT010000231.1:0-9100 GCA_041484525.1 Bryobacteraceae bacterium | reverse complement strand
GAAGTTTGTGCTGGCACGGCTCCGGTCGCTGCAGAAACTGCCTTGGACGATTCGCATGTTCTTCTTGACGCCGGACACCCAGTACGCCGTTCTCTGAAACCAACCAGGTCAAAGGTCTACATACTTATGGCCGGATTAATAAGTAAGATCGCTGCCAGGCTTCATCAGTGGATGCGTACGGAACGCGCGCAAGCGGCTGCGCTGTCGCTGATTGCGACATATGCGTTCTTCTACGAGTATCTGCCTCCGCTGAAACGCGTCCAGCTCTACTCCGATATTGCCGGGTATCATTACCCGCTTCAACAGTACGCGTTTTCGGCGTTGAAGGAAGGGCGGTTCCCGCAATGGGATTCCTCGATCTATTGTGGGATCTCTTTCATCGGGAATGTGCAGGCGGCGCTGTTATACCCGCCAACATGGCTGATGTATGCTGCAAGCTGGACCCAGCCCAAACTCCCCTTCAAGTTTCTGGAAGGTTTCATGTTCGCTCATGTGTGGGCGGCCTTCCTGCTGGGCTACTGCTGGCTCCGTGGCCGGACCGATCGACTTCCCGCCGCCCTGGGCGCCGGCGTCTTCGCTTATGGCGGCTACATGATCGCCCAGTTCTGGCACGTCGGCGTGGTGAGTTGTATGACCTGGATGCCGCTGGGACTCTGGGGCGTCGATGAAGCTGCTGAGCGTAAGGATTGGCGTCCGCTGTGGAAGGTCGCGGTCGCATCCGCACTGGCCTTCCTGGCAGGTTACCCGGCGTCGTGGCTGGTTTACTGCGTCATGGTCGTGACATATGCCCTCGGCGGCCGTGCCCGCTGGCGCACCGCGGTTGGCGTCTCGATCGCGCTCGGAGCATCGGTGCTCCTGTTTATGGTGCAACTGCTGCCTGCGCTCGAAGCCAGAGGGCTGATGAAGCTCGAACCGAAGTATGGAGTCGGAGCCTACGGTTGGAGTGTCTTGCTGTCCTACTTCCTGCCCAATTGGTTCGACTTTAACCGCGTGCACGCCACGGATTTCGACTCGGGCTGTCTCTACATGTATGTCGGACTGGCGGGAATCTTCGCGATTGGATGGGCAGCGTGGCGTCACCGGTTACGGCCCTACTTACAGGCTCTCCTGGGGCTGGCGGTCGCCGTGCTATTAGCCAACCCGCCCCTCCGGCTGCTTCACACCGTGGAGCGCGTGCCGTTCCTGGACTATACCTTGCAGCCGCAGAACTTCTATGCAGGTGTGGCGGCAATGGCGGCCCTGATCGCCGCCACCAGCCTGCATGATTTCTTCGCGAGCGGATACACCGGGAGACTGCCGCAGTGGGTCGCACCCACGGCAGTGGCGGGCTTGACAGCCTGGTCACTTCGGCAACTGTGGATCTGGCGTCACGGCGGCGTATTTCCGACCAGTGCGCGCGCGCTCGCTGGCACAGCCGTAGCGGCCGGGCTGTTTTCGCTGGGTTTGTGGGCGTGCCGCGCCGCCACGGGCAGGCGCCGTCTGGTGCTCGCGTCCGTCCTTCTGGCCGCGGCCGGCGCCGATTACAAGGTGTACGGTACCAGCCGGCAATTCAATGCGGTGGACGGAGATTATGATGCCGCTCAGCCCGCGTACGGCATCGCGGGAATCGACGAGACGGCATACCGCGCCCTATCGGCGAACCGCGATTCCCGCGTCGCCATCGACCAGGACTCCGGCCCGGTCCCGACCGATTTCCGGATGTATGGTCTGGCGACGCCGGAAGGGTTCGACCCCTTTCTGCCGTCGCAGTACAAGCGCACGATCGAGCGCTGGACTCCTTTTCGCACCAATCGCTTGTTCTCCACGGATATCGAAAACGAAGAGATGCTCCAGGCGCTCGGCGTACGATACGTGATGGCCCGGCAAGGTATTTCGCACGAGGCGCGACTGGCGGCAAGCCTCAGGTACCGGCTGGTCGGCAGGGCGGACATCTGGTGCCGTGTGTACGAATACCTGCACGCCAGGCCACCCTACCACTGGGAGGACGATCGCGCCGGTACCGTCGTACGGACGGCGTGGACGCCGGAACGGCGCGAATTCCGCGTGCACTCGGAGCGGGGCGGCCGCTTTGTTCTGATCGACCAGTTTTTCCCGGGCTGGAAGGCCACCGTCGACGGCGGCCACGTCCCCGTCGAACGATGGGGAGGAGCGTTCCAGTCGATCCAGGTGCCGGCAGGCGATCGTCAGATCCGGTTTCAGTTCAACTCGCCTGGCCTGGCCGGGGGCGCTTTGGTAAGTCTGCTGGCGGCCACCGCGCTTGTCACGGCAATTCTCAAGTTTCCCCGGACTCAGACGGAGCGGCGCGCGTTGGCGGCCGAAGAGGGTGTGCGCAGCTCAAGACAACAATATCCGCGTCCCTGACGATCTGCGGGAGGCGATGGAAGCTGCCGCATAGGCGGCGGGCAAAACCGTGGATGAACTCTTCGCCGAGGCTGCCAAGCGATATCTCGTGCACGAGCGGCTAAGCTAAGCCAGCTCGAGAGGGGCAGGAGCGCAGGCGGCGATTTGGGCTATCCGAAGACGATGCTGAACGCGTGGTGGAGCGCGCGATTTCGGAATACCGCTCTGAACAGCGCGGGCGGTAGTGCCGACCGTCACGATAGATACCGCAGTCCGAAGCCGTAGCGTTTGTGCTCTCTTTGTTTGCAGACTATTTAAGTTCTACCCTCTTTTCTTTTCTCCTGCCTCCGTCCCGTTCCGCCGGGTTTCAGGACTGGCAGGCCTCGGCCGGCATCGTTCATTTTCTACTCTGTATTTCCAATTTTTATAATTAGAATAACTCGCATACCCGTTATTTCGGTGGGATGCCGCGGCAGTCGCGGCCAACGGGCGCTGGCGGCTTTCGGGGTGGGCAAGCATTGTGCTGACACGGTCGTGCCAGTGTCACGCGAATTACATGGCAGGTCCATGGAGTTCCAGCAGCGATCGGCCTAACGTATATAACAATACCCTCATTTGCGTTAGAACATGATATATAGCACAATGATTACGGTAAGAAAGGAGGTGGGATTCATATATATGTTTCCCAACTCAGAAACCACAAACGGAAACTTCCCGCCGAGCTCGTTGAGCCAGAATGGAAAGTTGGCCGCCGCCCTGTTAGAATCGGCGCCGCAAGCGATTATCGGCTGCGACCACACAGGCCGGATCGCACTCGCCAATCGCAGGGCCGAGGAGATGTTCGGCTATAGCCGGGAACAATTCCTCGGGGCCCCGATCGAGATGCTGCTGCCGGATTCGGAACTGCCGGCGCGCAGCCGTCAGCCGGAAGACATCGCGCAGCCGCATGCTCTCCCGGCTGGAATCGGTATGGATCTCGCCGGCCGCCGTCAGGACGGGTCGGATTTCCCGGTAGAGGTGAGCCTCAGCTCGCTCAAGACCGAGGAAGGTAAGTTCGCGATCGCGTTCGTCAGCGACATCAGCCAGCGCAAGCTCCTCGAAACTCAGTTGATGCAGGCGCAGAAAATGGAGGCGGTGGGCAGGCTGGCGGGCGGCGTCGCACACGACTTCAACAATATGCTCACCGTGATCAGCGGCTACGGGCGGATGATTCTGGACGATCTCTCATCGGTCGATCCTTTGCGGGAATACGCCGAAGAGATGCTGAAGGCAGCCGAGCGCGCGGGCGCGCTCACCACCCAGTTGCTGGCGTTCAGCCGCCGCCAAGTCATGCAGCCGCGCGTCATCAGCGTAAATGCCGTCATCACCCAAACCGAGAAAATGCTGCACCGCCTGATCGGCGAGGACATCGAGCTGGTTCTGGGTCTGGACCCGGACAACGGCAACATTCTGGCCGACCCGGGGCACCTCGAACACGCCCTGGTCAATCTGGCGGTGAATGCGCGGGATGCCATGCCCACGGGCGGCCGGATCACGATCGAGACGGCGAATGTGGTGCTGGATGAGACGAACGCGCGCACGCTGATCGGCGTGCAGCCGGGCGAATTCGTCATTATCGCGATGACCGACACGGGGCACGGAATGGACGCCGAAACCCGGCACCGAATTTTCGAGCCGTTCTTCACCACCAAGGCACAAGGCAAGGGTACGGGCCTGGGCCTGGCGACCGTGTATGGAACGGTGAAACAGACCGGGGGTGATATCTGGGTGAATAGCGACCCCGGCAAGGGGACAACGTTCCGGCTATATTTTCCGCGCGTGGAGGGCCCCGCGGAACCGCCCTCGACCAGCGTGCCCGTAGCCAAGCCGCTGGCGTGCGAGACGATTCTGGTGGTGGAAGACGAAGCGGCGGTGCGCGAACTGACCGTGAAAATGCTGCAGCGGCTCGGATACACGGTGCTGGCGGCCGCATCCGGCACCGAAGCCATCGAAATCAGCCGCGCGCATCCCCAACCGATCGCGCTGCTACTTACCGACGTGGTGATGCCGAACATGAGCGGCCGGCAGGTGGCGGACGCCTTGCTCAAGACAAGACCCGCTCTGAAAACCCTCTTCCTGTCCGGCTACACGGAGAATACGGTGCTCCACCACGGCGTTCTCGATTACGGTGTGGAGTTCCTGCCGAAGCCGTTCAGCCGCGAGGCGCTGTCGAAAAAGTTGCAGGACATTTTGGGCAGGAGGTAGGGCGGCGGAAGAGGGGGCTGGGTGATGGCCCCCTACACGCCATATCGCTTCAGCAACTCCGCGACTTTCGCGTTTCCGTTTTCTTCTGCGATCCGTGCGTGGCGGCGTGCCGCTTGGTTGTCGCCGCGCACCACGTAGATTTCGGCCAGACCGGCATGCGCATCCGCGAAGACCGGGTCGAGGCGCACGGCTTCGAGCAGCAGGCCCAACGCCTCGTCCTGCTTTCCGCTGATGCGATAGAGTTGTGCCAGGTGGCAGTAAGGGCGCGGATTCGCCGGGTCGCGCGCGATCCAGGCGAGTTGCTCGTCCATGTGCCGGCGCGTTTCATGATCGAGCGCGAAATCGATCACCTGTTTTCTCCAGAAGCTCACTTCCCCGATCCTACCAGGATCAGCCGCACGTCCATCACGTTGGTGTTGGTCGGGCCGGTGATCACAAGATCGCCCAGAGGCTCGAAATAATGGTACGAGTCGTTGGCTTCGAGGTAGCGGAGCGCGTCGGGGCCTCTGGACAAGGTCGCGCCATCGGCGATGGCGCCCGCGGCGTCGGTGGGCCCGTCGGTGCCGTCGGTGCCGGCGCTGAAGACCACGGTATTGTCGAGTCCCGCGATCTCGATCGCGGCCGCCAGAGCGAACTCCTGATTGCGCCCGCCGAGTCCGCCGCCGCGCAGCGTGACGGTAGTCTCGCCCCCGGTGATGATGCAGGCCGGGGCCTTCACCGGCCTCCCCGTGTGCACGATTTCGCGGGCGATGGCGCCGTGCATGCGCGCGATCTCGCGCGTCTCGCCCTGGATCTCGCTCGAGAGGACAAGGGTACGATAGCCCAGCTCGCGGGCTCGGCGCGCGGCTCGATCGAGCGCCAGGCGGTTGCTTCCCACGACCGTGTTGCGCACTCGCGTGAATATGGGGTCGGCGGCCTTCGGGGTCTCCGCAATTTCCCCGCGCGCTCCGCGCTCGATCCGCTCCCGCACGCTGGCCGGCACCTCAGACCAGATGCTGAAGCGCTTCAGAATGCCGGCCGCATCTGCGAACGTGGAAGCGTCGGGCGCCGTGGGGCCGGAACCGATGACGTCGAGATCGTCCCCCACGACGTCCGAGAGCAGCAGCGCTTCGATGGTGGCGGGCGCAGCCAGGCGCGCCAGTTGCCCGCCCTTGATGCGCGAGATGTGCTTCCGCAGCGCGTTCATCTCATGAATGTTGGCGCCCGACGCGAGCAGCAGACGGGTGGCCGCCTGCTTATCCTCGAGTGAGATGCCTTCCGCCGGCAGCGGCAGCAGCGCCGACGCGCCTCCGGAGATCAGGCAGATCACGAGATCGTCCGCGCCGGCCGCCGCGGCGATCTCGGCGATGCGTTGCGCTCCGGCCACTCCGCGCTCGTCGGGGACGGGGTGGCCGCATTCGTTGAGCTCAATACGGCGACGACGGGGGCCTTTTTCTCCGCCCGTGTACCCGTCCTTCACATTCACCAGGCCAGCCGTAATCCTGGCGCCCAGCACACTTTCCGCAGCGCGCGCCATCGACGCACCGGCCTTGCCGGCCCCAATCACATAGATGTTTCGATACCTCGCCATGCTGCGCCGCTTCAAATGGCGCGCCACGGCGCCGGCGGGATCGGCGGCATCGAGCGATGCGCGAAAGATGTCGAGCGCGTGGCGGCGCAGCGTGCGGGCGCTCATTGGAAGAACGAGTGCGCCAGGATGGCTTCGACCGCCGGCTCGGGCTCGTCGCTGGCAATCGCGATCCGTGCGTCAGCCAGGGCGTAGATGTCGCGCCGCTCGAGATAGAGCGCGGCGAATTTTTCCGGGTCGCGCGCCAGCGGCCGGTGCGCAGCTTCGGCCACGCGCCGCTGCACGGTTTCAAACGGGCAATCCAGCCACACCGTAACGCCGTTCTCCGACAGCAGCTCGCGATTCGCCGGATCCACGAAAGATCCGCCGCCCAGCGCGATCACGGCCGGACGGCCGCGCTCGATCCAGCGGACGTGCTGGCGCAGAATCTCGCTTTCGATACGCCGGAACTCGGGCTCGCCGCGCGTATCGAAGAGTTCGGCGATGGTCGTCTTCTCGGCGGCCTCGATCTCACGATCGATATCGAAGAAGCTCCAACCGAGCCGGTGCGCCAGCAGCCGTCCGATGGTCGACTTGCCGGAGGCCATGAAGCCGACCACGTAAATCCCGGGCGTGCGTTTGAGCTTGACGTTCATGCGGTGCCGTTCATCTCCGCCATCCGCGCTTCCACCAGCGAAGGAAAAAGGCGCGCCGCCAGCACGATCAGCCAGCAGGCGCGCGGCGTCACCACGGTTCGCGCATCGCGCTCCACGCCGCGCCGGATGGCCGTGGCGCATTCCTGGGGCGTGATGGCAAAACGCCGGCCCTGGATCACGCGGTCGGGCGCTTTCCCGCCGCGCGCGTGCTGCTGAAATCCGGTTTTTACATACCCCGGACAGACCAACATGGTACGAATTCGGTCGCGTTGCAGTTCCATGCGCTGACCTTCGGTGAGCGCGGCCAGCCCGTACTTCGACGCGCTGTAGAGTGTGGCCCACGGCAGCACGATCTTGCCGCCGATGGACGAAATATTGACCAGCATACCGCCGCGGCCGCGCATGTGCGGAACCACCAACTGGGTGAGGGCGAGCGGTGCGAAAAAGTTCAGTTCCATCAGGCTGCGCGCCTCTTCCATGGGCGCGCTCCACGAAGGCAGATAGATGCCGGCGCCGGCGTTGTTGATCAGAATATCGATGGCGCCGAAGCGCTCGATGGTGCGTTCCACCACGCGGCGGCGCGTCTCTTCCCGGGTGATGTCGCCGGGCACGATCAGGGCATCGCCGGCCGCGCGGCGCAGACCTTCTTCGGAGCGCGCTGTGAGCGACAGCCTGGCTCCCGCGCACGCAAATTCCGCAGCGCAGGCGGCGCCGATGCCTTCCGAAGCGCCGGTGATCAGTACGACCTTGTTATCGATTCTCAACTGGCGTAGAGTTCCCCGGAAACGTGATAATGGTAACATGCCTTCGCGGCTGATCCCGCTGTTTCCGCTGCAGGTTGTGGTCTTCCCCAAGACCCCGTTGCCGCTGCATGTTTTCGAGGAGCGGTACAAGGAAATGGTGGGGCAGGCGGTGCGTGAGAATTCGGAATTCGGCGTGGTTCTCGCCAAGGAAGACGGCATCGTGAACGCCGGCTGCACCGTCACCGTCGAGAAAGTCCTCCACATGTACCCGGACGGCCGCATGGACGTCATGACGCGCGGCCTGCGGCGGTTCGAGGTGGTCTCTCTCAATCAGGAGAAAAGCTACCTGCAGGCGGAAGTCACTTTTTTCGACGATGAGGATTTCGTGCCGCCGCCCGGCGACCTGCGAGACCAGGCGCTGGTGCATTACAAAGCGCTCAACGAAATCGGCGCGCCCGGTCAGCAGGACGAGCCCGACCCGGCCGATCCCCAACTCAGCTTCCACCTGGCGCAGGGCCTGCCCGATCTGGATTTTCTGAATGGGCTTCTGCGGCAGCGGTCGGAGACAGGGCGGCTGAAACAGTTGAACCGGTACCTGGCGGACTACATTCCGCGGCGCCGCACCATCGAGCACGTCAAAGAGATCGCGCCGACCAACGGTTTCGGCGGGAAGCACGCCGGAGTCTGACGGATGACAATCCTGGGAAACAGCCCTTCCGGGAGGATGAGGAGTTCGGCATCGTTCACGTTTTCGGGTTTTCTGCACGGCTGGATTCTGGCGTGGGTGGGGCTGCTCGGTCACGGGCCCATCCAGCGGCCGCGGTCGATTTACGATCAGGAGATCAAGCCGTACGAGAAACACATCGTCTGGTACAACCTGCGCGAGCGCCTGCCGGAAGTAGCGCCGGGCGAGAAATCGAACGACCCGCGTCCGCCGCGCGCGTTTAGGAAATTCGACCAGAGCCTGGTGGTGGGGAAAGAGGACGACGCCCGGCCGCCGCAACTGATCTCGCTGCCCGCGCCCGAGATTCAATCGCCGAAGATGCTGCCGCTGCCCAACGTGGTGGCGGCGCCGCGTCCGGCGCGTCCGGTACGGTTATTCGTGCCCCCGCCTGAGAAGCCGGTGGACGCAGCCGCGCCGGCCCTTCCCGATGCCCCGCGAGTGGCCGCCGCCGATCCCAAGCAACTGGCCTTCGCCACCTCGACGCCGCGCCCGCAGCCGCGCGCGTTTACGCCACCGGCCGAGATTAAACCTGCGCCGTTGAGTCCCGCTTTGCCCGACGCGCCGCGTGTGGCTACGGCGGTGGATGCGAAGGGTCTCGCTATCGCCACCTCGACGCCGCGTCCGCAGCCGCGCGCGTTTACGCCGCCGCCCGAGATTAAACCTGCGCCGCCGAGTCCCGCTTTGCCCGACGCGCCGCGTGTGGCTACGGCGGTGGATGCGAAGGGTCTCACTATCGGCGGGCCGGCCCCGCGTCCGCAGCCGCGCGCGTTCACGCCGCCGCCCGAGATTAAACCTGCGCCGCCGAGTCCCGCTTTGCCTGACGCGCCGCGCGTGGCTACAGCAGTGG
>JBGPHT010000230.1:0-9210 GCA_041484525.1 Bryobacteraceae bacterium | reverse complement strand
TTCGGAGCGGGCCTTGGCGGGACTGGATTCTCGGGAGGACGATGGACTAGCGGAAATTGAACTGACCTACTCAATTCTGGATGACATCAACCAAGCGCGGCCGGCGTTCGGAAGGCCCGCCGTGTGCATAATCCAGGTTTCAGATACCCCATTTCGGACCGCCAGCACAGCGCGAGGCGGTCAAAGAGGATCGAGTCCCTGGTGGCTCGAAAACGTCAACGCAGGCTGTCAGCGTGAGGCACTCCGTAGGCTTAACGGAGTAACGGCCGCAACCTGGCGGTATGCAAGTTGTTGAAAACGTGGAGCGGGAGACGGGAATCGGACCCGCGACCAACAGCTTGGAAGGCTGAGACTCTACCACTGAGTTACTCCCGCTGACCATTCCCATTTTAGCAGCGCCGCGGCCTCGCGGGTTGCCCCCGCCCGGCAATTCCGCCTACAGTATGGTTGCATGACCGACATTCCCCTGCTCAATGCGCTGATCTTCACCGGCCTGGGAATCGCCATCTTCCTGATCGCGTTTTCGCTGGCGGCCAAACTGTGGCCGATCGATCTGTGGAAGGAGATCGCGCAGGAGCGCAATGTGGCCGCCGCCATCCTGGCCGGGGCCGTCGCGCTCGGCATCGCATGGATCATCGCGGCCACCATGCACTGAGATCCTACCGAAGTTGTGCCACTATAGAAACTATGCTGTTTGAGTCCGATAAAGTGATGTTTGAAATCTATCGCGAGACGGAGTACACCGGCAAATACCGGGTCGTCTACTTTACCGAACTGCAGGACCACAACAAGGAAACCGAGATCAATCACGCGCTCGCCGGAGAGCATTTCTTCGACGGCTTCATCAAGAATTTCGGCAAGGACGAAGCCAAAGAAATCATCCAGGGGATTCTCGGCCGGCTCAACAACGGCGAGCGGCTGGATGCGCAGGAAGTCGAGCGCGCGCTCGGCGATTACATGGCCTGAGGCTGTGCGCATCACCCGATATACCAGTTTGACGGAGCCGCAATTCTTCGGCTGCGTCGCGGCATTCGTGGATTCGCTCTCGGGCGAGTTAAACGCAGCCGCGATCGCGCTGCGGCGGCTCGAAGGCCGGTCCAAGGGGTCGGCGTTCGCCCATGAGATGACGCTCGACACGCACCGCTACGGCGCGCTCATCGTGCTCGATCGCTGGACCACGTTGACCGGCGCGTTCGGACCGTATCTGCAGCTTTCCCAGCACCCGGAGATCCTCGAGGCAGCCGCGGAGCGCGTGCGCGCCGCCGAGGGGATTCTGGAGAAGGTGAATCGTGTGATCGATGAGGCGGAGCGCTATAGCGGGGACGTCGTGGAAGGCTGCGTCCTGGGATGGCAATCGCTGCAGATGACGTTTCAGGAAGAGCGCGCGACTGCCGAGCAGTTCGCCAAACTGGGCCCGATGCTGGGAGAAGACTACACCAGCGCGCGCCGGATTTTCCTGGAAGACCTGGCCGCGCGCTGAAACGCCTTACTTGATCGCATCGAACTGCCGCAGCTTCAGGTCGAACACCGGGAACGGCTGCGCTCCCACCAACAGCTCGCCATCCACGCCATCCGGCGTGCTGCGGCCGATCACAAACGACGGCGTGCCTTCAGCCCCGATGCGCATGGCTTCGAGCGAGTCGCTCTGCACGGCGTTCTTGTATTTGCCGCTCTCGACGCACGCCTTGAACGTGCCCACGTCCATCTTCAGGCCGGTGGCGTCGGCGATCAGGTCGGCCATTTCGAGGCGGTTGGGGTTCGCAGCCATCACGTCGCGCAGCTTCCAGAACTGCGCTTGTCCCTGGTCGGCGGCGCAGCGTCCGGCCTGCGCGGCGCGCATGGCGTTGGCATGGAAATCGAGCGGCAGATCGCGGCTGTAGAAACGCGCTTTGCCCGTGTCGATGTAGGCCTTCTTCAACTCGGGAAAGGTATTGTTGTGGAACTGCTGGCAGAACGGGCACTGGTAGTCGGTGAACTCGACGATCGTCAGCGGCGCATCCTTCGAGCCCAATAGCGGCGCATCGCCCACCGCGATCTTGACCTTCGCGAACTGCTCGCCCTTCGGCGCCCCATCCTTCGCCTGCTGCTTCTCCAGCAACTGGCGGATCTGGCGCAGCTCGGTCAAAATGTCGTCCGCCTGTTGGCGTGTGATACCTTCGGACGCCGGCTTCGGATTCTGCGCGCTCAGCGGCAACAGCAGTGCCAGTGGTAGCGCCACAAACTGCCCGTATCGCAAAAACTTTTTCATGGATTACCTAATTCTTCTCCAGAATCAGCATGTACTGGCTGTTCTTGATGGTTTCACTTTCGGAGACAAGATGGAAATGGTTCGCCTCGATCTCCTTGATGACATCCGGCATGTCGAGGCGGATATGCGTCATGGCGCGCCCGTTCGGCATGGCTTCGGGGCGCTTGTAATACTCCACTACCACCAGTCTGCCATCCGGCTTGAGCGCCTTGTGAACTGCCGCCAGCATCTTCTCCGGATAGTCGAAGTGATGATAGGCGTCGAGCGCCACCACTCGATCCACGGCCCCCTCGGGCAGGTTCGGATCCGTGTCCGTACCCTTCACAAACGTGACGTTCGGCAGCTTCTGGTCGGCGGCGCGTTGTTTCGCCGACGCCAGGAAGTCGTCGAAGATGTCTTCCGCAATCACCTTGCCTTCCGGACCTACGGCGCGGCTGAGGAAGGGGAGCATGTAGCCGATGCCGGTTCCGATATCCGCCACCGTCATCCCGGGCTTCACTTGCATCGCCCGGACCAACGGGCCCGGCTTTTGGATTTCATCGCGCGTGGGAGCACCCAGCCCGTTCGCCACGGACTTGCGCGCCTCGGGCGTCTTGTAGCCTGAATTGGCCTGCCCGGCGACCTGGGCGTTGAGACCGCCCGCCAGCGCCAGCACTGCGAAAACCGCGACACTTTTCATAACGGAGGCTCCATGGGCAGTGCCAGCGGCACTTCCTTCAGAAAGTCGAGCTCCGACATCTCTTCCACGGCCTCGCGGATGGATTGCTCCGATGTCTGCTCCACCGTGATGACGAACGGGAGGTCGTGCGGCGTATCGCAAGGCTCCTGCAAGACGGCCTCCATGCTGATGTTTTTCGCGGCCAGAATGCCGGCTAGTTTGGCGATGATGCCGGGGCGGTCGTCCACGCGGAATCGCAGATAGTACAGCCGCCGCTGGACCGTGATCGACACCGGTTTATTCTCGCCCAGCCGCTCGTGAGCGAACGGGGAAACGCGCTCCGGACTGCCCCCGCGGATCTCGCGCGCCACGCGCATGAGGTCGCTCACCACGGCCACGCCAGTGGGATGTCCGGCGCCCCAGCCGTAGTAAAAGGTATCTTCGCCGTATCTTCCCTTCACCCACACGGCGTTGTAGGGCCCCTGCACGCCGGCCAGAATCGTGTTCAAGGGAATCAGCGCCGGCCGCACGAACAGGATCAGCCCGTCCGGCGTTTTGCGCGCGCCGCAGATCAGCCGGATGGTGTGCTTCAACTGGCGGGCGTATTGGAAATCCATCGGGGTGATGCGGCGGATGCCCTCCATGAAAATGTCGGAGGGCGTGATCTTCTCGCCGAACGCCAGCGCCGCCAGCAGCGCCAGCTTGGACCGGGCGTCGTAGCCATCGATGTCGGCGCTCGGATCGGCCTCGGCGTAGCCCAGCCTCTGGGCTTCGGCCAGCACGGCCTCGAGTGCCACACCGCGCTTGTCCATCTCGGTGAGCATGTAATTGCAGGTGCCGTTCAGGATTCCGTAGAGCGCCACCACGTCGTCGCCCGAAATCCCCTCGCGCAGCACCGCATGAATCGGGATGCCGCCGCAGACGCTGGCCTCCATCGCGAGGTTAATTCCCGCCTGAATGCCGCGGTCCCAGATCTCCGGCCCGCATGCCGCCATGAGTTCCTTATTGGCCGTGACGACGGACTTCCGGTTGGCGATTGCCGCGTTGATAATCTCCGCGGCCACGCCGGTGCCGCCCACCAGTTCAGCCACGATCTGGACGTCCGGGTGTGTAACGACCTCGCGCCAGTCGGTGGTCTTGACGACACCGTCGAGACCGTCCGGCAACTTCTTGGAGTGGACGGACCGGCTGCAAACCGCCGTGACTTTGATCCGGCAGCCCAGTTTCAACGCAATCTGGTCCGCGTTTTCCGCTAGAATGGCCAGCGTGGACGAGCCCACGTTGCCCAGTCCGACGATCCCTACCTTTACTTCATCCATGCTCGTCTAATGATATCAAGGCGGAAAAAGGAAGCCCTGGCACCCTTTATTCCGCGCCCGCGCCCGCTATCATGAAAGCAGGTTCACCCATGAAACTCTGGTTGCCTCGTTGCGCGTTGGCCTTGTCCCTTGCAGCGCTATCGCTTTCTCAAGAGCCTTTGCAGGTGCCTCGCAATCCTTCTCAGCCGGAGGATGTCAAACTTCCTAACGGCAAGTCGCAGCGGGAGGAACTCCTCAAAGCCGAGCACGAGCAGAACATCAAAGATGCGGGACAACTCGCCGACCTGGCGCAACAATTAAAAGAAGATATCGAGAAGAACGACCGCTACGTGCTTTCGGTCGCCACGTTGAAGAAGACGGATGAGATTGAAAAACTGGCCAAGAAAATCCGTTCTCGCCTGCGCCATTAGCCTGCTGGCAGCGGGCGCGTCGGGGCAGGAGCCCGCGAAGATTCCCGCCGTCGCGCTGGTCGATGCCGGCGATGCCGCCGAGTGGCAATCGTTCGTCAAAGACCGTGGCTGGCGTGTGATCACGGCGGCGCCGGCGGCGAATCAATCCATCGACCAGCGAGTGTTGGCTCTGGCGCAAGCCGTCCAGGAGGCGGTGAAGAACTCCGGCGTCGACCCGAATCGGATTTACCTCGCAGGCCGCGGCGATGCGGCATCGGCCGTGTTCTACACGATTTCGCGCGTGCCCGATCTGTGGGCCGGAAGCGTGGCCATCGGCGGGTCTCCTAAAGCGGCGATCGACACCGGCCGCATCTTCGCCGCCAACTTCACCAACTCACCCGTGCTGTGGATTTCGGGCGGCGCTGAGGACGAGGCCCAGGCGCAGAAACTCAAAACGGCTGGTCTCAACATTGAGTGGCGCAAGTCTGAAGGCACGACCATCGGAACCGTCCTCGAATGGCTGGCGAAACGTGCGCGAGAGGAGTTCCCGCGCGAGATCGATTGCGAGACCAACTCTCCCACCTTTGCCGGCTGCTACTGGATCCGCCTGACGAAGTTCGACGCCAGCGAGCGCAATGATGTGCTGCCCTCGACGCGCCTGGCGGCCAATCCAACCGCGACGCTCGATCTCGGCGGGTTCGGGTATAAAAAGGATGACCCCGGGCCCGGAATCGTCGTTTCCTACCTGCCGGAAAAGTACAGCGGGCCGCTCAAGATGGGGGACCGGATCATCGCGCTCGACGGCCGTGAGATCAAGGACGCGCGCCACTACGTCGACCTGATGGCGAAGTTCACCGAGACGAAAACCACCTCCGTCATGGTGCAGCGGGGCAAGGACAAGCAGCGCATCGAGACGCTGGTGGTGATGCCGCGGCGCGACCTGGTGGTGACCGCGCGCGTGGAGGCGCAGTATCTGCCGGCCGACAAAGAGATCCAGATTGTAAGCCGCACCGTGACCGAAATGCGCGTGACCGTGCCGCCCCAATGGGCCGGGAGCAAGCTGTTCTGGAATGGCCTTTCGCTCTCGAACGCCGTCGAGGCCGGCTGCTGGGCGCTGACCGTGGACAAGGAGCTGCTGCATGCCGCCCGCTGCCCCTAGCCGCTGCGGGTGGGCGCGCACCGATGGCATGATCGCGTACCACGACGCGGAGTGGGGCGTGCCGCTGCACGACGACCGCGGCCTCTTCGAATTCCTGATCCTCGAGGGCGCGCAGGCTGGGCTGAGCTGGTCCACGATTCTGAACAAGCGGCCGGCCTACCGCATCGCGTTCGATAAGTTCGATCCGAAAAAGGTGGCGCGGTACGGAGAGGCGAAGATGGCCGCGCTCCTGGCCGATGCCGGGATCGTGCGCAACCGCCTGAAGATCGCCGCCGCCGTGCAAAACGCGCAGGCGTTTCTGGCGGTGCAGAAGGAGTGCGGCGACTTCGACCGCTACATCTGGAGTTTCACCGGCGGCAAGCCGCTCGATAATCGGCGCAAGCGCCTGGAGGAAATGCCAGCACGCACGCCCGAATCCGACGCCATGGGCAAAGACCTCCGGAAGCGCGGATTCACCTTCGTCGGTTCGACCATCTGCTACGCGTTCATGCAGGCCACCGGAATGGTGAACGACCACCTGGTGGACTGCTTCCGCTACCGCCAAGTCAAATGAAACGCAAGCTGACGCACCGGGAAGCGGCGCGCCGCCTGCTCCGCGCGCCCAAGAGCGTACCGCGCGACGTGGCCATTCGCAAAGCCGTGCGGCAGATTCCGCGCGGCAAGGTTGCCACGTACGGACAGGTGGCGGCTGCGGCCGGGTATCCGCTGTATCATCGGCAGGTGGTTCAGGTGCTGAACAAGGCTGGAAACACGCTCCCGTGGCAGCGAGTGGTGGGCGCGGGCGGAGCCATCAAGCTACGCTATGAAGCCGGCCTGGATCAGCGCACCCGGCTCGAGATGGAAGGCGTGCGGTTCCGCGGCAAGCGCGTGGACATGGTGGAACACCAGCACCGATTCCGGCCGTGGGAGTTCGAGGAGTGAAGCTGGCGCTGATCGGCTTCGGCAACGTCGGCCGCGCACTGGTGCCGATTCTGCGCCGCGAGCGCGCCCGATTTCCGTTTACCATCACCGGCATCACTACGTTGCGGCACGGCACGACAGTAGATCCGAACGGTCTGCCCGACGATCCGCCATTCGGCCCGCGCATCGACTCGATCGACGCCTTCCTCGATGCCGCCGGCGCCGATGTTGCGGTGGAACTCACGACCCTGAATCCATCGACCGGCGAGCCCGCGATTTCGCACATCCGCGCCGCCATCGCGCGCCGCATGCACGTCGTGACCGCGAACAAGGGCCCGATCGCGCACGCCTATGCCGCCCTGCGCGATGAATCCGCCCGCGCCGGCGTCGGGCTGCGCTTCGAATCCGCCGTGATGGATGGCGCGCCGGTGTTCAACCTGTGGCGCTACACCATGCCAGGCGTGAAGGTGCTGGGCTTTACGGGCGTGCTGAATTCCACGTCGAAGGTAACGATCGAAACTATGGAGCGGGGCGGCTCGTTCGAGAACGGCTTGGCCGCCGCGCGCGCCATGGGGATCACGGAAGCCGATGGCGCCTTCGACGTGGAAGGCTGGGACTCGGCCGCGAAAACCGCCGCGCTGGCGAACGTTTTGATGGACGCCCGTACCACTCCGCAGCAGGTCTCGACGCGCGGCATTACCAAGCTGACACCCGCGCGCCTGGCCGAGATGAATCGGGAAGGCAAGACGGTCCGCCTGATCAGCCGCGGCCGCCGGACCGCCTCCGGCGTGTCGCTGCGGGTCCGCGCCGAAGTGATGGACTGCGGCGATCTACTGGCCTGCACACCGGGGACATCGAACCTGATCCTGTTTCATACGGACCTGATGGGCACGTTCGGGACGGTGTCGATCGAACCGGGAGTGGAGCAGACAGCGTATGGCGTGTTCAGCGATCTGGTGGACTTATGCCGAAGAGGCGACGGAATCGAGTACCAAGCTCTCTAAAAAGCAATTCCCATCAGAAAATGCGTCTGGTTTTTGCGCGTCGCGGATGTCAACGCGCCCCATCGGGTGTAGCGAAACTCCGGCAGCAGAGCCACTCTGCCGGCGTTATACCGTACCCCGCCTGCGAGCACCGCGCCCACGTTGAGCGGCGAACGGGAGTCGGATTTGCCCTGGTTGGATTGCGTGGTAAGGGGAGTGCCGCTGGTGACTGACGATTGAAATTCCCCGTGGTTCCACGAGACACCGAGCGCATAGCCCGTCGACAGAAACGGCTGCCAGGTACGCGTTCGCGAGCCGATGTAATACTTGGCCAGGAGTGGAAACTGCCACGAATTTCCCCGCTCGCGGCTCGAATACGCGCCCGCCGTTCCATTCTCAGGGTCGGAGAATGACCCGTAAAACGAGCTGCCGATTCGCTGATAGAGGGCGTCGAACTCCAGGGCGAAATTCGCCGGCAGTCGAATCTCGATCGACGGTCCCACGATGTAGCGGCGCGATTCGTCGTTGTAGCCGGGAGGCGAGGAAATCGGTACGCCGCCCTTGACCCCGAACGAGACCCGCTGGTCTTGTGCATTGGAGACAGAGAACGAGCATCCGAGAAGTGACAGGAAGACTACGGTGTATTTTCGCATCGGCCACCCGAGATGCACGCGCATGGCCGATGCCAGAACGCAAGCAAAGAAGCGGACTCGATACCCGCCGTCGTGCAGGCGCTTCACACTGTATCGGCGGCCCAACTGGTTAATCGAGTGCGATTTCGTGCTACAGAATCTCCTGCCAGCGGTTCTGCGCCTTCAGCAGCATCTCGACCGCTTCACGGACGGCGCCGTCGCCACCCTTGGCAGCGGTGATGTAGTGAGCTTCACGCTTCCGGCCTGCGCGAAGAATCCGCCCGCGCCATGGGAATCACGGAAGCCGACGGCACCTTCGACGTGGAAGGCTGGGACTCGGCCGCGAAAACTGCCGCGCTCGCGAACGTCCTGATGGATGCGCGCACCACGCCGCAGCAGGTCTCGACGCGCGGCATTATCAAGCTGACTCCCGCGCGCCTGGCCGGTCCGCTCGATCAGCCGCGGCCACCGGACCGCCTCAGGAGTGTCGCTGCGAGTCCGCGCCGAAGTGATGGACCGCGGCGATCTTCTGGCCTGGACACCGGGGACATCGAACCCGATCCTATTTCAGACGCACGTTCGGGACGGTGTCGATCGAACCCGGTGTCGAGCAGACAGCCTGCGGCGCGTTCAGCGACCTGGTGGATTTATGTGGAAGCGTCCAGGGTGCGGACATCGTAAGCGCGAATGGCGGGATCGACGGTCATGATCGTCAGGCCATCGCACTGCGCCTGCGCAACGAGAATGCGGTCGAAGGGATCGGCGTGATGCAGCGGTAAATTAGAGCTTGTCCCGTATTAGGCGTTTTTGCCAGACGCATATTCTGAAATGTAAAGTACTTTCTATAATTGCAGGACAGCCGCTGTCCGTGCACGCATGACGGGTATCTTCGTTCATTTTTGCCCGTTGGTTTTCGGACTTG
>JBGPHT010000229.1:0-9325 GCA_041484525.1 Bryobacteraceae bacterium | reverse complement strand
GGGAAGCCCGGAAAATCGAAAGTCTCGGGTTTGCCCTCTCCTCTCCGCTTCCGGCCTTCCTCCGCGTAGCCCCCAAACTCGATCGGTCGCGTCTTCTCCGGGTGTAGCTCCAGCCCGAACTTCTGCATCCGCTCCCGCAACCTGTCTAATAAGGATGTAGAAGCGTCTGGCCCGGACGCGCGTAGGTGAGCTTTCCATTGTCCACGACGACCTGCCCATTCACCAGCACGAAGTCAAAGCCTTGCGAGAATTGATGCGGCTTGACGTACGTCGCCTGATCCTGGACACGCGCCGGATCGAAGATGACCAGGTCCGCCGCCATGCCTTCGCGGATCAATCCGCGGTCGCGCAGAGCGAACGTGCGCGCCGGTAGCGACGTCATGCGGCGAATCGCATCCTCCAGCGTCAACACACCGCGCGCGCGGACATATTCGGCGAGGACCCGGGCATTGGTTCCGTAGGAGCGGGGATGCGGATTGCCGGCGCCTGGTACGATGACGCTGCCGTCGCTCGCGATCGCGGTGAACGGATAGCGCATGATGCGTTCGATATCGACATCGCCCATCAACCGGTAAATCATTCCCGCGCCGCCCGCATTCATCAGATCGAAAATGGTTTCGATTTCATTGGCGGCGCCCGGTTCGCGGCCCTTCAGCGCATCGATCTCGGAGATCGTTTTGCCTTCGTAGGCCGTGTCCGGCGCGAAGCGGGCCACCGTGGCGAAAGAGTAGTCGGGCTCGCCCATGTCGGCGAGGCTCCGCTTCATTTCGTCCGCGATCTTGCGTCGCGTGGCGGGGTCCGCCAGACGCTCCTTGATCTTGCCGTCAGCCAGCGCCCACGAGGGCAGACGGATGCCGAGGTTGGTGCTGGCGCGATCGTACGGATATTGATCGGCCGTCACATCCACGCCCTCGCGCCGAAACTTTTCGATCAGCGCCAGCGATTGATCGCTCGCGCCCCACACCCGCCGCCGGTCGATCTTAAGATGCGAGATCTCGACCGGCATGCCGGCTTCCTTGCCCACGTTCACGGTCTCGGTGATGGCCTCGATTTCGTGTATGCCCTCAT
Organism: Bryobacteraceae bacterium; assembly: GCA_041484525.1. Lineage (GTDB taxonomy): Bacteria > Acidobacteriota > Terriglobia > Bryobacterales > Bryobacteraceae > JBGPHT01. The sequence continues at coordinate 8,257 of JBGPHT010000229.1, read as the reverse complement.
CCCGCATGTGGCTGGTGTAGATGCCCCCGTGGGCGGCCGCCGCCTTGGCCAACGCGACCACTTCCGCCGTGTTCGAGTACGTCCCGGGAATGTATTCGAGGCCGGTCGAGAATCCCACCGCGCCTTCGCGCATCGCCTTATCCACCAGCGACTGCATCTTTCGGATCTCTTCCGGACTGGCCGCGCGATTGGCCGCGCCCATCACCTCGCGACGCACGCTGTTGTGGCCGACGAGCGAAGCCACGTTGAGCCCCAGGCCGAGCTTGCGCAGCTTATCGAACCACGCGGCCAGATTCAGCTCCGAGCTGCCGCAGTTGCCGGTGATCACCGTGGTGACGCCGTCGAGCAGAAAATTGTCGCCGCGCGGATGCCCTTCGATGCCGCCTTCGATGTGGGTGTGAACGTCGATGAAACCCGGCGCCACGATGCGTTCCTGCGCGTCGATGGTGCGGGTCGCGGACGCATTGCCCAGGCGGCCGATAGCGGCGATCCGGCTATCCTTCACGGCGATATCGGCGCGGAACCAGGCATTGCCGCTGCCGTCGATCACGCGGGCGTTCTGGATCAGAACGTCATAATCGGCGGCTATCGCGAGGACGGGTGCGGCCGCGAGCAACAGGCCTGCCCAGCGGCAATTCCCGCGGGATTTCCGATTGCCCATTCGGCAACTCACTTCAAACCGGCGACCGCGTCCTTGCGGATCTTCGCCACCACGTGTACCAGAGGATCGACCACTTCGGCGATATTGTACTGCATGGCCGTGCCCAGAACGATAGCCGCCTCATTGGGTTCGAGCTTATAGTCGCGCTGCAGCCAGTTGACTAATTGCGTCGTGGCAGACTGCAAGGCGTCGCCCAGCGAATTCCCGATTCCGAGCGACATCAGATACTCATCGTTCTCGGCTCGCGGCTGGCCGGTGGCCTGGCCCTTCACCAGATTCACCGTGAACTCCACCTGCATGGAAGTTTCGAGCGCATCGCCGGTCAGCTCGCCATCTCCCTGGGCGGCGTGTCCGTCGCCGACGAAGAGCAGCGCGCCCGGCGCGTAGACGGGAAGGTAGACCGTGGTCCCCTCGCGCATCCGGTTGTAATCCATGTTGCCGCCGTAGGAACCGAGAAAACCGGTGCGCATGGCCTGGTGGGCCGGCGGCGCTACCGCGATGCAACCCAGCATCGGCGCCAGCTTGACGGTGTAATTCTTGAGATGCTCACTCGGCTTTTTCAGGCGCGCCACGCCCTTCTCCCGGTCGAGCACCCACTCGCTGTCGAAGTCGTCGTTGTACTTGGTGCGCTGCACATATCCGGGATTGAGCGCCGAGCCGACGATCTGGCTGCCGCTGAAAGCGGAGTCGCGATTGAGCCGGACCTTGTTCAGCTTCACCACCAGGGTGTCGCCCGGGAACGCGCCTTCGATATAGAAAGGTCCCGTCTCCGGATTGCCTCCCTGCGAGCGGCGCACGCCGCTGCTGTCGGTGCCGCCCGCGTCCACCGTCCAGGTCCGCACCGTATCGCCGGGGAAGATGTGCAGCACCGGCGGAATGGCATCCGAGAACACGCGGTGAAATTCCTTGGGCTCGAAATCATGCGTGCGAGGCTCGGCCGGCGGCTGCGCGACGCGCTTGGCGGACCACGTCACCTTGCGATTCCCCGTCCACTCGGCAGTGCCTTCCAGTCGATCGCCGCGTACTTGCCCCTTGAAGTCCCCGAAGCGATCGCCGTTCGGGCGCTTGGCGGCGAACGAGAATTCGTCGCCTTTGATGGTGCCTTCCAGCTTCAGCTCGTTGAAGCTGCCGGTCAGCTTTTCACCCTTCGCCTGGAGAGTGACGCGGGCGTAGGTGACATCGCCCAGGTACTTGCTGGAGAATTCCCAATCGCCGGTGAGGTCGCTTGCGAAGAGACTGCCGGCGGCGCCGAGCACAAGAGTGCAGAGTCGGTATTTCATATGGATCTCCTATGGGAAGTCAGGACGCACGGGGCGGGGAAAAGTTCCGTGGTCAGCCGTCGAAATGGCGCCGGGTCATGTTGATATTGTAGGCGCTTTCACCCCGCGGTAAGATGATGCTTCGTCCCACAGGAGGTAGGCTGATGTCTTCGAAGCTCACACGGCGGCAGTTCGCACGAACGGGTGCCGCGGTTTCGCTTGCCGGGTTGCTCCCGCGCGGCGTCTTTTCGGCCACGACGGCGAATAAGAAAACCATCGTTCACGCCGATGACGAGATCGGCCTGGTGCGGCCGGAGTTGCATTCCAACTTCGCCGAGCATCTCGGCTCCTGCACTTATGGCGGCATGTGGGTGGGAAAGAAGTCGCCGATCCCCAACATCAACGGCTTCCGCAAGGAGACGGTGGATTATCTGAAGGCGCTGGGCGTGCCCGTACTGCGCTGGCCGGGCGGCTGCTTCGCCGACGACTACCACTGGCGCGACGGCATCGGGCCGGCGGAGAAGCGGCCGAAGCGCGTCAACATCCATTGGGGCCGCTACACCGAGGACAACAGTTTCGGCACTCACGAGTTCATGGAATTCTGCCGCCTGATCGGCTCCGAACCCTACCTCGCAGCCAACGTGGGAACCGGCTCGCCCCAGGAATTCCGCGAGTGGATCGAGTACTGCAATTTTCCGACGGGCAGTACGCTCTCCGACGAGCGTATCGCGAACGGATCTCCCGACCCGTTCCGCGTGCGGTATTGGGGCGTCGGCAATGAACTCTGGGGTTGCGGCGGGAACTTCAGCCCCGAGGCTGCGGCCGAGCATTTCCGCCACTACGCAACCTTCGCCAATGCCATCGCCGGCCGCGATCCCAACAACCCCGCCAGCTCCGCGGTCTACCTGGTGGGCTGCGGGCCGAACGGCAACGATGCGCGCTGGACGCGCGGGTTCATGGACACACTGCAGCAAAAGGGCCCCATGCCCAACGGCTACTCGATGCACTACTACGAAGGCGGATCGCTCGAGCCGCTGAAGTTTACGCCGCAGGCCATGAACACCCAGTTCAACCTGTTTCCGCGCGTGGAACTGTCTCTGATCGCGCAGCGCAACCTGCTCGACGCGTACGACCCGCAGCGGCGCATCGGTTTGATTCTGGACGAGTGGGGCGTTTGGGACCAGATTCCGCGGGAGGACGAGCGCGCCAACGGCCGCCTATGGATGCAGGCCACCATCCGCAGCGCGGTGGCAGCAGGGTTGGGACTCAACATCTTCAACCGCCAGGCGGACCGGCTCTTCATGTGCAATATCGCGCAGTTGGTCAACGTGCTGCAATCGCTGCTGCTCACCGACGGACCCGAAGGCAAGCGCTGCATCCGCACCGCGAATTACTGGGCGTTCATGCTGTTCAAGGCGCACCGCTCGAAGATGTCGCTGCGCGTCGAAACCGATGGCGTGAAGCTTTCGGATTTTGCATTACCAGGCGGCGGACGCGGCGGGCGGGGAGGGCAGCAGCAGCCGCCGGAGCCGGCGCCGGATCTTTCGTTCTCCGCCTCGCGCGCGGGCAACGAGATGGTGCTGAGTTACGTGAATCCCCGGCACGATGTGGACATGCAGGTGGAGACGACGCTCCGCGGCGTCAGCGCCACGCGCGGGACGGCGCAGATCATTTACGATTCGGACATCAACGCCTGTAATAGTTTCGATAGCCCGGATCGCATCACGATCAAGGCGCATGAAGTCGCTGCCGAAGGCAACCGGGTACGCATCACGCTGCCGGCCATGTCGGTGGCGACGGTGACGCTGCAGACTTCCTAGTGGGGCAGGCCTCGGGCCTGCCCCACCAATATTAAGAAGCCTGGCTGTTGGCAGCCTCCAACTGGCTGTTGGTTACTGTCCAGATGCCTTTGATGCTGCCGCCTGCTCCGAGGAACAGAGCTGCTGAGGCCAGGGCCACGAACGCCATCAAGAGCGTGTACTCGATGAGATCCTGGCCGCGATCGTCGGTGAGAAAGGTGCGAAGAGAGTTCGTCATGGGCAGAATTTTGAACGGAAAAGGATGACAAGAATAGTCCACAAATGTTAGCAAAATCGCGCGCGTTAACTTTCGGCAAGGTGCGTTTAGTGGTTTTGTTCACAAGTGTCAGTCACGCGGCTGGATGGTTAAGTGGCAAGCCGTTCGGATAAGATATCCGGAGCCTATGTTTTCGAGACTATGCTGCTTACTTCCGGTCTGCGCCGCGCTCGCGTGGATGCCGCTCGATGCCGCCGACAACCAATTGTCGGCCCAGGAAAAGGCTGCCGGCTGGCGGCTGCTGTTCGACGGCAAGACATATGCGGGCTGGGAAGACCCGTCGCGCAAGTCGCCCCCCGGCGACTCGTTTACCATCGAGGACGGCTGTCTCAAACCGACGCCGCATCCGCGCCTCGACGAGGACCTTTTCACCACCGATACGTTCCGCGATTTCGAACTCCTGTTCGACTGGAAGATATCGCCCGGCGGCAACAGCGGCGTGAAGTATCGCATCCAGGACCGCGTCATCCTGGTCGGCGAGAAGACGCCGAGGTTCGAAGATCAGGTGGCGCTTTCGTTCCAGAAGCGCACCACCGTGCGGCCGCCGAAGGGACAGGAGTACGTGGTCGGTTTCGAATACCAGATCACCGACAATGCGACCAACAAGGATGCCGTGGCCAACGGGCCGAAGCACCAGTCGGGCGCGCTCTACGATACTTTCCCGCCAGTGCGCGACGCCACGCGGCCGGTCGGCGAGTTCAATCAGTCGCGCCTGGTGGTGGAGGGCGACCACATCGAGCACTGGCTCAACGGCGTGAAGGTGGTGGATGCCAGCCTGCGCGCGCCCGAGGTGGCGGCCGGCGCCGGCAAACGCTGGGGTGAAGGCTCGGCGGTTTACGATCTGCTGGTGAAGCAGCCGCGGCCAAGCTGCCAGATCTCGCTGCAGAATCACGACGACCCGGCGTGGTTCCGGAACATCAAGATTCGCGCGATCCGGTAGCCGTCGCGCAAGGTCCCGCATGCGCGAGTTCGTCCATGCCTTATGTATCCGGAACTCTCACCCGACAACCGCTGGATCGCATTTTTCATATTCAAGAGCGCCGACACGTTCCAGATTTTCGTTGCGCCGCTGCGGGGTAGCGAAGAGATCTCGCGAAGCGCGTGGATCCCGATTTCGGGCGATAAGGCGCGCAACGTGGCGCCCACGTGGTCGCCGGATGGGAACCTGCTGTATTTCGACGCGGTCGGCACGGAAGATCGGATGTTCGCACAGCCGCTCGACCGCGAGACCAGGCGGCCGGTGGGCGCGCCTATTCCGGTTCCGATCGATTTCGGTCCCCGGCAGTTCCTCCGCAATTGGTCGGAGAGCGTGCTCCAACTCTCGCGCGACCGCATGGTGTTCCCAGCCGAGCAGGACACGTCCAATATCTGGCTCATGGATTTGCCCGCGAGGCGCTAAAGCCTGATTGCTACAATTCGTGTTTACGGCCGATGAATGCGCATGCTGCTCGCCGCCAAGGGTATTTCCAAGCGCTACGGACATAACGCGGTCCTCGAAAATGCCAGCTTCTCGGTGGGGAGCCGGGAGGTGCTCGGGCTCATCGGACCGAACGGAGCGGGCAAGACCACGCTGTTCGAGTGCCTGGCGGGGCTGATCCCGGCGGACGCGGGCAGCGTGGAATTCGACGGGCGCCCGCTAACGCATCGCAAGGACGCGCTCTTTTATTTGCCGGACGGCATACGGCCATGGGCCGAGCAGCGGGTGCGGTGGGTGCTGGATTTTTTCGAAGCGATCTTCGATAGGCCGGCGGGCGCGGGCGCTGCGGTCGTGGCGGCGCTCGAGCTCGAACGCCTGCTGCGGTCGCGCGTGGGATCGCTTTCAAAGGGTGAGGCAAAGCGCGTGCTGTTGGCGCTGGGACTGCTCACGCCTCATCCCGTGCTGCTGCTGGACGAACCGTTCGACGGCTTGGATTTCCGCCAGACGCGCGAGGTGATGGCGCTGCTGCGCACGGTACCGGCCGAGGGCCGCACGCTGTTTCTCTCGATCCATCAGCTCACCGACGCGGCGCGCGTCTGCGACCGGCTGGTGCTGTTGAGCCGCGGGCGCGTGGTGGGCGAAGGCACGCTCGACGAATTGCGAGTGCGGGCGGGGCTGACGGACGGAGGGATCGAGGAGGTCTTCCTTGCGCTCACGTAGGCTCGGCTGGCTACTCGCTAAGGAAGTCCGCGAGTTGCTGGCGTCGCGCGCCTACTGGCTGCTGCTCCTGATGATCGGCATCCTGGTGGGCAACGGGTTCATCACCGCGGTCCACGCCTACGCCGAGGCCAGCGGCATCGGCGGCGGACCGGCGGCACTCGCCCAGGGCCTCTCGCCGCTCGACGGCATTCTGGTCCCCACGTTCGGCGCGTACGATCTGGCGGTCACGCTGCTGTTTCCGTTTGTGGCGATCCGGCTCATCGCGGCGGAGAAGTCGAGCGGCGCGTGGACGCTGATGCTGCAGGCGCCGGCCTCGATGGGCGCCATGCTGCTGGCGAAGGGTCTCGCGCTCGTGGCCGGATGGATCGTCGCCTGGATTCCCGGCTTGCTCGCCCTGCTCCTCTGGAGAACTTACGGCGGCTCGCTCTACGCGCCCGAGCTCCTCAACTTGCTGCTGGGGCACCTGCTGCGCGTGATCCTGGCGTCGGGCGTGGCGGTGGCCGCCGCCGCTATCGCCAACGGAGCGGCCAGCGCCGCTATCGCCACGCTCGGCTTCACCGTCGGCACCTGGGCGCTCGACTTCGTGGCGGCCGGGCGCGGCGGATTCCTCCAGAAGGCGGCATCCTACACGCCCTCGGCCGCGCTGCGCGTTTTCGAGCAGGGGCAGCTACGGTTGAGCACTGTGGTCGTGGTTTGTCTGTTGGGACTAGCCGGATTCGCGATCGCCGCGGTGTGGCTTGGTGTAGGCCGCCGTGTACGAACGCGCGTCGCAATTTCGGCGGCTGTGTTTTTGGGATTCGCGGGAGCGCTCTGGGCGGCTTCGCTGCTCCGTCCGGTCTGGGACGTTAGTGAAAATCGGCGGAATTCGTTCTCGCGCGTGGATGAAGCGGCGCTCCGCCAGATCCAGCAGCCGCTGCGCGTGACCGTGTTTCTGGCGGCCGAAGATCCCCGGTTGCTGGACCTTAACCGCGGAATCCTGAGCAAGCTGGAGCGCATTCTGCCGGAGGTCGAGATCGACTACGCGGCTCGCACACGCACCGGACTCTTCGAAGGGCTCGGCGACCACTACGGCGAGGTCTGGTACGAAATCGACGGGCGGCGCGTGATGAGCCGGTCCACGACTGAGCCCATCGTGCTCGATGTTCTGTACAAGCTGGCGCAGATTTCGCCGCCCATCCCCTCTGCAGGCGGCGAATACGCGGGACACCCTCTTCCGGCTGAGCCAAAACTCGCCGGCCTCATCTTCTACGCGCTCTGGCCGCTGACTGTGGGTGCGCTATCCTGGTTTTACTTCCGGAACTAGGAGCGCACATGAGACGATTTCTTCCGCTGATTCTGGCGGGACTCGCCCTGGCCGCCAGCGGCATTCGGGTGGACGTATCGCAGGAAAAAGCGGGCGCGGAGCCGACCCACTTCGTGCCCATGGTGGGGAACTGGATCGTGGCCCAGGACGGGACGCGCAACGTGCTGATGGTGGACGGCCGGCAGTGGAAAAAAGGCGATCCGTCAGGCGGCCTGGCCGACAAGGCGCGGCTCATCTACGGCTCGTGCCACGAGGAGTTCATCGACAACGTGAAGGCATTCGCGTACTTCCCGTACGCAGTGGCGCAGGGTGTGGACGACTTCCGCTCGGGCGAGATCTCGATGCGGTTCCAGATCGTCGAGGGCGCGCTCGATCAGTGCGCGGGGATCCTGTTCAACCTGAAACCGAACGGCGACTACCTGACGGTGCGGTTCAACGGCAAGGAAGACAACCTGGTGCTGTGGACGTTCAACAAGGGCGTACGCAAATTCGTCAAGCGGGCTCCGGAAGAGGCGCCGCTCAAGACGAAGGAGTGGTACACGATGAAGATCGCGGTGCAGGGGACGAAGCTGGAGGGGTACTTGAACGGGAAGAAGCTGCTGGACTATACGCTGACGGAGCCGGTGTCGGGAAAGGTCGGGGTCTGGTCGAAAACGGATAGCGTCAGTTACTTTGATGAGTATCTAGAGCTTGTCCCTTATTTTCGTAGACACAGGCCCGTCGAAACAGCGGTCTCTTCCGACCAAAAACATAAATAGACGATTTTGTTTGACTATGGGAAAGAAGGCATTTATAATTCGGAATGCCCACCCAGCCGGACT
>JBGPHT010000228.1:0-9505 GCA_041484525.1 Bryobacteraceae bacterium | reverse complement strand
TCCGGCTGGGTGGGCATGCCGAATTATAAATGCCTTCTTTCCCATAATCAAACAAAATCGTCTATTTATGTTTTTGGTCGGAAGAGACCGCTGTTTCGACGGGCCTGTGTCTACGAAAATAAGGGACAAGCTCTATGTATCCAAACGGAACGTGATTGTAGACCATCCCGGAACGCTTCTTGAAGGACAGGGCGGTAGCAGTCCGCTCCGAAATTAGACGAGACTGTCTAGGATCGCCTGAGTTTCTTCGGTGGACATGACAATTCCAGGTGTCCACCAAAGTCCACAATTTCAAAATATTTTCTAACTACCGTAAAATCAATCGTTTACTACTTATTAAATGAGAGCTAACTGCTCTTCGGTAGGCTCCGCTCAACAGTACCAGGGCTCGGTCAGGTAGGGCACGGTCGCCCGGTCCGGACGAGGCTCCTGCGGTGGAAACTCGCCGGCCCCGGCCAGATCCCAGATGGCGTGGAATATCTCTCGACGGCTGGCCTGGTGGCGCTCCTTGCTTTTGATGAGGTCCTGAATCGACGTACACAGCGCGTCCAATTCGGGCTCGCGGTTATGCCAGGGATAGCATAGGCCGCGCGCGTCGAACGGCTCGACCAAGCGGCGCACTTCGGGCAGGTCGAACAGCAGGGAACCTTCCGGGATCAGCAGGCGGATCGCCAGTTGGATGGGCGCCACTTGGTCCACCAGATCCAGATCGACGAGCGTCCGCAGAAAGCCGCGATAGCCGTCAAGCGTAGTCCACGGGGTGAACGGCATGAAGGTTGGCGCCATCGGCAGACCCACGGCGCGCATTAGTTCCAGCGCCTCTTCGAAACCCGCGCGGGTGTGGCCCTTTTGCAGCTTCTCGAGGACCGCATCGTCGAACGACTCCACGGCGCTGGTCACGAACAGGCATCCCGTGCGGCGCAGCACCTCCACCAGATCGCGATGGTTCAGCAGGTGCTCCACTTTGATCGTGGCGTCATAAGTAAGCGCCGGCCACTCCCGGTGGAGCGCCTCCACGATGTCTGCCGCGTGCTTCGGCCCGTTGAAGAAATCCGGATCGCCGAACGTGATGTGCTGCGCCCCGGCCGCCACCTGCCGGCGAATGTCCTCGATCACGACCTCGGTCTGCACCACGCGGAACAGCCCGCGATACACCGGCACCACGGGGCAATGCCGGCATAGATGTTTGCACCCGCGCGACGCCTCCGTATAGCCCACCACGCGGCTTTCTCCCAAGACCACCAGCCGAGCGTAGGACGCGAGAGGCGGGAGGCCGCTCCGGTCGGGCGTCACGAACTGCTGCCGGTCCATCGAAACCTCGCACCCGCCGCGGCTCAATCCGCGCGCCAGGTCCGCCAGCGGACGCTCGAACTCGCCCCCGATGATGGTGCCCACGCCCGCTTGCCGCAGCAGCGCTTCGTTGATCGGCGCATATAACCCGTACGCGCACAGATGCGCCCGCGGGTTGGTTTGCTTCACGCGCTCCACCATTTTCAGGAAGAGGCGCGTGGCGGTGTGCATCGGGAGAAAGAAGCAAATCAGGTCCGCTTGCTCGACGGCGGCGGCCGGCAGGGGCGTACGCGAGACATCCGCCACGGTAACCGCGTGGCCGTCGCGCCGCAGCCACGCTGCCGGGGACGCCAGCCCGAACGGCTGCCGGCCCAGCTCGTATGTCGATACCAGAACTACCTGCATTCCCTTTCATTATCCGCTGGTGGCTACTGCGCGATGCTGGAAACCGCAGCTTCCGTGTACCGCTCCCTGCACCGCTTTCATTATCCGCTGGTGGCTACTGCGGCACCTGAAAATATGTCTTCCGTGCGCGGACGGTCAAGTCCGGGCGGGTCACTTCAACCCGCACGTCGTGCCGGACTTTCCCAAAGCTCAGTCGTTCGGGCCGAAATCCAAGGACGTAACGGCGGTGGAGATCGGTCTCGATTCGGGAAACGATCGGACCGTATTCGCCGCCCGGCGCGCGGAAGCAGGTCCCTCCGGTGTCACCTGCCAGCCGGTAGAGGCCCGGCGCAAACCTGCCGCCGAATCCGCTCTGGTACTGGATCGCATATGCCGTTGCGTCAGCCCTGTGTACCTCGTCCATAGCCTCATTCAAAGTATGAGTGCTCCCGCTATCGAATCCATCGGTGAGAATCACCAGAGCTTTGTTTCCGGTAAGTGGGCGCAGTTTGAGGCGGGCCGCGTCGTAGATCGCATTCCACAGCGGGCTTGAACCGCACCCTGACGCCGGCCTGAAACCTGATACGCTGCCCGGGCGTTTCGGGCAAGGCTGTCCAAACAAATCGCCGCGGCGTTTCGGCCATCTGTTTGCGAATTTCCGCCGTCGTGGCTGTCAGATCGACCCACAGCCTGACATCCTCGTCCACCGATATCACAAAAGCGCGGTCGCCGTGCCGCAGGATCCGCGCCAACAGCTCCAGGGCCGTCTGGCGATGCTCTGCGCGCTGTTCCTGCTGACTCTCGCTGACATCGATGATGATCCCCAGGGTCAGCGGCTCATCCGTATCGCGCCAAAGATGCTCGACAATCCTCTGAATCCCGTTGTCATAAACGCGGAATTCATCGCGCGTGAGATCGTCCACCGGAACGCCGCGTGCGCCGACCACCGTGCAGGGGATGGCCACGAGTTCAACGTCCGGGCGGAATGCCGGTCCATTCTGCGATGAGGACGCGACGGCAAACACGCAAGCCAGGAGAATCGGATTCTTGATCGCCGTGACCAACAGTGCGATTCTCTCATGGCGGACTGCTAAAATGAATCGAGACTCAATCCACTTCCCCCATGCTTGTTGCAACCACTATCGCCGACGAGATTCTGGAGCTGAAACACCAGCGGAAGGCCATTCTGCTCGCGCACCATTACCAGGCGGCCGAGATTCAGGAATTGGCCGATGTCGTGGGCGACAGCCTCGAACTGGCGCGCAAGGCGCGCGATTTCGACGGCGACGTGATTGCCTTCTGCGGCGTCTGGTTCATGGCGGAGACGGCCAAGGTGCTGAACCCGGCGCGCACGGTCGTAGTGCCCGACCGCGACGCCTCTTGCAGCCTTGTGGAGGGCTGTCCGGTCGAGCCCATCCGCGAATTCCGGCGCAATCATCCGGACTACACGATCGTCAGCTACATCAACACGTCCATCGAAGTGAAGGCGGAAAGCGATATTCTCTGCACGTCGCGCAATGCCGTCGACATCGTGAATTCGATTCCGCCCGAAAAGCCGATTCTGTTTCTGCCGGACGCCAATCTTGGCAACTACGTGCAGCGCCAGACCGGCCGCGAGAACATGCAGATCTGGCAGGGCACCTGCATCGTGCACGCGACGTTCCCGGCCCGCCGCCTGGTGGAGGCGCGCGTGGAACATCCGGCAGCCAAAGTGGTGGCGCATCCCGAGTGCCCCGAGGCGGTGCTGGACATGGCCGATTTCGTGGGCTCTACATCTGCCATCATCGAATGGTGCGCGAAGTCGGACGCCCGGGAGTTTATCGTGATGACGGAGAGCGGCGTGCAGTTTTCGCTGGCGCGCGTGGCTCCCGGGAAGCGGTTCTACTTCGTTGCCAACGAGAACTGCAACTGTTCCGAGTGCCCCTACATGAAGCTGAACACGCTCGATAAACTGCGCGACTGCCTGCGGAACCTGACTCCCCGAGTGGAACTGCCGGAGGAGATCATGCGCCGCGCGCTGGTGCCGCTCGAGCGCATGCTGGCTGTGAAATAATGCTCACCGACTCCTACGGCCGGCTGCACGACAACCTGCGAATCAGCGTCACCGACCGCTGTAATATCCGCTGCTTTTACTGCATGCCGGAAAAGGACGTGCAGTTCGTCGACCGTAGCGAGATCCTGGATTTCGAAGAGATCGAGCGCTTCGTCCGCATCGCCGTCACGCTCGGCGTCACCAAGCTTCGGGTCACCGGCGGGGAGCCGCTGGTACGCCGCGACCTTCCCGTGCTGATCCGCCGCCTGGCCGCCATCCCGGGCATCCGGGACCTTGCGCTGACCACGAATGGCGTGCTCCTCCCCGAACTTGCCGGGCCGCTCTATGACGCCGGCCTGCGACGCCTCAACGTTCACATCGACACGCTCGACCGCGCACGCTTTCTCAAGATCACACGCCGCGATGATATCGAGAAGGTCCTGGCGGGCCTGGTGGAATGCCGCCGGCTCGGATTCGCCACCAAGCTCAACGCCGTGGCGGTGAAGGATCTGCTCGAACCCGACATCGTTCCGCTGGCTCGCTTCGCCCGCGACAACGGCTTCGAAGTGCGGTACATCGAATTCATGCCGCTCGACGCGCAAAACCTCTGGGACCGGTCGAAGGTGCTGCTCGCGTCCGACATCATTGAGACTCTCTCGCGCGAAATCAGCCCGCTGGTTCCGATCGCCGATCCGGACCGGCGGGCGCCCGCCACCGAGTACGATTACGCCGATGGCGGCGGACGCGTCGGTATCATCGCCAGCATCAGCCGGCCGTTCTGCGGCAACTGCAACCGCATCCGGATCACGGCCGATGGCAAGTTGCGCTACTGTCTGTTCGCAATCGAAGAGACGGACGTCAAGACGCTACTCCGCAGCGGCGCACCGGACATCGAAATCGCGGCGACCATCCGGCGCTGCGTGTCGGCGAAGTGGGAAGGGCACGAGATCAACTCGGCAAAGTTCGTCGCTCCTCCGCGGCCGATGTATTCCATCGGCGGGTGATGCGCGGCCCAATTCGCAACGGTCTGGAATATGCGCTCGCGCGTTTCGTCCTGGCGTCCCTTCGCTTCACGCCGCTGCCTGTGGCGCACGCGCTGGCCCGTGGCTACACCGGCCTGCTCGATCTGGCACTCCCCCGCCTGCGCCAGGTAGCGTACCGCAATCTTTCGCTGGCGCTCCCAGCCGCCGATGCCGCGGATATCACCAGTGGCGTTTTTCGTTCCATCGCGCGCCTGCTGGTCTCCTTCGCCAGGTTTCCCTCGATCGCGCCGTCGAACGTTGACCAATGGATCCGTTACGAAGGTGTCGAGCACTTCGACCGCGCCATGGCCGAGGGGCGCGGCGTGCTCTTCGCCACCGCCCATTTGGGCAACTGGGAGCTCAGCGCCTATGCGCACGCTCTGATGCGGGCTCCGATGCACGTGGTCGTACGTCCGCTGGATAACCCGATGATCGACCGACTGGTCGAGCGCCGCCGCGCGCTCTCCGGCAACCGGCCCATCTACAAAAAGGATTACGCCCGCGCCATTTTGAAAGCGCTCGCCGCCAACCAGGCCGTGGGACTCCTCATCGACCAGAACGCCGCGCCCGATTCCGGCGTCTTCGTCGATTTCTTCGGGCTCCCCGCCTGCGCCTCGACCGGTTTCGCCAAGCTCGCAGCGCACTCGGGCGCCGCCGTGATACCCGGGTTTGCGCTGTGGTCGGAGAGCGAGGGGCGCTATGTGCTCCGCTTCTACCCGCCGGTGGCGATGACTGGCGACGCCGCACGCGACACCGAGGTCCTGCAATCGCGCCTGGAAGAGGTGATCCGCGAGTATCCGGATCAATGGCTCTGGATTCACCGCCGCTGGAAAACGCGCCCGCCGGGCGAGCCTTCGCTGTACGAGGGAGTGCGGTCTCCCGCCGGGCAGAGCAAGATCTTGTAGTTCCCGATTTCGGAGTTAGGGCAACGTACCACGACCGGACCAGGGAAAGTCGGCCTGCATTGCAATGCCCTACACGATCCAGCCGCCGCCCAGCACCAGGTCGCCGTCGTAGAACACGGCGGCCTGGCCCGGTGTCACGGCGCGCTGCGGCTCATCGAAGATCACTTCGACTCCGCTGTCCGTGGCGCTCAACGTCGCCGGGGCAGCATGGTGCTTGTTCCGGATCTTCACCTGTGCCCGCACCGGTTGGTCGGCGCCCGAGATCGAGATCCAGTTCACGTTCTCGGTCAGTAGCCGGCCGCGGAGCAACTCGTTGTTCCCGCCGACGACCACTCGCTGCGTCGCGGGCTCGGTCGCGATCACGTACAACGGCTCGCCGGTCGCGATGCCGAGACCGCGCCGCTGGCCGACCGTGAAGTGATGCACTCCATCGTGCTTGCCGAGGACCCGCCCGTCCTCCGTCACGATTTCGCCGTGCGTTGCGGTCCGCTCGACACCGGTGTCCCGCAAGTAGGCATCGAGGAACCCGGCGTAATCACCGTTGGGCACGAAGCAGATCTCCTGGCTGTCGCCCTTGGCCGCCACCGCGAGCCCCATTTCGCGGGCCAGGTCCCGCGTCTCGGTCTTGGTCAGGCCGCCCAACGGAAACATGGTTCGCGCCAATTGTTCCTGCGTGAGGCCGAACAAAAAGTAGGTCTGGTCCTTGGATTCATCCACACCTCGCATCAACTGGTGCCGTCCCGAAGCCTCATCGTAACGGATGCGCGCGTAGTGACCGGTGGCGATCATGCGCGCGCCAACCGCGTCGGCCATTTCGAGGAAGCGGTCGAACTTGATGTAGTTGTTGCACAGCGTGCACGGAATCGGCGTGCGCCCGGCCAGGTATTCCTCGACGAACGGCTTCACCACGTGCTCTTCGAACTGCCGCTCGAAGTTCACCACGTAGTACGGCACCCCGATCTGCTCCGCCACGTGCCGCGCGTCGTACACGTCGTCGAGCGAGCAGCACCGGCCCGTCGCGCCCTCCACCGAAAGCTCCGGCAGACGGCGCTGGTTCCAGAGCTGCATCGTCATGCCGACGATGTTGCGGCCCTCGCGCACCAGCATCGCCGCCACCACGGAACTGTCGACGCCGCCGCTCATGGCGACAGCAATAGGTATCGTATCAGGCATGCACCGAGATCCTGCGCAGGTGCGCCACCGAAGCCGCCAGCGCGTCTGCCAGCGCGTCCACTTGTTCGACGGTGTTCGACCGGCCGAGCGAAATCCGCAGACTGGAGCGCGCGCGGTCGCTCGACAGGCCGATCGCGGTCAGCACGTGGGAGGGCGCAATAGCGCCGCTCGAACAGGCAGCCCCCGTCGAAACCGCGAAGCCGCGGAGATCGAGCGCGATCGTCAGCGCCTCCGCGTCGATGCCGTCGAAGTACAAGTTGCTGGTGTTCGGCGTCCTTGTAGAGCGCGCACCGTTGATGCCGGCTTCGGCAACGCGACTCAGCACGGTGGCCTCGAGGCGATCGCGCAATTCCGCCAGCCTTTCAGAGTCGCCGGTCAAGTGCCGGCCCGCCAGCTCCGCCGCCGCGCCGAACGCCGCGATCCCCGGAACATTCTCCGTGCCCGGCCGGCGATCGCGCTCGTGGTGGCCGCCGAACAGCACCGGAGCCAGCTTCACGCCCTTCCGAACATACAGGGCGCCGACGCCTTTGGGCGCATACAGCTTGTGCCCGCTGGCGGTGTAGAGATCCGCGCCGAGCGCCTCCACATCCACCGGCAGCCTGCCTAGCGCCTGCACACCATCCACATGGAAGGCCATGCCGGCTTGGCGCGCGATGCGGCCGATTTCGGCGACCGGCTGCACCGTCCCGATTTCGTTGTTGGCATGCATCACGGAGACCAGCACCGTATCCGGCCGCAGCGCGCGCCGCATGTCGTCGGGGTCCGCCACGCCGCTCGCACCCACCTTGACGCGCGTCACCGCCACGCCCTCCCGCTCCAGTTGAGCGCAGGGCGAGAGCACGGCGGTGTGCTCGATGGCCGTAGTCACGACGTGCTTCGACGCACCCGGCGCCGCACGAACCACGCCCAGAATGGCGAGGTTGTTGGCTTCCGTGCCGCCGCCCGTGAACACAATGTTCGCCGGGTTAGCGTTGATCAGCGCCGCCAGTTGCCGCCGCGCCGCTTCCACCTTCTGCTTCGCCGCCTGGCCGAAATAGTGGATGCTGGACGCGTTACCATACACTTGACCGAGACACTCCACCAGCGTCTCCAGAACTTCCGGAGCGACGGGGGTGGTGGCGTTGTGGTCGAAATAGAAGCGCTGCACTTTTCTCTATTTTACCCATGCTCAGACCAATTCTGACTTTGACCACCGATTTCGGCCTTTCCGATCACTACGCCGGCACCATGAAGGGCGTGATCCTCAGCATCTGCCCGCAGGCGCAGATCGTCGACATCACGCATGACATCCCGCCGTTCCAGATCGGCGAAGGCGCTTATACCATCGCCCAGGCCTGGCGTTATTTCCCGAAGAAGACGGTGCACGTGGTGGTGGTGGATCCCGGCGTCGGCAGCGCCCGCCGCCCCATCCTGGTCGAAGCCGGTGGGCAATATTTTGTGGCGCCGGACAACGGCGTGCTGGCGATGATCTGCTCCGAAGGGAAGTCGAAGGTGCGCCTGGTTTCGAACGAACGCTACTTTCTGCAGCCCGTCAGCCGCACGTTCCACGGCCGCGACATTTTCGCGCCCGTGGCCGCGCACCTGGCTTCGGGCGTCCGCCCCGCCAGCTTCGGGAAGCCGATCGACGACTACCTAAAACCCGGTTTCGAGAAGCCGCAGCGCACCGGCAAGCGCACCTGGGTCGGCCGCGTTCTGAAGATCGACCGCTTCGGCAACATCATCACCAACTTCCGCTGCGCGGATTTCCCCGACCTCGACAAGGTGCATTTTTCGATGGCGATCGGCCCGCAGCATGTGGACGTACTGGCCCGTAACTACGCCGAGGGCGGCCCCGGCGAACTGTTCCTGATCGTGGGAAGCTCGGGCTACCTGGAAGTGTCGCTGGCGGAAGATTCGGCCGCGAAGAAGATTGGATGCGCAGCGGGCGGACCGGCAGAGTTAATGATCTGGTAAACATTTTGGGCCGCAGATGGACACCGATAGACACCGATAAAACAACTGCAGGAGCCTCCGTTTTTTTCTTATCCGCGTCCAGTCGCGGTAGGGACGTCCGTTGCCGGGCGCCCCCCGCACGGATCCGTACGAGCGCACTCTAGCGCATACGGCTCTTACCTCGGGTGCATAGCGTCGAAGCGACCCCCTGGTAGATGCAGAATTCGCGGCGGAGGCCGGTAACGATCCACAATCGGACGGAACCGCTCCCACGAGTGACGGTCTCGCTGGCTTCGACGCCGGAGCGCCGCCAGCCACATACGGGCCACCTCCCGTTGGAACGTCCGTAGGGCCGCGAAGTTTCCCGGCACAGCATGATAGTTGAAGTATCCCTGCACCACCGGCCGCAACCACTCCCCGTTCTCGACCACCCGCTTATGCCAGCGCTCCGGCCAGGGCGGCAAGTACCTCGCGAAGCTCCAGACTCCCCGTTCTCGACCACCCGCTTATGCCAGCGCTGGCGAAACTCCTGCTGGACTGCTTGCAGTTTGCTCCGCACCCGCTTCTTCACGGTCTGCCGCCGAATCGTGAACCAGTTGCCCTTCCAGGTCTTCCCGCACATGTGCGGGAAGCCCGGAAAATCGAAAGTCTCGGGTTTGCCCTCTCCTCTCCGCTTCCGGCCTTCCTCCGCGTAGCCCCCAAACTCGATCGGTCGCGTCTTCTCCGGGTGTAGCTCCAGCCCGAACTTCTGCATCCGCTCCCGCAAC
>JBGPHT010000227.1:0-9548 GCA_041484525.1 Bryobacteraceae bacterium | reverse complement strand
TTTCGGTCGATCGCCGTTTGGGTGACTCCCGAAAATCGGCTCGCGCAGTTGGTCCTTCGCGGCTCTTCTGTTTTACCGCAGGATTTTCGGGGTCCCCCAATGGGATTCCCTCTCAGGTGGGCCGACGACGCTCAGTTCCTGCGCATAACTCAACTATCACCTTCGCACAATCGTCAGCCCGTTCCAATTGATGCTCGGACTCTACCAGGTTATCGTGACAAGAGCTTATCAGGCTGGATTTCCCAGACAAGTCTTGCACCAGTGAATGCTCCCGATCAATGCTCTCCCTAGTCCACTGTGACACTGGTGTCTGCTCATGATACTTCTGCAACGCACCAAGGGCCTCTCGTGTCTCAGCTTGCTCCTTGTCGAACTTAGCACAATACAGGATATCTACTTCGTGCCTTAGACGGGCAACCTTGTGCTCAGGTGATTCTGTTGGAGAAGATGAAAGAGATAAGACCTGCTCCATTACGGGGTCAGGCTTAGCAGATTGAGGATTCACGTGATGGATGTGCTCCACGCCGCCCTTCCCCACTATCACTACTAACGTATCCTGCGGAGACAGCGGCCAAGCGCCGATCAAATCCCCAATCTTTGAGTGGTCAGTTGCGTATTGCCTGACCACAACAGGGACAAACGCAGAATCCGACGGTATACCAAGAATTCTGATGACCTCTTGCTCGGTTTGGCCGAGACTGATTTTTTCGACAGGCTTGGATTGGTTCATCTCCGAAGAGGGAGGCAACGATGCTGGCACGGACTGAGCAAAGGCCGAGCCAGAAAGTAGTCCTATCACAAGAACTGCGAACTTCGCCTTAATTGTGGTCATTTTCTTAATCATCCTTACTCCCCTCAAGGTGCAATCGCCGGGTCCCTTCATGAGATGCGGCTTCAGCTTGTGTCTCACCCAGGAGCCTCTTGAACCCGCATTCTGGAATGCCGTTGGGTTCGGTAATTCTGGAGGGGGGCTTGGGTTTGAAAGGGTGGCACGTGATCCGTCATTTCTGGCAAGAGCCATACCGGACGGCCCGTCACGGATAGTCGAACGGTGCGAGACGGCTCCGTTCGATTGGGCCTTAAGAAACCATTTAAGAGTAGCACATCCTTTGCTTTAGGCTCGTGCGGGAGACCCTGAGAGCAGAATTCGCCGCTTCCGTGGGAGTGGCTGTGGGCATGCTGTGGCTGTAGGACCCGGCCGCGCCCACACAGCGCCGCTATCGGCGCCATCGCCCGCCGTCAGGACGGCCGAATCCTTGCCCGGACCGGCGCGGATGGCTCCGGAACCGCTTCTCCGTTTCGCGGGCACAATCCGGCCCTGGCCGGAGTTGCTGAAATGTGGTTTTTATTGGGGTTTTATTGGTGCGCCCGGACCGATTCGAACGGCCGACCTTCTGGTCCGTAGCCAGACGCTCTATCCAACTGAGCTACGGGCGCAATGCAGGCAGGACACTTCCAATGTACCCGACCGCGCCCGGCGTTCGCAACCGCGCGTGGCACAATAGCAGTGTCCCCATGACCGAGCGTCTCTATTACACCGATTCCTACCTGCGCGAATTTGCGGCGCGCATCGTCTCGCATTCCGAGGACGGGCGTACCGTGTACCTCGACCGTACAGCCTTCTACCCGACTTCCGGCGGGCAACCGTTCGATCTCGGGTCCATCGCGGGGGTGCCGGTGATCGATGTCGCCGATGAGGACGACGATCGCATCGCCCACCGGTTGGCGTCGCCGCTCGATCTGGGAGCGGTCGATTGCGCCATCGACTGGCGGCGGCGGTTCGATCACATGCAGCAGCATACCGGCCAGCACCTGCTCTCCGCAGTCTTCGAGGAGTTGTTCCGCCTTAAGACCGTCAGCTTTCACATGGGCGCGGAAAGCTCGACCATCGATCTCGAAGGCGGCGCTGTGGACGCCAAGGTGCTGCAGGAGACGGAGCGGCGGGCCAACGAGGTCGTCTTCGAAAACCGGCCGGTCGCGGTCGCCTTCGAGCAAGCGGCAGACGTGCAGGGGCTGCGCAAAGCATCCGATCGCGATGGCACTCTGCGCATCATGTCGATCGAGGGGCTCGACCGCAGCGCTTGTGGCGGCACGCACGTGCGCGCGACCGGCGAGATCGGAGTGGTGCTGCTGCGTAAGTTGGAGAAGATCCGGCAGTCCACGCGGGTCGAATTCCTGTGCGGCGGTCGCACGGTGCGGCGCGCACGCGCGGATTACGAGGCGTTGAACAAAGCGGCGCAACTGTTCTCGTCGCCCCTCGATGAGGTCCCGGCGCTGGTGGCGGTGCAACTGGAAACGGCGCGCGCGGCCGAAAAAGCGAAACGCAAGTTGGAACTCGAACTGGCGGCGCATCAGGGGAAGGAGTTATACGCTGCGACCGAGCCGGGAGCGGACGGTATACGGCGCGTGGTGCGGCGCGCGGAGCGGGGCAATCTGGAGGACCTGCGCGCCGTGGCGCAGAACTTCACGGCGCAGCCGAAGGCGGTATTTCTGGCGTCGCTGAGCGATCCGCCCTCGGTGATGCTGGCGGTGTCCGAGGACGCGGGGATCGACGCCGGGAAACTGCTCAAGGCCGCGATCGCGGAAGCCGGCGGGCGCGGCGGCGGAACAGGAAGGATCGCGCAGGGGAGCGTGCCGGACGCGGGATTGCTGGAAGCGGTGCTCGGAAAACTGGCTGTGTGACAGCTATTTGGATTTCTTTGGGCCGGATTTCTTGGCTGGTGCGCCGCCTTCCTTCAGCAGCGCTTCAATCTGATCGCGCAGATTCTTCTCCATGGAAGCTTCGTCGAGGAATTTGTTGTCGCCCTCGAATTGCGCGCGGATTTGTCCCTGCCTGTCGATGAAGCTCAGCAGCGGCATGCGCGGGATCAGCATCACCGGGTGCTCCATAAACGTCAGCACCTGGTTGGTGTCGTCGCTATAGCCCACCGGAAACAACGGTTTGAAAGAGTTGACGAAGTTTGGCACCAGGGACGCCGCACCCTGATCGATCGCCGCCGCCAACACCTGGAAGCCGCGCGGACCAAATTCGTCCTGATTCTTAATCAGGTACGTGATGCACTTCTGACAGTGGGGACAGGTAGTCAGGATGAAAATGAACGCCACCACTTTGCCTTTGTACTGGCTCAGCCGAATAGGCGCGCCGTTATTCATATTGACCACGAAATCGGGCGCGGGACGCGGCACATTCGCCGCCACCAATGAGGGCAGAGTCAGGGCAATCAGAGCGAGCGCCTTCCGCATATCCTCAGTGTATCGCAGGGTCGAGGCCTTCCACGCTGGTCACGATGGCGCCCGCGCGGCGCAGTTCGAACCGCCCGTCGTCACCCGTACCGGTGACGGCGGTATCGGTTTCGGAAGCCACTGCCATCCTCTTCCATTTTTTCCGGAGCGCCTCGCGATAGGCGCTGAAGTATTGGCGCGCGATGTCCTCGCTGTCCCACTCCACCGCGTAGAGCAGCACCACGCGGCCGGCCTTCTTTCTCTCCATTAGGGCAAAGGTCGAGCCCTTCCAGTGCGGCGCCAGATCCGCGGCGCGCTGCTTGCCGGTGTACTGTTCGAGCAGGATGCCGTGCTCCAATTCGCCCAGCGAGCCGCCCACCAATCCCTTGTAGCCATGCGACAGCTTGAGGTTGGGAAGCTTCGGCTCGGTGGGTTTCACGCCGGCGAAATACTTTTCCGGATGCAGGATCTGCTGCGAGGAAACGGGTGGGTTGCGGAAGACCTCGGCGAAGCCGTTGTTGCCGTCGCGCGCCAGCAGGGCACTCTGGAACAACATACCCTTGGTGTAGGGGAACACCAGCGTCTGGCGCAGGTAGAGCGGCGCGTTTTCGAAAACCGGGAACTGGCCGCCGGCGCTCGAATCGTTCATCGTGCTCATCATCGAGACCAGCGCAGGCGAATCGCGTAGCGACTGGTTCATCTTGCGCGCCAGGTATTCCGACATCAGCCACGTGGCCTGGCCTTCCATGACGGCCAGGCGCGCTGTGGACCCGTCGTCGCTCTTGCGGCCCTGCTTGATGAATTTGGAAAGGTTGAAGCTTTGGTCTGCGAGCGCGTGGGAAAGCTCGTGCGCCAGCACCGGCGCCTGCGTTTCGGACGGCGTAGTCTCGGTGATGAAGAGCTTCTTCTTGTCGTAATCGTAGAAGGCCGCGGCCTGCTCGGTCAGCAGATCCACGGTGTTTTGGGCCAGATTGAAATCCTGCGGCACGAGCCCGAATTTCTTCAGCGTCAGTTCCTCGGCGCGGATCTCCTCGGGATTGGTGACCTCCTTCACGCGCTGCTGCAGGAATTCGTTGACCTTGTCCTTGCTGATGAAGTCGCAGGGGACACTGTGCTTGAGCGGAAGGCCGGAGATCTTGGTGAGTTCCAGCGCGATGGTGTTAGCCTGACCGCAGAGTTCCTGAGCCCGCGGGTCGGACTGTGCCAGGGCGGGTGCGGCGAAGGCGAAGACGGCCGCCACGAACGCGCTAAGACGCAATGGGATTTCTCCTGAGGCTGATGCCGAAGGCGATCGAAGCGGCGGCCACCACGAGACCGCCGAGGATAACGGTGAAGCGTGCGCCGAAGCGGCCGGCGAGCGCGCCCGATGCCAGGCTGCCGAACGGGCCGAGCCCGACCACGGTCATCGAGTACAGCGCCATAGTGCGTCCGCGGTACTCATCAGGAATCGATGTCTGGATGGTAGTGTTGG
This sequence comes from Bryobacteraceae bacterium, assembly GCA_041484525.1. Lineage (GTDB taxonomy): Bacteria > Acidobacteriota > Terriglobia > Bryobacterales > Bryobacteraceae > JBGPHT01. The sequence goes on along the minus strand of JBGPHT010000227.1, from coordinate 4,855 downwards.
CCGACGCCATCTGCCGCATCATACTGTATCCGATCACCGGCATCACCGCCAGTGAAATGGCGAACCATGGCGACAGCGCGAATGCGATATACGCCGCACCCAGCAGAATGCCGCTGAATACCATGACGGGCCCCAGGCCGGAGGCACGCGTGCGGCGCGCCAGCACCAGTGTGCCTGCGACGGCGCCGGTGCCCATCGCGCCCATCAGGAATCCGTAGCCGCGCGAGCCGTGATGAAAAATGTCGTCGGCGAAAAACGGCGCCAGCACCAGCACCGGCATGCCGGCCAGCGTGGCGGCGGCCATTAGCGCCAGCACGCGGCGCACGGCCGAGTGGTTGCCGGCATAGCGGAACCCATCCACAAGATGCTTCCAGGATGAATCGGGCGCTTTGGATTCGACGGGCTCCAGCCGCATCGCCATCAGGCAGCCGATCGTCGCCAGGAAACTCACGCCGTTCAGCGCGAAGCAGAGGCCCTCGCCGACCGCTGCCACCACCAGTCCCGCCACACCCGGGCCGATCACGCGGGCCGCGTTGAAAACCGCTGAGTTGAGCGAGATGGCGTTGATCAGGTCATCCTTGCTGGCCATGTGGACGACGAGCGCTTGCCGGCCGGGCATATCGAAAGCGTTGATGACGCCGAGCAGGGCGGCGAGCGAGAGGACGTGCCACACTTGCACGCGGCCGGTAAGAGTGAGCGCGGCGAGCGCGAACGCCTGGAGCATCGAGAGCGTCTGCGTCACGATGACCAGTTTGTGGCGGGGGAACCGGTCGGCGGCCAGGCCGCCCAATGGGCCCAGCAAAAAGACCGCGATCTGGGAGCAGAACCATGCCGTCCCGAGTAGCAGCGCCGAATGCGTGAGCCGGTAGACGAGCCAGCTCTGCGCCACGTTCTGCATCCAGGTGCCGACCAGCGAGACGATCTGGCCGCTGATGAAGAGGCGGAAATTGCGATGACGCAGGGCGCGGAATGTGTGCGGCAGGACGGGCCCTCCGGCCGATCCAGGACAGGAAACGACTCCGGTCCCATTGGTCCCCGAAGCGGACATTCTATTAATCAGGATAGCGCGGGAGTTGCCGGTCGCACGCGCGCGACCACCACGCATCGGCTAACGGCACGATACATCGCGGGGCAGGCAGCCGTGCCCCAGACAGAGCGAACCGCCGGACTTGACCTCTGGTGTCCAACATGGACTGCGGGTGACCGGCCAGCGCCATCGTTATCTCCGCCACCCCGTCACGACGCTGTACAACGCATCCGCGGCATCACGATCAACATGAGCCAAGCCAGTCATGGTGTCAACCGGTTGCGCGAGCCGCTCGGGGACCTCCACGATCCGCTGCGCCACCTGATTTCTGAGCTTTCGGACATCTGAACGATTCTTCCTCTCGATGGCGGTGCGGAAGCGCATCCATAACTCGCAGTCGCTATCGTCCGTCTCGATGAAATGAGGCATGCGTCCTGCTTCCTCTTCTATCAGCAGCACCCGTTTGTCACGATCCGAATCCTTTGCTGATTCGCCTCGTAGGTTCGCGAACTCCATCATTTTCACAGCGTCCAGAATCATCGCAGATTTCTGGCGACTTGTTCGCTGCTTGATTGTGGAGTAGTACTGGTCTACCAGATTGCGCAGTTCCGGTTCAGTCAGTTTACGCGGTGCGACTCCGAAGATCGAACGAACAACATCGATGTGAACGTTGCCATAGATCTTGAGTGCGGAACCACCGCTGGGCTCGAAAACGCGCACCGAGCCGCGCTTGCCGGTGCCGTGGCGGTTGCACCGACCTGCTGCCTGGACAATTGAATCCAAAGGAGCCAGTGCCCTGAACACCGTATCGAAGGACAGATCCACACCTGCCTCGACCACCTGGGTTGAGACGAGAAGAACCGGACCGCGCGGCGTGGCACGCAGTGCGTCCAGCACCTTGCGGCGGTCTTTCGGGCGAAGATTCGTGGAGAGGTGGTACAGACTGAAACCCGTAAGACTCGGTCGACCTGAAAGAAGTTGAAAGAGATCCAGAGCTTCTCTGATCGTGTTGACGATGACCAAGCAGGAGCGGACCTGTTCCAGTTTCAGAGCGTGCTCTACATTGCCAGCCAGCGTCTCCGGCTCAATCTGGCTTCCGAGGTCGACAGAGATCTCATAGCGATCAAACACGGAACTGTGGGAGTAATCCCGTGGCGCAATCTCAATCGCCGTGCCTGGAGGAAATAGGGCAGGCTGTGTTGCGGTCATGAGAAGCGCATCGGATCCCCACGTCGTACATAGCGATGTAATCGCGCTCGCGAAAGGCTCCCACAAATGCACCGGAATCGCCTGTACTTCGTCCAAGATCAAAATACTGCCGGCCAGATTCTTGAGCCTCCGAGAATCGGACGGCGTGCCATGAAACATGGCATTGGCGACCTGGACGAAAGTTGTACACACAACATCGGCCCGCCATCCTTCCGTCCAGATTCGAGCTACAGAATCCTCACCTCTCAAACTCATGGCGCCGGGTTCGGCCTGATGGTGGTGGACAGCAAGGACAGACTCGTCTAACCCATCCCCGTACATGCCAGCCAGCACGGATGCGGTTTGATCAATGATGCTGGTGAATGGGAGCGCATACACGATCGGGCAGCGTTTTCCACCTCCCTCAACTCGTGCCTCACGAAGTCGGAACGCCCACTGAAGCGCAGCGAGCGTCTTTCCCGACCCGGTGGGAGCGGTCAGGGTCCACAATCGCCCAGGTGTCGCAGGAGAGGTGCGTGCTGCAATAGCACCCGCTTCGAACAACCGATCACGTTCCCCTTTCAGCGCAGGCTCGACATCGCCACTGTCCAAACGGCTGCGCAGGTTCCAGACGTGTTCTGACGAGAATGAATGTTCCGTCGGTGAAAATGCGTCTGCTGAGTGTCGCGCAGCAGAATCTCGATCAGCTTCGATAAGGCTGCCGAACGATACCAGGGCGTGCTGGAATCGAGCCATCGCAGATTGCACCAGCGCTGGTTCTCTCAGCGTCAGCATCGTTCTTATCCGGATCTCCGCGTGATTCGGTGCAGAATCCCCACCGGGATCGAGGTTCTGTTCTCGAAGCCACTCGACTAGCCCCCCAGTGTCGATGCACGCCAGTTGCCTCTTAATGAGATCCCGGTCCGCCGTAATGGACAATCCGTCGACTAGGTTGTCGAGTGGACCATGGTGTCGCCGGATCATCACATAGCCCAGCGCTGCATCTTCGATGTTGCAGGCGCCAGTCGCTATGGCATGCAGTGCATACCGCAGGAATAACTCTGCCCCCAGAAGCGAATGCCGTGAGAGCGCCGCCTGGCGCGGCGGGCGACCGTGTAGATAATCCTGAAAGTACTCGGTGCCCTTGCCTACGTCATGGAAGAGGCCGACGCTCCGCAGGAAAGCATCCTGCAAACGGCCGGCGACATCCTCCAGATGGTCAGTGAGCGGTCTGCCTGGATGAGATTCACATTGCCGAAAAGCAATCGCCACTCGCCAATCTCCAGTGCCGCTGTAGTTTACCAGTGATTGCACGACCGGTCGTTTCAACGACGTACTCCTCGTACCGCGTGACTTGGCGATCAGGCTGCATCTCGGCGGGCATCCTGAGCCGCTGGTACACGCCGTCGGCATCCCACTCGATGTCCCCGGAGAGATCAGCAGTTCGCACGAGGCATTTGTATGAACCGGTCGCCGCGTCATCGATCAGTTCCCCCGACTCCGACCGCACGTCGGCAATACACGCGATCATCCACGCGAGTCCGAGACACGGCGTGTACACAGTCCTGCCCTCGATTAAGAGGCGCCGTAGTTCCGATGCGAGCGTCGGATGACTGAAGGCGACGCGGTATCTCGGCCCCCGAATACACTCGTACCGGACCTGTGTATGTGGATTTTCTGCCTTCAGACGAAAACCTGGATTGTCCTTCGTCTGGACGAGGTTGAACGAGTACTGGGTGAGGTGCAAAGGAGCCGACTCCAATAAGCCGAAGACCGCATGCTCATCGGTTAGGTCCGAGAGTCCCTCGTTCTTTGGCAGCCCAAGCACCGCGCCTACCAAGCCGCACAGCGCCGTTCGCGGCGGAATCGGAAACGTCAATGCCGACGTGATCGCGTAAGGCCGACGAAAGTGGGCGAGATCCGATTGGACATCAAAAATAGTGAACTCCCTCGCATCCGTCATAGGAACGCAAAGTCTTCGAATGTGAGATCCGTCTTCTCGGTCGCCTTATACTGCGTCTTCCCGTCCTGGTCCTTTTCCCGCTTCAAACCGATGATCGGCAGCCGTTCGTCCCAGGCTACACGAATCTTTTCGATCTGTCGGTTCCGCTGCTGGAGTACAGTGAGAAGCGGCGTGAGGTCCAGACTAACCTCGCTCGGCCTCCGTATCGTCTCAGTTGGCTCAGCAGTCGCATCTTTCTGGAGTCGCAAGAACCTATCCAGCCTGCCGATGTACGCTTTCGGATCCTTGTACTCTACTGCCATCAGAAGCAGCGGACACTGGCCGATTTTCGAGCGGGTGATCAGGCCTTTGGTGCCGTACCAGACGCCTTCGTAAAGCAACTCGCCGTCCTTCGCGGTCATGCCGGTAGTCTTGGCTGCTTCCTGGTTAACAATGCCGTAGAATGCTATCAACGCATAGGGGAGCACGTATTCTTCGCGAAAGCTCTGACGCTGTTTGCCCTCGCCAGAGGCAAACGCCGCCGTTCCCCTGATGTATTTAGAGCTTGTCCCGTATTAGGCGTTTTTGCCAGACGCATACTCTGAAATGTAAAGTACTTTCTATAATTGCAGGACAGCCGCTGTCCGTGCACGCATGACGGGTATCTTCGTTCATTTTTGCCCGTTGGTTTTCGGACT
>JBGPHT010000226.1:0-9577 GCA_041484525.1 Bryobacteraceae bacterium | reverse complement strand
GGCCTCGGAATTAACATCGCACGACGGCAGCGAGCGGTAACCTTTTGACGAGTGGTGACGTTACTTAGTCATCTCCCCTCGTGCGCGTTTTTCGAAGGTCTTCGCTCAGAAAAACCCACCTTTACCACAGGCTGCTAGAGGCGCACGGATGGTAGAGCGGTACCCCTGGGTGTTATACCGGTCGCCCGTGTTGAGGAACTCGTTGGGCAGCGGCAGGTACTTATCCCAGAGCTGTTTGACAATCGGATTGAGACCGATACCTCGCGGGTCGCAAGGCCGGAGCCGCACGGGGCGGGATTGTAAGTCACACCATTGACGGTAACCGGAATGGGGTTGAGGTTATAAGCCTGGTAGTTGCCGGTGGAGTCGGCGACCTGGATCACACCTGCCCGCAGCAGCGCGGAGGGCACTGTCTTAGTGGAGTTGGACACGTTCGGGAAGCGGCTGCCTTCATTGTTGACGAAAAAGTAAGTCTTACCGCCCAGGAACTTGGGAGTCATGACGCCGCCGAGAGATCCGCCGAAGCGGTTGCGATGAATGGACGGCAGCGGGGTGTACGCATAGGATTTCCCATCCACGATAGTCGGCGTGTCGTTATTGGACCAATTGGACCAGGAATTGGCCGCGCCGACGTTGGTCGCGTAGTAGTAGCCGTATGCCGAACCGTGGTAGTTGTTGGTGCCGCGCTTGGTCACCATCTGGATCTGGCCGCCGATGGATCCGGAGAAGTCGGCAGTCTGGTTGAACGAGGAGACCTTGAATTCCCTCGATGCTCTCGACGGGCGTGGGCAATATGCCGGAAGGGGTGCCGCCGGTCTGGGTTCCGCCCATACCTGTGAAATTGGTGGTGTACCCGTTACCGTTGCCGGACATGTCGTCCGAGTTATTGCCGCCGTCCAGCATGAAGACGTTCTGCTCCGAGAAGGCTCCAGCCACCTGACCGGTGGGCGTGGTTCCGGGTTGGAGAACGGCGAGCGTCGAGACGTCGCGTCCCAGGTTGGGGAGAAGTGCGAGCGCTTCTGAAGTCAGGGTGGAGCCACGCTGGCATTGGTAGTCTGCAATTCGGCCCCCAGGTGCGCCTCTACCTCCACCGTAGTGGACGTGGCGCCCAGCTTCAGCGCCGCGTTAATGGTTAACGCTGTTCCAATGTCCACTTTCTGGGCGTTGATCTTTTGAACGGCGAATCCCTGCCGGGTGATGACGATCGAGTAGGTGTCGGGAGAGAGGTTGACGAGGACATACCGGCCGGATTCGTTGGTTGTCGTCGTCTGGACGCTGCCGGTCGCCGTATCGGTTATCCGCACTTCGGCGACAGCAATGGCCGCGCCTTGCTCGTCAGTCACGAGACCGGCGATGGAACTGGTTGACGTGGCTTGTGAAAACGCGGGAGTTGCCGTGAGCGCGAGCAGGCACAATACGAGCAGCCCCAAAGACAGCTTCGATCCACCCAAGCGAAAGACCATATCCCCTCGATGTGAACGTAGGTTTTGGAAAATGCCGCTACTTGGGGGTCGCTGACGAGGGGGGCCCGAATCGGACTACGCCGCCGGAAATCCAGCAAGCTGCTAGCGAGCAGCAGCTATAGGTATTGGCGGACTCTAAGGCTATACGGGGCCGAAGTCAATGGTTAACGGCATAGAAACCTTGAATGGCGGCGATACGTAACATCTTGGCGGGCGCGCGCGGCATCTCCCTCACTTACAGGCCGCCAACTCCTTTTCAATCCTCGCCGGCACCTCGGCATATTCCGCCGAGATCGCGCCCCTCGCCTTCAGGTCCTCATAAATCTTCAACGCATCCTGCAGATACGGGCGCGCCCGATCGTACGACTGCAGCTTCATGAATACTTTCCCCAAATTCTCATAAGCCTCCGACAAGCTGTAGCGATGCTCCACCGCCACCGGGTCCCGATTCACCAGTTGCTCCGCCAGCTTGCGCTGCTGCTCAAAGTGCGGCGCCGCCTCCGACGGCCGTCCCATCGCCAGCAGCACCACGCCGATCGCCGCCTGCGTATTGGCCACATTCACTTCCGCCCGCGCGTTCTTCGCATCCATCGTCAGGATCTGCTCGCGGATCGGCAGCACGCCGGTGAACACCTTGAGCGCGCCCTGCAAATCTCCCAGCGAAATCAGAATGCTGCCTAGCCGCTGCTGCGCGAATGTCGCATCCACGCGGTAGCGGAGTTCGTTCGGATGCTTCGCCACCAGGTCCCCGAACATCGCCACCGCCCGCTGTGCGCTCTCCCGCGCCGCCGGGTACCGTTTGGTTTGTTCCTGCAAGCCCGCCATGCGGTGGTGCGCCATCGCCAGCTCGTTCTGATAGCTCTCGTTACCCGGCGCCAACCGATGCAGATCGTCGAACTCGCGCAGCGCCTTCCTCCGGCGGTCCTCCGAGTTGGCCCAATCCCCCAACGCGAAATACGACCCCGCCAGGTTCTGATGCGTGGCCGCCATCTCCGCCCGCAGCTCCGTGTCGCCGCTGCGCGTCGCCGCCTGCGCCTGTTGGATACGCTCCGCTTCCAGGCACGCGTTCAAAGCGTCGCGGAACTGCCCCGTGCTCTGGTGGACCCGGCAGATCCGGTTGTACACGCGCGCCAGATTCATCTGCAGCCGCACGTCTTCCGGATACCGCTCCACTAAACGCTGCTGGATTGCGAGCGCCTTCTGGTAGCTATCGAGCGCCGCCGCCGTGTGTCCCAGATTGGGCTCGGAAGGCAGGCCCAGCACGTCGCCGATGCGCTCGTAGGCTGCCGCGCGCTCCCGCTGCAGCGAGTCGTCGCCCCCCGATTCGCTGGCCAGCTTGTCCAGGTATTGCTGAGCGCGCTTCACCAGTACTTCGCGCGCCGCCGTCGAGCCCGGAAGATTGAGGATGGCGTCGTGAATCTCGAACAGCACCGAGTTGGCGAACCCGCGCAGATCGTTGAACCGCTGCTCGGCGCGCTGCCGCTCCACGTTCGCAATGCGCGCCTGCCAGGTCGTCGTCATGATGCCGCCGATCAGCGTCGCCGCGATCAGTACCACGGCCGCCGTACCCATCCGGTGCCGCTTGATGAACTTGCCCGTGCGATACCGGATGGTGTCCTGCCTGGCCAGCACCGGATGCCCCGCGAAATAGCGGCGCAGATCGCCCGCAAACTGTTCCGCCGAGGCGTAGCGCCGCTCCGGCTCCTTGCGCAGCGCCATCAGCACAATGTTGTCGAGATCGCCCGCCAGCTCGCGCTGCAGTTTATCCGGCCGCGTACTGCGCGCCGCCGCGACTATCTCGGGCGTCAGCGCCACGGTCAGGCCCGACGATCCCGTCACATTCTCCAACATCCGGACCACCAGGCTAGGCTTGCGCGGCTCGCGCGTCCGCAGGCTCTCGAAAATTTCCTGGATGCTGCGCGTCTCGAGCGCATACGGCCGGTGCCCCGTCAGCAGGCGGTAGAGCAGCACCCCCAGCGCATACACGTCGCTCGCCGTCGTCACCGGCGCACCCGATAACTGCTCCGGACTGGCATACTCGGGCGTCATCGGCTGCAGCGTCGTTACCGTGCTGATTCCCAGCGTGTCCGGGTCCAGCAGCTTGGCGATTCCGAAATCCAGCAGCTTCACGCCGCCGTCCTGCGTCACCATGATGTTCTGCGGCTTCAGGTCGCGGTGGACCACCAGGTTCTGGTGCGCGTAGTGCACCGCCGAGCACACCGTCAAAAAGAAATCCACACGCTCGTGAATGCTGAGCTTGTGCTCATCGCAATACTGATCGATCGGCGTGCCAGCGATGAAGTCCATCACGAAGTAGGGCCGGCCGTCGGGCGTCGTCCCGCCATCCAGCAGCTTGGCGATCGACGCATGGTCCAGGTGCGCCAGAATTTGCCGCTCGGTGTCGAAGCGCTTCAGTGCGTACTCGCCGATCAGCCCGCGCTTGATGACCTTGATGGCGACGATCTTGCGATAGAGATCGTCTACCCGTACCGCCTGGTAGACGGCGCCCATGCCGCCTTCGGCGATGAGCTGCACGATGCGGTAAGGTCCCAGCTCCTTGCCCGGACCCAGGCTGTCGATCGGCTCGGGACCAGGCGGCCGCGCCGCCGGCTCCTCGATGAACGTGCCCGCGCCCTCAAGCGACGCCAGCAGCGATTCCACTTCGTCGCGCAGCGTCCCATTCCCGGAGCACGCGCGGTCCAGGAAGGACGATCGCTCCTCGATCGGAATTTCCGCCGCCTCGTGGAAGACCTCTTTGACTCTCTGCCACTCGTCAGGCGTCATACGCCGTGGTCCGGGTCATCTCGCGGAACAGCCACGCGCGCGCCGAGGTCCACTCCCGCTTGATGGTAGCGGGCGAGAGCTGCATCACCTCGGCCGTCTCTTCGATCGAGAGCCCGGCGAAGAACCGCAGTTCCACGATACGGCTCTGCCGCGGATCGAGTTCGGTCAGTTTGTCCAGCGCGCCGTTCAGTCCCAGCAGGTCGAGTTCGCCCTTCTGCTGCGGCACGTCCATGGCTTCGTCGAGCGCCAGCTTGACCGCGCCCGAGCCGCGCTTCTCGGCGTGCTGCGACCGCGCGTAGTCCACCAGGATGCGCCGGATCATCTGCGCCGCGATCGCGTAGAAATGGGCGCGATTTTTCCACGCCACATCCTGCTGGTTTACCAGGCGCATGAAGGCCTCATGCACCAGCGCCGTACTTTGCAAGGTATGGTTCGGCCGCTCCCGGCGCAGGTAGGCGGAAGCCAGGCGGCGCAGTTCCCCGTACACCAGGGGCATCAACTGTTCGAGCGCGGACTCGTCGCCCTTACTCCAACTGACCAGGAGCCGGGTCACGTCCGGTGAGGGGGATGCCGGGCCCATAAAAGCTCTTCTATATTACCCTACGCCCCCCACCCGCGGAATTCACCCCGGCGTTAATCGAAATGTAAGCCTTTTCTGCGCCCGATTACGCGTTATTGATTTGAGGAGAGAAATTGACGCATTTAGGCGATCCGCCTGTAAGGCGAGCCGTCGTATCGAGAATTGAGAGACTGCGGCCCGACACCCCCGGTTGTTGGGGAAAAATGTCGGCGCACCAGATGATCTGCCACCTGACCGATTCATTCCGCGTGGGAACCGGCGAGAAGCGCGTGAGTTCCGCCAGCGGCGCCCTCGAGCGCACCGTGATCAAGTGGTCCGCGCTCTATTTGCCCCTGCCATGGCCCAAAGGCGTGCCCACGCGCCCCGAAGTCGACCCGGTCCGCGCCGGCACCAAGCCCGTCGATTTCGGCCGCGACCGCAAGAATCTTCTAGCCATCATCGACCGTTTTTCAGACCGCCACCACCGCTTTTACGGCCGCCGCCATCCCGTCTTTGGCCCCATGAGCGACTGCCAATGGCTCCGCTGGGGCTATCTCCACGCCGACCACCACCTCCGCCAATTCGGCCAATGATTTTACGGCGCCACCGCCCCCGCGTACCGATCCTTTACCATCACGAATATGGAAACCGCGTGCCAGCTCTCGACCACCACGTGCCGCTTGTCATTGTCCGCAGCCCCGAACAACCGGAACAGCTGATTCTGCGACGTTTCCAGCGGGAAGAAATGGTCGTAATGCGCATTCACCATGAGTACCGGCACCCGAATTCGTGAAGTGAACGTCTGGAGCGGGAGGCGCAAGCCATCTCGTCGCTCAACCATCCCCACATTTGCACGCTTCACGATATCGGCCGCGAAGGAGAGATCGACTACCGGTGATCGCGCGCCTGGTACACCTCGCGCATGACTATTTCGGTGACAGGCTACACAACCTCGAAACTCGGGGTCAATTTCGAGGTTGTGTAGCCTGTCACCGAAATACCACCTCGATCGCTACCACCGCGTGTTTCGGAATCACGACTTCCACCGTGCTGCCCCGGACGCTCACCGCCAGCGGCGCCGGCTTCACTTCCTCCGGCCGGTCGAACGGGTTGCGTGCCGTCATCTCCGCGTGCGTGAGCACGACGCCGCGCGCCTCCGCCGCATTTCCGCCCGTCAGCCGGATGCGCGCCGTCAACGCGGAATCGAGCGACGGATTTGTCAACGTCACCGCCAGCTTTCCTTCCTTGACCGACGCCGACCCCGATACCCCCGGCATCTTCACCGTCCCGCCGCTTCCCGGCACCGCCAGCTCGTCGCATCGCACGCGAATCGGCACTGACCGCGCGCCCATGTGGTTCCGGTACATCTCGAACACGTGATAGACCGGCGTCCGCGTGTACCGGTCCCCCTGCGCCAGAAACAGCGAGTGGATGCAATTAATCGTCTGCGCGACATTGGCCATCACGACCTTATCCGCGTGCCGGTTGAATACGTCGAACGTCACCGCCGTGTGGAGCGCGTCGCGCAGCGTCAGCGGCTGGCTCAGCAGGTGCGCCGGCGCGGTCTCCTCTCCGGGTGGATACCAGACGCCCCACTCGTCCACAATCAGCTTCGTCTGGTGGTTGGGATCGTACTTGGCCATCGCGTCCCAGTGCCGCACAATCACGTTTTCGGTGCGCAGCCCCTCGCGGATCACGTCGTACCAGCCGCGCGCGTCGAACGTCGTAACCTTCTCCTTGCTGTTCCGAAAATCCGTGTAGAAGTGCATCGAGAGGCCATCCACCGTGGATCGGTGCCCGCCTTGCATAGCCTCGAAGAACCCCGTCGTCCACCCCACGTCCATGTCCCGCGAATGGCCGCGCGGACCCACCGCCACCAGGTACGGCTTCGGCGGATACGCCGGGAACTGTGTCACGAACCGCCGGTAGAGAGTGGCGTACTCTTGAGGTTTCATGTCGCCGCCGCATCCCCAGGACTCGTTGCCGACGCCCCACCACTTCACGCCGAACGGATCAGTGTCGCCGTTCGCCGCGCGCTCCCCCGCGAGCGACGCCGTGTTCGCCGGAGCGTTGCAGTACAGCACCCAATCGTGGAATTCCTGCGGCGACCCCGATCCGACATTCGCCGCCAGGTAAGGCTCGGCGCCGGTGAGCCGGCACAGACGGATGAACTCGTGAATTCCGAACGCGTTCGTCTCGGTGTGGTCCAACCCGGCCGGCATCCGCTCCTGCCAGAAGTTGTACGTGCGCGGACGGGCCCCGCGGCCGATGCCGTCGCGCCAGTGGTAACCGTCGGCGAAGCAGCCGCCGGGCCAGCGGAAATTGGGCGCGCCGATGCGCTTCATGTCATCCACGAACTGCCGGCGGATGCCGTCGACGTTGGGTATCTTCGAATCCCGCCCTACCCAGATGCCGTCGTAAATCACGGCGCCGAGGTGCTCGATGAAGTGCCCGTAGATGTGCGGACTGATCTGTGCACCCGCCCCTTGCAGGGATACTTCGATCTCGGCGTCGGCGGCAAACGCCGGGCGCAGTCCGGTCATCAGTCCGGCCGCGGCGCAGGCAGTAGTGCGAAGTAGGCTTCGACGGTTCATATGTCATGCCATAGTATCAATCCTGCCCGCGGAGGCTGACCCTCATTCAGATTGTGAGCTTATATCCCTATGGCCCGACCGCGCGGGGTCCTATCGCACGATCCATAGTCCTCGGCGATTGACCCAAATTCGCCGATGTGAGAACTGAGTACATGAGGCGAAAAATGATGCTCCGGGACCGCGTGTTACTTGGCTCTTTAATGGCTGTCTCGCTCCTGTCTACGACACCTGCGCAGGCCGCCACCATATGGACCGACTGGACCAGCATGACCGTAGGTGCGAACGGCGGCGGGTCGGCCACAGGTTCGGTCGGCGGTGTGGGGGTGTCCTACTCGGGCGAGTTGGACGCCTCTGTGATTAACGGTTCCAGCACCATTTGGGCGCCGAACAGCTCATTCATCGGCGGTACGGTGACTGCTTCTCCCAGCGTGGTCGGGGATGATCTCAGGCTCAACGGAAGCTCCACGGGGACAAACACGATCACCTTCGCCTCACCCGTCGAGAATCCGCTCTTCGCGATCTGGAGCCTCGGTGCTCCCGGTGCCCAGGCTTCGTTCACCTTCAACGCGACCCCGACGCTTGAGGCCGGCGGCCCGAACAGTCAATTCGGTGGCGCGTCGATCACGGTCGTGGGCAACACCGTCAGCGGTAGCGAAGGTAATGGCGTCGTCCAGTTCACAGGCACGTTCAGTTCGATATCCTGGACTGACACCCCTGAGAACTTTTATGCCTTCACAGTTGGCATGAACGGACCTTTGCAGACTGCGCCCGAGCCGATGTCTTCAGCCTTGACCTTGGCCGGACTGGCCCTTGTGGGACTCGTGTGCCGCAAGCGAACGCGCGTTCACACTTTGTAACCCGGACCGGAAGTATCCTCGCGAAACCTCTTAACGCGCCGGTCTTTTCTCAGCGTCTCAGCGCCTCTGCGGTGAATATTGTTCGCTAACATTAGGCGTGAACCTTCCCGTGAACCCGCCCGTCCTGCCGATGCTCGCCAAGCGAGTGGGCGAATTGCCGGTTGGCGGAACCTGGATCTTCGAACCGAAGTGGGATGGGTTTCGCGCGTTGGTCTTCCGCGACGGCGACGAGATCCTGATCCAGAGCCGGGACGAAAAATCGCTGAACCGCTACTTCCCCGAGTTGCTCGATCCGATACGTTCGCAGTTGCCCGCTCGTTGCGTGCTCGACGGCGAAATCGTCGTCGCGCGGGATAATGGGCTCGACTTCGAGGCGCTACAGCTCCGCATTCATCCCGCCGCAACGCGCGTGAAACTTCTGTCCCAGGAAATCCCGGCGTCCATCGTATTCTTCGACCTGCTTTGCGAGGGCAGCCGGGATCTGCGCGGCGAACCATTCCAAAGCCGGCGCCAGGAGCTGGAATCGCTACTGTCATCCGCCATGCCGCCGATCCATCTCACACCGGCAAGCTCCGAATCGAGCGTCGCCTCGGATTGGTTTCGCCGCTTCGAGGGCGCGGGTCTCGACGGAGTCATGGCGAAGCCGGTTTCCGGCGTCTACGAATCCGACAAGCGCGTGATGCTCAAGGTCAAGCATGAGCGCGATTGCGATTGCGTCGTCGCCGGCTTTCGATGGCACAAGAAAGGCGAGCGCACTGCGGTCGGCTCGCTTCTGCTCGGTCTCTTCGACGATTCGGGCGCGCTGCAGCACGTCGGCGTCTGCGCCAGCTTCACGCAGGAGAAGCGCCTCGAGCTCACGGAATTCCTCGCGCCCTATCGCCAGGATGCGCTCGTCGCTCACCCCTGGAAGCTCTGGGCGGAGCATGGAAACGCCACCGGTGACGGCGAGCATCGCATGCCCGGCGGCCAGAGCCGCTGGAGCCAGGGCAAGGACCTGTCGTGGGAGCCGCTACGGCCCGAGCTTGTGGCCGAAGTCGCGTACGAGCACATGCAGGGAACCCGCTTCCGTCACCTGGCCCATTTTCGAAGGTGGCGCAGGGACAAGAAGCCCAGGGATTGCAGCTATGCCCAGCTCGAAGTCGTGCCGCCTCAGGAGCTGATGTCAATTTTCGCCGGCGGCCGCTAAGGATCTGTCTAGAAATAACCTAGTCAGGACAAGGTATGTCGGGGCTGGATCTCGTAGTTCCAGTCGCCGTGGAATTTGTCGCGACGGATCTTGACCAGCGCAAGCTCGTCGTCAGAGACCTTTATGCCGGATTG
>JBGPHT010000225.1:0-9620 GCA_041484525.1 Bryobacteraceae bacterium | reverse complement strand
TGGTGACCGGCTCAGCGTGCTGGCCGAACGCCGTCAGCCGCACTTGCTTGTGCCAAAGATAGCCCATCATCCCGAACTGGTATTGGATGGCCCGCAAGCTGCCACGGAACACCAATCGGTCCGCTCCCGAAATCACACCTTCCTCAGGCTGCCGAATTTCGCGATAAACTTCTGCATGGCGTTGTGCTCCTTTTGGGACGTTTGCCCTGGAAACAAACATCTTACTCGGAGCGCAGCGCCATATCATTTTGGTTGCGGCTCTGCCGCGCTGTGTTCATCTGCGGCTCAAATGGCCTTTTCTGCTTTGCTTACATCCTTACTTCACTATCCTTCGGCGCCTTGGGAGGCTTCGGACTTTTCGGAGGCAGGCCGCGATCGTCCGTCATCGGAGGCAGGCTGCCTTCCTTCCTCACCGATATGCCCCCGCGGTTGGCAGTCAAGCGGATCATCGGACCATCGCCTGATTTCTTCAGCGTCGCCGTGCGGCCCTGCACGTCCTTCTCGATGCCGCCACCGAAATCGTTGACGGCTTCGCCGCGCTCGGCGGTGGCGTCGAGCTGGAAGTTGGCCTTGTCGGGCAGGATCAGGTCGATGCGGCCGACTCCGGAACGCGCCTCGATGGTCGGCAGAGGCGTCTTACCCGGCATCAGTTCCACGTCGCCGCGCTCCGTTTCGAGTTCGAGCGATTGCGTGAATTGCTCCAGCTTAATGTCGCGCGACCGCGCCACTATGCGGACCGGGCCGATCAGATTCTTGCCGGTGAATTCGCCCAGGTCCATGCTGATGCGCCCGGGGATGGCCTGCACGTGCAGCTCGGTGTTGCGCGCGCCCTGGAAGGCCAGCGGCTTCGCCAGGTTCTTGAAATCGAGCGTGCCCATGTAGGCGCCATTGATGGTCACCTGGCCTTCGATGTTCTCGAGCTCGATGTCGGAGCCGCGGCCCTGCAGGTCGATCCGGCCCTTCACATCCACAGCGCGGACCAGATCGCTGCGGCCGATGTCGAGCCGCGCGTTGCCGCCGATGCGCGCCAGGCGCACGTCGGCACGGTCGCCCGAGAGTTCCACGTTGCCTGTCACGTCCGTCACTTCCATGTCGCCCACGCGGCCGCGCGCTTCGACGGCCATCGCCTTCGGCACCGTGACCTCGAGGTCGTCCGACATGCGCTGGTTATCGGGGGCGCGATCCTGATTGGTGCGGATCAGCAGCCGGTCGCCCTGCGGCACGATCTCGACGGGCGTCTTGCCGTCGGTCTCGTCGGCGTCGCGCTTGGCATACGCGCGGATCAGCTTGTGCCCGTTCACGGTCACTTGTTGCGTGTCCGCCCCGATCACTTTGATACTGCCGCGCGGGTTCTCGAACACGATGCGGTTCATGCCCGCCGCGGGACCCTGCGCCGAGACGGTGTAATCGTACTGCTCGCCCAGCCAATCCAGACCGCGGGGCGTGAAGCGGATGCCGTGCTCGTGGGCCTGCCAGACGCCGGTTCCCACTATGCAGATCAGAACGACGAGTACGATCTCGCCGCCGCTGAACCCGGCGCGGGACCCTTGCCGGCTCCAGATAGCCACTTCCACCAGGCGCATCACGCCCCAGCCGATCAGCAGGAACGGCCAGTAGCGCGCCACGATATCGAATAGCGGCGCCTCCGGGTGCAGGTTGTGCCAGAGAAACAGCGCGCCCACGATGAGCAGTAGCAGCGGGCCGGTGAAGGATCGCCGTCTCACTCTCAGGTCGTGCCTTGCGGAGTCGCTCATGCCGTGCCTCCCGGATTTGCGGGCGAATTCCCGGTGGATTCAGCGGGGCGCTGCGGCGCGCTGCCGCCGAAGCCGCCTTTCGCCACTTCGGCCGGAGGAGCGGTTTGCGAGTAGGGCGTTTGCGAGTACGGCGTCTGCCCGTAGGGCGTTGGCGGCGGCGCCTGCGGCGTATAAGCAAAGGGCGTCGGAGGCGGAGCGGGCGGCTCGATTCCGCGGCGCAGCAGCGTGAGCAATCCGAACACGATGAGGAGCACGGGCCACGTCTGGTCGAACCGGTACGTGGTGAAGTTGTTGAGCGCGAACAGCACGCCCAGGGTGATCAGCGTGATGGGCCCACGGATGGCGCAGACGAACGATTTAGTGCCGTTCATGGCGCGCCTCTTTCTGCTCCGGCTCCGCGGCCGAGAAACGCCCGTACAGCAGGTACACTCCCGCCACGATCAGCAACACGGGCCAATAGCGCGCGACGTATTCGAAATCCAGCAGGTCGAGCGTGTGGAGCAGCAGCAGCACGCCCAGGATGATGAGCGAAATCGCCGCCACCGGAACCTGGCTCGACTTGCCGCGCATGTCGATGAGGCTCGAGTACTCGTCCACCGGCTCGCCGTTACGGCGCTTGCTGGCCGTGTGGTAGGCCTCGAATGCCATGTAGGCCCACCAGGCCAAAACCAGCATGACGAACAGCGGCTCCATGCCGTGCGCCGCGCGCGAATTGGTGATACTCATCAGGATTCCCCAGATGATGGCGTGCACGAGCCCCTTGGCGTACTGCCCGTTGTAAATGGCGCCGACGCCGGGGATGAGCCCGAGAAAGAGCGCCAGGCCGGGGGAAACGTCAGACGAGGGGTAGTGCGGCGTGTAACTCGGGGTAGGCCGGAATCCAGCGTCTCCCGTGGGGGGCGGGGGAGCGGCGGGGCCGGGGGCGATCGGGGGCGCTGCTGCGCCGGGTGCGGGCGCGTGCTCCGCGCAAAAAACCGTACCGTAGGCGTCGCGCCGGCAGGGGTCGCAAACAGGCTTGCCGCAAGAGCGGCAGTATGCCGTTGCCGGCACATCAGGATGATTTTGACAGTTCATACTCTAGTCCTTTAACGTGGTCCCCCGGGGGTAGTTGAGGCGGGCGCTCCGGATGGGGGCGGAGCTTTGGTCGGCAGTTTATGCTCGTCGGCCGGCTGTGAATTCTTCCGGTCCGCGGGCCGCTGCTCTTCGTCTTTCTGCTGCCAATCGCGCAGCGTGGTTTGAATCTGGTACACAAACTTCAGGTTGTCGTAGAACTTCACCGTGCGCGACCACGCCAGGACCGCGCGGTCTTCGAGACCGGCCCACACCTTGGCCGGTTCGAGATCCGCCGGACGCAATTGCCGCGGCACGCCGATGAAGCGCGCCAGCATGGAAATGGAGAGGATCGTCATCGCCATTCCCATCGCGAAGCGCGGCTGCAGCACGGGGCCTAGAAACTTTCGCAGCCATCCGGGGCCGGCTTTCGGCTTCGCCTTGCTCTTGCTCCACGGCGCGTCGAACAGGATCTTCGTAATCAGCTCGGGCGGCGGCTCCACTGCGGCCGCGCGATCGATGAACGCCAGCGCGGCGGCGGAATCCTGCGCCAGCTCGGCGCACGCCGGACAGCCCGCGAAGTGCCGCTCGAGCTCGAACCTTTCGGCCGAGGTCAGCGTGGCGTAATCGCAGATCAGAATTTCAGCGTCTTCGCACTTCATAACGCCAGCTTCTGCTTCCGCAACAGCCGCGCCAGTTCCGCGCGGCCGCGATTGATGCGAGACTTGACTGTGCCTTCGGGAATCGCCAGCACTTGTGCAATCTCACGATATTCCATTTCCTGCAGATCGCGGAGGATCACCGCCTCACGCAGATCGGGCGACAGCTTCTGTAGCGTCGCCTGCAAAATCTCACTCGCCTCCCGTCCCGCCACCGCCGAATCCGGCCGGGGCGCTGAAGAGGCGCTGGCCTCTTCGAGCATCGGGAGCTGCTCTTCAATCGAATCCGTGACGCGCTCCTGTCGTGAGCGGCGATAATGGTCGATCAAAAGGTTACGCGTAACTCGCGAAAGCCAGGTGATCAGCGAACCTTCGTCCGAGCGGAACGTCTTCAAGGTTCGGAACACGCGCAGGAAAACTTCCTGCGTCAGATCCTCCGCTTCCTGTCCGCTGTTGGTAAACCGATAGCACAGGCCGTAGACTTTCCGGGTGTGGAGCCGCACCAACTCCTCCCATGCAGTCTCGTCGGCGCGCAGGCACCGGGACACCAGGCTAAGATCGGGGTCCAAGCTACGTTCTATCAGATTGCGGTCTCCGCGAACACCCGTTCGGTGTGGTGCAGCCGCGATTCTGGAACCCTGGTGCCCGTACTGTTCCAAAGCTAGTGTCGCGGATGCCATTGCCTCATGCCTTCCATATTCAGAAACGAGGCTTTATCATGATAGGTTCAATTTTTCCGGCATGCCAAGCACTTTCCGGCATTTCCGGCGGGGAGAGCTGAGATTCGCCGTCATACGTGGAAATGGGTGGCCGGTTGCATCGTGGTGTTGGGGCTGCTGGTGTGGTTCGTCTCCACCCGGTTATCGTCGCACGGCTTCGACTGGCACGTGTTTGCCGGCAGCTTCTCCCATCTCCGCTGGGGCTGGCTGGTGCTGTCGCTGGCCCCCATCTTCGGCACTTACTACGGCCGCGCGCTGCGCTGGGCAGTTTTCCTCAAGCCGTTGAAACCGCGGCCATCGATCCCCAACCTGCTCACCGCCACCATCATCGGCTTCACCGCCATCACCCTGTTCGGCCGGCCGGGCGAGTTCATCCGCCCGTATCTGATTGCAGTCAAAGAGAAAGTTCCGGTGCCTTCGCAGCTCGCGGCGTGGCTCCTCGAGCGCATCTTCGATCTCCTGATGGCCCTGCTGGTGTTCGGATTCGCGCTCAGCCGCGTGCAGGGCTCCGGCATTGTAGCGGGACCGACGCTGGCCTGGGTGCTCGCCTGGGGCGGCTGGATCGTCGCCTGGATGGCGCTGGGAATCCTGGTCGCGATCCTCCTGATGCGGCACGTCGCCGAACCTTTCCGCCGCCGGCTGCTGCGCTTCCTGCACTTTCTCCCCGAAACGCAGCTCGCCCGGGTGGAGAAGCTGATCACAGGGCTCGTCCAGGGGGTAGAGGCGACGCGCAGCGATGGAGCCCTGCTCGCGATCTTCGTGTACTCCGTAATTGAGTGGCTGCTGATCGCCGCTTGCTACTGGTGCCTGGCGCGGTCCTTCTCCGAAAACCTAACTCTTAGCCTTGTAGATGTTCTTATTTTTATGGGGTTTGTATCGTTTGGCGCGGTGGTCCAGATTCCCGGCATCGGGGGCGGCATGCAGGTGGTTTCGGTGCTGGTGCTGACCGAGCTGTTCGGCGTCCGTCTGGAAGTGGCGACTTCGTTCGCCATCTTCATCTGGTTTCTTACGTTTGTAGCAATACTGCCCTTGGGATTGGGGCTGGCTCTGAAGGAAGGGCTCGACTGGCATAGTTTACGGCAGATCGGGCGGGAGGCTTCGACGAAATGAAATGCCCGTTTTGCAATCACTTGCACGATAAGGTGGTCGATTCCCGGGAAAGTAAGGAGGGGGACGCCATCCGCCGGCGCCGGGAGTGCCTGGCCTGCGAGCGCCGGTTCACGACCTACGAGCGGATCGACGAGGTTCCTTACATGGTCATAAAAAAAGACGGTCGCCGGGAGAAGTTCGACCGTCAGAAGGTATTAGGGGGGCTGTTGAAGGCATGTGAAAAGCGGCCGGTCAGCATGTCGAAGCTGTCCGAACTGGTGAACCGGGTGGAATCGAAGGTCAGCGATTCGCCCGACCGGGAGATATCTACTATCGATATAGGAGAATTCCTGATGGAGAACCTGCGCGACCTGGACAAGATCGCTTACGTACGATTCGCCTCGGTTTACCGGGATTTTCAGGACGAACAGGCGTTCTTCAACGAGCTGAAGAACCTGATGCGACAGAAACTACCCTAGCGGCGCCGGCCGACTGCCCATATTCGGGCGAAAACCCGAGGAAGTCGGAAAGTGACAAAATCCATGTAACTTAAACAGTTTTAAGACATCTTTAAAAATAGAGCTTAACTTTACGGGGGAATGGTGATAATATCAGGTCCGAAGTCGAACCCGGAGTGCAGCCGACGGATTCCCTCATCATTCCGGGCCGTCGTAAGAACTCGAACCTTTTTCAGTTTACCATTTCCCCGACATCCGATAAGACTATCGAGTGTCGAGGGGGAGGTGAGTCTTAGTGGATCAATTTGAAGATCAGTTTTTAGCGGACAATCCGGAAACGCTGGGCCTGAATTTTGAGGACGAAGGGAAATTTTTCGATCCTGAGGCCGCACATGAAGCCGATTTCCTGCATCCGCCACCGGTAGAGGAGTCGATTTACACTGACGACCCGGTGCGCGTGTACCTGCGCGAGATGGGTGCCGTTCCGCTGCTCACGCGGGAAGGCGAAGTCGATCTGGCTCGCCGGATGGAGCGCGGTAAGTTGCGGATGCAAAAGGCGATCAGCCGCTCCGCGCTGGTTCAGCGCGTGGTGGTCGATATGGCCGACCAGTTGAAAAAGGCTGCCATCGAGCTGGAAAGCATGGTGGATCTGGGGGATGTCGAGGAAGGCACCCCGGCAGATGTGCGGGTTCGGGCCGAAGCCGCCAAGCAGTTTACCGACGTTGCAGCCCTGAACAAGAAACTGCTACAGTTGCAGGAAAAAGTTGAAAACACTCCTGTTATCAACAAGAAGCCGCGTAAGCGGCTGTGCGCGAAACTGAATCGCGCCAAGGTGGAGACCTCGCTCGCCATCCGCCGGGTACCCTTCCGGGGCAACCGGTGGAAGGAGTTCTCGCGCGAAATCGATCGCGCCGTCGACGAGATCAGCCATATCGATAGCGAGATCAAGAAACTCGAAACCCGCAAGAGCGCCGAGCAGCAGGCCCGTTTGCGGGAGCTGAAGCGCGAGATCCGCAAGCGGGAAGTGGCCGCCGGGGCTTCCTTACCCGACCTGAAACACAGCCTGACCGTCATTCGCCACGGTGAAGCCGAGGCGGAACGCGCCAAGAAAGACCTGGTGGAGGCCAACCTCCGCTTGGTCGTGTCCGTGGCCAAGAAGTACGTGAACCGCGGACTTCATCTCCTGGACTTGATCCAGGAAGGTAATATCGGCCTGATGCGGGCAGCCGACAAGTTCGAATACCGCCGGGGCTATAAGTTTTCGACCTACGCCACCTGGTGGATCCGGCAAGCCATTACGCGCGCCATCGCCGACCAGTCCCGGACCATCCGTATTCCGGTTCACATGAACGAGAGTATGAACAAGTTCCTGCGCGCCACGCGCGAACTGGAAAAGGAACTTGGCCGTACTCCTACAAACGAAGAAATTGGCCGCCGGATGGACATTCCGGTGGAGAAGGTCCAGAAGCTGAAGACCATCTCGCGCGACCCGGTGTCGCTCGAAACGCCGGTCGGGCGCGATGGCGAGTCGGCTCTGGGCGACCTGATTGAAGATCGATGGGTCGGTTCGCCGGTGGACGCCGTCATCGAATCCAACGTCCGCGACGAGACGGCCGGAATCCTGAAGACGCTTTCTCCCAAGGAGGAGAAGGTGATCCGGATGCGGTTCGGCATCGGCTGCGAACGCGAACATACGCTCGAGGAGATCGGGCAGGAGTTCGACGTCACGCGCGAGCGAATTCGCCAGATCGAAGCCAAAGCGCTGCGGCAGTTGCGCGCCCCCGAGCGGGCCCGCCGGCTGCGAGCCCTGATGGCCGCAAGATAATCTCCCAAAACAACCATTTCCATCTTCGGGCCGGGGTTCCCAAACCCCGGCCTTTTTTTGTGGCACGATGGTCTCATGCATTTGAGAGGGACGATATTCACATCCACGCTTCTGCTCGCGGCTGCAGCCATCTTCTACGCAGCCGATAACCCCAAACTGCCGCCGCCGTACGCCACGCCGTCTGTCAACAACTCGCCGCGCGTGATTCCGCAGCCGGATGGTGCGAAGCTCACCGTGCCGGCGGGATTCCAGGTGGACATCTGGGCCGAAGATTTTAAGCGGCCGCGCTTCATGATTCTGGGCCCGGGCAACGAAGTGATTCTCGCGGATGCGAACAAGAAGCCCGACGGCGTCGTATACGTGCTTACCAACAACGGCAAGGATCGCAAGAAGCTGATCGAAGGGCTGTACCAGCCCTACGGCTTGGCGCTGCACAACGGGAACCTGTACGTGGGCGAGTCGGACTCGGTGAAGCGGTACAAGTACGATGCGAAGACGATGACGGTCGGCGCCGGCCAGGAGATCATCTCGATGAAGGGCGTCGACACGCATCACTGGACGCGCAGCCTGCTGATCGACCGCGCGGGGCAGAAGATCTACGTGGGAATCGGCTCCGGCTCGAACGACGATACCGGCGAGGAACCGCGGCGCGCCGCCATCAGCCGCTACAATCTCGACGGCTCCGGCCATGAGATTTTCGCGGCGGGTACGCGCAACCCGATCGGCATGCACTGGTATCCGGGGACCGACACCCTGTGGGCGGGCGTGCAGGAACGCGACACGCTGGGCGACGACCTGGTGCCCGACTACCTCACCCACATCCAGCAGGGCGGATTCTATGGCTGGCCGTACGCCTACTCGGGACCCAATGAAGACCCGATCAATAAGGGCAAGGCGCCGCAGATGGTGGCGAAGACGCTCGTGCCCGACGTGCTGCTGGGCGCGCACGTGGCGGTGCTCGATTTCGCGTTTTACACCGGCACCCAATTTCCCGCCGAATACCGCGGCGGCGTTTTCGTATCGCTGCACGGATCGTGGAACCGGTCGAAGCGCGTGGGCCAGGCGATCGCGTTCATCCCGTTCAAGGATGGCAAGCCTTCCGGGCCGATGCGCGAAGTGATGACGGGCTGGATGCTCGGTCCCGACAAACGCGAAGTATGGGGACGGCCGGTGGCGATTCTGCAGATTCCCGATGGCAGCCTGCTCATTTCGGAAGACGGCAACAACCGCATCTGGCATCTGAGCTACAAGGGAAAGTGAACGGTTGAAGGGTCGCCTGGTTTTTCTGTTGGCGTTGGCGTGGGGCGCGGCGGGGAGTCCTCCGGGACCGGCCGCGCCCTTTTCGCATAGCGTCCATCTCAAGCTGCAGCTCGAATGCACCAACTGCCATACGGCGGCGCCCGGGAGCACGCGGGTCGAGGATAATCTGCTGCCCTCCGCGGAGATCTGCCAGAGCTGCCACAACGATGCCCAGATTCCGGCGCCGCGAAAAACCCTGGTGGCGCATTTCAGCCACGCGCAGCACCTGAAGATGGGCAACGTGGCGGGGATGCTGGCGGCCGCGATCGATCGTGGGAATTACTTGCAGCCTCCGGGCGACACCCGGCGCCACCTCAACACCAAGAATGCCTGTGTGGCATGCCACCGCGGCATGGAGGAATCCACGCGCGTCTCGCCATCCGACATGCCGCGGATGGCGGACTGCCTGGTGTGCCATGTCAAAATCGAAATGCCGTTCAGTTGCGAAACCTGTCACGCCGCCGACGCGAAGCTCAAGCCGGCGAGCCATGTGCCGCAGTTCATGGACTCGCACAGCCGGGCTAACGCGAATCTGGATAAGACGACTTGCACGGTTTGCCACGGCCGCGACTTTCGCTGTATGGGTTGCCATTAGCAGAGTAGCGAACAAGGTTGGCCGCAGATGCACGCAGAGTGCGCCGGGATAAAACCGGCATGGAATAGGGAATGAGAGAGTCCTACAGGAAAGGAGTAGCGAACCATCCTGACCCCGAGTCATGCGTGTGTCGCCGCAAGGCGGCAGGCGAAGCGTTGACAGGGGCACAGGC
>JBGPHT010000224.1:0-9840 GCA_041484525.1 Bryobacteraceae bacterium | reverse complement strand
GTCGTTCAGAGTGACGGCTTCTCCGGACCGGTCGCCGGCGGCGCGGCGCAGAGGGAGCGCTTGGCCGAAGTAATCCAGCGCCTTCTCCTTCTCGCCGAGAGCCGAGTAGACATCTCCGATGTTGTTCAGCGTGACGGCTTCTCCGGACTGGTCGCCGGCGGCGCGGCGCAGAGGGAGCGCTTGGCCGAAGTAGTCCAGCGCCTTCTGCTTCTCGCCGAGAGCCGAGTAGACACCTCCGATGTTGTTCAGCGTGACGGCTTCTCCGGACTGGTCGCCGGCGGCGCGGCGCAGAGGGAGCGCTTGGCCGAAGTAATCCAGTGCCTTCTGCTTGTCGCCGAGAGCGTCGTAGACGAGACCGATGTTGTTCAGAGTGGTGGCTTCACCGGACCGGTCGCCGACGGCGCGGCGCAGAGGGAGTGCTTGGCCGAAGTAGTCCAGCGCCTTCTGCTTCTCGCCGAGATCCTTGTAGACAGCACCGATGTTGTATAGAGTTCTGGCTTCACCAGCCCGGTCGCCCGCGGTGCGGCGGACCGTTAGCGCCTGCGAGTAAAAGTCCAGCGCCTTCTCCTTCTCGCCGAGATCGGAGTAGACGAGACCGATGTTGTTCAGAGTGTTGCCTTCGCCCGGCCGGTCGCCGACAGCACGGTAGATCGGCAGCGCCTGGGAGTAGTAGTCCAGCGTTCTCTGCCTCTCGCCGAGAGCGTCGTGGACCCCGCCGATGCGGTTCAAAGTGTCGGCTTCGCCGGATCGGTCGCGGGTGGCGCGGCGAAGCAGGAGCGCCCGGCCCAAGGAGTCCAACGCCTTCTGCTTGTCGCCGAGAGCGGAGTAGAGAGTGCCGGCCACGTACCGGCCGAGCCCCTCTTCATAGGCATCCCCTAAACGGCGCCAAATCGAACCAGCGCGCTCGTATGTTTCAATCGAACGAAGCCACGCTTCTCGAGTGCCGGCAGAGCTCTCGCGCACCGCCTGGAATTCGATCCTTTCCGCTTCGATTCGGCTTCGATCCGCCTCGGTTGGCTCTCGCAACTCCACGAGTTCCATCCGATAGGACCCAGTCGATCTCGAACCACTCAGAACCCGGATGCGAAACTTCCCGGATATCTCTGCAATAAATGATGCCGCCTCGGGCCCAAAATCGCCGTTCGGCCTATCCGCTTCCAGAACGGTTTTGCCCAGCGGATCCTCGACTGCCACAGCAACATCGACGCCCATCTGCTGCGCCACCAGCCGAACAAATTGCCCGGCAGGCACCTCCACCGTGTACTCATCCGTCTGCCCGGCTCCCAGCTCCCTCTCGATTGCACGCCGCGGTTCCAACTTCCCCGCCGCCCGAACCGGGCCGGCGTTTTGACCAGCCAGCCAGGGAGCCGCCAGGAAATGAAGGGCAAGGATCACCCAACCGCCGCGAATGTGAGTCATTAGCAATGCGACCTGTCGCCACAGCTTAAAGGAATCGGGGTTCGAGAACAAGGGGCGCGCAATTCCAGCGCGCGAGTTTGACTTCACCTTCGCCGCCTGCTTAACTATAGTTAAGTTCATTCATGGCCCGCGGCACCCAACCCGCCTCCGAAGTGCGCTCGCTCGCCGAAGTTCACTCGAGTGTCGGCACTTCCCAAGTCTCGGTATGGCGCCGCATGTTCGCTTTCGCCGGACCCGCGTACCTGGTCAGCGTCGGCTACATGGACCCCGGGAACTGGGCCACCGACCTCGAAGGCGGTGCCCGCTTCGGCTACAAGCTCCTCTGGGTGCTGGTCATGTCAAACGCCATGGCCATTCTGCTGCAGACGCTGAGCGCGCGCCTCGGCATCGTCTCCGGCCGCGACCTGGCGCAGGCCTGCCGCGAAACCTATCCGCGCGCGGTCAACCTGGCGCTGTGGGTGTTGTGCGAAATCGCCATCGCCGCCTGCGACCTGGCGGAGGTGCTCGGCGCCGCCATCGGGCTCAACCTGCTGTTCCACATTCCGCTGCTGGCGGGCGTCTTCATCACCGCCGCCGATACCCTGCTGCTGCTCTGGTTTCAGAGCTTCGGCATCCGCACCATCGAAGCCTTCGTGCTGGCGCTGATCACCGTCATCGCCGCCTGCTTCTGCATCGAGATCTTCTGGGCCAGGCCGGCGCCCGGCGAGATGATCGGCGGCCTGATTCCGCGCCTGAATCGCGAGAGCCTCTACGTTGCCATCGGCATTCTGGGCGCCACCGTGATGCCCCACAATTTGTACCTGCACTCCGCGCTGGTGCAGACGCGCCGCATCGGAACCACCGAAGGGGAGCGCCGCACCGCCTGCAAGTACAACCTCATCGATTCCATCGTGGCGCTCAACGGTGCGCTACTCGTCAACGGCGCCATCCTGGTGATGGCCGCGGCTGTCTTCTTCCACCGCGGCATCGTCGTCAACGAGATCCAGCAAGCCTATCAGCTCCTGACGCCGCTGATGGGCACCAGCGTCGCCAGCGCCGTTTTCGCCATCGCGCTGCTCTGCTCCGGTCAGTCCTCTACACTTACCGGAACCATGGCGGGGCAGATCGTTATGGAGGGCTACCTCAACATCCGCATGCGCCCGTGGCTGCGCCGCCTGATTACGCGCACGCTCGCCATCATCCCGGCGGCCCTCACCATCTACCTGCATGGCGACAAGGCGACGCTCGGCCTCATCATCCTGAGCCAGGTGATCCTGAGCATGCAGCTCCCGTTCGCCATCATCCCGCTGGTGCATTTCACCAGCGACCCCGTCCGCATGGGCAAGTTCGTCAATCCCGGCTGGGTGAAGGTGCTGGCGTGGACGGCGGCCGTGGTGATCGTGTTCCTCAATTTATACCTCGCCGGGCCCATCCTGGCGGGGTGGCTCGCACAGCCCGGGCCCTGGTCCACTGTCATCCGGGGCGTAACGTTTCTGCTGGTGGCCATCCTGGCGATGCTTCTCTTCTGGGTGACCTTCGAGCCGATGATCCGCCGCCGGACGCGTGGTTACGGCCGTGCACCCGTCACTTTTCCGGAGCCTGCCGGCGCCGATCCCGCCGCCGTGCCCGTCTACCACCGCATCCTCGTCCCGCTCGATCATACGGCGCTCGACCACCTGGCCATCAGCCACGCCGCCGCCATGGCCAGGCTCTACGGCGCCAGCCTCTACCTCCTTCACGTCGAAGAAGACGTCACCAGCCAGATCTACGGCAAAGAGGCCTCTACTGCCGAAGTCGAGGCCGGCGAGCAGTACCTCGAGCGCATCGCGCAGTCCCTTCGCGATCAGGGGATAACTGTCGAAACGGCAATCTGCCCCTCGTCGTCCCCTAAGAAGGAGATCGTCCGTTATGCCCGCGAGATACACCCGGACCTGGTAATTATGGGCGCCCACGGCCACGGCGGCCTCAAGGACCTGATCTTCGGCAACACCATCAACCCTGTCCGTCACCACCTGGATGTCCCCATGCTCATCGTCCGCCCGGGAAAAACCTGAGTTAACGAAATGGGGCACCCCGCCCCAAGGTTGTGTCGGAGCAACACAGAAGGCTCCTCCAGACTGATCGTAAGCCACCTTTTTTCAATGAGATCGCTTGGCATTTCGACTGCACATTACAGTGCCGTGACGCGCCGCTTTCTCCAAGCGTTTGTACTGACGTTAGGCCTGATACCGCTCCAGTGCGCCACTCTGGAGCGGCTCTCCCTGGACGACATGATCGTGAAATCCACCGCCATTGTGCGGGGGAAAGTCACGGCCACCTACGCGGCGCCGTCCGGTCCGATCGTCTACACCCACTACACGCTGCAGGTTTCCGAACGCTTCAAGGGACCGTCGCAGGGCCCCGTAGATGTAGCGGTTCCGGGCGGAACGCTGAACGGCGTGCGGTACATGGTAGAGGGCGCGCCGGAATTTCACGTGGGCGAGGAGTACGTCTTCTTCTTATATACCGGCAAGTCCGGGCTCGCTCAGGTAATAGGCATGACCCAGGGGTTCTTTTCCCTGGCGCAGGATGGCGTCGACCCGACCGGCACACGGCGCTACAGCCGGGAGCTGATGCTCGATCCACATACCGGCCAGCCCACCAAAGATGAAACGCTGGTGATGCGCGTGAGCGAATTGCGGGCGCGGGTTGCGGCCACATTGGCGGCGGGAAAAGGTGCAGCGAAGTAATGCGTAGAACGGGCCTCATGGGACGGGTTTGGGCAATCGCCGCGGCGGCGCTCCTGCTGGGAACACCATTGCTGGCCAACTACCATTACATTCACTACCTCAGCCGGCCGTTTGGGAACGGCCCGTTCACGCCGGCTTACCAAAAGTTCAATCTGGCGGCGCTGCCCAACAACACTGTCAACGTTTTCGTAAGCGACATCGGCCCGAGCAACTTCGGCCCTAACGACAGCTTCGGCTCGGTGATCAGCCAGATCAAACAGGCGATCGGCGCCTGGAGTACGGTGGATGGCTCCGACCTCCATATTGGCTTTGGCGGTCTGCAGAACCAGAACCAGTTGTCGAACACCGCGGGCATCGACGTGGTCTTTGGCGACGTGCCGGGGGTGCTGGGCTTCACCGTGCTTAATCCCGCGGGCAATCCCGTGAACGGTCCGAATGGCCCGTTCTTCCCCATCGTGCGCAGCGTGGTGACCCTGACCCGCGACACCAGCCAGTCTCCTGGCCCGAGTTACCTCGAGGGTTTCTTCACCACCACGGTGCACGAGCTCGGCCATGCGCTGGGCCTGCAGCACACGTATACTTCGAGCGCCATGTCGATGGGCGTGGTCCGGAACACCACGCGGACGCGCCCGCTCGACGCCGACGATTACGCCGGCCTGTTGGTGCTCTACGGCAAGGCCGGCTGGAACGCGAATCTCGGCTCCATCTCCGGCCGCGTCACCACCACCGGCGGGCAGCCGATCGGCCTGGCCTCGGTGGTCGCGATCGTTCCCAATGGCCCCGCCGTCAGCGCCCTGACCGACCCCAACGGCAACTATCGCATCGATGGTTTGCAGCCGAATAGCTATCTGCTGTACGTGCACCCGCTTCCGCCCGACGCCAACGTCACGCTGCCGGTGGATGGCAACGGCGTGCCGTTCGCGCAGACGGTTCCATTCTTCGAATCCACCTTCTATCCCGGCACGCGCGACTTGCAGACGGCGGCCAATGCGGCCATCCAGATCAATCCTCAGTTCCCCATCAGCAAGGACATCACGGGCAAGGATTTCTCGCTCCAAACGCGCTCATCGGTGCCGGTCTACAACCTGATCACCTATAGCCGCTACGATTCCGGCAGCCGCGCACTGGCCGCGACAGGCGACACGCAAACCACACCGGCGTTTTTCAATTCCAACCAGGCCGTGAGCACGCTGGTGGCGCAGGCTCACCTGCCGATCCCGACTCCCCAGCCGCAATCGGCCGCGCTCCTCGGCAGCTTCGGGAACGCCTACGCGTTGACTTCATACGGCGCTCCCTCGGCGCTGGCGCTTTATTTCCAGACGCCGGTGTTCGCCGGCGCGGGCCCGAGGCACCTGGTTCTCAATTTCGGCAACGACATGTATGTTCTGCCCGATGCCGTGACGCTGGTGCAGAGAAGCGCTCCCAAGGTTTCATCCGTCATCCCGAATGGCGATGGCACGGTCACCATCGCGGGCGCGGGCTTTGGTCTGGATAGCCAGATTTACTTCGACGGCCTGCCCTCCGCGATCGTCGCCAAATTCAGCGGTACCGACGCCAGTGGCGCCGTGACCGTCGTGCCGCCGCCGGGAGCCAGCGGGCAGACCGCGACCATCACGGTCTACAACACCGACGGCCAGAACTCGATGCTGCTGCAGAGCTCGAATCCGCCGGCATACACCTACGACAATACCGGCTTGCCGCAGATCGCCGGCATGAATACCAGTTCGCTCCCGGCGGGCGCGAACAATCTCGCGTACTCCGCCATGATCGATATGTCGGTGGCGGGCATGCGTCTGGTGGATGGCCAGGTGACTCTAGGCTTCGGATCCGACGATGTCACGGTTCGCCGCGTATGGGTGCAGGACCCGAACCACCTGATCGCCAACGTGGTGGTGGCATCGGGCGCGGCCATCGGCGCCTCCGAAATCAGCGTGATCTCGGGCTTCCAGGTGGCGCAGCAGCCGTTCGCGTTCCAGACGCAGCCCAACAATCCGCGGCTTCCCCTGATTGCGCTGCCGGTTTTGAACGGCGACCAAACGCAGCAGACGATCTATCCCGGAGCCACGGTGGTGATTTACGGGAGCAACCTGGCGACCAATCCGTCCGCGCTGCAGCTCACCTTGAACGACCAGCCGGTCCTGGTCCGCTTCGCCGGATCGACCCAGATCAATTTCGATATCCCCTCCGGAGCGCAAATCGGACCCGCTGTTCTCAAACTCAACAACGGCCTCGAAACCGCCAGCGTGATTGTGCCCGTCGACAATCGGCCGCCGGTGATTCAGGGCATCACCAACGTGTCCAACGTTTCCGTGACTGCGGTGGCTGCGGGCGAAGTGCTGAACATCCTGGTAACCGGTCTCGACCCGGCCGCCGCCGGCAACCCGGGCCGCGTGCGTGTGACCATCTCGGGCGTGGACATGTACGTGAATTCGATCGTTCCCGCGGCCAACGGCCAGTTCGCGATTCAGATCATCGTCACCCAGTCCTTCGGCGGCGCCCAGGTTCCGGTGGCCGTGGTGGTGGACGGTTCCTCGAGCGCCCCGGCCCCCCTTGCAGTGCGGTAGTATCAGTCGCATGAGACTGAAACCGATCTGCATCGCCCTGTGTGCCGCCGGTATGGCATTGCCCGCGGGCGATCCCGAAGGCGTCAAGATGTGGAAGGCCGACGAGCTGAAGATGTTCGCCAAGACGCTCGGCCCCAAAGTGAACGCCACGACTAAAGTCGCTACCGAGCAGTTGGGCGCCGTGGGCAACTATTCTTTCATGGTGGCGCATCGCGAAGGTTCGGGTGAAGCTGAATACCACGAGAAGCAGGCCGATATCTTCGTAGTCGAAGCCGGCGAAGGCACGCTGATTGTGGGCGGCAAGATGAATGACGGCCACACCACTGCCCCGAACGAGATGCGCGCCCCCAGCATCACCGGCGGTGTCGAAAAGAAGATCGCTGCCGGCGACATTCTGACCATCCCCGCCAAGCTGCCGCACCAGGTGAAGGTGGACGCAGGCAAGCAGATCACCTATTTCGTCGTCAAAGTGACGCAGTAGAGTACGGGGCTGGCGCCGCGTTTGAGGGGAGGCCGGGGGTCGTGATTCTACAAGACGTAGACGCGCAGCATCCACCAAACGAGGAAAATGGCGATGGCGGCTACGACAATGTAGCGGAACCATTGCGCAGCGGTTTTGGGCTCGGTGCGGTTTTCCACGGGAACGTAAGAGCAAGTTGGGGGCCAATTCGGATGCCGTTGTCTCGGACTGTCGAAAGCGCCCCTACTTCGTCTTGTCGACCACGACTTCGCCGCCCTTCATCACCCAGCGGACCTTCTGAATCGCCACGTTGATATCGGCCAGTGGATCGCCCTCCACGGCCGCGATGTCCGCCAGATATCCCGGCCGCAGCGCGCCCAGCGATTTCTCCATCCCCAGTAACTCGGCGCCGTTCGCCGTCGCCGCGCGCAGCGCCGCCTCGGGCGTCATCCCCGCCTTCACGAACCAGCCCAGCTCGCGCGTGTTCTCGCCGAACATCGTGTACACCGCGTCCGACCCCATGGCGAAGCGCACCCCCGCGCGGAACGCCTGGCGCGCCGTTTCGAGATTGCGCGCGATATACGCATTCAGGTCGTCGACCGCCCCGGGCGGGTAGTTCAGCCGACGGTAGTTGTCGACGTAGTAGCGGTTGTGGTCGATGGTGGGCACGTAGAAAATTCTGCGCCGCGCCATCTCCGTGATGGTGGCGTCGTCCATGCCGGTGGCGTGTTCCACCGAATCGGCGCCCGCGCGGACGGCGTCGCGCGCGCCATCCGGACCATACGTGTGAATCGCGATGCGCTTCGCCAGCGCGTGCGCCGCATCCACCGCGGCCTTCATCTCTTCATAGGTGAAGGTCTCGAAACCAGTGACATCGCGCCCCGAGCCCGTCGAGCCGTACATCTTCACCACGTCGGCGCCCGCCGCGATCTGCTGGCGCACGGCTTTCATCACCTCCACCGGTCCATCGGCCGTGCCCGGCCCGCCGCGTCCGCCGCGCGTGATCGAGAGGCCATAGCCCGCGACGAACATGCGCGGCCCGGGCATCAGCCCCTGGTTGATGAGATCACGCATCGCGATATCGGTGTAGTCCGATGCTCCCAGATCGCGCACCGTGGTGACGCCGGTCTCGAGCGTTTTGCGCGCGTTTTCCTGCGCCAGATACACCACGGCTGCGCCGCGTCCCGCCTGGCTCACGCGGTTGTCGAGCACATAGGTCATGTGCGTGTGAACGTCGATCAACCCCGGAATAGCGGTGAACCGCGTGAGATCGACGGCGCTGCCCGAGCAAGGCCCGACGCTTTGGATCTTGTCGCCCTGCGTGGTGATGCAGGCATCCTTCAGCAGCTTCGAGCCATCCCAGACCGCGGCGAAATGGTAGGTCGCCGCGATCGCATGAAGCGAAAAGAGAAGAAAGGCAGTGGTGCGCAGCAGCATGATGCGGTCATGATACCAGTCTCCTCATCACGTCCGGCGACACATTCCGCCCGCAAATCACGACCGCTACTGTCTTCCCCGCATACCGTTGTGCTTCCCGCAAAAGCCCTGCCAGTGCCACGCCTGCCGCGCCTTCGATCACCCAATGCTCGTTCTCGATCATCCACCGCATGGCCGACAGAATCTCTTCTTCGGAAACCAGCACCGAACGGTCGATGGCAGTGCGGCACACTTCGAACGTCACCGAACCCGGCTCGATGCCGCCCGCCGTGCTCTCCGAGATAGTCGGCCGCTCCGCCACTTCGACGATGCCGCCCGCCTTCAGACATTCGTACATCACGGGTGAATTCTCCGGCCAGCAGCCGACGATCTCGGTCCGCGGCGAGACGGCCTTGAAGTACGCTCCGATGCCGCCGATCAGTCCGCCGCCACCCACCGCCACGAAGACGGCGTCGAGCTGCGGTTGCTGCCGGAGCATTTCGACAGCGATCGTGCCCTGGCCCGCCATGACATCGAGATCGTTGTAAGGCGAGATGAATACTTTGCCGGATTGTTCCGCGGCGCGGCGCGCGGCCAGCTCCGCATCGAGCGGGTCATCGCCCGCGTGCCGGATGCGCGCGCCGAGCCCTTCGATGCGCCGCGCCTTGGCTGGCGAAACGTGCGCCGAGACGTACACCTCAGCCGCGATGCCCCTGGCCTGCGCCGCCGCGGCCACGCCCAACCCGTGATTCCCGTTCGAGGCCGTGATCGTACCGGCCGCGGCCTGCGCGGGCGAGAGCATCGCAATCTTATTCGACGCCCCGCGGAATTTGAACGAGCCCGTGCACTGCAAGTGCTCGAGTTTCAGCAGAACCGCGACGCCCGGCGCCACCGCGCACGGCTCGAGCGGCGTCTCCCGCACGTACGGAGCGATGCGTTCATAAGCTGCTTCGATGGAAGACCTCACGTTTCTATTAGATTACTATTGG
This sequence comes from Bryobacteraceae bacterium, assembly GCA_041484525.1. Lineage (GTDB taxonomy): Bacteria > Acidobacteriota > Terriglobia > Bryobacterales > Bryobacteraceae > JBGPHT01. The sequence continues at coordinate 284 of JBGPHT010000224.1, read as the reverse complement.
GCACATAAAAAGTTTGAATTTGCTCTTTCACGGCGCGCCCCATATCCTGAAATCGTAGGTCCCCGCAGAGACTTCGGTTTTCTCCCCGGCTGAGAAATCAATCAAGAAAGGATACGGAGGAAAACTGTGCGAAAGCGGTCTATTCTAAACACAGCGACTTAAGTAATTGCGCATAATCGGCGTAGTGTTTCATTGCGACCGGCCCATTGGTCGAACTCGGCTTCTACTGCGGCGATCACTTCATCCAGGCGCGGAAAGTATCGATTGTGCAAGCAACGGCGCCG
>JBGPHT010000223.1:0-9887 GCA_041484525.1 Bryobacteraceae bacterium | reverse complement strand
GTGCCCACGACCTCGCTGCTGACGACCCAGAGATCTTCCTGTCGCTCCCGTTTCTTGCGGGTTCCCATGGCCATGCAGTATAGACGCCCAGAACATTCGCTAGGTCACATGTTTTCGCGACTATTACCACAGGCTGCTGGGCAACGCCGTATATCCGCCTTGACGCGTTTTCACCAGTACCTGCCCGCAGGACGCAGAAATAGCTACCGATATTTGGTAATAACGCCGTCCAAGGAGTTGACAGGCGCGTCTCCAAGATTAGGACGCCTCGGGGCCACTTCCGAATGGACGACCCTTGGAGTTGGACTGCGTCGGTCTACACTACGGCGTTCAGGTAGGATCTATCGGTTGGCCTCGGCGCCGATGACTTGGCCCTTTCTGAACCCGTACTGCGACTCTTGACGGGCGGGTCTTGGGAAGACCGGGGCAGCGGCACTCAACATCGCAACGCGCGGACCAGGTCGGTGCGCGCTGCGCGCCACGCGGGCAGGAAACACGCCGCCAGCGCCGCGATGGCCATCACCACGAAGGCCGATCCGAACGCCAGCGGATCCCTCGGGCTCACTTTGTACAGCAGGTTTCCCATCAGGCGCGTCAAGCTCAGTGCGGCGGCCGCACCAAGCACAACACCACCCGCTGTCAACGCGAGGCCGTGGGACATTACGAGCCGCAATAGATTCGATGCGTCGGCGCCCAGAGCCATCCGCAGCGCCAAATCTCGCGTCCTCTGCGAAACCGTGTACGACAGTACCCCGTACAGCCCGATGGTGGCGAGCAGCAACGCCAATCCGGCAAACACGCCCAGCATCATCACCGCGACGCGCTGCACCGCAGTCGTCCGGTCCACCTGTTCTTGCATTGTGATCACTTCGCCTGGCGCAAGATTCGCGTCCAGCGAATGGATCTCGCGGACTAATGCTTTCGTCACGGCTTCCGGTCCGAGCGATGTTCGGATATTCAGATTCAGGCCGTTGGAATTCTGGCGCATCGCCACGTAGAAGAACGATTTCGGCGCCTCCGCTAAGTTCCGGTACTTTGACATTCTTACAGTGCCCACCACCTGCATCCAGCGTCCTTTCACTTGCAGGCGACTGCCGACCGGATTACGCCCGCGCCAGTATTGGGCCGCCATAGCCTCGTTCACCACCGCGACCAGCGGCGCGGTTTCATTGTCCGCGCGGGTGAACTCCCGGCCCTCGACCAAACGGATGCCCATAGTAGCGAAATACCCGGGACCAACCTCGTTGTAATCCACGGTGGGCTGCTCGTCCGGGGCGGTCTCATAACCGTCGACTGCGATGGGAGCGGAAGAATAACCGCCATAGCTGAACGGCGTCACTCGCGCGAACGCGACCGATTGCACGCCTCCGAGCGACTGCAAGCGATCCGTCAATGCGTCCTGAAAACTGCGGGCGCGTTGCGCATCGTAGCCCGCGGCCGTCAAATCCACCCAGGTGGTCAGCACGCCATGGGTGGTGAACCCGGGGCTCGTGTTTTGAATTGCGCCAAGGCTCTTGAGCAGAAGACCCGCGCCCACGAGCAGAATGAAACTCAGGGATACCTGCACGACGATCAGGCCCCCGCGGAGCACGGCTCGCCGGCCTCCGCCCACGACGCCGCCCGATTCGGCCTTCAGCGCGGAGACCAGATCGATATTGCGGCTTTGCACCGCGGGCACCAGCCCGAAGAAAACAGCCGAGATCAGACAAACGCCCACGCTCAAGATCAGCACGCGCCAATCGATCTCGCCTGGCAGTCTCATCGTCACTCCGCCTCGCGGCGGGAGTAGCACAGGGAGCAGGTTGCGACACCAAGTGGCCATCAGGAGCCCACACGCTGCCGCGATTGTCGACAGGATCAGTCCCTCGGTCAGCAGTTGTTTCAGCAGCCGTCCACGTCCGGCGCCGACCGCGAGCCGCACGGTCATCTCATGCCGCCGCCCGAATGCCTTTACGAGCAGCAGATTTCCGACGTTCGCGCAAGCGATCAGGAGCACGAAACACACCACCGCCAGCGCGACGGAGAGAGTTGGGAACAGGGTGCCCGCGTTGTTGAAGGGAGTCTTCCACAAGGGGAACAGCCTGACGCCGCGGCCGCGGTTTGTCACCGGATAATCGTTCTCCAATCGCTTCGCCACCGCGGATATCTCGGCCTGTGCCTGCTCCGGTGTCACGCCCGGCTTGAGCCGCACGAAACCCTCAATCCAGCGCGCGCCGCGGTCTTCGAGCTTGTATCCGCCCGGGGAAAATCTTTCCTGCATGGATACAGGGACCCAGAACTGCATCGCCCAGCCAACGAACGTACCGTAGAAGCCTTCCGGCGCAACGCCGATGATCGTGTGCGGCATACCGTTGAGCATCTGCGCCCTGCCGATGATCGCCGGATCGCCATGGAACCGCTCTTTCCACATTTGATAGCTGATCACCGTCACGGGATGAGCATTACGGCCGACGTTTTCGGCGGATTCGAACCCCCGCCCCAGTATGGGACGGACTCCCAGCGCATCAAAATAGTTGGCCGAAACAACGCTCCCAGTCGCACGATCTGCCCGGTCACCGATGGCTAGTGTGACCCCCGTGATTCGATCCACGATGAAAGCATCGGAAAGCCGGCAGTTTTTTTGAAAATCCTGGAAATCTGGCCAGGACACGTCGGTCGAGTTCCCAGGCGCACCAGCCACGCCGCGATAAGTTCCGGCCACCGCCATCATTCGCTCCTGGTGGGCTACCGCCGGAAACGGACGAAGCAGAACCCCCTCGATCCAACTGAACACGGCACCGGTTGCGCCGACCCCGAGAGTAAGGCAAAGGATGGCGAGTATCGAAGAGCCCGGATTGCGCCGGAGCATGCGGAAACCGAAGCGCAGATCCTGCCAGAGCACCTGGAAAAACGGCAGCGAGCGAGCTCCCCTGTAGGCTTCTTTCACCTGGGCAATCCCGCCAAAGCGGCGCCGGGCGGCCGCCAACGCCTCCTCTGAATTCATGCCTCTTCGGAGATTTTCCGCGGCTTCGTTTTGCAGGTGAAAATCGAATTCTTCCTCCATGTCGCGCTCCAGGCACCCCTTTCGAAAGAGACCGGAGAGGCGGCTCAAGAATACACGGATTGCTCTCATATGGATTCCCTTGATGGCTTGACAAAACGGCCGAGAATATCGGAGATTCTCTCCCAGTTCTTGGCTTCAGCGGCGAGTTGCTTTTTGCCGGCCCGCGTGATGGAGTAAAACCTGGCGCGGCGGTTATTATCGGATGCGCCCCACTTCGAGGTGGCCCACCCCATCTGTTCGAGGCGTAGGAGCGCCGGGTAGAGTGTGCCTTGATTCAGCGCCAGCGCATCCCCGCTGATCTGCTCGATGCGGCGCGCGATTCCCCACCCATGTTGCGGGCCCAAGGTATCCAAGGTCCGAAGCACCATGAGGGCGAGGGAGCCGTGGAGGACATCCGACTTGTCATGGGCCATTGGCAGTTGCTCCCTTTTGGTAGCCTACAGGAGCTTATAACAAATCGCACATCTCGCGTCAATGAGGAGGGGAATGAAAACTGCCAGGAGATCCTCAATAGTGCGCCCTGTCTTGCCCCTAAGAACACAGAATTAACTACCGATCTGGACGCTCAACGTTGCGTGGGAAACTGGCGTCAGGTGCTTCACCGATGATGTCATTCCGGGGTTTTCCGACTATGCGTCCGCGTGGACTGGGCATCCGGAGATGCTGCGCCATTCGAACGAAGCAAGGGTGCCAGAGACTGCTCGGAGCTACTAAGCTTCGATCCTCCATCGACTTCATCGAGGATCAGGACCTTGATCGGTAATGACCGCAATGCAGAGGGCGCGTTCGCGCCCGCCAGCATCAGCAACGATCCGTTGCGGCCGCTCTTCACCAAAATGCTATTGCTGCGCTCGCCGCCGCGCGGCGTAGCCATCAGTTCCGCCAGCGCGGGCGAGAGCGTAAGCAACTCGCTCAGTCTTTGGCGGCTGAATTCTTGCGCCATCTGAATCGTCGGCTTCGACGCAAAGAATCGGCGATGCCGCCACCGCCATGTAGTAGCCGATGGTGTTCAACGCGATCTCCGTGCCCCCGCACTGCGCCGCCTTCTGAATGATCACGCGCTGGATCGGCGAGCGCGGCGAAAGCAGTTCCGGCGGCTCCCGCCCGAACGGTGTCATCCGTGAGCGGTGTGGCCCGCCCAGCCGGGAGCTGTTGCCCAAGACGCGGTTGGCCTCGCCCACTGAGTGACGGAAACGTTGGGCGGTGGAGCCGCGGCCCGAGCCGCCTCGATGAGCGCTCGCCGGACGCGCTCAGAATTGTCCACTGGACGCCGCTTCTAGCAGATTCCCGGACCTCTTCGGATACGATCCCACGCAGCTCGTCAGCGCTGCGATTCGCGCCCCGCGCGGCGATCCGGTCGCTCATGGCCAGGGCGCGGTCGCGGAGCGAGGCGAAAGCTGTGGCCCAGTGTGCCAGCACCATCTCCCGGTCGAGCAAGCGGCCCTCGAGCTGCGCGGATTGCAAGACCCTCAGTTTGGCCAACGTCTCTCTTTGGTCAACCGGGCGGTGGAAAGATCGCTGGGTTTGCGTGGCATTACAACGCGATTCTAGCCCCGGTGGGCGTTTTTGGGGTAGTTCAATGGTGGTGCCGGAATCGCGCGTAGGTGGCATCTATATGGGAGGACGGAAACCGTAAAACGGTCCGCTCTGAAGACCACAAACTAAGTGGTTGGCCGGGGCTTGCTCTTTCTCAAGCGGGGCACGGACCATGGCAGACATGGGGAGTCGGCATGAGGCTATTGCGCCCGATCATGTTCAGCGAAAGGCGGGGAAGTTCGCTCCAAATCGACTTAGAATCGTGATATGAAAGTAAAGCCCGCTTCACGATTTCACTGCCGATCCTGAGCCGGCCGGCAGCCAGGCTCATCTCTAATAGCAGGGATGCGAGTATGCCGGAATTACTTACAGTGGCACGGCGCCTGTACTCGGCAGTACAACGAACGCTTCACCCGCGTCGTCATATAATACACTGATGCCAGTCACAACCAATGGCTTCACACGTTTTCTGCAGGAGTTGGAATTCCGAAACGCCGACGCCGATCGATGTGAATCCAAACCGTCGCCGCGTCGCGCGCCTGTGTGATCTGTACCCTACGCCACACCCGCAGCGCGGGCGTGCCCGACAGGGTCCACCTTATGCACCCACGCCGAAGTGAGTACGTGCCGCACTTCACGCTCGCGGAATGGTTTGGCCAGAACATCGTAACCGCCCAGGTTGAGTACCTCTGACCAGAGGTATTCATCCGCCAACCGCGCAGTGACAATCAGCAGTGGCGAATCGGCGGCGGTGTCGATGTGATGGAGTATGTCCCTCCAAGTGCCGTCTAGGAGCACATGCGCGCAAAGAATCACCGAGACGCGGGTCTGGCTTAAGTGCGAGATCGCCTCCTGGCAGGTGCTGGCGGCCGTAACCTGCCAGGGCGACTCATCGAGGATGCGGCACAGCGCAGCGTGATCCTCCGAAATCGGGCTTACGGAGAGAATTCGCGCGCGATTATGCTGCTGCGATTCACGGACGGCAGGTCTGGCCTGAAGACTGTATTCGGACGTGGCCGCTTGGGCGGTGGGTGTAACTGTAGATTCGATGGCGGGCATTGGGCTCTCCTTCGATTTGGCGCCGCTCTTGCTCATACTTCCCGCCAGAGATAAACCAATAACTACGAATGACCCGATGTTAGCCCTGATGGCGCCCGGAGCCGGAAGACTCAAACTATTTTTGAGTTCTCGAAGGGTGAGATCGACGCGAGGAATTAACCAGTGGCTGCGCCGGCCGCTCGCCGCCCTTTCGTACCTGTTTGAAATACTGCTGCACGTAGTCCTGGAACACCAGCGGCACCTCGTCGCGTTCCACCTCTGCTTGCACGTCGATGTGCTGCGCGTTGCGTTGCTCGTATTGGGTCGTCAACCGCTGATCGCCGGATACAACTTCGACGCTGGAGTCTCCGCTGACGGTCTCCGAACGCTTCCCCAGGATCACGCTGATCTTGCCCATGGCCGCGAGTTGGTCGGCCAGTGTGACAGCTTTGTTGCCGTCCTCCCGCCCGGCGCCGCTGCCCGGTTGCTGGTTGGGTTGTGAATCCGAGCTTTGGCCCGATCCTGCCACCTGCGCATTCTCACCCTGGCCCGCATCCGATCCCGGCTCTCCCATGCGCGACGCGGATCCCTCCGACTGCTGCTGGTTGCCCGCGCCCGGTTTCCTGTTCTGGCTTTTCGCGTTGTCCGTCTGCTGCTGACCTCGGCCGCCAGGCTGCGGTTTCAAAGCCGAAAGCAGATTCGCCATTGCGTCGCTCAATTTGCTCAACATGCTAGAACTGGAATCGGAAGACGACGCCGACTGACTGCCCGCTGACTGCTGCCCTTGCTGTTGGCTGCCGCTCTCCTGCTTCGACGACGCATTCTGTTTGGAGCCGTCTCGCATCTGCTCCGCCGACTGGCTCCGGGACTCCGTGCCGTCCTCCGCCTCGGAGGAGGCTTCGCCTTTTTGGGCACGTTCCTCTTTGCCTGCGTCGCTTTCCGGCGACGACTTTGCATCGGCGTCCGTGGGATAGGACTCGCCGCCGTCCTTCCCCGAAGCATCGGCAGGTTGCGATCCGCCCTCGCGATTCGGCCGATCCGCGGCATGCTGATCCAGCGCCTGCTGCAGTTTCGCAAGTTCATCCTTCGCCTCGCGCAACAGTTGCTGGACTACCCCAGCCATCGGCAGCCGCAAGTCGAGCCGGCTCTCGTAACCATAGCGCAACCCGAACAAGCTGCCCGCCAGGATTGCGAGCAGCGCCGAACAGTAGACGGCGTTCGGCATCTTGAAGGGGATCGCCTCGCGGACATTGACGCTCTTTGCGATGTGCGCAGCCCGCTCTCGTTGCGCGCGCCGCATGCCTTCGGAACCGTGCGCCGGTCCGGCTTGGGAAAAGGCCAGCGCGGTGGAGAGGTGGTCAGCCAGCTTCAGACGACGGTCCACGAGTTGCGCCGCGGCATAAGCTCCGAGTAGGCGGCGGCGCACGATGAAGGCTCCCGTCGCCAGTACGATCGCGGGCAGGATGACCAGCCATCGCCAAGCCAGGATGTCGGTCCCCAAGAGGAGCAGCAGGACCAGCAGTCCCATCCCCACACTGATCGCATGCGCGCTCTTGACTGCTATCGCGTTCCACAGCAGGCGGCGCCGGGCGCGCGCGATCACCTCTAATAGCATGCGACTCCTACCAATACGTTTGATGAGACGAACCTTCGGAGTGACCTACTATTTCGGCTGCGGCGACGCTGCGCCCGCGCGGGCCAGTGCTTCCCGATCCAACTCGAAAACACCGCGCGCTTCGGTGAGGATGAAGAGCCGGCCCGGATCCCCGGGCACCGCCAGCAGTTGCGTGATGCGGCCCATGGACGGTCCTTCGGGAAGAATGCGCTGCCAGGAGTCACCGTCGTCGCGGCTCTCATACACGACGCCGAACGCGGCCGCAAAGTACACGCGGTCGAGCATCGGATGCCGCGCGATCGCCTGGATGCTGGTGCCGCCCAGGTTGCCGCCGGTCGTGCGCCAGGAATCGCCGAAGTCATCCGAGCGCATCAGCCCGGCCGACGTCGCGGCCAGCAGACCGTTCGAACCGATGCCGGCCAAGCCGTATATATTCGGATTTCCCGGCAGCGCGGCGGACGCCTTCCAGCTTGATCCGTCGGTCGACAGGAACACGCGCGTGGCTTCGATGGCGGCGATCGCGGATGGCGGCAGCGCCACCAGTTCGCGGATCGTCGAACTCGGCGCGGGCAACTGCATCCACTCCCAGTTGCTGCCGCCATCCCGGCTGCGAAGGAGGCCGGATTCCGATGCGGCGAAGAGTTGCCCGAGCATCGCGGCAGGCGCCAACAGAGCCGTCAGACGCGCTGGCGCGGGCAGTTGCAACCAGGTAAGCCCGCCGTCGGCCGATCGCATCAAAGCTCCGCCCGCCAGTGTGTAGAGCTGTTTCGGCGCGCCTGAGACGGTCGCCACCTGGCGAACTTCCTCGCGAAACGCACCGTCGTCCGAAGCCCTCTCCCAGCGAGACGATGCGGCCGGCAGCTTGAACACGGCGCGTGTGGTCCGCTCTCCCAACACGCTGCTGAAGAGTGCTCCACCCGATTCCGCTAGCGGCGACAAATGCCTGCTGCAAAGGCCTTGGTTGGATTCCCATATATGCAACCCGCCGTCGTTACTGCGAAGCACTCCGGCATCCTCCGTCGCGACAAAGACCCAGCCCACGTGCGCCCGGTCGAATGAAATCGCGCGCGCCAGGTGCCCGGAGAGCTTGCGCCAAGTGGTTCCTCCATCCAGCGATTGAATTAGTCCCTTGTTAGTTCCGGCATATACTATGTTGGCCTCGGTAGGGTGTTGTTCCACGAAGTAAGTGCGGTACGAAGCGTCTCTGGCGCCGCTCAGCTTAATCCACGTGGCGCCTCCGTTCACGCTGCGATACAGCCCGCTGCAGGCGCCGGCGAACACCCGTTGAGCTTGGTTACGGTCCACCAGAATCGAGAAGACATCCGAGTCGCTCGGCATGCCGGCGCGGATCGACATCCAGTTAGCCCCGCCGTCCGTGGTCTTCCAGGCGAGATGCGGCGTCCCTGTATAGATCACGTTGCGGTCTCGCGGATCGAATGCGATCGAAACCACGGGCCGCAATTCACCATTGGCCTCTGGCGAGATCCGCCGCCACGTCTCACCCGCATCCGTTGTCACGTAGAGCCCGTCCTCCGTCCCCGCCGCCATCACACGCGCATCGGCCGGCCAGAGTGCCAACGACCAGACTTGTTGGTTGCGCAGACCCGCTAGTCGCTCCCACGTGGCTCCTGCATCGCGGCTGCGAAAAATGCCTGCGTACCCCGGCGATTCACTCGACAGTCCCGCAAAATACGTATTCGGATTAACCGGATCGAGCACGAGTGTGTGCAGCGTCGCTCGAAGTTCCGCCGGAAACGGGAGCGTGGTCCACGATTCGCCGCCATTCGTTGAACGGAAGAGCAAACCATTCGCCGTAGCGGCAACCACTGTATCGCGGTTATGCGGGTCCACCTGCAACGCTTGTATGGAGCCGCCGAATGGGCCGAGAGCTTTCCACTCCGCATAGACAGGCGAGAGCGTCGCGAACAGAACGGCGATAACCAATCGTGCGCGCAGCATAGGCCCAACGGAAGAGTGGATGCGACCGGCTTCGGCCTGCCTCAGGAAATCTCACGCCGGAATCATTCGCGTCCCAATTAGCTGTTTGAGTACATTTCCGGCGTTGAACACGTTGGGCATAGCCCGGCTCTGAGCCTGGACGCGCAACCGCGCTTCGCCCGGGTCGAAGTAGGTTCATCTCGGCTCTCCTGTCAGGCTGCTGTCCGGTTTACCGCGTCAGACACCCCTTGCAATCAATGTCACTCCATTCGACTCGTGTTCATGCTGTCCAACTGTTGCCTACCAGGTAATCGCGAGCTGTCGCGCGTCATCATGCACGCCGGCCAGAGCTGGTGGGGCCTGAAAAGGATCGTCCAGCCACGCCCACAGATCGCGATAGAAGAACAATTGCTGCCGCAGCAGCGCCGCCAGAGTGGATAGCGACCAGGAAAACTTCGATTTCAACTGCAGGTACTTCAGCACCAGCGTCGCGATCGGAGCGGTCCACACCTGGGTCCGGACAGCATTGGCGCTGGTCCCCACGAAGGTCTTGATCTTCAACGTCTGCTTCAGCGCTTTGAACAACTGAACGACATACTGCCCATCAACAACGCCCTGCTGAAGTCACGATCTACTACCTCTACCATCCGTTGCGTACACAGAACCTCCCAGTGGTCAGGGTGTACGACTTTCACGACGAGGTCTACTATGTCGTGC
>JBGPHT010000222.1:0-9948 GCA_041484525.1 Bryobacteraceae bacterium | reverse complement strand
GTTGCTTGCACAATCGATACTTTCCGCGCCTGGATGAAGTGATCGCCGCAGTAGAAGCCGAGTTCGACCAATGGGCCGGTCGCAATGAAACACTACGCCGATTATGCGCAATTACTTAAGTCGCTGTGTTTAGATCACTACGAGGGTCGCAGTTGGCAAGGGTGGCACCATCACGTCACTCTAGTGATGATGGCGCACGCGTTTCTCACGCTGGAAACTTTCCGCGGGAAAAAAACTTCTGGGTGGACCCTGCCGAGGACGCGTCGTGAGCTTCAGTACCTGCTTTGCACATGCACCGGTGAGTGTTGTTACTGCGGCGCCGCGAGTCATGAGTACCCGCGACACGGCTCCTAATTACTTAACGTTGTAGTACTAAGCCTAGCGCACCCTACCGGTTGTTCCTCTGGAACAAGGCGCGCGAGAAGCCAGTTGCTGTGGAATCTTTGGCGGGCATGAATACCATACAACCGGCAGTGGCCCGTGTCCGCACTTTCCCGCCGGAGTTCCCGTCTGCGCTGACTCCTGGGCGCACGACCGCGAAGCTCCTTTGTCTCAACGCTGCGTATTCCGATGTTCCTCTGACGGAAACGGTCAGCACCGTGCGTCTGGTTGCGCTGGATCGCGACAACCGTCCGGCTGGAATTGGTGAGGCACCCATAGAGAATGACGGCTCCTTTTACATAGAAGTTCCCGCCGATCGGCCTATGCGCATCGAATTAGTAGGGACTTCCGGTAATCTGTTGAGAGCGGAGCACGACTGGATCTGGTTGCGGCCAGGGGAACAGCGGGTCTGCATTGGTTGTCATGCCGGTCCTGAACGGGCTCCGGAAAACCGAGCTCCGGCGGTCCTCTTTCGCGGCGCCAAAGCCACGAAGCTGCTAGGGGTAGGACCATTCGCCCGGTGAGGACTCTTCGATTTGCGGGAGTTGAGATGCGACTTGGAATACTGAGTTGGGTCGCTTTAGCTGCCTTACTTTTCGGGCAGCCACCCACGAAAGAGGGAGATCGATATCCCAGCCCGGACGATCTCGCGATTTCAAGCGATGGCAAGCGCCTGTACGTGGTTTGCACTCAGACGGACGAATTGCTGGCCCTGGATCCGGTTCACATGTCGATTGTCGGCCGCGTGCACGTTGGCCGTGTGCCGCGAGGCGTCGCTCTCGATCCGGCCGGAAAGCACATCTATGTAACGAACTCGTGGTCGGATACCGTAAGCGAGATAGATGCTGGCGCACTGCGGGTAGAGCGCGAGATTCCCACCAGCTTCGAACCAGCCGGTGTCGTTGTAGACGGACGGCATGGGGTCCTGTACGTCGCCAATCGTCTCAGCAACGATCTCTCCCTCATCGACCTGCGAAGCGGTCGCGAACGACGGCGGCTCTTGGGCGGCCGTGGCGCAAGCTATCTGGCGATAAGCGCCGACTACTCTCAAGTCTTTGTTACGCATATCTATCCAAAGCTTGGAGATCCCCGCTCCCAACCAGCGTCCGAGATCATGGTAGTCGACACGGAACACCAAGCGGTTGATTCGCGGCTGACGTTGCACAATGCAGCAGGGGTGTTTCACGTAGTATTATCGCGCGACGGGCGGCTGGGGCTGGCGGCGGAGTTGCGTCCCAAGAACCTGATTCCGCTGGCACGCGTCGAGCATGGCTGGGCAATGGGGAACTCGCTGTCGGTCTTCGGCGCGGGTTTGAGCGGCGCCGTCCAGCTTCCGCTCGATGAAATCGAGAGTTATTTTTCGCTGCCTTTCGGGGTTGCGATCGCGTCCCACAACAGCAGAGCATACCTGTCCGCCAGCGGATCCAACGAAATCGCAATCCTGGATCTCGAGCGCCTAGTGGCTGCGGCGGAGTCCCCGGCTGCTCCCACGCTGGCATATGATTTGACAGCCTCGGCCCGCTACGTGCGCACGCGCATTCCCGTCGGACGGAATCCGCGCACCATCGTGCTCTCGCCGGACGGAACCAGGCTGTACGTCGCCAACCGGCTCGACGACACGATTTCGGTCGTGGATGTCAGGAATGAAGCCGCGATTGGAGTAATCGGCCTTGGTGGTCCGGCCGACCTCACCGCTGTCCGGCGCGGCGAGCGCATCTTCAAATTCGTCGAATTACACGTTCGGACGGCAATTCGCTTGTGCCAGCTGCCATCTGGATTCGACCTTCGATGGCTTGTCCTGGGATCTAAGCCATAACGGTTTTGGAACCGATATCGTTGACGCCAAGGCCCTGGAGCAAATTGGCGACACTGCGCCGTTCAAATGGAACGGGACCACGCCTGACCTGGAAACCGAAGGCGGTCGGTAACGGTTTGGACGAAGCGCGATGGATTTCACGTATGCTACCAAGTCCTTGAGCTCAGCTCCGCGAGGTCCTTGCGACCGAAAGATGATGAGCAAGAAACGCCGATTCCGTCGATGCGGTGGAAGCGGATTCACCGGATGCGCCGGCGGTGGCGAAGGTGATGCGCATGGACGCGCTGTCTCTGGGTGGGTGGACCCGGACGCGCGAAAGAGCGAGATGAGCGCCGCAGCCAGATATCAGCGCGACTGCGTGCTTAGAAATGACCTTTTCCAGCCCCTCCTTATCGCTGTTCGAAGTTGCGGCGTGCCCGCTACGCCTCAGCCGTCAAGCGCAGCCCCGGCATCCGGCTATGCGCCGCGCTCGCAGGCGCTTGCCCAGTTCCGCGATCAGGCGCATCGTCTCGCTGCGCGCTTCCGAGTAGGCTTTCAAATCGCGATTCCCGTTGCGGGCGAATTCGATTACGACCGTCTCCGCAGCCACGAATTCGGCGGAGGCTTGCGCCACCTCGCTCGCGATGGCCTCCGGAATACTGCACACGCCGTTCGCGTCGGCGTGCAGCAGATCGCCGGGACGCACCTCCATCCCGCCGACGCGCACCGTCTGGTGGATCGACGTGATGTGGCTGTAGCTATGCGAGCACAGCACGCCATCGCTGAAGGCGGCGAAGCCGAGCCGGCGCACCTGGTCCAGGTCGCGCGCCGGGCCGCTGGTGATGATGCCGAGCGCGCCGAAGCACTGGTAGCTGCCGCACATGACCTCACCGAATGTGGCGCCGATCGGCGGGTCGTCGATATCCTGGAACACCACGATCGCGGGGCCCGGGAGTTCCGCGAAGCGCGCGATCTGTTCGTCGAGCGAGCTGTAGACGGCGCCCTCGGTACGCGCGTACGCGGTCCGCATCGTGGCAGTGGAAGCGTAGCCGACGATGGGCGGCATTTCGGGGAAGCAGGCGCGGATGCGTCCATCCATGTACCCGGCGCTGCGGGGGCGGATTTCGAACAGCTCGATGACGTTCGAGATGGTGGGCGTGTCGTACTGCGCCAGGAGCTTGAGATCTGCGGGAGTCACTGTAGAGGGTACCCGCGAATGAGCTTGAACGTCCGCGTCCAGCGCGTCTTGGTGAAGAAGTGCGCCACCACGTCGACGATATGGTCGATACCGATGTTCGGATTGGTCAGGTCCTGCGTCGGCGCTTCGAACGACCAGTAGATGATCACCGGAGTGCCCACGATATTCTCGCGCGGCACGAATCCCCAGTAGCGGCTGTCGAGCGAATCGTCGCGATTGTCCCCCATGGCGAAGATGCGGCCGGGCGGCACCACCAGCCAGCCGTCTTCCACATTGTTGCGAAGCATATCGACGGCAGGCCCCATCACGCCTGGCTCCGGCGGAACGGCCGGGAAATTATCGCGGTACGGATTCAGGTAGGCGGTGGAGTGCACGGCGTACGGCTCATTCACGGCATGGCCGTTCAGCCACACCTGCTTGTCCACCAGCTTGATGCGGTCGCCCGGTACACCGATGGCGCGCTTCACGTAATCATCCTTGATATTCATCGGGTAGCGGAACACGATGATGTCGCCGCGGCGCACGTCCCGGTAGGGCAGGGCGAACTTCGAAACCGCGCCGGGCGGCGCGTACACCATCTTGTCCACCAGCACGTGATCGCCGATCAGCAGCGTGTTTTCCATCGACGCGCTGGGAATCACGAACGCCTGCACCAGGGTGGTGGTGGCGAACAACAGCAGGATGATGGTGACGGTCCACTCGGCGACGAACCCGCGGTGCACGTCGCGCGTCATCTCGCGGAACTGGGCCCACCGGCTCTGCTCTTCGGTCGTCTGCTCGGTCTCCACAGCAGCCATTGTATCGGAGATGACGGGTCTTCCACCGAATGGTCTGCTACAATCGCCAACAGAGAGGGGGATTGCTTGCATCAATCCACGGAATTACCCCAGACCCTTGGAGCGCTTCGCCAAAGTTCCTTCTCCGAAGCCAGGCTCGCCAACCGGTCCGTCAAGGACGAACTTCGAAGCAACCTGATCTGCAAGATCCAGCGCGGCGAGAATCTTTTTCCCGGCATCGTCGGATTCGAGGACACGGTCGTCCCGCAGATCGTCAACGCCATTCTTTCCCGGCACAACTTCATCCTGCTCGGGTTGCGCGGACAGGCCAAGACGCGGCTGATCCGCATGCTCACCGCGCTCCTCGACGAGGTGGCGCCGTACGTGGAGGGCTGCGAAATCCATGACAACCCGTACAAGCCCATCTGCCGCCGATGCAAAGACCTGATCCGCGAACACCCGGAGGACGCGCCCATCGGCTGGCTCGACCGCGACCACCGCTACGTGGAAAAGCTGGCGACACCCGACGTCACGATTGCCGACATGATCGGCGACATCGATCCCATCAAGGCGGCGCGGCGCGGGCAGGACATCTCGAATGAGCTGACCGTCCACTACGGTCTGTTGCCGCGCGCCAACCGCGGCGTCTTCGCGATCAACGAGCTGCCCGATCTCGCCGGCAAGATTCAGGTGGGGCTGTTCAACATCATGCAGGAAGGCGACGTGCAGATTAAGGGCTACCCGGTCCGCCTGCCGCTCGACCTCATGCTGGTTTTCACCGCCAACCCCGAGGATTACACGGCGCGCGGCAAGATCATCACGCCGCTCAAGGACCGCATCGGCAGCGAGATACGCACCCACTATCCGGTCACGCTGGACCAGGGCATCGCCATCACCGGACAGGAGGCGTGGGTGGCGCGCGAGTCGCCGGTCGAGGTGCGCGTGCCCGATTACATCCGGGAAGTGGTGGAACAGCTCGCCTTTCTGGCGCGCGAAGACAAGCGCATCGATAAGCGGTCCGGCGTCTCGCAGCGGCTGCCGATTTCGGTGCTGGAGAACGTGGTCTCGAACGCCGAGCGGCGCGCGCTGCGCTGCCGCGAATCGGTGGCGGTGCCGCGGATTCTCGATATCTACTCGGCGCTGCCGGCCATCACCGGGAAGCTCGAATTGGAGTACGAGGGCGAGCTCAAGGGCGGCGACACGGTGGCGAAGGAACTGATTCGCATCGCCGTCGGCAAGCTGTACGACCAGTATTTCGAAGGCAGCAACGTAGCCCAGATCGTGCAGTGGTTCGACTTGGGCGGCTCGTTGAAACTGGATGAGAGCGTCGATTCGGCCACCATGGTGAAGCAGCTCAGCACGATCCAGGGATTGATGGAGAAGTTGAAGGCGCTGGGCCTCTCGGCCAATGAGCCGGATGCGGTGCGGGCCTCGGCGGCGGAGTTCGTGCTCGAAGGGCTGCACGCGCATCGCCGCATCAGCCGCAATGAAGAGCGGGGATTCGCGGCCGAAGAGAAACGCCGCGATCCGGTCGAGGGGAACAAGGGCGAGCGGCCGAATTTCCGGCGGCAGTACAACTAGCTGAGCGCCAGGGTCGGGGGGAAAGTTGAAGGAAGGGCTGGGATGAAATACGTCCGATATTCCAAATACTCCGGCGAAGATATGGGGATCGGCGCCGAAGAGCTGCTGCAGGCGCTCTCGGATTTCCTGCTCGAGAGCGGTTTCAACAGCCAGTACATGCCCTTCAGCGAGTGGAACCAGCACACGCTCGAAGACCTCAAGAAGGCCATTCAGCAGGCACTCGAGCAGGGCAAGCTGTTCGACGATTCCAGCCTCCAGGAAATGATGGAGCAGCTCGGCAAGATGAGCCCGGAGCAGATGGACCAGCTCCTCGAGAAGCTTGTCCAGAAGATGGTGGACGAGGGACAGATCACGATCGAGGAACCCAACCAGCAGCAGGCATCCGCGCCCGGCGTGGGCAATGGCAAGGACTCCAAGGTCAAGTTCGAAGTGACCGACAAGTCGCTCGATTTTCTCGGCTTCAAGACTCTGAAGGACCTGCTGGGCTCGCTCGGCAAGTCCAGCTTCGGCCGCCACGATACGCGCGATCTCGCCACCGGCATCGAAGCGTCGGGCTCGTCGCGGCAATACGAATTCGGCGACACGCTGAATCTGGATGTCAGCGAAACGTTGTTCTCCGCCATCCGCCGCGAGGGCGCCAAGGTTCAGCTGGACATGGACTACAGTGACCTCCACGTCCACCAGTGCGAATATCAGAGCTCCTGCGCGACGGTGCTGATGCTGGATTGCAGCCACAGCATGATCCTCTACGGCGAGGATCGGTTCACGCCCGCGAAGAAAGTGGCGCTGGCGCTCGCCCACCTGATCCGCACGCAGTATCCCGGCGACAGCCTGCGGTGCGTGCTGTTCCACGACACCGCCGAAGAACTGGCGCTCAGTCAACTGGCGCGGGTGCAGGTGGGTCCGTACTACACGAACACGCGCGACGGTTTGATCCTGGCGCGGCGCCTGCTTAACCAGGAAAAGAAGGATATGCGGCAGATCATCATGATCACCGATGGCAAGCCGAGCTGCCTGACTCTTGAAGACGGGCGCATGTACAAGAACGCCTTTGGGCTCGACCCGCTGGTGATCAGCCGCACGCTCGAAGAAGTGAACCGCTGCAAGAAGCAAGGGATCCTGATCAACACGTTTATGCTGGCGAGCGATTACGGATTGGTCAACTTCGTCCAGAAGGTGACTGAGATTTGCCGCGGGAAGGCGTACTTCACGACACCGTACACTCTCGGCCAATACCTGCTGATGGATTACATGAATCGGAAGACGCGGACGATTCACTGAGGTATGCCTGCGACCGATCGACCGCGAGAGTGGAACGAATCCCGCGTGCTGCTATGGGTCGCAATCGGCATGGCGGTTCCCGCATTCGCCATCCCGGTTGCGCTTGGCGGGCGCGAACTCATGCACTACTATATGCAGGCGGGCTGGTGGGTCTTCACGGGCGATTTGCTGGCGCTGGCACTCTACGTCTTTGCCGTGTTCAGCCAGCACCGGCATCCGCGGAGTTGGACGCGATGGTTCATCCTGCTCGCTGCGACGTGGGTCCTGGTCTATGCCTTCTGGATTCCCGCAATTTGGCAAGCGAACGGCGGCGTGTTTCTCCCGGATGTCGGTCTTGGCCTGCTCTTCAGCCTGGTAGCTATGTTCCCGCCGGTCCGTCAATGGCTGGATCGCAAGTCGGCTGAACTGTGCAAGCCTTCACCGGAAGCTCCACCTTCAATCGAGCAGTGGCAGCGCGGTATCTGGCTATAATCACGTTTTGACACCCAAGACTGCATTTCTCTTTCCTGGCCAGGGTTCGCAAGCTGCCGGCATGGGCAAGGCGCTGGCAAGTGCATTCCCGGCTGCGCGCCGCATTTTCGACGAGGCGGATGACGCCCTTGGCTTCCCCATTTCGCGCCTCTGCTTCGAAGGACCCGAGGACCAGCTCAAGCTCACGGCGAATACGCAGCCCGCGCTGCTCACCGTCTCCATCGCCGCGTTGGCGGTCTTGACGGAGCGCGGCGCCGTGCCCGATTTTGTCGCCGGCCACAGCCTCGGCGAGTACTCGGCACTGGTCTCGGCCGGCAGCCTGCGGTTCGGGGATGCGGTTCGCCTCGTCCGCAATCGCGGCCGCTACATGCAGGAAGCGGTCGCGCCCGGTGTCGGGGCGATGGCCGCGCTTCTCAAACTGCCGGAAGGCGCGCTCGATGCGATCCTCGCCGAGGCCGCGCAGGGTGAGGTGGTCAGTGCCGCCAATCTCAATTCTCCGGACCAGGTGGTAATTGCCGGCCACGCCGGCGCCGTCAACCGCGCCATCGAGCTGGCGAAGGCCGCGGGCGCGCGCCGCGCCGTGCTGCTTCCGGTCAGCGCGCCGTTCCACTGCGCCCTCATGCAGCCCGCGCAGCAGCGCCTGCGCGCCGATCTCGATGCCGCCGAATTCCGTGACCTGAACTGTCCTCTGGTGAATAACTGGCAGGCGCGGGAGGTGCGCACCGCGGCCGAAGCGCGGGAAGGTCTTTACCAGCAGGTGCCCAATCCTGTGCGCTGGGCGGATACCATCCGCCACCTGGCGGGGCAGGGCGTTGCGCGGTGCATCGAGGTGGGGGCAGGCAGCGTGCTGACCGGGCTCTTGCGCAACATCGATCCGTCGCTTGCCGGCGCCAAATTCGGCGAGCCGGCCGACCTCGAAAAGCTGGTCCTCTAATCTTGCTGACGCGGCACGGTCCCGAGGATTCGCGCCACCACCGGCTGCGACGCCAGTTCGAAGAACCCGTCGGCGTCGTCCTGGATGAGCCGTGCGATCTCCGAAATCCGGGCGAAATACTCGAGGCGATCGTCGAAGCCTGTCTTCTTTTTCGCGATGCGCTGGATCAGGGTGTCGAGAAACTTCGCCTTGGATCGCAGAGTCTCCGCGATCTGATCGGCGTTCTCTTCCAGGAACTGGGAGGCCGTGGATTCGGCGTGGCGCAGCTCTTCCCGGCTCCATTTCCCGTAGTGGCTATCATTGTCCGGCATTCTTCCCCCCACTCGCCAGGCCGGTCGCAAGCCGCGAAACTACCAGCAGGAGGAGGTGAACCGGAGAGTGTTCCTGAAGCTGCCCCGCAGATCTGGCCCTATTGTGAAAACACGAACGTCTAGTCAGATATTCTATCGTATAAGGACGGTTCCGTACCCGAATCCGGTTCCCAATCGTACAGAAATTCCGGCTACACGCGCCGAATCCGAACCCCAGCCTCGTTAAACAGCACTTCCACCATCCCGAAATGCTCGTTGTAATATTCGCTGGAATATTGCTGCATGCGCTCCGCCGAGATGACCACCTGCACGATGCCGGCCTGCACCACCGCGCGGGCGCAATCCATGCACGGCATGATGTCGACGTAGATGGTGCACCCCTCGGTCGCTGTGCCCGCGCGCGCCGCGTTGCAGATGGCGTTGCGCTCGGCGTGCTCGATCCACAGGTATTTTGTGGGACGCACCAGCCGCTCGGGAACGTCGTCGCGAATGCCGCGCGGAAACGAATTGTAACCCGTGGAGCGAATCTCGTGGTTGGGCCCGATGACTACGCACCCGATCTGCGTATTCGGGTCCTTGCTGCGCGCGGCGACAACTTTGCAGATCTCCAGGTAGTATTGGTCCCAGCCCGGAATCGTTCGCATAGGTTTCTATCAACTGTAACAGACGCGATAGTGTATGTTATCGGTAGCTATCAGAGCCCAGTGGCACTGAGCGCTCCGTCGCCGCTGCATGAAGTACCGTTTCATGAGCGACAATAGATCGATCCCCGTTCCCGCACAAGGAGTCAGCTATGAAGCGCCGCGATCTCCTCGCCGGGCTCGCCTTGGCGAACGTTGAGGCGAGGGCACAAACCCGCACAACCGGAGCCGCCGCCGAATCGCTTTACATTCCCAAACCGCAACTGATTGAAGACCGCCGGTTCCTCCACGATTTCATGGAGGAATTCGCGTTCGTCGATCTGGTGACGGTTTCGCCTTCGCTGCGTATCACTCACATTCCGGTTTGGCTCGACCGGGCCGCAGGCACCTATGGAACGATTCACGGCCACATCTCGCGCCAGAATCCGCAAATCGCGACTAGTGGGTATCCCTTTCACTCAGCTTACCCCAACAGGTTGTGTGGCTGGTTTGGGCCGTTTGACCATCGCGTCATAGGTTGCGGGAGGCGTGCTTACCGCCTGCTGCATCAGCCGGAAGAAGAGCTTGCCACGGCTTTTC
>JBGPHT010000221.1:0-9991 GCA_041484525.1 Bryobacteraceae bacterium | reverse complement strand
TGTACACCCAAAAGCGTTCCCGCGCCGCCGAACGCCCGTCCGCGCGGTAGCGGACGCGGCGCTTATCTCCGGGGAAGTTACTGCTTACGCCGGCGAAACCACATCAAGCCGCCGAAACCGGCTGCCAGGAGTCCCCACGTTCCGGGTTCCGGCGCTTCTCCTCCGAGTTCCTGTGTAGCTTGCGTTGATGTAATCCCATCGACGAACGCCGTCGCATCGTGACCTGCATAGTTACCGCTGAACCTCAACACCGCGGATGCATTTTGAGCCACGAACGAGTCGGTTGTGTACAGTGCCCAACCAGTAGTGGCCGGAAGTACGGAAGAGTTGGCATTGTTGTTAAAGGTAAGTGCAGTGCCATCGAATTCCACGGAAACTGTCTGGGCAAAACTACCATCGCAGCAATCGCGCTGGATCGCATAGAAGCTGAGGCTGTACAGGCCGCCAATATTAATACCGGTGATGGTCTGGGAGAAACTCGAGAAATCCTGGAGAAACGCGGATTGAGAGGAACTATCGGGACCCACTGGATTGCCGAATGCCGAGGGATTGTGAGTCAGTCCGGAACCCCCTTCGAACGTCCATGCCTGGCCGCACCCGGTTGGGTTGTACATATAGATCGGGCCAGTAACTCCACCTGAGCAATTGTCGAGTGTCCCGACACTGATATCGGGGTTTTCAAAACCCGGATTTGCGATGTTGAGACCGGACGCGCAGAGCAGCGCCGAGCCAAGTAATGTAATGACACTAACTTTCAGGAGCATGACCAATGGTTGCACACTAAGTGCAATTAGCCACGCGATGGGTGAGCCAGTATAGTACCGGAGCGTAACCTATGCCGAGATAGGACCGTACTTAGCCCTGCGCCTGCTTGGTCCGCGGCGGAACCCTACTTCACTGCGATTGTCATCATGAATCCTGATTGCGCATCCGAGTTGGGAAGGCTATTCATCAGGATCAGAATTGGCACTTGGGCCCCGGGCGGAACTTTCATAGGAATCTGAACATTGATCTGCCAAACGCCGACTAGTCCTGGGGCCAATCCCGAGTAAGGAATATGATCGCCTTCCTCTGCAGTCGCCGCAGGGTCGTCCACGAACACAGGCGCGATGAAAACCCGCGGCTTGGTGGGCGTGTTGATCGTTCCCGATGGAGCTTCTCCGTCGGGGGGTGCACCGGGCACGAATCCTTGGCCAGTTGCGAAGATCTGAATTACCGACCCCCGGGCGGCAGCGTTCGTGGGGCTGTTTGTCGTGTTGTCCTGGTTCAGCGCCGCCGCTTGCGCGGGGACCGGTGGTGTTGTGCCGGGCTTGGCAAGCGTGCCAAATGCAAATATACCCGGCGAGGAGGAGTTCATCGAGACCAGGCCCGCAGCCAGGATTTGCCCGGTTGAAGGGTGTATCACCGTGAGATCCGCGGTCCCGGTCGTAGGCGCGCTCATCGGCACTAGGAAATTAAGTTGCCCCGGCGCGACATAGTAAAGCGGTGCAGGTTGGCCGTTGAAAAGCACCTGGATATCAGCCAGTGTCTTGGGCAGAGGCAGCGGGTTCGGGAGTTCGTTAAAGTTGGCCGTGTCTTTGCCGAACTGATTCGTCGCACTGAGCGGGAAGAGGGAGGCGACCATTCCAGGCGCCAGCGAACGGTTGAGAAAACTGGCGCCATTGAGGGTGGCCAAGCCGGGGAAGTAGATTCCGATTCGGTTGCTGGCATCGGCCACGAACAGATCGTCGAACTGGTCCTGCGCCACCGCCAGCGTCGCGTTGGCCGCAGGAATCCGAGTAGTGCAGGCGGCTGCCCCACCGATCACCAGCGCGTCGAACCGCGGACAGCGCACCGCCAGCCTCCCACCAGTTTCGGTGTACCAGATTTCGCCAGTTCTCTGGCTGACGAAGATGCCTTGGGGGCTCTGCAAATTGGGAAGCGGTAATGCGGCGTGAGCTCCCTTGTCCTGGTTGTTCAGAACTTGGTCAAAGATCAGGATGCGGTTGTTGCCGGGATCGGTGACGTAGAACTGGGCACTCGTGTCGGCAGCGATGTGACGCGGGCCGTTCATCCTGGTATCGTCAACGCCCGGATCCTTCGCGGAGAATTCGAGCTGCCCGAAAACCTTGGTGGCCGATTTGCCGTTATCCGTTCCCGCAATGAACGTTCCGTTGCTGGTGAACGGGAAAAAGAGCACGCGGTTGAGCGCCACGTCCGAAACCAGCAGGCCAATGGGGGTGATCGCCGGGCCGGCGATCGCCAAGCCGTACGGCCGGGACATAGTGCGCGCGCTGGGGTCCGTGATGCTGGGGGATGTGAAATCTTGCTGCCCGAGCACCAGATCGGCCTGCTGCTGGCCAGGGTGCGAGAACGGGGCAGGAAACCGCAGCACCCGCCCGTTGAGTGTATCGGCTACGTAGAGATTACCGCTGGAATCCACGACGATGCCGATTGGGACGCAGAGGCTGGACTGCGTCGGCTGGGTGTTGACGCCGCTGCCGCTCGGATAATTGCACAACGCCGTCTGCAGGTCGGGCTGGCCGATCACGATATCGGCCTTGATTCCGGCGGCCACCTTGCGCGCGTCACGGAACCCGAGCACGCGATTGTTGTACGGGTCAGAGACGTAGAGGTGCGGCACGTCGCCGGTGCTGTCGATGGCGATTGCGGCATCCGACGATCCAGACCCATTGAACTGGAACTCGCGGCCCTCGATCAGATTGATTGAGTTCGTGTCGAACCGGTCCTGTCCCAACACGCGGGTGGCGGAGGTGAAAGATCCGTTCTGGAACGGTATCACGATGACGCGATTGTTGTTGCTATCGGCGATATACAACTCGTTGGTGTTGGTGAAGTACGTGGCCGCGACCGGGTTCGCCAGCGTACTCTCCGACGGACGGGGCTTGCCGCTATTCACGGTCCGCAAGGTGATACTACCCTGCTGGCCGAAGACCGTTCTCGCCTGGGGGGAAAACTGCGTGTTCTGGGGCGGCCACGATTCGTATGGATCAAAGATCAGGATGCGGCTGCTAGCAGTGTCAAGCACGCCCAATCCCTGCGTGCCGGGCAGAAAAAAGATCCCCCCGGGGCCCATGAGGGTTTTTCCTTTCTGGCTCTCGTCGATGGTCTGGCCCGCCAACGGCGGCTCAATCACGCCCATGTAGCGGTCGGCTTGCATGCCGCTGGCGAGCGGATGCAGAGTGGCGTCGAAGACGGCCACGCGGTTGATCGACCCGAAATCAGAATCGCTGATGTAGAGCCGTCCCTTCGTATCGAAAGCGATGGCGTTAGGGACGGCGAGAATATCGCGCGGCTGCTGTGAGGTGGGTGTGTTGGGGTTCAGCACCGTTACCGTGAAAGGGTCCCTTTGGCCGATCACGAGGTCGGCGGCAGGACCGTTCACTTTCGCGTTGATGTCCGTGAACCGGAAGCGCAACACACGCCGGTTGCCGGCATCGGTAAACCACAGGTTGCCGTTGCTGTTTTGGTTGTCGAACGCGATGCTGCCCGGGACCGGGTTGTTGTTCGAAATGGTATTGAGGTATATGCCCTTAGTGTCTATGGCGCCGCTGAAGTTCTGGCTGCGCCCATTGAGGCTGGTCTGGCCGATGACGAGGTCGGGAAACTGGTCGCTGTGCTGGAACGGCGTGGGATAGCGCAGCAGGCGGTTGTTGCCGCTGTCGACCACCCACAAATCGCCAATGTGCACCGCAAGGCCGGTTGGGTTGTACAAACCCGTCTGCAGCCCGTTTTGGAACGGTCCCTGGGGGTTGGTGGTGAATTTGTCACGCTGCCCGATCACGAGGTCGGCAGGGTCGCCGTTGCGGAAGCCGGTGGCACTCTTCCAGGCGAGTACGCGGTTGTTCCCGGCATCGCTGACATAAACATAAGGTGGCGTGACCGAGGTATCGAGGGCGATCCCCTGAGGCGAATAGAACTCGCGGCCTTCCACCAGGTTCGGGTTCGAAGAGGCTACCGCGAGTTGCTCCGCATTCGGATGGCCGACGATGCGCGACGGCACCTGATTGAGAGTAATCTGCGGGAATCCCGCTGTGGCGCAGACAAGTGCCAGGCTGATGATAGAAATGGACTGGTGTTTCATCTAGTATCCAAAAGGAATGCGCGACGCGGAATAGCGCTCTTCCTGAGAATAGCAAACGAGCCCGAGCCCGGGAATACACCTCGGAGGGTATGACCTTGGGGGGCCTGGTACTAGCGGGACCCGCTCCAAAGCTCTGGTACACTGGGAGTTGATCCCAACCACCAGCAACCGGCTGCGGGTCTGCGCCGTCAGCTATCTGAATACCACCCCCCTCGTGTGGGGCATGCTGCACGGTCCGCAGCAAGGCCTCTTCGAACTCGACTTTCGCGTTCCCGCCGTCTGCGCCGATGAAGTGGCCTCGGGCAAGGCGGATATCGGTATCGTGCCGTCGTTCGAACTGGTGCGCCAGGAATTGGACGTCATTCCGGGAGTGGGGATCGCCTGCCGCGGTCCGGTGCGAAGCATTCTGCTGGTCACGTCGCGTGAGCCCGGGGAGATCCGCACGCTGGCCGCGGATTCCAGTTCCCGCACTTCGGTGCAACTGGCCCGCATCATTTTGGAGCGGCGGTACGGGTCGACGCCTGAGATCGTGCCGCATCGACCCGACCTGGAAGCGATGCTGCGGATGGCGGACGCGGCCCTCATCATCGGCGATCCGGCCCTGGCGGTCGCCCCCGCGGGTCTTGCCGGGCACGTCTACGATCTGGGCCAAGAGTGGGTGGAGCTGACCGGGCTCCCCATGGTTTTCGCGGTGTGGGCCGGCCGCAAGGGTGTGGTGACGCCGGAAGTGGCGGAGGCTTTCCGCGAGTCCTGCCGCTATGGGTGCAGCCGCATCGAGGAGATCGTGGCCGCCGAAGCGCCGCGCCGCAACTTTCCGCTCCCCTTGGTCCGCGAATATCTGACGCGGCACATTGTCCACGAACTGACCGCGCGCGAGTACGAGGGCATGGAGCTTTTCCTGCGCTACGCCCGCGAAGGCGTACGGGGGAGCGAACCGCGGCGAACCGCCGTTTGACCAGCCCCGGCCCGTTTTCCTATACTAGGAACACCGAAAGATTTCCAATGTACATTCTGTTGATGATCGTTCACGTAATAGTCTGTGTTTTCCTGATCATTGTGGTATTGCTGCAAAGCGGGAAGGCGGCGGACCTGGCGGGCGCGTTTGGCGGCATGGGGTCGCAGACGGCCTTTGGCCCGCGCGGTTCGGCGACGCTGCTTTCGAAGGCGACCACGCTTTCGGCGATACTGTTCATGGTGACGTCGCTATCGCTTTCGATCATCGCGACGCGCAACGCCGGGTTGGGCACCACGGTATTAGAGGGGGCGCCGGCCAAGCAATCGGCGCCGGCGACGCAGAAGGCCCCGGTTCCGGCGCCGGCGCCGGCCGTCCCGCAGGGCGTTCCAGTTCCTCTGCCGGCTCCCGTACAGGCGCCGCAGAGTCAACAGCAGAAACAGGTCCCGGCGCAGCAGCCGCCAGCGCCCGCGGCCCCGAAAAAGTAGACGCACTCCACCCAAATGCGGAGGTGGCGGAATTGGCAGACGCACTAGCTTGAGGTGCTAGCGGGAGCAATCTCGTGGGGGTTCAAGTCCCCCTCTCCGCACCATATATTTCAGTAACTTAGGAGCCGCCTGCACGCTGGATGGCTTTTTCGTCTGGCTTCTGCTAACGGTCGTGTTAACGATTTCCGTGGTAAGATTCGGCCATGCCACGAAGCTCTTACGGTTCCGGCACAATCTTCCAGCGCGGGGAAATCTGGTACGTGGCCTATTGGGTCAACGGTAGGCAGGTTCAACGCTCATCACGCTCAACCAACATTCAGGACGCCAAACGGCTGCGAGATCAGATTCTCGGCAAGAAGTCGCGCGGAGAAATGGTCAACGCCGCTGCGGATAAGATCACCTGCGGCGAGTTGCTCGACGACCTCCTTGAACACGCCAAGGCGAACATAAAGGCATCCACGGCCAAAATCTGGAACTGGTGCGTGGAAGCGAACATCCGGCCTTTCTTTGGACACATCAAAATTTCACGTCTCACGACGGAGACGTTGAAGGAATACCGGCGCAAGCGGTCGAAGGAAGGGCGCTCCGAAGCAACCTGTAACCGCGAATTGTCGATCTTGCGAACTGCGCTCAACCTTGGACGCAAGTGCACACCGCCGAAAGCGAACGCTCTCCCCTACTTCCCGATGGTCAGGGAGGAAAACACGCGGCAGGGATTTCTCACCGATGAACAATACGCCAAGCTTCGTGATGCGCTTCCCGATGATCTCAAACCGCTTTTCATAACGGCCTACTTCACCGGCGTTCGGCTCGGCGAACTTCTGGCGTGGGAATGGAGCCAGGTGGACTGGAAGCAGGGTTTCGTTACGCTGAACGCTGGCGAAACGAAACCTGGATACAGCCGCGCTGTCCCAATCCTGAAAGGCGACATGCGCGAATGGTTGGAATGGACGCTTGGACAGTCCAATGGATGTCCAAAAGTGTTCAACCGATTCGGTCAGCCGATCAAGGAATTCAGACGCGCTTGGAAAAACGCTTGCACGGCTGCGGGAGTTCCTGATTTGAAGTTTCACGACCTTCGGCGAACCGCCGTTCGCAACATGCGCCGAGCGGGTGTCTCGCAGGTCGTCCGTATGCGCATCACCGGCCACCGGACGGATTCGATGGAACGCCGCTACAACATCGTGGACGTAGATGACCTCAAATCAGCGAAAGCGCTCATGGAACGCTCAAAACATCAGGTCTAAGCGAGCGAAGCTATGGCTTGCGCCATTTATCCGGCTTGCCAACGCCCGTGTACCGGACGCGTTCGACCAGCGGAGCCTGACCCGGATTCATTTCTCTGGCTCTTTCGATTGCTTCTGCCTGTGTGGGAAGCACCGCGCTAGCTCTCTCTGCCTTGCCTTTTTTTACCGCGTAGTCACCCTCGGGGCGTCGCTCTATAAACAGTTGCTTTTTGTCCATCGTTGTATCCGATTCGTGCGTACGTATTCTATGTTATGCGCATTCAGCGTCAAGCGAACACGCGCGTCCAGCGGTGTCCAATCGTAACGCGAAGCGTTAGGGATGGTGTCTCTCTACTCACTTTCTTTACTCACGGTTCATCCGGCGACAACCCCAAGATACTTTGCACATCACGCGCAGCATTAAGAACACGGACGATTTGAAGGGGCTTCGCCTCGTGCCGATAAACGATCAGGTACGAATAGACCAGAAAGAAACGGTGTCTCTTGTCCGCCAGCTCCTCGCGCCAATGCCCAACACCCGGATTCTTTGCAAGCTTGATCATCGCCGACTCCAAAGCATCTAAAACACGGTCGGCTGCCTCAATGCTGTCGGCGGCAATGTAGTCCCAGATGTCGTTGACATCCCGCTTGGCACTTGGGGTGAGGATGTAACGCTTCATCCCTTGGCGCGTTTCCGTTCGGCGCTACGCTTGCGGATGGCCGCGAATGTCTCCTCGCCGTCAACGAACTCGCCACGGTCGGCCTCGGCGCTGCCGACGGCAATTTCTTTGCGCAGTTCGGCAAGCCGCAGTTGTTTCAGCTCTTCTTTCTCTTTGAGCAGCCGCAGACCTTCCCGCAGAATTTCACTTTGGGTTTGGTAGTGGCCGGTCTTGAGAAGATCGGAAACAAACTGGTCAAACACGGTTCCAAGGTTCACGTTCATACCCGTACGATAACGCCATTAACAACAGTTGTCAACTCTTGATAATACACGCATAACACGCTTGCTTTCATGCTCTTGGAGTTGGTTGTTGTTGGCTCGAATGCCAGAAATCCCCTTTCCCTCATATTAAATTAGATAGCGTCTGTGCATACGACCGGAGCGGTCAAGGGCGGCGATAGCCGTTCATCGAAGCGAAGCGGAGACCCTTGACAGCGAGGACGGATGCGCAATCTTGGGCATGAGGGAAAGGGGAGGCTCAATCTGCCAGTATCGGGCGGCTTCAACTGTCCGCACCAGTTCGCGGTAGTGGCCGAAAATCATGCTCGTATCGGTATGGCCCATTTCGAGCGCAAGCCGCGCGGCGTCTTTGAACTGCGCCAAGTGGTAGCTGGCGTAACTGTGGCGCAGCCCATTGAATGGCCACTGCTTGAGTCCTGCCTCCCTCCGTGCTTCCTGCACACGAACGCGAAGATTGAGCGGTGCCACGGATTCCCGCGCCCGAAGAGCCACATCAAGCCAGAGGTGCAAGTTGGGTTCGATCTTCACGAGCCGTCGCCGTGCGCTCTTGGCTTTCTTCGCGCCGAGTGGATGAACCCACCTTCCAAATCAACATCGCTCCATGCGAGCCGTTCAGTCTCGGCCATGCGCAAGCCGGCGAACGCGCCGATGACGAGAAAACCAAGAACGTCGGGAACGTGCTCTTGCGCCGCGTTTAGAAGTTGCCTCATTTCGTCGGGCGTGAAAATGCCTGGTGCATCCCCTACGACCTTCGCTTTCTCAATAGCCATGACGGGATGGCTCTGCACGTAGCCGCGAGAGAGAGCGTATGAAAACAGGCTGGACAGAATCGTGCGGTAGTTGTTCTGGCTTTGCGGTCCCAAGCCCAAACCGGAAATCCATTGGTCAATCTGGCGTGTCGTTATCGTGGCGGCGTTTTGATCGCCGAAGGCGTTCTCGAATCTCCTTAGGCGGTTGCGAAGATCTTTCACGTATCGCGGACTGCGGCCCTTGCTTGTTCTGGACGTGAGAAATTCAGGGATGAGCGCCTTAACCACGCAGCTCTGCGCGCACGAACGAAGATGATCGACGTAGTACTTGACCGCATCGGTGAGGCTTTTGTTGAACGGTTTCAACTGTTCGGAGCATTTCACGGCCTCAAGCCGCAGCTCTTCGGGAACGGCGAGCGCCCGCGTCCCGAAGTTCGTGGCTTCAATCGTTTTGTGATGCGCTCATGTTTCGGCCTCGGCTTTCGTGCGGAAGAAGACCCGTTTGCGCTTGCCGTTTTCTTTCCAACCATCTACAACCCATTTAGTTTCAACTTACTTTTCGCCACACCGGAGCGGCTTCTGTCTCCGGGTTGCCCGCCGCGATCTTCTGGCCGTGGTCCACCCACTTCACGTCGCCCGTCTCGACCGAAATCACGGCCATGCGGAGTCGCGATTGCGTGTCGCCCACATTCGACCGTCCGGGAATGTCCTCTTCGTACGCCGATTCGGTGATGTAGTTGGGAATGGCGGTGTTCTTGGCTGTGCCCACCTCGATCACGCTGGCGATCACGTACTTTTCGTCGGGCGTGAGTTGCATGCCAGCCAAGGTTTGCCGCGCCTGCAAAGGTGAACGGCTTGCGCGGGTTCTCCTTCTTGCGGTGGGCCTCGTCTTCTTCGCGCCGGGACGCGCGTTCGCGGATGCTCTCGATCAGTTCCTTCTGCTCCTTCTTGAGATATTCCTGACTGTCGCTGCCGCGCTGCGGCTGGGTCGCCCATGGTGGTATCGATCGGCGGTGCACCGCCGCCTCCGCGGCCGCCAAAGCCGCCCAGGCCGCGTCCGCCGCCACCACCGCCGAAGCCCGTTGGAGCGCCCGCCGCGGGGGCAGCGCTGGCCGCGCGGATGTCGGTGAGCTGCACCAGTGAGCCGTCTTCGAGCGAGAGCACGTAGAGGTTGTTGGCGCGAGTGAAAGAGATGCGTTTGCCGTCGGGCAGGAATCGCGGGTTGACCTCCGCATCGCTGGTCTTCGTGACCTGCCGCGTCTTGCCGGTGGGATTCTCGTAGAGGTAAAGGTCGCCGCCCTGCGTGTAGACAGTCAGGCGCTTGTCTTTGCTCGTGTCGCCGAGGATGGGCGGCGCCTGTTTCACTTCTTCATCGCTGAGCTTGCGGAGGTAGTCCTCCCAGCGATCCCCTGCAATTTGGCGGCGTAAGCCGTCGAGTAGTGGCCGCCGACCGGAAGCCCCGCGGGCTCAATGACTTCGCGGCCACAACCTGCCGCATTATAGGCCACTGCAAATGCAGGCAGTATTTTGC
>JBGPHT010000220.1:0-10399 GCA_041484525.1 Bryobacteraceae bacterium | reverse complement strand
TCTTTTAGCGCAGTGACAGGAAGGCTTACCACATTTGCGGAAACGAGCGGCCAAGGAACCCGGGCGCATTTCGCCGATCCGGGCGAGTTGGGATTTCAACTGGTCGCGTTGAGCGAGCAGAGCGTTCAGGTCAGGAGAAGTGGGCATAGATCGCCTGACAGCATTATATACTGTCGGAAGTTGAGCCCAACCTACGCCCCAATGCTCGTTAACGGGTTTCCATCATTCTGCGGTCGTGCACCCCTCGGGAATTCAACTGTTTGCAAAGCAGCCGGTCCCTCTGATACTATCTAGGTGGCAGATCGGACTCCTCTCCTTGAACATGCCGCCATACCAACCAACGGAGTAAGAAAATCAACTGAATGAGCTTTACCGTCTTTCTTGGCAATCTCCCCACGTGGGT
This sequence comes from Bryobacteraceae bacterium, assembly GCA_041484525.1. Taxonomy (GTDB): domain Bacteria; phylum Acidobacteriota; class Terriglobia; order Bryobacterales; family Bryobacteraceae; genus JBGPHT01. The sequence goes on along the minus strand of JBGPHT010000220.1, from coordinate 9,996 downwards.
CACCGCCGATGACATCAAGCAATGGCTCGCCGCCGAAGACCTCGTGGCGGACGGTGTCAAGGTGATCCGAAACCACGAAACGCAAGAATCCAAGGGCTTCGCTTTTGTAGAAGCGCCAACCGGCGACGAGATGCAGGCGATTATTCGCCGCTTCGATCGCGCACCTCTGGAAGATCGTCTTCTGCGTGCCAACCCGGCCCAGCCGCCAAAGGGCAAGGACGGCCGCGTAGGGCCGCCGCAGCAGGCGCCAGTAGCAGCACCCAATGCCAACCGCATCCAGCAACCGCAACCCGCGAGCCGGGACCGCGACCGTGACCGCAAACGGCGTGGCGGCAGGGACAAAGAGCAGACGCCCCGTAGCGCGTTCGCAACGGAACTGGCGAAGGTTCTGTAATCGCCATTTCCGTTTCCGGGCCGATCCCGCCGCCGCTTCGCTTTCCGTCGAAGCGGCACGAAATGACTTCCACACCTGTGAACCCTATTCACAAGTAGCCTCTTTTTATCCTCTGTGTTTGCAATCATTTATTAACGGCCCGAGGCGTGCCATGGCACGGAGCATGAAATTGGCCGGTATCGGCTTCTTGCTTTTGGGTGGTCTATTGTTCGGAGGGACACAGGACTCCGAATTCAACGTCAACACACGCTACACGGTAGAGACGATCAAAATTTCGGGCGATGGCTGGACCACCGACCCGGTCGCCGACCGTGACGGCAAAATCAGCTCCGGGTTGCGTAAGGAAATCGCGGCTCTCATAGGTAATAAATTGAATCCGGTGGCGCTCGACGATCTGGCGCACCGTTTAAGAAAAGAGTTCCACGCACGCACCGTCGAGCATCATGTTCTGCGCGGTAAGAGTCCGGAATACGTACAGGTTATTTTCGACGTGAAGCTGCCGCCTACCAAATTCGACGTCTCGGTTCCGAAGTTCGTCTACAACTCGAGACAGGGTTGGAGCGGCGCGGTCGAAGGTACGATTTCGGATAAACGAAACGGGCTGACGTTCGGTCTGGTGAGCGACGGCGACGATCTGGTGGAACGCTATACCGGCCTGGTGGCGCGCTACGAAAACACGCACCTGGGCACCGATCGCGTGCGCCTGCGGTTCCAGTTCGAGAGCTATCACGACCAGTGGAACAACAGTACGCTGGGGTTGATCCCATCGGCGACGGCGGCGATGTTCGCCGACACGTCGGGTGTGTATCGGACGCGGCAGAATTTCGAACCGGTGGCGACCATCGTTCTGGCCAAGCCGCTGACCTTGAGTTTCGGCGCCAGCTTCGAACGCTTTCAAGAACAATTTCCGGCCGCGCACCCCGAGGCCGCCAACGCCCTGATTACAACTCTGCGCTATCATCGGCGGCTGGAGGGCTCGGAAAACCAGCAAGACGTGGATGCAGGGTACGCCCTGCGCGCGGCCACCAAAACATTGGGCAGCGATTTCGTATACGGGCGCCACCACTTCCAGGTCCGGTACCAGTTGACGCATGGGAAGCACACGGTGGTGGACGACTTGACGGCGGGCGTGATATCCGGGCAGGCGCCGCTGTTCGAGCGGTACGTGCTGGGCAACAGCAGCACGCTGCGCGGTTGGAACAAGTACGAACTGGATCCCCTCGGCGGAAACCGTATGGTGCACAATTCCGTCGAGTATCGGTACGGTGTTTTTCAGGTCTTCTATGACGCCGGGGCGATTTGGGACAGCGGCGAGACGACCGCGGTTCCGCGGCATTCGATAGGCGTCGGGCTGCGGCAAGGGAGCTTCTCCCTGGCCATGGCATTCCCCGTTCGCGAGGGACGGGTGGAACCGATCCTGATGGTGGGCATGAATTATTGATGGCGCAACCCGCGCGCGATAACCGGATGAGCCGTAGGAGCTGGCTGCTGGCCGGCTTGGCTATTCCTCTGTTCCGCGCGCGCGGTGCGCAAGTTCTTTCGGTAGTGTATGACGGGGATAATCTGCATCCGCTGGCGCCGCCGACGCTGCATTTCCTGGCGGGCAAGCCGCTCGACCGGCTGAAGAATGCCGCGACTGTGGTGTTCGCTTCGCAGCTCACGATTTTCGGCGAGGACCGCACGCAGGTGTTGAAGCAGGCCACGGAGCGGATGATCGTCAGCTACGACATCTGGGAAGAGAAGTTCTCGGTGAAGCTTTCGGTGGCCGCGATGAAGACGAAGCAGCCCCTGCCTTCGGCGGCAGCGACCGAGGCGTGGTGCCTGGAGAACCTGGCGATCAGCACACTCGGGCTGGCGCCGGCGCGGCCGTTCTACCTGCGGTGGGATCTGCGGGCGGTGAGCCCCAGGAACATGGCCGGCAACGTGGTGGGGGATCCGGGGATCAGCCTCACCGGTTTCATGATCGAGCTTTTCAGCCGCAGGCCCGCGGCGGATGAAGCGCATTGGCAGTTGGAATCCGGCCGGCTACGCCTCCAGGACCTGACCCGCAAGCCGGGCCGGGGGCGGATTGGGTGAATCGGCTTCGCAACCGGCTGATTCTCATTTTTCTCGCCGCAACGCTGCTGCCACTGGCGGGGACGATTTGGATCACTACCTCGCTGCTCGAGTGGAGCCTGAATTTTTCGCCGGTCGACCAGTTGGATGAGGTTTCGCAGTCCCTGCAGAGAACGGGCCGCGAACTGTACCAGCGGGCGGGCGACGATCTCAAGCTACGGGCGCAGCGCGGCGATCTGACGCCGCATCGTTACCCGGCGGCGGATCGTGCGAGTTGGGCGGAAAACGTGAAGGCGTTCGCGGCGGGGGAAGAGTCGGACAAACTGGTTCGCTCGGGAAATGAGGGCGACCGTCTGGATTACCTGGTGCGGCACGGAGAGGAGGTCTGGTCGTATTCGACGGACCTCGGCGGCATCGGGATGGAGCGCCTGGCGAAGCAGTACGCGGACGCGCGCAGCGTGGTGGATACGGCGCGCGGGCGCGACGTGCGGCGCGGCGTCAGGCTGGCGTACATCTGCCTGGCGGCGGCGTTGTGGCTGGTGTCGATGGGGCTGCTGGTCTACCTGGCGCACCGCATCAGCCGGCCCATCCAGCAGTTGACGGCGGGGCTGGCGCAGTTGGCGGCGGGCGATCTGGACGCGCGCGTGCCCACCGACCAGGACGACGAGATCGGGCGCGCCATCCAGGCGTTCAACCACATGGCGGGAAGGCTGCAGGAGAGTACGGAGCGGCTGGTGTATCTGCGGCAGCTCGAGAGCTGGCAGACGCTGGCGCGCAAGACGGCGCACGAAGTGAAGAACTCGCTGACGCCGATTCGACTCACCGTGGAAGAGATGCTGGAGCGTTACGACGAGGCCGACCGCGCGTTCATGGAGCAGGCGGCGCAGATCGTGGTGGACGAGATCGAGACGCTGGAGCGGCGCGTGCGCGCGTTTTCGCAATTCGCCGCCGAGCCGCCGGTGCGGCCGGCGCCGCTCGACGTGAATTCCATCCTGCAGGAACGGATTGCGTTCCTGAAGACGGCGCATCCGGAGGTGGCGTACGATTGCCGCCTGGCGGATCAGATCCCGCGCGCCATGGCCGATCAGGATCTGATCAAGGGGATTCTCACGAACCTGCTGGAGAACGCGGCGGAAGCGGCGGGAGAGGGCGGGCACATTCTGGGAGTGACCGCGGCGGAGGGAGGGCGTGTCGCGATCGAGGTGCACGACTCGGGACCGGGGCTGAGCGAACAGGCGCGCGAATCGCTATTCCAGCCGACGATTTCGTTCAAGAAGAAAGGCATGGGACTGGGGCTGTCGATCGCACGCAAGAGCGCGCTGCTTTCGGGCGGAGACATCCTGACGGTGAAAGGAGAGCTGGGCGGCGCTGGATTCCGCGTGCTGCTGCCCATCGCGACCAATGGCATCCAAACGCGTCCTGATCGTGGATGACGAGGAGAATATCGGGCGTTCGTTGCGCATGATTCTGGAGCGGGAAGGCTACCAGGTGAGCGTGTGCCGCTCGGTGGCCGAGTTCGGAAAGCACCCCGACGCGCAGCGCGCCGACGCCTATCTCTTCGACATGAAGCTGCCGGACGGCAACGGGATCGACCTGCTGCGCGCGGTGCGGCAGAACGGCACGCCGGCGCCGGCGGTGATGATCTCCGGGCACGGGACGATTGCGGACGCGGTGGAGGCGACGCGCGCCGGGGCATTCGATTTTCTGGAAAAGCCGCTGAGCCGCGACCGGGTGCTGGTAGCGTTGAAGAATGCCCTGGATTCCGCCAGCCTGCGGCGCGAGAACGAGAGGCTGCGCGAGTTGGTGGGGGCTACGACGCCGAAGATGATCGGCTCAACCACGGCGTGGCAACGCGCGGTGGAGCAATCCTCGATGGCGGCGCGGTCGGATGCGCGGGTGCTGCTGATCGGCGAATCGGGGACGGGCAAAGAGCTGCTGGCGGCCCATATCCACAATTCGAGCCCGTTCGCCGCGGGACCATTCGTGAAGGTGAACTGCGCGGCGATTCCGACGGAGTTGCTCGAGACCGAGCTGTTCGGGCATGAGAAGGGATCGTTCACCGGGGCCACGGCGCTGCGCCGCGGCAAGTTCGAGCTGGCCGACACGGGGACGATTTTTCTGGATGAGGTAGGCGACCTGCACGGAGCGTCGCAAGCTAAGCTGCTGCGGGTCTTGCAGGAGGGCGAGTTCCACCGCGTGGGCGGCGAGCAGATTATCCACGTGAGCGTGCGCGTGATCTCGGCAACCAATCGCGATCTGGCATCGATGGTGGGGCAGGAGAAGTTCCGCGAAGACCTGTATTACCGGTTGAGCGTGGTGCCGATCCGCGTGCCCGCGCTGCGCGAGCGGCCGCACGACATCCGGCTTCTGGCGGATTACTTCCTCGACGATTTCTGCGCGCGCAACAATTTCAAGCCGAAGAAGCTGGACGAGACGGTGTTTCAGATGCTCGAAAGCTACGCCTGGCCGGGCAACGCGCGCGAGCTACGGAACGTGATCGAGCGGATGGCGATCCTGACGGCAGGCGAGCGCTTAACGCGCGATTCGATCCCGGTTGAGATTCGGGTGCAGCGCGAGTTGGGGCCGAAGTCGACGATCCAGGAGGCAAGGGAGTCGGCCGAGCGGGAGCATATCCTGCGGGCACTCGAGGAGTCGAGCTGGAACGTGTCGGGGGCGGCGCGGGCGCTGGGGATGGAGCGGACGAACCTGCATAAGAGGATACGGGCACTGGGGCTGAGCAGGGGAAAGTAAAATATAGCGGTAAAAATATACTTTACTGACCGGATGCCGCCCTGTTAAGCGCGAGCCAGGGCGGAAAGACAAGTTTACTTTACCATCTTTTTTTTTGGCTGCTTGATCCAGTATACTTTATCCTATGGGCTGGGTGGTTGTTCGAATTGGCTTATGGTTGTCCGAGGACTGAATGACACACTGGAAAGTTGGGTGCGCCTCATTCAGCATGAACCAGTTCAGTGGATTGTTGGCCAAAAGAGCAGCGGATATCAATGGATGGCTACAAGAAAAATGCTCCGGAATGCCAGGTCGAGCAAAAACACCTCGATGCTGGAACCCCGGAGCGCGTGTATTGGCACTACGGTTATCTATGCGCGTTGCGCGATGCGCTCGATCTTCTCAAGCGAAGTTCGTGCAGCGAGGACATTGCCACGCGGAATTAGCAGGTCGGTCCGGATGAATCGCATTGTCCTTTGGCCGATGGTCGTGATAAAGGTTGCATTCTCGATCAAACGCCGCCTTGGGCGACGCGGAATAGTCGTATTTGAACCAGTTGTATTTGCCGATGTGCTGCTTAAGCCGACCATTCAGGTCTGTATCTGATCTTCCAACGTAGTCTACGTTAAAGGGGGCTGTGGGTGCTGAGGTCCTGTCGAGCAGATAGACCCCCGGCGATACACTGGTTACGCATGAAGGCCAAACCGCCGGAATACGTGGAAGGCCCGGAAGCGTGGGAACGATTCCGGAACGTGATGGGGAAGGTGTTGAAGGTGCCCCACTCCGAGCTTCAACGTCGGGTTGAAGCGGAGCGAGCGAAGGCTGCGTTGAACCCAGTGCGGCGCGGTCCTAAGCCAAAGGCGCGACCGCACGCACTGTAGCGTCCGGCTGCGATTCGGGACCTACCGCTTCTGAATCATCGCTTCGCGCTCATCAAAAGCAGATTGCATGCTTTCCAGAATCGCCTGAGCTTCAGTTCGCATGTTGTTAGCGCCCGTAATGGGCCTTCCAACTACGAGATAGTCAGCCCCCGCAAGGATTGCATCTCTTGATGACGTTCTGCGTTTTTGGTCATCTTGTGGTGAGCCTGGTTCCCTAATGCCCGGAGTGACCACCAAGAGCCGACCGGCGGAGATTTCTTTGATGGCTTTGGCTTCATGCCCTGAGGCGATTACTCCATCGCAGCCGGCATCTAGGGCCATAAGGGATCTTCTAACAACGAGTTCCTCGACAGAATGGTTCGTATACCCAAGTTCGGCAATGTCAGTTGCATCCATGCTCGTTAGCACAGTCACGGTAAAGAGCTTCATTGGGCTATTTCCGCGCCCTTGAACCGCGCTCTTTATCAGCGTGCTAGTGCCGTGGACGGTCAGAAATGAGATGCCGAGCCTGCACGCATTCGCGACAGCCTTCTTTAGAGTCTCTGGGATATCGTAGTATTTGTAGTCTAAGAAGACCCTTTTGCGCTCCGCTATCACCCAGTGAATTAGCTCTTCTGTGCCATGGGCAAGCTGAAGGATCAGTCCGATTTTGAAGAATGCCACCACGCCATCTAGTGCTTGGACAATATGACGGGCTTCCTCTGTGGTGGAACAGTCCAGGGCTACGATTAGTCGATCCTGGGCTTCAATTTTGGTCGGCATTGATGGGAAAACACTTATTCTATCAGATGCGTCAACGGCAAAGGCTGACAAGAAAAACGACCTTTCCGTTAGGGATCTGCAATCAATGCACAAGTAGTGGTGGTAGTCGATGTTCTACCACTATAATTGGCCCTATGCTAGCACAAAAACATTGCGACGGCAAATTGATTTGGTGTCAGACGAGGTCACTGCCGACTGCCGGAGTGCTTTGAGGGTCCCGCTTTTTGGGCCCGCGAGGGAGCCTAAAAGGGCTCTTCACTCGGCCCCGTCTCCGTCTTGCCGGTTAGCTCGGCATACGTGAGGCGCTTGCCTACAACCTGCGACATCACGCGGGCGAAACGCTGTGCATCAGTGGCCTTGCGGTTGTTGTACCGGAATGCCTGTTCATCGATGTAGCGGAACAGGTGGAAGGGCTCGACTGAAACGTACGTCCCGTTCAGGCCGCGCTCTAATCTAAGAGACTCCAGAAATTCTCAAGGCCGTTCGTGTGGATTTCGCCGTCCACGTATTTTTCGGCGTGGTTGATGACCTTGTGGGCGAAGTGTTCGTCCAGCCCGAAGTAGCTGCGAAGTTCATCGGTGTAGACGGATGCCCCGGGCTCGACGTTTTGCTTCACGGCATTCTGTAGCGTTTCGGTAAGGCGATCCGCGACCACACCGGCGCGCACTTCGCCGCCGCGTTCCAGAATCCCCATCTCGATGGTCTTGCCGTTGGTGCCGCCGTTCCGAATTCCCTTCCGCTCTTTTTGCGAGGCGTGCATGTTGCGCGCCCGGCCGCCGATGAACGACTCGTCTACCTCGATCTCGCCGCCTAGCTTGCCGCCGCTGATTCCCTGCATTGCCAGCCGCGCACGCTGAAGCATGAACCACGCGGTTTTCTGCGTTACACCCATTCCCCGGTGAATCTCCCAAGAGGAGATGCCGTTCTTCGCGTTCACTAGCATCCACATCACGGGCAGCCACTTCTCAAGGCCGATAGGGGAGTCTTCGAAGATCGTGCCAGTCTTGAGCGAGAACTTGGGGCGCTCGTGCTTGCTGTAGCACTTCCAAAGTCGCGCCTTCTCCAGATAGGAGACATGCTCAGAACCGCACAAGGGGCACTGTACGCGGCCATCGGGCCATCGCAGTGCTACCATGAAGCGCTTGCAATTGTTATGGTTGCTGAAAAAAAGGATCGCTTCTTGGAGTGTGGTGGGAAACTGTTCGCTGGCCATACAAGAACTGTACGCCACTCCGCGTGGTCAGTCAAGTATATTTTTACCACTATAATTTATTATGGCGGAGACGCTATTTGCACATGTCTACTTCCACGAGACCTATGCTGGCGTCCTGAGCGAGCATGCCGACCGGCGTTACTCGTTTTCCTATCACCCCGGGTACATCGAGTCCGGACTACCGGCGATCTCCCACACTCTGCCGCTGACGGTCCAACCGATCTTCAGCGACGGTCTCCACCCTTATTTCGATAACCTCGTGGCCGAAGGCTGGCTGGCGAACATACAGGTGCGGGCGCTCGGCGTCAATCAAGGCGACCGCTTCGGGCGGCTGCTGGCTTTTGGACAGGATTGCATCGGCGCCGTGTCGATCCGGGATCCGCGGCCGCGCACGCAGCCTGACCTGGATGCCGGGACGCCGGAGGAACTGGCGGCGCTGGCGAGTCGCGCTTCCATCTCAGGCGTGCAGCCAAAGTTTCTGGCGATGCGTTCTGCCGCGGGCTATCGACCAGCGCGCGCAGGCGAAACCAGCACCTACATTGCGAAACTACCGTCGTCGCAGATCGCGGGCGTGGTCGAACTCGAGGCCCTTACGACGATGGCGGCAGCAGCCCTGCTCCGGGGCGACCGCATCGTGGAGATAGACGTCGCGGAAGTGGACGGCATCACGGGCCAGTGCCTGGTGGTGAAGCGTTTCGACCGCACGCCCGAAAGCGGCAAGATCCACTTCGAAGAGTTCAACCAGTTGCTGAACCTGCCGGCCGAGGCGAAGTATGACGGAGCATACAGCGACATGGCGGCGTTTCTGCGCCAGAATCCGCGGTGCGAGCCGGCGGATATCGACTACCTGTTCCGGCGCGTGCTGGCGTGCATTTTTCTGGGCAATAGCGATGCGCATCTGAAGAATTTCGGTGTGCTATACGAAGGCGGCCGGATGCGGCTGACGCCGGTTTACGATTTTCTGGCGGTGGCGCTTTATCCCGATTACAGTTCGGTGCTCGCGCTGCGCATCGGTCACGGTCCGAATCCGCGCGAGATCGGCGGGCTGGGGCCGAAGCATGTGGAGGAACTCGCGAAATCGTTTGGGCTCGGGCGCGGAGCGCTGCTCGAAGCGGTGCGCGATCTCGGCACGCGCCTCGATGCGGCCGAGGAGGCGGTGAAGTCGTCGCCCTGGGGGAGAGCGACGCAGAAGGAACGGCTGACCGAATACATGAGGAAGCGATGGAACGGAACGTTTCGCTTGATTGGGCGGAGTTAGTCGAGGAAGCACACCGGCGGCGCAAGTCGCAGAAGCTGACGCAGCGGCGGCTGGCGGCGATGGCGAACGTGTCGCTGCCGACGGTGGTGCGCTTCGAGAAACACGAGCGCGATATCCAGCTCTCATCGGCGCTGCGGATTCTGGACGCGCTGGGGATGGTGGAGAGGAATATCGAAGGGACTCTGCTGGTGCGCGGCGCGGCGGCTGGTCCTTACAAGGTAATGTTCGCGCCGGCGGCGGGTGCGGGAAAGCCGCTCACGCCGCGAGAGATGGCAGAGCGCGCGGCACTGGAAGAGTTGCTGCGCGGCCTCGGGATCGATGCCGGCGGAGAGGAGAAGCTGTTCGCGGACCTGGTGAGGGAAGGCATCGCCAGCATCCCGGGGCTGCAACTACGGCCCGCACGCGCGCGCCAGCTTTGGCCGGAACAGTTCGGCGAATGATGACTTAAGGATTAACCGCGAAGGCTTTCTGTCCGTCCAGGTACCAGTTCTTGCTGTCCTCGGTGATGGCGAGCGTCAGCGTCTTACCGTCGTTCATCGAGATCTGCAAGAATATCCGGCCATCTAAACACAGCGACTTAAGTAATTGCGCATAATCGGCGTAGTGTTTCATTGCGACCGGCCCATTGGTCGAACTCGGCTTCTACTGCGGCGATCACTTCATCCAGGCGCGGAAAGTATCGATTGTGCAAGCAACGGCGCCG
>JBGPHT010000219.1:0-10570 GCA_041484525.1 Bryobacteraceae bacterium | reverse complement strand
GCCTCAAGGACGGGCAATCCCGCAACGGTCAAGATGTGCGTTCGCCGCACAGCGGCCAGAAGCCTTGCGTATGTGTACGCTCAGACTCTTGTCGTTTTGTTGAGGATGCGTGGGTCTCTCCACTTTTATGTCGCACACCCTTTTGCCGGGCCCGGTTTACTACGGAGAGGGATCCAGGCTTACAATAAGACGGTTTCCTCTTGATCACCATGCGCGTAAGGGAAATTGCCGGAACGATACTTTTTGCTTTGCCGATCCTCGCCCAGCATGGCAGCACGACGGTAGTAAATCCCTACACCAGCCCCGAACACGCGCAATCTGGCGCGACGCTTTACCGGTCGCAATGCGCTGGATGTCACGGGCTCGATGGCGCTGGCACGGGCACGGGTCCGAGCCTGACCTCCGGCACGTTTCAACGCGGCGGGTCTGACGAAGAACTGTACCGCACGATTTCCAAGGGCGTGCCCGGCACCGCCATGCCGGCGTTTTCGTTCAGCGGCCTGCAGATATGGCAGCTTGTGACCCACCTTCGTGCCATCGGCATCGTCCGCGGGGCGGCTCAGTCGAAGGGCGATGCGGAGGCCGGCGCCGGCGTCTTCCGTGCGAATTGTTCGAGCTGTCACGCGGTCCGTGGCGAAGGCGGTCTCATCGGGCCAGACCTGACGCCGGTAGGTTCCAGACGCTCTTACTCGGAATTGCTGAAGTCGGTGACCGACCCCGACGCCGAGGTCCCATCGCCGTACTGGTCGGTCAACGTGAAAACGGCGACTGGCCAGAACCTGCGCGGCATCCGGTTGAACGAAGACACGCACTCGCTACAGTTCCGCGACCAGAACGGCCGCCTCGTATCGCTGCTCAAACGAAATATTACGACGATGGAGTTGATTCGCCGATCCCCGATGCCCTCATTCAGGGACAAGCTTTCGGACGCGCAGATCGCAAACGTAATCGCGTATCTCATCAGCGTGAGAGGTGAGCAATGAACGTGCTGCGTATAGTTGCAGTGGCCGCGCTCGCCGCCAGCGCGCCGGCGCAGGTTTCGTTCGACCGCCTGCGCAACGCCGCGCGCGAACCGCAGAACTGGCTTACCTACAACGGCTCCTATGCGAGCACTCACCACAGCACGCTCGCGCAGATTCGCGAAGATAACGTGCGGCGCCTCGAGCTCAAGTGGGTTTGGCAGGCGAACTCGCTGGAGAAGATCGAGTCCGCTCCGTTGGTGGTGGACGGCGTGATGTACCTCACCGATCCCCCGAGCGACGTGGTCGCAATCGACGCCCGCACGGGCCGCGTATTCTGGCGCTACCGGCATCCGCTGCCGCCGGACGTAGTGCCGTGCTGCGGACGCATCAACCGCGGCCTCGCGATCCTCGGGGACACGCTCTATATGGGGACGCTGGACGCGCATTTGATCGCACTCGATGCGGGCAGCGGGCGCAAGCGATGGGAAGTGCGCGTCGCCGACCACCGCGAGAGTTATTCGCTGACGATGGCGCCGCTCGCGATCGGAGACAAGATCGTGGTGGGAACCGCCGGCGGCGAGTTGGGAATTCGCGGGTTCGTCGCCGCCTACGATGCCAAGAGCGGCCGCGAGGTATGGCGATTCAAAACCATACCCGAACCCGGCGAGCCCGGCCACGATACCTGGGCCGGCGATTCCTGGAAACACGGTGGCGGGTCACTCTGGCTCACCGGGTCGTACGATCCGGAATTGAACCTCACCTACTGGGGCATCGGGAATCCGGGACCGGATTGGAATCCCTCGATGCGTCGTGGCGATAACCTCTACACGGATTCGGTGGTCGCGTTGGATGCGGATACCGGCAAACTGAAATGGCACTTTCAATTCACGCCCAACGACGGTTTGGATTTCGACTCGGCCCAGATCCCGGTGCTAGCCGACCTGACGTTCCGGGGGCGCGCGAGGAAAGCCATGCTCTGGGGCAATCGCAATGGCTTCTTCTACGTGCTGGACCGGAGCACCGGAGAGTTCCTGCTGGGCAAGCCTTTCGTGAAGCAGACGTGGGCCAATGGGCTGGATGACCGTGGCCGTCCCATCAAGATTCCCGAGAGCACGCCGAGCGCCGAAGGCACGCTGATCTATCCGGGAGTGCAGGGCGGCACCAACTGGTACGCGCCCTCCTTCAGCCCGCGGACCGGGCTTTTCTACTTGACCGCGTGGGACGATTACCCCGCCGTCTACTATTCCTGGAATCAGGAATACGAGCAGGGGAAGTGGTTCGCGGGCGGCAGCGTGCGCGCGGAGTTGCCCTCGATCGTTCGTCAGGAAGTGCGGACGCGCGGGCCGGAGAGCGGATATGGCGCGATTCGCGCGATGAATCCGGCGACGGGTGAGCGCGTCTGGGAGTATCGCATGAGCGATGTGAGCGATAGCGGGCTGCTCACCACCGCAAGCGACCTTCTCTTTTCCGGAAACCGCGAAGGGCACTTCTTCGCGCTGAATGCGCGCGACGGGAAGCTACTTTGGACCCGCTATCTCGGCGGGCAGGTCGCCGCATCGCCCATCACGTGGTCGGTGGATGGGCGGCAGTACATATCCATCGCGAGCGGACACGCGCTCTTCACCTTCGGCCTGCCCGAACAGTAATCATAGTTTCACCACCTGCGAGACGCGCGCGGATTCGTATACCGCGTCCACTACGCGTAGCGTCTTCAGATAGTCTTCGCCGCTCGATTCGAACGGCAATCCCGAACGCATGCACTCCACGAAATGCCGCTGCAGAGCGTAGACGCAATCGCCCGCGAAATGGATATTCTCGTGTGGATATTCCACGTCGAGACCCGGCTGCCCCAGCGGCTTCAGCCGGATCTTCGATTCCGTATCCATCGTGAGATGGCCGCCTGTCGCGTCGATCCGCAACTGCCCGAAGGTGTAGCGCGGCGATGGCGATTCCACCTCGTTGTACCGGTTGGCGTCCCAGATGGCGGTGGCGCCGCTCGCAAAGCGGAAGAAGACCTGCCCCGTCTCCTCTCCCTGAATCACGGGATTCAGCCTGCGGAGGTTCGCGAAGACCTCCGTGACTTCGCCCAGCAGGAAGCGGAACGTGTCGATGAAGTGGACGCCGGTCTCGTACACCAGCAGGCGCGGGTAATCGCGGAAAAACGGCTGCCGGTCCAGGTACGCATTCGCGCCCCATCCATCGCCCATCCGCATGAGGAAATGCAGGTGAGTGAATTCGCCAATTGCGCCCGACTGCTGAATTTCGCGGATCTTCCGGTACCATGGCTGCCAGCGCCAGTTCTCATGCACCATGAAGCGGACGCCCGAGGATCGCGCAGCTTCCACGATGCGGCGGCCGGCTTCGAAGGTCGGCGCGAGCGGCTTCTGGCAGACGATCGGGACACCGCGCTCCGCTGCGTACGCGCACATCTCCTCATGCGTGTCCGGCGGCGTGATGATGTCCACGAAGTCCGGGCGTTCACGGTCGATCGTCTCGCGCCAGTCGATGTAGTAGCGCGGTATGCCGAACTGCGCCATCATGGCGCGCGCCTTGTCTTCGGAGCGGTCGCAGATGGCCGCGATCTCCACTTCCGGGATGCGCGTCCACGCCTCGTAGTGGAAACGCGAAAAATATCCCGCGCCGATCGCGACACCTTTCATTCGCCGAATACCTGGCTCGCGGTCTCCGACAGAATGCGGCGCTTGTCCTCGTCGCTGACGTCCAGCGTCAGAATCTTGCCAATCTCGATCTCCAGGTTTTCCGGCAGGTTCGAGCCCACCATCAGCCTGCCGCTGGGAACCTGCGCCAACACTTCGAGCACGTGATGCGGCATCAGACTGGAGAGTTCGAGCACGATGTTGGGACAGAATACCGCGGCGAGGATCGCCTCATGCACGAAGATGCCTCCCCCGCAGTGTGCCACCACGATGGTCAGGTCCGGAAACTTGCGCACCGGCATCATGCATAGCGAGGGTAGCGAAAACGGCAAACCGGCGCCGGTGTGGCAGATCACCGACATGCGATTGGCGAGGGCGGTCTCGAAGAAGAAATCGCTGGCCGGCGACAGCGGATTGAGACCGTGATACTGCGGCTGCAGCTTGAGCGCCCGGAAGCCGTACACTTCGCGGCAGCGGCGTACTTCGTCGCGGAACTCGGATAACGGCAGATGCGGATTCAGGCACGCCGCGCCCACCAGCCGGTCCGGATGCGCCTTCACAGCGTGCCCGATGAGATCGTGCTCCCGGCGGTGATCCTCCACCACGGGAAAGGGGATCGCCACGGAACGGTCCACCCCGTGACGATCCATGTTGCGGAGCAGATCGTCCGCGCTCGCCGTGCGGCCGCTATGCCGCGCGTGGCCGATGTGCGTGTGCGTATCGAAGACTCGGAATCCGTCCTTCATGGAAGCGCCGCGACGATCGAATCGGTCATTTCGCCGGTGCGCAGCGCGCCTCCCATATCGCGCGTACGCAGTTGGCGGTCGGAGAATACGGCGCGTACGGCCGTGCGAATCGCTTCGGCGCCCGCGGCCGCGCCCAGCCACTCCATCATCATCGCCGCCGAAAGAACCGTCGCGACCGGGTTGGCGATTCCGCGGCCCGTAATGTCCGGCGCCGATCCGTGCGAGGGCTGGAATACCGCGTAGCGATCGCCGATGTCGGCTGAAGGAGCCATCCCCATTCCACCGACGAGTCCGGCCGCGAGATCGGAGAGGATGTCGCCGAACATGTTCTCCGTCACCATCACGTCGAACCTTTGCGGACACTGGATCAGATACAAGGACGCGGCATCCACGTAGACGCGATCCGTCGCCACCGCGGGAAATTCGCGCGCCACTTCGTCGAAGATCCGGCGGAAGAACGCCATCGAGGGCAGAACGTTCGCCTTATCCACGAGGGTCACGTGCTTGCGCCGCGCGATCGCCGCGCGAAAGGCCGCGCGCACGACCCGCTCCGCGCCGGCGCGCGTGATCCGCATCGTGTCCTCGGCGCAATCCGCTGCCGGATCCTGCGGCACGCTTCGAGTGGCGAACAGCCCCTCCGTGCTCTCCCGGACCAGCAGGAAATCGATACTCCCGGCCGCGCGATCGCGCAGCGGCGAATCGAGGGAATGAAAAAGGTAGATGGGCCGCAACCCGCAGTAGAGATCGAGGCGCTCACGCAAGTCGAGCTGCGGCGTCATCTCGCGGCCATCGGGCCAACGCACGCCGGGCAGCCCCATCGCGCCGAGCAGGATGGCATCGAATTCGCGCAGCCTCTCAAAGATGGGCGGGGGCAGCGGGTCGCCGCTTCGCAAATACTCTCCGGCTCCGACCGGCAACTCTTCGTATGTCAGAGCCGGCGCCACTCCGCGAGCCTGAACCGCATCCAGAACGCGGACGGCTTCCGCCACCACTTCCGGGCCGACTCCATCGCCCGGAAGCAAGGCAATTCGGAACGTCTTCACGCGCCGGTCACCTCTTTGCACTTCGCAAAGAACTGGCGCTTGCGCTCGGAATTGATCCCCCAATTCACTGGCGGGCATTGGTAGCCATCGGAATAATCGCTCTTGCCCGGATCGAAGTAGCCCCACGAGACGTACTCGCGCAGCGACGTCATCATGTGGTTCTCCGGCTCTTCGAATCGGAAGTGATCGTCCTCATTGATCAGGACCGGCATGGGACGCCATGTCTCTATCTTGCGCGACGTCTGGATCATCTGGCGGATACGCGCCGGGTCGTCCGGACCGTTGCCATGCAGCAGCAGGAAGTCGGACGCCTTCACCACGTTCGCCGTCGCCGGCGTGCCGCCGCCGTAGCTCGTACCCACCAGCAATCGCCGGCCGCCGCGCCGCGTGTTCTTGACTAACTCGATCGGCTCATCGACGCGTCCGGGCTTGAGGATTTCGTGATCGTAGGATCGAATGTTGCACTCGTTGTCGACCTCCAGGAGCACGTTGCGATAATCGCGCTCGAGCAGCCAGTTCGTGGTGTTGACGACGGCGCGCTTCACCGCGGCCTCGTCCTTCACCCGCTGGTCCTGGCCGAAGTAGAAGCAGCCGACGATCGCGACCATCCCGAGCTCATCGGCGCGGTCGAGAATCCGGGCCAGGCGGTTCATGTACGCGGGGCGGAGCTTACCGTCCGGATCGATCGCCGAGTTCTCCCAGGGTTGATCCTTGGAGTAACCCTCGGGGCTTCCACCCTGGAGGTTGATGGTGAACGCCAGCACGCCGTGCCGCCGCCATTCGGGGAGCGCCGCAACGAACTCGCGCGTGTTACGGCCGGCGTCCCACGTGCCGGTGTCCGGGTAGGCCCACTTCCCGCGGGTCTCGGGGTTGAGATCGTCGAAGATGCCCTGCACGGCCCGCACGTTCATAAGCAGTCCCTCGATCTTCATGCCTCGATAGGACCTGCCTGCGTACGTGGGCTTGCCGTTGAGAAGAAACTGTTCGCCACGGATCGTGACTGTGGTGCGCCGCGGGGCCGCAGTCAGCGCAGGCGCGGCCCCGGCCAGAGTGAGAAACGTTCGTCGGTCCACGCTCTTGATCGTATACCGATCTGAGCGTCGCGCGTTCCCCGCTCCGCTCCCGCGCACGCTGTCGATGCTCCTGCCCAAGACAGTGGAGCGCTACCACGAGCAGGCGGCCTACCCTCCACCAGGATCTTCTCGCTATGCCAATCGCGGAGATTACACCGCTACGCCTCAACCGCGAATGGGCCAGATTGTTGCAGTGTGGCGGCCACACGCGCAAGGATCGGACGCCGCGCCGCTAGAGGCGGGCGGCTGCCTTACAAAGTATCTGACCAGCGAGATTCCATTCACTAGAACGATTAAGATGTATGCACCTCGCGTGCGACGAGTTCTCTGGCCTCGGTGAGGTCGGCAGTTGCGCTGCCCTCTTTGAACCATCGGTAGACCGGAGCGAGCGCCCGGAGGCCGTCCTGAGGCATGCCGCGAGTGTGCAAGAGCCGGCACAAACTCACTGCGGCGCGTAGTTCGAGGGCTCTCGCTTTCTGCCGTTTCGCAATGCCAAGAGCCTGGCGGAAATTCGCCTCCGCCTCATCCTCCGCTGCGCGGCCGCCGGCCTGAAGAACCAGGACGCCGCGTAGGCGGTAAAGCTCCGCTTCGTAGAAGTACGTCCGGCTTCCACGCACTTGGCCGAGCGCTTCCGCCACCAGAGCGAGCGCTTCGGGGACCTGCCCATTCGCGGCGCAAATTTCCGACAGCAGTGCCAGCAGGTACGGCCGGTCCATATTGGCGCCGATATGATTCAGGAGGGCGATGCCCTCCTGAATGAGAACCAGACCGTCGGCAGGCTGGCCGCTCATCGAAAGTGCCCAGCCCTTGAGGGCTCGCGCAAAGGAACTCGCGTATAGATAGCCGTGCTCCTCGGCAAGCGCGGCTGCGGCTGTGGCCCAATGGAGCGTCTGCGCCGGGTCACGGCGAAGTTGGTACACATGGGCCGCGCGGACTTTCGCACCGGCCTGGCTGAACATGAGGTCCGGATGGCCGGCGAGTTCAAGCGAACGCTGCACGCGTTCGAGCGCCTTGTCGGCATATCCCAGACACCAGAGCGAGAGCGCTGCCCAGCCATGACATGCAACAGCCGGATTCTCGCCATAGGTGGCGATCAGGCCTGCGTGCTGCTGTGGATCATACAGATTGACCCCGTTTTCCGCGCGTTCAATGGCCCGTGAGAATTCTCCCTGATGGAACAAGGAGCAGGCGAGAAGCGTGTCGGAATCGATCTGGACGGCCGCGCCATCCTTCACTCCCGGAAGCCGGAGCCTTTCATCCAGAATCTGCTCGGCTAGCCGGTATTCGCCGCGGAGTTCGTGCATCGTGGCGAGATGAAAGAGAAGTTGGTACATTTCCTCCACGCGCACCAGGCGGAGTCCGAGTTCGCGCGCGCGCTGAAAATTGAGGACCGCCTCCGGCGCGGCGAATCCCTTTACAGCCAGCGTTGCGGGAGCCATCATCGAGCGAAATGCGAACTCCTCCGCGTGGCGTTCCGGCGTTTCGGGCTGCTGCTCTACCAGTTCGAGACCGCACTGCAACAGGCTTACCGCTTCCCGATGGGCACTGCGCCGCAACGCCTGCTCGGCGGCGAGCCGAAAGTACCGGATGGAACGCGGGCGATCGCCGCCGTAGCGGAAGTGGCGCGCGAGTTGATTCGCATTCGCATCGGCCAGGGCGCCGTACGCCTTTTCGAGTTCCTCGCCTAGGAGGCGATGGAGGCGTGAGCGCCGGCCCGCCGGGACACGTTGATACACCGCCTCGCGGTAGAGGGCGTGAATGAAACGGAATCGCGCGGAGAGGCCTCCACCCGGCCATTCGAGCACACCCGCGTCGCGGATAAATGTTCCCTGCCGGGCGAGGGTGGCGCACCCCAACTCGGCATCGTCTTCCGTCCATCCGAGGCCGGAGGCAAGAACGCTCGCCACAAATTCGCGGCCTGCGACACTGGCGGCCTCCAGCAGTAACTGCTCCTCCGGGCTGAGCGTATCCATCTTCTGATGGATCATGGCGGTCAGGCTCTCGGGCACGCCTTTGCCCAGTTCGTCGAAATCGGCAACAGCCCGCCAGCCGTCCGCCTGGAGCACCACCGCCGACGTCGTTTTCCAGTGATCGACCAGGGCGAGGACGAACAGAGGATTTCCGCCTGTCCGCTGGTGTACCGTGTGTACAAGAGCCGGGTCGAGAGCGATGCCGGGAAGAGCGACGCCGATTATCGAATGAACCGCGTCCGAACTGAGCAGGCCGGGTCTGACCACGCGGCATTGGCCGCGGATTTTCAGCCCCTGCGCCAACGCCTCCAGGGGCTGCCTGGCCCTGGTCGCCTCTGCCGGGCGGTACGTGCCGATCAAGATCAATTGCGCAGTTTCATCACGGCGGGCCAGGAGTTCGAGGAGCGAGAGCGTGGAATCATCCGACCAATGCAAATCATCCAGCGCGAGGATCAACGGTCGCGCGAACGCCAACTCCTCGACGAGTTCGGCGAACTCGCGGAGCATGCGGTCCCGCGTGACGCCGAGGTTCCGTTGCGGCAGTTGAGCCAGTTCCGGAGCGCTTGCCAGCCAGGGCATCTGCGCGAGCCATGTGGGCGCCCTGCGATAAAGAAGCGAGACCACTTCGGCGCCATCCGGCTCGCGGCAGAGGCGTCCGAGCGCCTCCAGAACCGCGATGTAGGGCTCCATCTCGCCGCGGCTTTCCAGGCATTGGCCGCGTCCGATGCGCGCGGCGGACGTGCGTCGAACCGCTTGCAGGAAGGCATTCAAAAGGGTCGTTTTGCCCACCCCGGCTTCGCCTGGAATACAGACGAACTGCCGTTTTCCCCCGAGCGCCGCGACAAACGCCTCGTGCAAACTCTTCATCTGCCGTTCGCGTTCGATGAGGAGGGGTGTGTCTGACGGGGTCTCCGCCGTGCGCGGTGCGGGAGCCGCCGCGGCCAGACACGCGGTTCCAGCAAAGCGGTAGCCTTTCCCGGGAACTGTTTCGATCAGTGTGCCGTCGCCTAAGGCTTTCCTCAGCGCATTGATGTTGTGAGCGAGGTTATTCTCCTCGACAACGGTGTCCGGCCAGACTGCCGCGATCAGGTCGTCTTTCTCGACCAAACGGCCGGGCCGGGACACGAGCACACAGAGAGTATCGAACACCTTCCCGCGCAGACGGACAGGACGCCCGTCCCGCAAAAGCCGCCTCTCACCGGTCTCGAGCCGGAATGGTCCGAACTCGTACACGGCCTCCATTGAGTCCAGCATACGACAAAGAAAAGCTCCAGGAAGAATCAAGAACCGCTAAACGCTTTTCAAGGGCCTGCCGCCGCACACTGTTCTTGGAGGCGCCGGGACGAACTAGCTTCCGGGCAAACAACGAGGAGGTTCTTACACATGAGATGGCAACCTGATCCAACGTTTTATCCCTCGCCCAAGATGGCGATGGAAGCGCCGGCCGAGAAGCTGGCATATGTAGCAATGTTGAGCCCTACCCTGAAGGGCCGCCCGGATGCGATGGGGGTAGTCGATGTCGACCCAGAATCGAACTCCTACGGCAAGATGGTCGGCCGCGTGGATATGCCCAACGCGGGTGACGAACTGCACCACTTTGGCTGGAATGCGTGCAGTTCCTGCCTGTGCCCCTATTCGCCGCATCCGCATATGGAGCGCCGTTATCTGGTGGTGCCGGGCTTGCGGTCGTCGCGTATTCATATTCTCGACACCAAGCCGGATCCGAGAAATCCAAAGCTGGTGAAAACGATCGAACCGGAGACGGTTATGAATCGGACAGGGTACAGCCGTCCTCACACCGTTCACTGCGGGCCGGAAGGCATTTACATGAATGCCCTGGGTTCGCCCGATGGGGAAGGGCCGGGCGGCGTCTTCGTTCTGGACGGGGAGACGTTCGAAGTGCGCGGACGCTGGGAACTGGACCGTGGAGCGCAGTACCTGGCCTACGATTTCGCCTGGCATCTGGGCCACGATGCCATGATCACCAGCGAATGGGGCACGCCGAATATGTTCGAAAACGGCCTGAATCCGGAGTTGCTGATGGGCGGCAAGTACGGCCACCAGATTCACGTCTGGGATCTGAACAAACGCACGCACAAGCAGGCGCTCGACTTGGGAG
>JBGPHT010000218.1:0-10685 GCA_041484525.1 Bryobacteraceae bacterium | reverse complement strand
TCAGCATGTTCGCGCGGCAATGCCTCGGTACCAGAAGAATCCCTGACCTAAAGACTCTGCGTCGGGAAAGCCGAGCCTGGAATCGGCGGATGAATCGCGCCCGCACGAAGATCAACTGGAAATTCGATCGCAAAGCTGCTCATCGCAAGTTTGGTTACAAGAACAACCTTTCTAAGCGGTCAAAGACCTAGTCGGGAGTCTACATCTCCCGCAACCGCTCTAGCGGACGTCGTAACGACTGCCCGCGTGTGGGCATGTCAGACCAAAGGTCGTCAAGGTCGGCGATGCGGCCGGCCATCTTCCGCAAGGTAAACGTGCGGGGAGCGACCTAGGACTCGGCGGTCCGGCCCCCGGCGCGCGATGTTGCAGATTCGTTCTCGATTCGTGTGGTAGGTAGGTAAGTAGCAAAAGCACGTCGTCCGTCATCGAGTGCTTTCGGCGCCTTTACCGGGAATTTTCAGGTTCGCGGCGTACCCTTGAGTTTTAGTCAGGTTATGCGGATTCTGGTAGTTGAGGATGATCGGAGGATGGCGGAACTGCTCCAGCAGGGCCTGGTGGAAGACGGCCACGCCGTAACGGTCGCGCTGGATGGCCCCGACGGCCTGGCGTTTGCCGAGACCGGCGGCTTTGACCTGCTGATTCTCGATGTCATGCTTCCGGGTATGAGCGGCCTACAGATCGCGCGCCAACTTCGCGCCGGCCGCAATCGCACTCCCATACTTCTGCTGACCGCACGCGATGCCGCCAGTGACATCGTGGAGGGTCTCGACATCGGCGCCGACGACTATCTCACCAAGCCCTTCTCCTTCGGGGTCCTGCTCGCGCGCGTACGCGCCGTAGGACGCCGCGGTCCCATCGCCCAACCCGTCGTCCTGGAGACAGCGGGCCTCACGATTCACCTCGGAACGCGCGAAGTGCGGCGCGGAGCACGAAAGATCGAGCTTACCCGTACCGAATACGCCATCCTCGAACTGTTGATGCGCAATGCCAACCGCGTGTTGACGCGCGAATCCCTGATCGAAAGCGTCTGGGGCAACGATTCCGAGATCGAAAGCAACACCCTCGACGCCTTTGTCCGTCTACTTCGCGGCAAAATCGAGGCGGCGGGCGAGTCGCGTGTGCTGCGCACCGTGCGGGGAGTGGGCTACTGCCTGCGAAGGGAGGAAGAGTGATTCGCATCTCCATTCGCCAGCGTCTTACCGCGTGGTACGCCATTGCGCTGCTGTTTGGCCTCGGCATTTTTGCCCTCGCCATGTGGGTGGAACTGCAGGAGCGCCTGATCGCCGGCGTGGATGCGCGCCTTACACAACGCATACAGGGGCTGGTAACCGCAATCGGCGCAGAGGCGAAAATCCGCGATCACGCCCAACTCCAGCAAGAACTCGCCGAGTTCGTCGGCGAGATTTCAGACGGCAGCCTGGTGCAGTTGCGCGAGACGTCGGGCCTTCTCCTACTGCCCTCGCCGAAGCAGCCGGTTCTGCCGCCCCCTGCCGCGGGACAGACGGCTCCATATACAGAGCGGATCGAGGGCCGCCAGTTGCGTGTGGCCACCACTCGCCTACAGTCCGCCGGCTTGGTCTACGACGCGCAAGTCGCGGTGTCCCTTGATGAAATCCTCGGTGTCATGCGAGACTTCCGCCGTCTCTTGCTATGGATGATCCCTGGGGTCTTGACCGTGGCCTGCTTCGGTGGGTACTGGCTTAGCTCCCGTGCTCTACGGCCAGTCGATGAGATCACCACCGTCGCCCGCTCGATCGGGGTGCAGAATCTCTCGCAGCGCATCGCTATACCTCAGACGGGCGACGAACTCCAGCGCATGGCACAGACCTGGAATGACGTTTTGGAGCGCCTGGATATCGCCGTGAAGCGAATCCGGCAATTCACGTCGGATGCTTCCCACGAACTGCGCACGCCGCTCGCATTAATTCGAGCCACTGCGGAATTGGCGCTCAGGCGCGAGCGGGAACCGGAGGGCTACCGCACGTCGCTGCGCCAGATCGAACAAGAAGCCGACCACATGACAGCGCTTACCGAGTCGCTGCTCACGCTTGCGCGCGCGGATGCCGACGGGCTCGGCATGACGATGCAATCCACGAACCTCAACGAGCTAGTCGATTCAGTGGTCCATCAGAACGCTGCGCTGGCCATTGAAAGGGTCGTGACGCTTCGCGCGGTCACGGCGGAGCAACCCGCGCTGGCCAACGCAGATGTCTCAGGGGTTCGGCGCATTCTGTTAATCCTGGTGGACAACGCGCTCAAACACACACCTGCCGGCGGCTCCGTTACCGTCTCCGCCGCAACGGAGGCCGGGCGTGTGATTGTGGCCGTGGAAGACACCGGCGAGGGCATCCCCACTGCGGCTCTGCCGCACATCTTCGAGCGCTTCTATCGCGCTGACCCCGCACGCGGTAGTGGGTCCGGTTTCGGACTAGGACTCTCCATCGCGCAAGCTATCGCACAGGCACACGGGAGCACCATTGTGGTGAGCAGCACGCCCGGCTCCGGTGCCCGCTTTTGGCTGGCGCTGCAGCCTTAATCCCCGGCCGCTTACAGAGAATTTTCAGTTACGGCAGTTAGGGTTGTTCTATAGGAGAT
Organism: Bryobacteraceae bacterium; assembly: GCA_041484525.1. Classification (GTDB taxonomy): domain Bacteria; phylum Acidobacteriota; class Terriglobia; order Bryobacterales; family Bryobacteraceae; genus JBGPHT01. The sequence continues at coordinate 8,090 of JBGPHT010000218.1, read as the reverse complement.
TCAGATGAAACAGACGTTTCTCGCGTTTTTGACAGTCGTAGCGATTTCCGGAATAGCCGGTGCCGCCGCCAAGAGCCTCCAAGTGAAAGATCTTCCCGCCGCCGTGCAGAAGACGGTACAGGACAACCTGAAGGGCGGCGAGATCAAGAACATCTCGAAAGAAGTCGAAAGGGGTGTGACCCAGTACGAAGTGGAGAGCATGCTCAACGGCAAACATCGCGATTTCAACGTGGATGCCAAGGGCAAACTGGTCGTCGTGGAGGAAGAGGTGGACATCGCCAGCATCCCCGCCGCTGCCAAGGCGGCAATCGAGAAGAAGGTCGCCGGCGGCAAACTCGGGATGGTCGAAACCGTCAGTAAGGCCGACGGCGTGACGTTGTACGAAGCCGCTTACACCAGCAAAGGCGGAAAGAAGGGCGCCGTGCTCGTTAAGGCCGACGGAACCGAAACCAAAGACTGACCCGCCAGAGTTTACGCTGCCATCAGCAGGTGAAAATACTATGCGAATCGTACAGTGTGTGCAGGCGGGTGTTCTTATTCTGGCCGCCGGTCTTGCCCCCGCATGGTCCCAGGCGGATTCCGGCGCGGTTCTTGGTCACGTGAGCGACCCATCGGGCAGAAGCATTCCCGATGCGAGCGTGAGCCTGACTAATGAACGGGGCCCGTCCCGCGGCGTGAAGAGCGACGTGCGGGGCCAGTACGAGTTGCGAAATATCGATCCTGGCATGTACACAATACGGGTCTCGGCCAAAGGGTTCGCACCCGCGGAACGGGCGGGGTACGAGATTGCGGCCGGGCCCGCCCAGGTGCTCGATTTCCCCCTCGCGCTGGCGTCAACGACCGAAAAGGTCACCGTGCAGGACACCCTTCAACTGGAAGTGGACCCTTCGAGCAATGCCAGCGCGCTGGTTATCCGCGGCAAGGAACTGGACGCCCTCTCCGACGATCGGGACGATTTAGCCGCCGATCTGGCCGCGCTGGCGGGCCCAGCCGCTGGACCGAATGGCGGGCAGATCTACATCGACGGTTTCACCGGCGGCCGCCTGCCGCCTAAGTCCTCGATTCGCGAAGTGCGCATCAACCAGAACCCGTTCTCCGCGCAATACGACCGCATCGGCATGGGCCGCGTCGAGATCTTCACCAAGCCGGGCAGCGAAGACTACCACGGCGAAGTGCAGTTCCACTATGGCAACGATATTTTCAACTCACGCAATCCCTTTACTCCGGTGAAGCCGCCTTATGAACGCCGACAGTGGGAGGGCGAATTCGGCGGACCGCTCGGCAAGAAGACCTCGTTCTTCGCGGACTTCGAGATCCGTCACGTCACCGAGAATGCCTTTGTCAACGCCCGCACGCTGGATGACAGTCTCCAGGTGATTTCGGTCGCAGAGGGCATCTTGACCCCGCGACGAAGCACCGAAGAAAACCTTAAACTGGATCGCCAGTTGTCCAAGAATCACACCCTCACGCTCCGCTACACCTTCGCACGCGATTCCACCGATAACCAGGGCGCCGGCGGCTTCTCCCTTCCGAGCCGCATTTACAATAATCGCGACACAGAGGACACTGCTCAGTTCGTTGAGACGGGAGTGTACGGCGCGCACACCGTCAACGAAACCCGTGCACGCTACTCGCGCCAGCATAGCCGGCAGAACGGCAACGCCAGCTTGCCCACCACCGTCGTGCTCGACGCCTTCACCGGCGGCGGACCGCCACTCACCCTATCCTTCACCAATCAGGACCGAATCGAAGTGCAGAACACGACGACCGTCACGCACGGCGTACACCTGCTGCGTTGGGGCGGGCGGCTGCGTGGCATCTACCTTAGAGACCAGGATACGCAGAACTACACCGGCACCTTCATTTTCTCCTCACTGGACAGCTATCGCCTGACGCTGTTGGGCCGTCAGGCAGAACTCACTCCGCAGCAAATTCGCGCTACCGGCGGTGGCGCCAGCCAATTCTCTATCGCCGCCGGCGATCCGCTCGCTAGTCTCAATCAATTCGATGCCGGGTTCTTCTTCCTCGACGATTGGCGCGCGCGCCCGAATCTCACCCTCAGTCTCGGCCTGCGGTATGAATCGCAGACCCATCTGAGCGATCATCGTGACTTCGCCCCGCGGCTGGGCATCGCGTGGGGCCTCGGTCCCAAGGGCAAGGCCGCCAAGACCGTGTTCCGCGCCGGAGCCGGCTTCTTCTACGACCGTGTCAGTGAGAGCCTCTCCCTCGACGCGCTGCGTCGCGATGGCATCCACCAGCAGCAGTTCGTGACCGACTCTCCGGACTTTTACCCGGCAATCCCCTCGCTCGCACAACTGCTCGGCAGCCGCACGCCGCAGGCGATCCGCGAACTGGACTCCCGCATGCGCGCTCCTGAAATGGTGCAGGTGGGCGCCGGCGTGGAGCGGCAACTCCCGAAGAATATGGTGATCTCGGTCAACTACCTGCATACGCGAGGCTGGCACAACCTGCGGTCGCGCAATATCACGGCGCCCCTTGCGCCCTCGCAGCCGGCCGGTACCGCCATCTACCTATACGAAGCCGGCGGCATCTTTCGGCAGAACCAGTTGATCACCAGCCTCAATGCCCGAGTCAGCCCCAAGCTCAGCTTCACCGGATCCTACACGTTCAACAAAGCGAACAGCGATACCGATGGCGCCGGCACGTTTGCGGCCGACCCATACAACCTGCGGCCGGAGTATAGCCGCGCCGGCTTTGACATTCGTCACCGGGTTCAGCTCAACGGGGTCGTCTCCTTGCCCTGGGGCATCCGCCTCAGTCCGTTCCTTGTGGCCACTTCGGGCCGTCCGTTTAATATCACGGTGGGACGCGATCTCAATCAGGACACCTTGTTCACCGATCGCCCGGCCTTCGCCACGGATCTAAGCCGGCTCAGCATCATACGTACCGCCTTCGGCGTTTTCGATCTGGCCCCGGTCACGGGTCAGACGGTCATTCCGCGGAACTACGGCAGTGGTCCAGGCCAAGTCTCAGTGAACCTTCGCGTCGCGAAGATCTTCAAACTGGGCGAGGGTGGCAAGGGCAAGCGGGATCCGATGGAACTCACCATCTCCGGGCAGGCCCGCAATCTGCTGAATCACCCGAACCTGGCCTCGCCGGTCGGCAACCTGAGTTCCTCGCTATTCGGACAATCGGTGGCGCTCGTCGGCGGTGGTGGCGGCAACAGTGCCAGCGGCAATCGCCGCATCGAATTGCAGATCAAACTCGGTTTCTAAGCAGCGACTTACCCGAAACGCCGAGCGCATCTCCGCGATAGAAGTGCCTGGCGGCGGCAATTGCTTATTTGCCACGCCTTTCCATGAAATCTTCAGACTCGTCGAGTACCATGAATGGGGCAGGGATCACATGGAGATCGTGAATCGCATGAGTGTTCGAGGTTCAATCATCCTTTTTGCGCTGGCTCTTCTCAGCTTCGCTTCTGCGCAGACGCAGCCGGCCGGGAGCGCGGGTGCAGCAAGGATCCAAGTCGTGGGGACGGTTAGTGCCGTAAATGCCTCAGCGAACCAGATTTCCTTGAGAACCGACAATGGTGATGTCGTCACCGTGAACGCAGCTCCCAATACTGTGATCCTTCACGTCGCTCCGGGAGTGACAGATCTGGCGCAAGCGCCCGGGATGGCCCTGTCCGAAATCGTTGAAGGAGACCGTGTTGTGGCCGGCTACCGGGGAACAGCCGGCCAAAACACTGTGCAGGCCACCTCACTGGTTGTCCGTACCAAGACTGAGTTGGCCGAGACGGCCCGCAAAGAGCTGGATGACTGGCGCAAGCGGGGTACCGCCGGTACGGTGTCAGCAGTCGATGTCGCCACCCAGACGATCGCGCTGACGGCAGGTTCGCGCACTGTGACGGTGAAAGCTTCGAACCAGACCCAATATCACCGTTATTCGCTCGACTCCGCCAAGCCCGTCGATGCGAAACCAAGCTCCCTGGCCGATGTGAAGCCCGGCGACCAGGTCCATATATTGGGCAGCAGGAATGAGGACGGCACAAGCACGACTGCCGAAGTTATTTATGCTGGAACCTTCCGTCAGTTGGGGGCAACGGTGGTGTCGATTCGTGCCGAAACGGGTGAAATACAGGTCAAGGACCTCGCGTCAAAGAAGCAGATTATTCTGAAGGTCAGTCCCGATTCGATAATGAAGAAGTTGGATTCCCAAACGGCCGCAATGCTAGCGAAGCGTTACGCGCCGGGTCGTAGCCAAAATAGTGCGGCTGCCGATCGCGGCGGCGACGTTGGGCAACTGCTAGATCGCCTACCGGCGATGTCTCTTTCGGAGATCAAAGCGGGTGACGCGATCATGGTCTCCACCACGACGGGCAGCGACCCCGCGCGAGTGACTTTGATCGCCCTGCTGGCAGGCGTCGAACCACTGCTCACGGCTTCGCCTGCTGCAACCCGTGACATCATGAGCGGCTGGAACCTGTCAATGGACGGAAACTAGCCGATTGCTCGGCGGCCCGGGAAGCCCTAGTTCTTGCGGCGGCAGTCTACGAGCCGCGATGCACAATCCGACTACTCGTTTCTGTGCATCGAATCCGGAAGGTGTGCGATAGCGCCCGCGTGACGCAGTGTCCCGGAGTGCCAGAACCCGGGTGACTTCGCGAGGCCAGGCCGATTAGGACGATTCCCACATGCCATCAGATTCAATCAGCTTCCGCAAGGGCTAAGGAATCTACTGCTAAGGAATCTACCCCGACATCCTCCAAGTGCTGGTGATGGCGAAAGAACTCTGACCGCCACGGATGTTGCGAGCCGGCGTCCGTTCCTAGCGGAATATGAGGAACGCCCGCCCAGCAATTTGCCGTCGTCGGTAGAAAAGTCGCATAGACCGCGGAGTTGTAGCGGCCGACGAGCCAGAGAACTTTGCATCGACCAGGAGTCCGCCCATGGCTGGGCTGCCGCCGCCGAGCTCCCAAGTCTTCGTCACTTTGAGGGTTGAGAGAGCGATCAGGGACACTATGCCTTCGCCGGGGTTCGAAACGTACAGGGCGTTCAAATCGCGGCTGACGTATGGGCTGCGGAAGGACTTCCGGGCCGGGATGGCGGTAAGGGCCGCACCGGCTTTTTCCGCAGCCCGCTTGTACGGGCAATACGTAGCGACGCGGTGCCATCGGGACCGGGCGTTACATCCACCATGAACTGTCCCGTTGCCGGATTGTGCCTGACCGGGCCCGCGTTTCCAGTCAGTGCCGATGCGGATAGCGGACCGGGTGAATACCCACTGAGGGTGCGCGAAGACTCGCCGGCAGCGAACGCGACCGTGACGTGCACGGCGCCGTCATCCACCAGTTCGGTCACGCGCTTCTTACCGAGGGATACAAAGTGGCCAGTGTCTCCCAGCAAAGCAATTCCGGACTTTCGGTAGTGGGGTCTTTTGAATTTCCACAGGCTTGACGCATCCGCCCAACCTGCGATACTGAGGGCATATGCCCAAGCGCACGCGTAGGGAATCCCAGGACATCAATCAGTTTGCCGCCGCCATCGTGCGGCAGAGTACCGAAGAACCGGGGCCGGTGGATCTCACCGACAAGGCCGCGATCTCCCAAGTCATGCGGGCCATGGGGCGCCGGGGCGGGCTCAAGGGCGCGGCGACGCTGAACGCCAGGCTCACACCGGCGCAGCGGAAGAAATCAGCGCAGCGAGCTGCCCGGGCGCGGTGGGGGAAGCAGGCGAAAAAGTGAAACCTGCCGAAGGCAAGCCGCGAAAGCCAGATGATGTGGACCCGTATTACGCGTTCGACGAGAGTTGGGGACCGTCAACTTTGCCGCGCAGGCGAAGGCGTAAGCATAGTCTTCGGCGGTGGTTGCCCCTGGTTTTTGTGATAGCGGCGATTGTGATGGGGGTGCTGATCTGGCTGCTGGGGCTGTCGTTCGAGTGGTGGTAACCGCTGGGGGAACGCGATCATGCCGGCTCGATCTTTCCAAACGATATTTGATCCTTGATCGCCTCGTACAGAAACTCTGTATCCTGCTTTCCCTGTAGATGCCGTAGAACGATATAGCTACAGATATCGGCCAGTTGGAGGCCGACCGAGAAGGCGGAATCGCCGAAGTACATGTCGTCGTGGAGATGTACCAGTTTTCCTCGGGTGTGCGACGCGGACTTCAATCGGGTGCGGTACCTTCTGAAAGCCTTTTGCAGTTTTGTGGTGACTGCCCTGTCGCCCTGGTCGCAGATGACAATCCCTATTTCGCCGTTGGCCTGTTCCTTGAACCAGCCCTCGACGCCTTCGATGCAATGGCGAAACGCGATATCTTTGGGCTCGGCGCTCGCATAGTGGCTGTCTCTTAGCGCCTCCAGGTTAACCGCACCGTAGACGACAGCCAGCGGCGCTCCGGCGACGATTGTCATGCATCGCCGGAAAATCTCCACCGCCTCGTCGTGCCCAAGGTTTTCAAATGGCGAGTTGCCGTTGAACATGGCGGACGCATGGAACTCAAAAGTGTCGCGCGAGTCTTCGGGCACGAACTTGTCTATCGTAACGGCCAAGTACTCCTCAACTTGCATGAAGTGCTTGTCAGGAATGATGACCGCGCCGATCACCTGGAACTTATCTGCGGAATCGTCCACGTAGACAAGATGCACAAATACCCCAACCCGCCCTTCGGCGACGTGTTCAACAGTGGGGCATGCGCATGCGTTTCCCGTGATATCCTCGAATTGCGGCGGAACGCAGCCCCGCACCAACATTTGGGGCCGATTCGCAATCGGCCCTTTCGCTTTTTTAGTGTAGCAGTCCATTATTCTCTTGATTATACGCGACCGCTCGCGCATAATCAATACATGAACCGGCTCAGTATCGACGAACGCGCCCAGATCATCGCCGCTCTTGTTGAAGGCAACTCAATCCGCTCTGTCTGCCGTATGTTGGGCCGCGAGAAGCGCACGGTGACGCGCCTTCTGGTTGAAGTGGGCACGGCCTGCTACCGCTTCCAGGACCGAGTACTCCGCAACCTGAAATGCAGCCGGATTCAATGCGACGAAATCTGGAGCTACATCGGGTGCAAAGAAAAGAACGTCACGCTCAAGAAAGCAGCAGAACGGATCGTTGGCGACGCCTGGGTCTGGGTTGCCATCGACGCCGACACCAAGCTCGTTCCCTGCTGGCTCGTCGGGAAGCGCGACGCCGGCAGCGCGACCGAGTTCATCGCGGATCTGGAGCGCCGACTGGCCCATCGGGTTCAACTCACGACAGACGGCCACAAGGTATACCTAAACGCCGTCATTGACGCCTTCGCCGATGAGGTCGATTACTCTCAACTCGTGAAGTACTACGGCAACGAGCCAGAAGCCCAGAAGCGCTACAGCCCGGCAATCTGCAATGGCTGCGAGAAGATCATCCGCATTGGCGATCCTGATCCGATGCACATCAGCACCAGCTACGTGGAACGCCAGAACCTCACCATGCGAATGGGAATGCGCCGCTTCACACGGTTGACCAATGGATTCTCAAAGAAGATCGAGAACCACGAAGCGGCCGTTGCGCTCCACTATATGTATTACAACTTCGCGCGGATTCATCAGACGCTACGCGTCACGCCTGCGATGGCAGCGGGGATCAGCGGCCACGTTTGGTCTTTCCAAGAGATCGTGGCACTCGCTTACGCGCAGCCCGTCCACTCAGTTGCGTAAGAGAATCTAATATCTCTCTGTAAGGGGCTCCGTCGTCCGCTATTGTGTGTCGCATTTCCTGTGCCCTGTCAACGAATGCCTGGAGGTGCCTCTCGAACCGCTCCTTTGGCACTGCGAGGTCCGCAGCGGTGAGTAGCAGCGCCTCCGCTCTGCCGTCGTAGATCAGCACGTGCTTCTCTAAGCTGTCAACATCGAAAGAGAGCGGCGGTGAAACCTTGCCCGGCTGCATGATGAGAAATTGGGATGGCCCTCCGCAACCATCAACAACCTCTTTTGCCGCAGCTAGGGCATGCACGGCTAGCAGCCTGTGGTAATAGTCGCGAAAACATGTGACCTAGCGAATGTTCTGGGCGTCTATACTGCATGGCCATGGGAACCCGCAAGAAACGGGAGCGACAGGAAGATCTCTGGGTCGTCAGCAGCGAGGTCGTGGGC
>JBGPHT010000217.1:0-10786 GCA_041484525.1 Bryobacteraceae bacterium | reverse complement strand
TAAACACAGCGACTTAAGTAATTGCGCATAATCGGCGTAGTGTTTCATTGCGACCGGCCCATTGGTCGAACTCGGCTTCTACTGCGGCGATCACTTCATCCAGGCGCGGAAAGTATCGATTGTGCAAGCAACGGCGCCGGGTCAACTTCCAAACTCGCTCGATCGGATTCAGTTCGGGACTGTAGGGCGGCAGGTAGTCCAGCGTGAATTCGGAGGCGTGGTCTTCTCTCCATTGCTTATGGAGGAGGGCGTGATGATACTTGGCGTTATCAGTGATCACAACCACGCGGCGCCCGGTTCGAATGCTCGTGCGTCGAAGGCTTTTCAGAAACGCGAAGAAGGTTGCGCCGTTGAACTTATCGGTCTCCCGGCAATACTGAAACCGCCCGTCCCGCAACCGCACCGCGCCAAAGTATCCGATGCTATGCCGCGTCGGAGCGTGCAACAATACCGGATCTTTGGTCTCTGGCGGAATCCACATCTGACACCGGGAACCATGCTGCTGGAAATGCACTTCGTCGGTCGCCCAGAGATCCACCGCCCCGTCCGCCATCAGCGCTTGGAGTTTTTTTTATGCGCCTTCTGCCGTACGGGGTCTGCTTGGGCGATGCTGGGCCGCGGTTTACGCAACCGAAAACCCAATTGTCGGAAGAGGCGTTGGCATTGCCGAGTGCACAGGCGGATGCCATACTCCCGCTCGATCCAGGCCGCCAATGTCTTGCCGTCCCACAGATTTCCGCCCAAGCCGACCTCCCGAGGCACGCGGCGCAAAGCGACATTGATGGCCTGCAACTGCTCCTCGCTCAGCCGTCTGGGTCTCCCTGCGCGCTCACCCTCTTGCAATGCTGCTAAACCTCTTTCTTCAAATCCGCGAACCCAGTACTCCACGCTGCGAGGTGCATCGCCGAGCATTCTTGCCACCTCCGGGCAGGTCATTCCTTGCGCCACCAGCAGCACGCCGTGCAGGCGGTGGTCGTAGCGGGATTCTTCCGACCGGCGAATCTCATCCTGCAATCCGAGGATGATCGTAGCCGAGTCTGCAATGGTGAGAGGTCTCATGTTTCGATGAGAACACATCGCCACAACATGCGCAATTACTTATGTCGCAGTGTTTACGTGCTGGTGGCGATCGTCCGGAAGAGACTGCGGCTGAACTCAAGCCTTTACCAGATTCTACAGATTCTCAGCATTACGCCCTTTGAGAAAATGCCCATTTTACAGGCACTTCAATCGTCAGACTCCCAAGACGATCTACCCGATTCAGACAACCAATTGATTCTGTTCGACTTGTAGCCGGACAGTAGTGCAATTAGGACTTGAGGTGAATTCACGTATCTGTTCATCGTTTGGACCGTAAATACGGAAAGTGACGCTGGCCGTTTTGCCCTTATTGAAAGATTCTATCTTTCAATTGATCCATGAGCAGATCAGCACACTTTTTAATCGTGTACCGAGCAACCGGCACCATAACTAGCAAAAACTCTGGTGGAATATATCCATCACTCCCCGTCAGACCGTAGACTGTATCGCCCGGTTGAAACCGAACCTCTGAAACGTCGCGTCGGCGCTTAAACTCCTGGTAAAACCGTCTTCCATAGTCATTATCCATTCCATGGCAGACAATTTTCAGCTTGTACTCAGTCACGGGTTCTGCGTGTTCGCTCGGCATCTTAAGTCGTTTTTACCCCTGTATCCTTCCTGTTCGCACGAATCCGGGATATAGAGATTGCCGGCCAGATCTATGGCGACTGCGGCGGGAAACGACAACAGCGCACTCGTGGCTGGACCGTTGTCGCCGACGTCCGAACCACCCCCGCGATTGTTGCGATCATTCCGTTCGCAACCTTTCGGATGCGGCCATCAAAAGCCTTGGACGCATCCGCGATGTAGATGTTGCCGGCCGTGTCAACGGCGATGCCTTGCGTATTTGGCAGCGAGGCGTTGACGGCGGGCACATTGTCGCTGAGGGATGAGCCGCCTCCTGCGACCGTTGTGATCACCCCGTTCGAGACCTTGCGGATACGGCTGTCCCAAGTGTTGGCGATATAAAGATTGCCCGAACCGTCCACCGCAATGTAGACAGGATAATCCAACCCGGCACTGGTCGCCGGGCCGTTGTCGCCGCTGAAACCAATCGTACCGTTTCCAGCTACTGTCGAAATCACTCCGTTCGAGACCTTGCGGATGCGAAAATTAACAGAGTCGGCGATGTACAGGTTGCCTTGAGAATCCACGGCGAGGCTTGAGGGACCGTACAAAGTCGCTTTCGTGGCGGGGCCATTGTCGCCGCTGAACCCCGTCGTTCCGTTGCCCGCCGCCACAGTCAAAATTGCTGTTGCAGCGTCCAATCGGAGCACGGTGTTTTGCTCGGCAAAGAACACGTTGCCCGCCCGATCGACGGCGATAGACCTGGATACCTCGCTGAGGCTGGCGGACGGTCCCGGAATATTGACCGGAAGCGCGCCGCCGGCAAATGTCGATATGGTGTAGGTTTGGCCGGATGCTACCCAAGATAGCGCCAACGTGAGAAGGGTGCCAGATATTATGCGCATTGAAAGCTCTCGTGCAGTAACCTGTTCTTCAGACCGAGAATCTACGGTAGCGCGAATCGCAGCGAAATTGGAGCAGCAGTCGTTTGCGTCTCAGGTCAGAACCCGCCAACGCGGGATCCAAACGCTCTCAGCGCCCGTCAGCGCGACGTCTATGTCCTGCGCGGCTGAAGCGGCATTTTGGGCCTGCCGCGCCGCCTACTCCTGCATACGCCGGACGGCGGCTCGTACTACTTCGCTCGCATCCGTATAGCCGCCCGCCCACTTTACGCCGGATGACTTTGCCATCCGCGGAAGCACCAGGATATTCATCTATCACCGCAAATCCGCCACATACACATTCGCCGTCAGATCATTATGCTCGAAGACGATCTGATCCCCGCGCGGCGACCATGACGGATAGCGGTCGAACGACGCCTGCGACGTGAACCGCGTCACCTGCTCGACACGCCCCGTGCTTCTCGAAACCCAGTAGATGTTCCACACACCACCGCGCTGGCCCGCGAACACGATGCGGTCGCTGTCGGGCGCCCAGTCGTGCGGCCACGAGTGCACGGCGTCGTTCACCACGGTTCGGATCTCGCCGCCCGCCGCGGGGAACACCACCACACTCGACCGGCCATGCTGCTGCTCTTCGGCGGCGATCCACTTTCCATCGGGAGACCAGCACGGGTACCCGATGCTGCGGCCCTCGGGCGTCAACTCGCGCACCACGCCGGTCGCAATCTCTTCTGTCATTACGCGGTAACCGCCGGCCGACAACTCGTGCGCCACCACTTTCGTACCGTCGCGCGAGACGCGCAGGCGGTCCACCTGCCGCACGCCCAGCTTGAGATCGAGCCGCACAGGCGGCCCGGAAGGCGGCGCCAGCCAGTAAGTCGATTGACCCTTCTGCCGGACCCCATAGAGACACTTCATCTCATTCCCAAACCAACTTGCCATCCCGCTGTTCTGGCCTGCCGGAGTCAGCGGAGCAGCGGAAGACCCGTCCGCATTGGCCGTGAAGACGATCCATTCCCCGCCCTGCCGGACGGATTCGTATGAGATCTTCGAGCCGTCCGCGGAAAATACGGGCGAAGTATTGCGGAGGCTATGGTCTCGCAGCAAGGGCCTCGGCTCGCCCGCCGCAACACCCGAGCCCGCGAGCGGCGCCGACCAGATCGCGCTCTCCCCCAGATTCTGGCTGAGCGCGAGATGCGCGCCGTCCGCCGTCAGCGCCAGATTCACCGGCGACGCGCCGGCCGCGGCCATCAGCAGTTCCGGCGCGCCGGCCTTCCAGTTCCGGTCCACGCGCACGCGCCACACCCCGGAAGCGTGCTCGATCCCCTGGCCCACGAAATACAGATAGCTATCCTTCGAGAAAACCGGGAACCTCACCGAGGCCATGGGCAATGAGATGCCGTGCAATTCGCCGGTCACGACATCCACCAGCCACGGCTGATCCGGAATCTTCGGCGCCTCGCGCCGCGCCAGCATTCCTTTGTTGCTCACGAACAGAACGTGGCGCCCGTCGGCCAGCCACTGCGGATCGTTGTGCCCGCCGTGCGGCGTCCCCCGGCGCGTCAACGGACGCGGCGCCGAACCGTCGAGGTCCACCAGCATCAGGTTGCTGTCGTCCTGCCCATAGTTCTCGAGCACCGCATTCATCACCGCCCACCGGTATGCGATGGTGCGGCCGTCGGGAGACCACTGCGGGCTGTCGCCCGAATCGGTCAAGTACCGCGCCGGTCCTCCCGAGACGGGAATCACCGCGATCCCGCCGCGCAGCCGCGATGTGTACGCCAGATACTGTCCGTCCGGACTCCAAACGGGCTGCAGGTTCTCCTGGCCGTCGAACGTAATCTGGCGCTCGCTGCCGCCCGCCGCGCGCGAACGGATGTAGATCTCGAAATGCCCGGTTCGGTTGGAGCTGAACGCGAGTTGACTGCCGTCGGGCGAAAAGGATGGCCAGAGATCGGCTGCCGCCGCGCTGGTCAACTGTCTCAGACCGAGGATTCGCACGGGCTCCAGCGCTCGCGGCCGGGTCACCCACCACCACACAGCCGTGGAAGCCGCCGCGAGACAGGCAATGGCTACGGCCGCACGCCACCGCCGATTGTCCGCGATCGCAGCGGCCGGCGGCTTGCCGCTCACCTGCACTTCGGCGATGAACCGGTACCCCGTAGTAGCCACCGTCTCGATGTACCGCGGCGCCCGTGCGCTATCGCCCAGTTGCTTGCGGATCTGCGCGATCACCCGCGTCAGGGCGTTGTCCGTGACGAAGGTTCCGGACCACGCTTCCGCCATCAGCTCCTCTTTGGTAACCACACGGCCGCGGTTTTCCAGCAGATGGAAGAAGACCCGGAGAGCTTTGGGCTCGAGATCCAGGGGAGCGCCGTTGCGCCGCATTTCCAGCAGCTTGGGATCGGCCGTCAAGTCTCCAAAGCTGTAAATGACGGCGGTTTCGGGCGCCATCATGAAAACCTCATTCCCCTGCGCGCAAACATCATACTCTCCTCACGACTCGCCAGCACCGGTTTCGTTAGCCTGCCGGCATGAGTCATTGGACACGCTCGACGCTGTTGGTGCTGTGCCTCGAAACTGCCGCGCTGGCCGGAAACCCGGCAGTCGATTCCGGCGAGCGAGTTTCACTTGTTAACGGCTTTCCAGTGGTTGAGGTGTGGATGAACGGTCGCGGGCCGTTCCGTATGCTGATCGATACCGGGACTAGCTCGTGCGCCCTCTCCCCCGAAGCCGCGCACGCCGCCGGCCTGGTCTTCGATACGCGCGTGCGTCTCGCAACCATCAGCGGCGAACATCTGGTGCCGGCGGCTCGTGCCACGCGCGTGCGAGTGGGTCCCGTCGAAGCGGATGGCATCGAGGTGCTGTCTCAAACCATCGACGCCACTCGCCGGCTGGACCCAAAGGTGGATGGACTGCTCGGCCAGAGCTTTCTTTCCCGGCGTCCCTACCTGATCGACTACCGGCGGCGGCGAATCTGGTTTGGAGAGGCGGCGACGCGCCAGTCATCGCGCCTGGGAGCTGCCGTCCACGCAGAAAGCTCTTACGGCAGGATGGTGCTGCCAGTCGAGATCGAGCGCGGCGTCCGGCGATGGCGACTGGTGCTGGATAGCGGAGCCGCGAGCCTGATCGTCCAATGCGGCACGCGTTGCCCGCATCTGTCGGAGGTCCGCGCCGGCGCCCGCGCGATCACCAATTCCGGTGAACGTCCCGCCCAACAGGGTCTGCTGGGACGGGTGCAGGTGGGAGCGCTGTCAGTGGTCCGGGCGCCGGCAGTTCTGGTGGAGACGGCCCCTCTGTCCAATCAGGAGGACGGACTGTTGCCCGCGGCGTGGTTTTCAGCGGTCTATGTGGATAGCGGACGAGGATTGGTGCGGCTGGCGAAGCCCCTCAGCCCTTCATATCCAAAATGAACGTCGGCACGATTCCGGCCGCCGAGGAGAAGCCTGTCTTGCCGGTCGAGAGCCAGCTCGAACAGCCTTGCACTTTGCCCAGGTAGGCGTGCGGGTGCACGTCCACCTGCATCTCGCGGAACTCGATGTGGCCGAAACTCAGCAGCGGGAAGATCGAGCGCACCGGCTCCACGCGCTCCTGCACTACATAGGGTGTGCGCATGGCCTGCTTGATCGCGCGCTCCCATTCGCCATCGTCCATTTCCCAGCCGAAGTAGGTGTGCTGGTCACTGTAGTCGTCGTTCGGCTTCAGCGCCAGCTTCTCGCGATGCTTCACGATGTAGTCGGGCAGGTCGACGGTCTTGGAGCCGCAGGTCGTCTTCACCGCCGCCACCAGCCGCGTCCACGGCACGTGCTCGCGGATCGCCTTGCGCTCCACTGCCGGGAACTTCGCTGTCAGCGCCTCGTCCGTCAGCAGGGCGAACATGGCTTTCTTGTGCGCCAGCTCTGAGCGGAAGCTGTTCACCACGCACACCGCGCGGTCGCGGTAAGCCTGTACCAGCGGATGCCCCAGGTCGAAGCGGATCAGGAATTCCTGCACGCCCAGACGCCGGTAGACCAGGTCGATCTCGAACGCACCCTTGCGCAGCACACGGTTGCGATACTCGAGCTGTTCGGGCGAAACGATCTCCACGCGATAGCCTTCGTCGCGGAAGAAATCGCGGAACAGCTCGTACTCGCTCTGGCCCGAATGGTATGCCGCACGGAACTCTACAATGGCGATGTTCGGCTTCTTGGTGCCGCCGAACTGCTTGTACGATTTTAGCAGTGCCTGCAGCAGATGCTTGCGGCTGCCGATGCGCGACAGCGTATACTTCTTGCGAAACTCCTTCACCGGCGGCGCATCGTAGAACAACTCCGCCAGCGCGTCCGCATAGCCAGCGCCGGTGGGGGAGTCGGCGTTGTACTGCACGAAATGCAGGCTGCCGTTGCACAGGTGCGAATCCAGCCGCGCGGCGACTTCGAGCGCCTGATAACCGGGGTCGATCGCGGCCAGCATCTTCTCTGCCGGCAGCAATTCGAGCCGCGCCAGCAGGGCCGGATTGGCCAGCACCATCTGCTCCATGCGGTCGATTGCGGCGATCAGCGATTCGCCCGTCTTCACCAGCGTTTCATACTGGCGCCGGGAAATGAAATTCGGCCGCAGGAAGGGGCACACCAGCCTTCCACCCGCCGAAAGCTTGCCGCTTTCCATGCGCTGGTGCAGAGCTTCGGCCCATGCGAGATCCTTATAAGGACCGCTCTCCAGCAGCTTGTTATACCTGGTTACTGCGTCGTCCAACTGGGACATTTGATGGCTTTGTAAACCTTACGCTCTCATCGAGTATCACATAAAAGTGCGCAAAACCATAGGTTTTGAGCCGCTTCCTGGCTAGTAAGTAACGTATAATCAGTAAGTTAGACGGGGATTTAACGTTACTTGCCAATATCGGGCCAACCGGCCTGTTTCTCGCAAGATTCCCCGAATCCGGCAAATGTGTGAGTCTTCTTCGCGATGCGCCGGCGCTACGAACGGGTTGAACTACTGCCGCTTACTTGTGGCTTTCCTTGGCCAGCTTCACGCGGGCGTTCTCCAGCTTCCTGCTGACGCTGGCCATCTCGTCGGGGTCGACCTCGGCTTGCGAACCGCTCTCAAAACCATTGAGCGATGCCTGCCACTGCGTGATGGCTTCCTTTGTTTTGCCGAGCTTGATATAGACATCGCCCAGGTGGTCGTGCACCGTCGGGTCCGTCTTGATTTTCTCGAGCGCGTGCTCCAGCAGGCCCTGGGCTTCGGAGAACTTGCCCTGCCGGTAATACACCCAGGCCAGGCTATCCAGATAGGCGCCGTTATCCGGGTCCAGTTCGAGCGCCTTCTTCACCATCGTGTTGGCTTCGTCCAGCTTGATGTCGTGATCGGCCAGCATATAGCCCAGGTAGTTGAGCGCGCTGGCGCTCTCCGGATTCAATGCCAGCACCTTACGGAACTCGGCTTCGGCGGGCTCGAATTTCTTCTGGCGCTCGTACATGGCGCCGCGCATGAAGTAAACGCTCTCCTGCTCCTCGTGGCTCTTGGCCAGCTTCTCGGCCTGGTCGAGCGCTGCCGCCATTTCGTTCCAGCGCTTGCCCTTCTCCAGGATCTGCGCCAGCGAGAAGAGTACCTTCAGATCGTTCTCACCATTCATCAGCGACCTGATCTCGGTGGCCGCTTCGTCGATCTTTCCGCGGTCGGCCAGCACGCTGGCATGTTCGATCTTCAGCCGGACATCCTGGCTCTTCTTCAACGCCGTTTCCACTTCACGCTGGGCGCTCTCGAAATCCTTCGCCGCGCGATAGGTTTCGACGATCTGCACCGTCACCGCGATACCGTCCTTGGTCAGGGGCGCGATCTGACGGTACGCTTCCACGGCCAGCGGATACTGTTCGTTGCCCAGATACAAACTGCCGAGCCGGTCGAGCAGCATCGCGCGATTCGCCGATTCGGGCGGCGTGTAGCTCTTCTTGGTGGTTTCGTCCACCAGCTTCTTCAGCGCCGCGATCGCCTCTGGGGTCTTTCCCTGCGCCTGCAGCAGGTTCACCTCTTCGTAGCGCACGTCCATGCTGTCGCTGGAAAGGGTCTTGGCGCGGTTCAGTGCTTCCTGCGCTTTTGCGAAATCCCGTTTGCCCCGATAAATCTCGGCGATGCGCAGGCGCGTCCCGGGGTCGCGCGGCTCTTCCTTCGCGATCTGCTCGTATACTTTCAACGCCTCATCGAACTGCTCGGAAAGAAACAGGTCGTTCGCCAGGCCGCGTACCAGCCGCCCATTGTCCGGCGCCGCTTCCATGGCGCGCTTCAGCACTTCGGCGGCGCTCTTGAAATCCTGCATCTGCTCGTACGCGGATGCCAGCGCGGCCAGCGTGCGCTCGTTGGGTGCTTTGTCCGTAGCCGCTTTCAGCTTCTCGATGGCGCGCTTGGTGTCGCCCAGGTCGGCATACACCATGGCCAGCCCGGTGAGCGCCTCTTCGTTGTCCGGATCCACCTTGAGCGCCTGTTCGTACGCCTTCTCCGCCTCGGGCGATTTGTTCGAAACCTTGTAGAGCCGGCCCAACATCACCAGGCTCTCGACATCCTTCGGGTCCTTCTCGATGACTTTCTCGAACTGCGCGATTGCGTTCCTCAGGTTCGCCTCGTTGATACTGCCGCGCGCCGAATCGGGGATGGAGCGCGCGTAGATCCGGCCCAGCATGCGGCGCGCCTGCAGGTTGTCGGGATTCTGCTTCAGGATGTCCTCGGCCTGCGTCACCGCATCGCTCAGCCGTCCCGCGCGGACGTACAGGTCGGTCAATTCCTCGAAGATGGCGTCCGCTGACGGATCGGCTTTCAACGCTTCCTGGAAGTACTTGATCGCCTGCGCCACGTAGTCGCGGTCGTTGGCCTGGCTGTCAGCCAGTTCCTCGTACAGCCGTCCCATGGCAAAGTTGTAATAGGCGCTGGCTTTGTCCGGCGCGTTGGCGGTTCCCGCCGGCGGCTGCTGCCCCTGCGCGAAGCAGGCGCACCCGATGGCGACGACGGATGCAAACACTTTGGCTGAGCGAATCATTGGACCTTACTTTCTTCCGCCCGGGTGGGGGCCCCAGCGAGGGTCGAGAATCACCTTTTTATTGTATAACGAGGTCCCGGCGCAAGCTGTGGTGACCGTTGTATGATGACACACCGCCATTTCGCCTCCCGAGGACCTACTGCCTGTGATGCGCCGGAACTGCCGCTGGTTGCAGTGATGGGTCCCACCGGGTCCGGTAAGAGCGATCTCGCCCTCCTGGTGGCGGAAGAATTCGGGGGCGAGGTGGTGAACTGCGATTCGCTCCAGGTCTACCGGTACTTCGATATCGGTACCGCCAAGCTCCCGCCCTCCGAGCGCCGCGGCATTCCGCATCACCTGATCGACGTTGTGGACCCGGATGAGCTGTCCACCGCCGGCGGCTATGCACGGCTGGCCCGTGACACCATCGCCGAAATCTCCGCCCGCGGCAAACTGCCGGTAGTCGCCGGGGGTACCGGTTTTTATCTGCGGGCGCTGCTCGACGGCCTGTTCGAAGGGCCGGAACGCGACCAGACGTTGCGCGACCGCCTGGCCCCCCGCGAGGCCCGCCGCCCCGGCTCGCTCCACCGCCTGCTCGGCCGCTTCGACCCCGAGGCCGCCCGCAAAATTCACCCCAACGATGTTCCCAAAGTCACACGCGCTCTCGAAGTCTGCCTGCTGTCGCGGCGCCCCGTTTCGGAGCTATTCGCTGAGGGGCGCGACGCGCTGCGGGGATACCGCACCCTCAAACTCGGCCTGCTGCCGGATCGCGATGCGCTTTATGATCGCCTCAACGCGCGCTGCGCCCGCATGTTCGACGAGGGACTCGTGGACGAGGTGAAGCACATTTTGGAACTGGGGTTCCCCGCCGCCTGCAAGCCGTTCGAGTCGCACGGATACAAGCAGGCGCTGCAACTTGTGAAGGGTGAACTGAGCCCGCGCGACGCCGTGTTCTATGCGCAGCGCAATACGCGCAACTACGCCAAGCGACAGATCACTTGGTTCCGAAAGGAAGAGAATCTGGTGTGGTTGAGAGGCTTTGGGGAGGCTCCCGAAGTGCGTGCGGAGGCGCTATCGAGAGTCAAAGACTTGATGGGGCCGCAGATGGCCGGTAGAGTAGGACGGAGAGCAACGGAGTAATCCGTTACTCACCGTCCCCTCGTCGAACCGGACGTGCGGATTTCCCGCATCCGGCTCTCCTGAAAACCTTGGTCACAGGCTCACGCATTGGATCTCCAGGGGTTTG
>JBGPHT010000216.1:0-10803 GCA_041484525.1 Bryobacteraceae bacterium | reverse complement strand
GTGGTCGTAGCGGGATTCTTCCGACCGGCGAATCTCATCCTGCAATCCGAGGATGATCGTAGCCGAGTCTGCAATGGTGAGAGGTCTCATGTTTCGATGAGAACACATCGCCACAACATGCGCAATTACTTATGTCGCAGGGTTTAGCCAGACACGCGGAAGGCACAACCGAGCTGATGTGTCACCCTGGCCACTGCGGAGAGTACTTGCGTGCCGCTCATACGCGTCTAAAAGAGAGCCGCGAAGCCGAGCTGGAGGCTTTGTTGTCCCAGGAAGTCCGTGAAGCTTTGGAGAAAACCGGGATCGCGCTAGTGAGTTATCGCGACTTGAATTGGAGAGTGAATAGCTTCCGTACGAACTCACTTCACCGTATATATGAGAATTGAATATCCCGCACGGGCCGTCGGAGTGCGATGCCGGAACTCAGCCATATAGTCTTCGTATCCGGGCGCTAGCAGGAGTCCGGTCAGGATGTTGACGCTGATGGCGTAAGTGCCGTACGTGGGCTGATAGTGCTGGCCCGGCTTTGCATCCTTTGAAGGCCAGTCCTGGGGAGACAGGCTCCCTTCCCGCATGTAGTGCCAAGGGTTATCAAAGCTAAACAAGTAAGTTCGCGCGTCTGTGATACCGTTCCGATTCAAGTAAGCTGCCATCTCCGGATAGTTCTGCCCCCAATCGATGTTACTGTCCGCTAAGTACTTCCAGCCATTCTGCGGTCCGCCAACCCATTCATTGAAATAGGATATACCGAACGGATACAGACGCATTGAAGAAACAGCAAGCCAGATGATCCCCAGCCCAATCGCCGCCCGGCCCCATTGAAAAGCAAGCCCGCGGTCCAATGCAAAGCCGCCGCCAAGGATCAGGAAGGGCAAGGCAGGCATCATATGGCGGAATCCGATATGAGCATTGGAAAGCACCGCCAGGCCGAAGAACAACAACGCCGCGCCCCAAATGAAGATTTCGGCAGCCCTAGTTTGCCGCCTGAACGCGCGGACCGTAAATGCGCCCAGCCCCGCAGCCGTAAGCAACTGCAGAGGGATCGGGAACTTGATCGCCCACGCCAATGGAAAGTAGCGTGGCGCCCAGCCGTGAATCTTGTGCCCGAGCATATATCCAGTGAACCCATCGCCATGTAGGCTGCCGCCAATGTAGAGCATGCCCTCTATGAACTGGGTTGGCCACGGCAGTCGCGCCAGTAAGCCAGCGGCAGGCAGAAGATACTTGGGAACACCCACCCCGGCGAACTGTCCCACCTTTGCCAGCGGAATCGGATGCGCTTGAAATTGAGAGGCTGCCAATATCCCCGCATAGACCGCCGCCGGGATTAGTGCCACAGCCAGCAGGCGCGGCCTCCGCCATAGCGCCAATGCATATCCGATAAAGAAGAGCGGAATCAAGGTGAACTTAGTAAGAATTGCAATCACCAGCGTCAGCGTCATGAACAGCAGTCTGCGCACAGTAGGACTTCGCCAATACTTCCAGGCGGCATAAGCAAACCAGAGCGCCGCAAACGCAGCGGGAACGTCGGATTTGATCAGCGACCCATGACCCAATATCGTCGGCTCCAGCGCGCCGCAAAGCGCGAGGATGAGTGCCGTGCCTTCGCTAAAGAGTTGGCGCCCCCACTGCCAGAGCAGTAAGACAATCCCGAGCGGAAAGATAAGGAAGGGAAGCCGTGAGTAGAACCGCATGCGGCGTCCGGCTCCGCCCTGAATTCCCAGAATCTCGGAACCAATCAGGTAAGCATCGCGCGCCGCCCAATTCTTCGACTGCCGCGGATCCGGTGCATGCCTGACCCGCGCAACCCACCCGCTGATGATTCGAGTAAGCGGCGGAGTGTCTGCCGGAACCAGAACGTCTTCGCCCAACCAGTACATATAACCGGCCGCGAAGTGGGAAGGCTCATCGACCGTCAAACCGGTATGCGTCGCCTCATGAACAAGTGCCGCGCCGAGACATACAACGATCAGCCCGATCCCACCATACTCACGTGCAAATGCCCACTTCCGTTCATGCACTCAGTCTTCTCTGCGCTCTCTGCGTCTCGGCGGTGGACAATCTTCTCCGCCCCTACCGCTGATTCGCCTTCAGCACCTTCTTCCGCAGCCGAATCGACTGCGGCGTCACTTCCACATACTCATCGTCCCGGATAAACTCGATCGCCTGCTCCAGGTTCAGAATCCGCGGCGGCACCAGCCGGATCGCCACGTCCGCCGTCGACGCCCGCATGTTCGTCAGCTTCTTCTCCTTCACGATGTTCACATCCAGGTCCGCATCGCGCGCGTTCTCTCCGATGATCATCCCCTCGTACACCTCCAGCCCCGGAGCTACGAAGATCTCGCCGCGCTCCTGCAGATTGAAGATCGCGTGGCCGGTCGTCTTCCCCGCCCGGTCCGCTACCAACGAGCCCGTCGGCCGCGTGGGAATCTCTCCCTGCCACTCAATGTAGCCGTGGAACAGCGAGTTCATGATCGCCGTGCCGCGCGTGTCCGTGAGAATTTCAGAACGCAACCCGATCAGGCCGCGCGACGGCACCAGGAATTCCAGCCGCACGCGCCCCGACCCGTGGTTCACCATCTTCGTCATCTTGCCCTTGCGCTGGCCCAGTTTTTCGATCGTCACCCCCAGGAAATTCTCCGGGCAATCGATCGTCAGGTCCTCCACCGGCTCCTGTACCTTGCCGTCGACCGTGCGCGTCAGGATCTCCGGCTTCCCCACCATCAGCTCGAATCCTTCGCGCCGCATCATTTCGATGAGGATCGCGAGTTGCAGCTCGCCGCGCCCCATCACCTTGAACGTGTCGTGCCCGAGTTCCTCCACTCGGATCGAAACGTTCGTGAGGAGCTCCTTGTCCAGCCGGTCGCGCAGATTTCTGGACGTCACCCACTGCCCTTCGCGCCCGCCGAATGGCGACGTATTAATGGTGAACGCCATCGCGATCGTGGGCTCGTCGATCTGCACCTGCGCCAACGGCATCGGCGTCTCGGCGCTGGTAATGGTTTCGCCGATGGTGATGCCCTCCACGCCTGCGATCGCCATCACATCGCCCGGCCGTCCGATGGTTTCGTCGACGCGCTTCAGCCCCTCGAACGAGTACAGCTTCGTGATGCGCGTCTTCTGCAGCGATCCATCGCGCTTGGCGATGGCCACATCGTCGCCGAATCGCAGCGTGCCCGAGAAAACGCGCCCAATGGCGAGCCGCCCCAGATAGTCGCTGTAATCCAGATTCGCCACCAGCATCTGCAGCACGCCGTTTTCATCGCCCGCCGGACTGGGGATGTGCTCCAGGATCGCGTCGAACAGCGGACGCAGATCCGTCGACGGGTCTTCCATCGACTTCTTCGCCACGCCCGTCTTGGCGACAGTGTAGAGCACCGGGAAATCGAGCTGGTCTTCCACCGCGTCCAGGTCGATGAACAGATCGTAGATCTCGTTCAGCACCTCCTGCACGCGCGCGTCCGGCCTGTCGATCTTGTTGATCACCACGATCGGCGGCAGCTTGGCCTCGAGCGCCTTCATCAGAACGTAGCGCGTCTGCGGCAGCGGCCCTTCGCTGGCGTCCACCAGCAGCATCACGCCGTCCACAATCTTGAGCGCGCGCTCCACTTCTCCGCCGAAGTCCGAGTGCCCCGGAGTATCCACGATGTTGATTTTCACACCGTGGTATCGCACGCCAGTAATCTTGGCGAGGATGGTAATGCCTCTTTCCCGCTCGAGTTCGTTCGAGTCCATCACGCGGTCCACGTGCTCCTCGTGCGAGCCGAAGATTCCGCTCTGGTTGAGCATGGCGTCCACTAGCGTGGTCTTGCCATGGTCTACGTGGGCGATGATTGCGATGTTGCGAATGCTTGTATTGCTACTCTTCATGAATCACGTCAATCGGGTTCAACCGCGCGGCGACTCGCGCCGGATACAGGCCGGCCAGAACCGTGACGCACCACACCAACAGCAGTGCGCCCGAAAGCAGTTCTCCTGGGGGATGAAACTGGATGGTCCAGCCGAAACTCTGCTTGTTGACTACGAATATTAATAGTAGCGAAAGCGCGAACCCAAGCGCCAATCCGAGTATCCCAGCCAATAGTCCGAGAAACGCCGCTTCGGTGAGAATCATGCCGCGAATTTGCCCCGCTGAGGCTCCCAGATAGCGCAGCAGCCCCAGTTCGCGACGGCGGTCGAGCACCAGCGCCAGCAGCGAATTGGCCGCGCCCAGCATCGCCACCACGATCGCCACGGCCTCGAGCGCCCACGTGATAGCGAACGTGCGATCGAACACCGCCATCGCGGTGCGCCGCACTTCGCCGTTCGACCGTATCGTAACTCCGTACCCGGCGGTGCGAAGCTGGATGTCGCGCAGCACGCCGTTGCGGTCGGCTCCCGGCGCGAAATATACGGCCAGGTTCGTCACCGGCTGCCCCGGCAGATACCGCAGCAGCGTGGACCGGTCCACGATCACATAGCCCTGTGGACTCGAGTAGTCGTAATAGATGGCGCTGACCGTCAGCGTCACGCTGCGGTCGCCGATGGGCAGCGTCAGCCGGTCTCCGGCGCGGACGCCGTGAAGCTGCGCGAAAGGTTCGCTCACGATGGCCCGGTCTTGGTGCGGGAGGCTGCGTAGAATGGCATCGCGATCCTCGCCCCGGAGAAAACGTAGCCGGCCGTATCGGCGCACCACGTCCATATCGCCAGCGCCCAGCGTCGACCGCTCGCCGCGGTAATGGAATTCGAGTGAGTGATACACGTCCACCGCGGCCACACCCGCCACCGACTTGACCAGCGCCGGCACCTCGGCCGAGAGCGGCGGGTGTTCGCCGGCGCCCGCCCGAATCCTCGCCCCCACCGAGATGTCGGCGCGAAGCTGCGTATCCAGCCACACCGACACCGTCTCGCGGAAGCTCCCGACCATGATCCCGACGCTCGCCATCATGGCGACCGCAGTCGCGAGCGCTGCCACCACCACAGAAGTGCGCGAGAGCGAAGCCGTTAGGCTGCGCCCCGCCAGCATGCTTTCGACGCGGCGCTTGGCGACCAGCCGCGTCATGCGATGAATCAGAATCACCACCGCCGGAGTTGCCAGCGCCGCCGCCGCGATCGCCAGCAGAGCGGCCGCGTACCCGCCCGCGGGAACGCCCGCCACCGGATGCGGCTGCGAAAATGCAACCGCCATGGCCCCCGCTGGCGCGCCCGCCACAGGCGGCGCTTGCGAAAACGCCGCCGCGTAGCCGCCCGAGGGTACGCCCCCCAACGGCGGCGCCTGCGAAAAAGCTACCGCCAGCGTCGCTGCCAATGCCGCCCACACCAGGCCGCGCCGCCATCGCAGCCGTGCATGGTGCTCGTGTGCCCCGCGGCTCATCGCTTCCGTCGGAGTGACTCCGGTGGCCTCGCGCGCCGGCGCAATTGCCGACACCAGCGCCACCACCGCGCCCGCCAGCAGGCCCGTCCACGCCTCCCCCCACGACAGTTCCACAGGCGATGGCCGGCTGGTGGTGTAGAGCGCGTTCACGGTATCGGCGATCAGCCTCACCGTTCCTGCCGCCAGGATTCGCCCCAGCGCCACGCCCAATGCGCCGCCCGCGATCCCCAACAACAGCGCCTCCACCAGAAACAGGACCAGCACCGCGCCGCGCGATGCGCCCAGCGCCCGCAGCACCCCGATCTCCGCGCGCCGCCGCACCACGCTCACCGAGATCGTGTTGTAAATAAGGAACGCGCCCACCACCAGCGAAATGTAGCTCAGCACCCGCAGGTTCCAGCGGAAGGCGCGCAGCATGCGCTGGTTCTCCTCGCTGCGCGCACCCGGCTTCTGAATCAGGTAAGGCGCCGGCACCGTCGCACGCACCGCCTGCTCCACGCGCGCCACGTCCTCGCCCGGCGCCACCGTTACGTCGATGCGGTCGAGCTTGCCGTACCGCCCGACCACCTTCTGCGCCTCCGCCACATCCAGCGCGAGAAACTCTTCGGCGCCCACGTCCACCACCCGCGCCACGGGAAAGTCGGCAGCCCGCCCGGCCACCTCGAAGTGGAGCGATTCACCTCGCGGCAGCCGCGCCGCCAAGGCTTTCGAAACCGACACGCCTGCGGCCCAGGGCAGGTCCAGGCCGAACAATGGCACCACGCCCACCCCCGGCACCACCGCTTGCGATTCCATCACCGGCGAGAACCGCGCATTCACCGGCAGCGCCGTGAGCGGCCCCATCCACGCCTCGTCGACGCCGCCGTTGGCCGCGATCTCCAGGTCCGTCTTCCCCGCCAGCGACTCCATCGACGACCGGAACGACCCCGTTGCCGCGTCCCCCGCCAGGTCGATCGCCACGATCGTCGCCACCCCCAACGCCACCGCCGCCACCGAGAGCGCCGTGCGCAGCAGGTCGCGCCGCAGCGGCCGCAGGATCAAGGTTCGCAGCAGCTTCATGCGCGTTCGATCGCCTGCACGCGCCCGTCGCGCAGCCGCACCCGCACATCGGCGATGGCCGCCGCCTCCGTGCTATGCGTCGCGATCAGGACGGTAGCGCCGAATTTCACGGCGCTCTCCGCCAGCAGTGCCAGCACCTGGTCGCCGCTCGCCGTGTCGAGATTTCCGGTCGGCTCGTCCGCGATCAGGATATCCGGCGAATGCACCAGCGCCCGCGCGATCGCCACGCGCTGCATCTGCCCTCCGGAAAGCTGGTACGGAAAACTCGCCGCCTTCTCCGCCAGCCTGACCCACTCCAGCCGTTCGCGCGCCGACTCCGCCGACTTCGACGCCCCTGCCAGCAGCAGCGGCAGTTCCACATTCTCCAGCACCGTCAGCGTCGGCAGCAGTTGGAAGGATTGAAACACGAAACCCACACGCTTCCGCCGCAGCGCCGTCAGCTCGGAATCCGACAGGTCCGAAGTCGCGCGCCCGTCGATCAGCACCATCCCCGCGCTCGGAAAATCCATCGCCCCCGCCAGGTTGAGCAGCGTCGTTTTGCCGCACCCGCTGCGTCCCAGCAGCGCCGTGATGGTCCCGGGCTCCGCCTCGATCGACACATCGTGCAGCACTTCGACCGGCTGGCCTTCATTCCGATAAGTCTTGGAAACTCCGCGGAGCTCCACGCGGGCTGCGGGCATTGGCTCCATTCTATCGATTGCCGGACGATGCCCACACTACCGGTTGCCGTTATATCCGCCGCCGATATATAGTAGGTGGATGCTCAAGAAGCCTGCCGAGCCCGATCCGCAATCCCTCCTGCCCTTACCCGTGGCCGTATTCCACATTCTGGTGGCTCTGGCCGATGAAGAACGGCACGGCTACGCCATCATGCAGGACGTCGCCGACCGCACCGGAGGCCAGCTCAAGCTGAGTGCCGGGACGCTCTACGGCGCCATCAAGCGAATGCTCGAGGATGGGCTGATCGAAGAAACACCCGAGCGCCCCGACGCCGAGTATGACGACGAACGGCGTCGCTATTATCGCGTGACATCGTTCGGACGCAAGGCCGCGATGGCTGAGGCCGCCCGCCTGTCACAGTTGCTGAGTCGCGCCAAAGCCATTGGATGGCTGCCAAAGCGAGGGTAAGCGACATGCCGGCGCGTGTTTCAGAACGCATCTACCGTCTCCTGCTGCACTGTTATCCGCACGATTTCCGCGTCGAATACCAGCCGGAAATGATCGCCCTGTTTCGCCGCCGCATGCGCGACGAAAACACCGCGGTCCTTTGGCCGGAGACCGCTGCCGGCCTGGTATGCACTTCACTCAAGGAGCATCTCCGCATGTCATTTCAAGACCTGAAGTACGCCTTGCGCATGCTACGTCGCGCGCCGGTCTTTTCGGCGGCCGCCGTTCTCACGCTGGCATTAGGAGTGGGCGCGAACACCGCCATCTTTAGCGTGGTGAATGCCGTGATGCTGCAACCGCTGCCGTTTCCAGAGCCCGCCAGACTAGTGCGCATATGGGAGACCAACCCGAAGCGAAATATCCAATCCTTCTCGGCGTCGGTTCCGAATTTCGTTTCGTGGAAGGAGCAGGCCCGATGCTTCGAGGAGATCGGGGCATTTGGCGGCGCCAGCCTGAACCTCACCGGAGATGGCGAACCCGAGCGCCTGCTCGCTGGCGCGATCGCCGCCAATGTGATTCCGCTCCTGCGCATCAAGCCAATGCTGGGGCGCGCGTTTCTGCCGGAAGAGGAACGACCCAACGGCGCCCGCGTAACCATCCTGAGCGAGCGTTTGTGGCGCCGCCGCTTCGCCGCCGATCCCGCAATTGTGGGCCGCTCCATCGAACTCAACGGCGCGCTCCGGCAGGTAGTCGGCATCGCACCCGCAGCCCTGCAATTCCCGGAGAACGCCGAGATCTGGGTTCCGATGCGCATCGATCTCGCGCGTGAAAATCGTGGCAACCACGTCATCAGCGTGATCGCGCGGCTGCGTGATGGAGTCACGCTGGCGCAAGCCGATTCGCAGCTCAAGGCGATTGCCGCCGCCATGGAGCAGACCTATCCCGGCAGCAACGTAGGGTGGTCCGTTCGCATGGCGCCCTTCTACGACTGGATCGTGCCGGAGCGGATTCGCACCGCGCTTACCGTTCTCTTCGGAGCCGTCTCGCTGGTTCCCTTGACGGCGTGCGTGAATGTCGCAAACCTCCTGCTGGCGCGCGCCGTTTCGCGCTCGCGCGAGACCGCCGTGCGCCTGGCGATGGGTGCCAGCCGCCGCCGCATCGCGCGGCACTTGCTCACCGAAAGCAGCGTGCTCGCCGTGCTGGGCGGCATCGCGGGAGCGCTGCTGGCGTATTGGGCGGTGGCCGGCTTGAAACAACTGCTGGCCGATTCGATTCCCCGCGGCACGGAGATCCACGTGGACGCGCCGGTGCTGGCGTTCGCCCTGGGAATCTCCATCGTCACCGGCCTGTTGTTCGGAATCGCGCCCCTGCACCAGACCGCCCACGCCAACCTGAATCACGCGTTGAAAGAGGGAGGCCGCACTTCCACGGCAACCCGCCAATGGATGCGTCAGGCGCTGGTCGTAGCGGAGATTGCGATGGCCACGATGCTCGCCATCGGGGCTTCTCTGCTGGCGCAAAGCTTCGGCCGCCTGCAAAACGCCCAACTCGGCTTCCAGCCGGAGCGGCTGCTGACGGCACAGATCTCGCTGCCTCCCGCGAAGTACCCCCACGCCGCGGCCGCGACCTTCTATGAACGCTTGCTCGAACAGCTCCGCCACGCTCCGGGTGTTTCCGATGCCGCGATTTCAAGCGGCGTTCCCATGGGCGCCGGCGACTATACCGGAATGGCCGCGCGCTCGCCTCGCACCACCGATAGCACGGCGGCGGAAATGACGCAGGCCGACTGGCGTATGGTGAGTGCCGATTATTTCAAGACCATGCGGATTCCGCTGCTGCGCGGGCGCGTCTTCGGGCCGGAAGACCAGGGAGAGAACGGGTCTCCGATCATGATCAGCGGCCTGCTTGCCCGCCGCCTCTATGGGGATGAAAACGTGGTCGGCCGCGATTTCGAGCTGGAAATCAAAGAGCACTTCACGATTGTCGGGGTGGTCGGCGACGTCCGGATGAACTCGCTCAACCAGGAACCTTCGCCCGCGATGTATTTCCCCGCGCCGCGCGGCCTCTGGCCGAACATGACGGTGGTTTTGCGCGCGCAAGGAGACCCGCTTCACGCCGAGGCGCTCTTGCGCTCGAAAGTACGGGAACTGGACGCGCGGCAGCCGATCTATAACGTCCGGAGCATGGAGAACTGGATCGCCCGAGACGGGTCGGAGGCGCGCACCAACGCGCTGCTCCTGACCATCTTCGCGCTGGTCGCGCTGGCGCTGGCGGCGGTTGGAGTCTACGGCGTGCTTTCCTACTCGGTGACGCAGCGCACCAGCGAACTCGGCATTCGCATCGCGCTCGGTGCTCACGCCTGGGACGTCATGCGCCTGGTCCTGCGCGAAGGCATGCTGCTGGCGCTCGTAGGTCTGGCCGTCGGCGCACTCGGCGCGTTCGCGCTGCGCCGCACGATCGAGACGATCCTCTTCGGCGTGCACGCGGACGACCCCGGAACGTTCGTCACCGTGATGTTCACTCTGGCCATCGTGAGCCTGCTCGCCTGCACCGTTCCCGCGTGGCGGGCCGGCCGCATCGATCCACTGCTCGCGCTGCGACAGGAGTAAGCATTCGGCCGCAATATTCCCGGACGCAATCCGTAGTCGACCTGAAGGCCACAGAGTCGCTTGACCGGAATCGACAGACGTGAATGCGTTGACGGAATTCTTTCAGTAAGAACTGCTTGTGCTCTCAGGCGTCCTGAAAACCGATTACTTCCACGAGAGTTTTTCGATAGAGCTGTGATTTCACAATCGTTCCGTTGAAGCCGGTTCGACGGAGTTCGTCGATCCGCAGACCCTCATCTGCACCCGTAATCCGAGGATCGAGGATCATCTCATCTATCGTCAGATTGGCATCCATTGGACTGGAGAACGTTCTTTCTGTTGAAGTTCCTCGGTTACTAATGCACAGCAAGCGCACCTCGTGCTCATGGGAGAAAGGCTCCCTCTTCCAAAGCAGGGATTCCGCATGGGTTCTCGGATCGCAAAATGCGTTGGTCCCATTCTTGGTGATCTCATCCGCGAACTGTTGAAGTATCGCCGCCTCCGGCTCATAGCGGACGAGCCCGATGAAGCTCGTAAAACCAGCCTCGTTGAGTCCCCCTAGCAGCCTGTGGTAATAGTCGCGAAAACATGTGACCTAGCGAATGTTCTGGGCGTCTATACTGCATGGCCATGGGAACCCGCAAGAAACGGGAGCGACAGGAAGATCTCTGGGTCGTCAGCAGCGAGGTCGTGGGC
>JBGPHT010000215.1:0-10897 GCA_041484525.1 Bryobacteraceae bacterium | reverse complement strand
TGGGCGCGATGGTGTACCGGCAAGTGGCGAAGTACACGGCGCACGGCGCGGAGGAACCGCTCATGCTGCAGGACCACAACAACCCCGTCCGGTATCGCAACGTCTGGATCCGGAGGCTGCGCGGCTACGATCTGTCGAAGGCGTAGGTTCCTTACCGCTGCGACGCCGTGGCGTGGGAGAGCGGTTCTTCCCACCGGCCGGATTCCGCGGCCCGGAATGCGGCTTCAATCACTCGCATATTGTTGAGGGAGTCTTCGAGTGGCACCGGCGGGGGCGTGCCTTCGCGGATGGCGCGCGAGAATGCATCGCCCTGGACCGTGTACTGGTCGCATGGTGGAATCTCCTCCAGGACGCCATCCACGTAGATGCGGGACACAGCATCGGGCAGAGGGTTGAACGGAAGCTCGATTTCGATGCGGCCGCCGGTGCCGTAAAACTTCATCCCCTGTTGCGGTGCGAGCTGCGTACTGCACGTGAAGATCGCGTGGCCGGAGGGGTACTCCAGGATGGCCGAAGTCAGAACGTCGACGCCGCCGAAACGCGCGTCGCGCACGATGGTGGCGGAGACGCGCCGCGGTTCCTCGCCGAAGACCATGCGCGAAGTCTTGATCGGGTAGCAGCCGATGTCGTACAGCGCCCCGCCGCCGTAGTCGCGGATGTTGCGAATGTTTTCCGATTTGAGATTGACGTAGCTGAAGGTGCCGGCGGCGGCCTGGAGTTTGCCGATGCGGCCGGCGCGGACCAGGTCCATGGTGCGGGTCCACTGCGGGTGCGTCCTGACCATGAACGCTTCGCCGATGGTGACGCCGGTGCGGTCGCGCGCGGCGATCAGTTCGAGCGTCTCGGCGGCGTTCATCCCGATGGGCTTTTCGCAGAGGACGTGTTTGCCCGCCTCGGCCGCGCGGATGGACCACGGGACGTGCATGTGGTTCGGCAGCGGGATGTAGACGGCCTCAATGGCGGGATCGGCGAGCATGGCTTCGTAGGAGCCGTAGGCGTGTGGAATCTCGAATTCACGCGCGGCGTCTTGGGCGCGGGTGAATTCGCGCGAAGCAATACCCGCGATCTCGCAGAGAGTGCATTTCCGCAAGCCCGGAATCATTTTGGTGACGGCGAATTTGGAGACGCCCAGGATGCCCCATCGAACTTTGTTCATGGCTCTGCGATTTTACCGCGGCCGGCGTGCGGCAACAAATCACGAACAACCAGGCATTCACCGACGAGACGCCGCGAGCGCCGAGAAGAAAGGCAACAGTCAGAGGCTTCGAGTGAACACAGTGGCGGCATAAGGGCCGGCACTTTTGACTATCTTGTTGCTTCTCGGCGCTCTCGGCGTCTCGGCGGTGAATACCATGCCTCTCGACTTGGCTCTCGGCCCGTCGCCTTCCAGTTGGCCCCGCTCCCGCCTTATCATTAAGGTTCATGCGGCGGATTTTGGCGGGACTGTTACTGGCGGCGCCGGTGTTGTCGGCGGGGCGGGAGATCGTCCTGTTCGACACCGATTCAGGCGTCTTCGGGGATGACGGCGCAGCGCTGGTGATGCTGCTGCGCAGCCCGGCGCAAGTCACGATTCCGGGCATCACCGTGGTTCCGGGAAACGTCTGGCCGTTGCAAGGTGCGGAGTACATGCACCACATTCTCGACCTGCTGAACCATTCCCAGCTTCCCGTCTTCACCGGCGCCCAGACGCCCCTGGTACACGCGGCGGCGATGGCGAAAGAGGCCGAGCGGCGGTGGGGCGGCTTGGAATACACGGGTGCCTTTGCGCAGAACCCGGCTGAGGTGCAAGCGGCGCCCGGCGCGAAGCTGACGATGCGCAAGGCGCGCCGCGGCGCCGTGGAGTTTCTGATCGCCGAGATCGAGCGGCGTCCGGGAGAGGTCACCATTCTGGCGCTCGGTCCGATGACGAACATCGCACTGGCACTGCGGCTGCGGCCGGAAATCGAGACCAAGATCAAGCAGATCGTCTTCATGGGCGGCAACCTGAAGGTGGCGGGTAACGCGTCGCCCTCGGCCGAGTTCAACTTCTGGTTCGACCCCGAGGCGGCGCGCGTGGTGCTGCGATCGCGCATTCCGAAAAAGGTGATGTTCGCGCTGGATATCTGCAACCTGGCGCGGGTGAGCAAGGCCCATTTCAACCAGATCGTGGCCGCGCGCACGCCGGTCGCGGAGTTGTATCGCGAGGATGCCGGCAATCGCTACCCCGGGTTCCTGAAGCGCGCAGATGCGGCCGGATACCTGTGGGACGAGCTGGCGGCGGCGTACCTGATCGACCCCGGGTTCGTGACGAAATGGGAAACGCGATACGTGGATGTGCTGACGGCGTGGGGGAAATTCTATGGCGCAACCGTGACGCTCGACCGGCTCGTGGCGCCGGATGCGACGCCCGTCACCGTGGCGCTCGATCTGGATTTCAACCGTGTCTTCGGGATGGTGAAGGACCGGCTGACGCGTTAGGCCTTCACGATCACTTCGCGCAGGCGTTCGCGCGTCAGGAAGAACTTCACGGATTCGAACTTGCCGAAGAGTTTTTCCAGGCTGCGGTTGTTGAATAACTGCGCCGGGCGATGCAGGCTGTGCTGCGCCACCTGCAGCATATTCACTTCCTGGATGCGGAAGGTATAGCTCTCCACGGCTTCGAGCTTATCGTCGGAGTGGAAGAAAGCCAGCATGTAGCTCTTGGGGCGGACCACTTTGTGGAGCCGCTCCACCACGGCCCCCAGCAGCGCCGGCGAGAGATATTCGAGCGTGTCCCAGATCAGGACACCGTCGAAGTGCTGCTCCGGATAATCCAGCGCCTGCTTCAGGAAGTACTCGATGCGGCCGGGATTCGACTGGTCCGTGTCGTCATTGCCGAACGTCTCGTTCAACAACTGGATGAAATCCTCGGAATAGAGGCGGTGGCCCAGGTTCGTGATGAAGCTTACGTTCTGCTGCGTGGCGCCGCCGAGATCGAGAATCGTGAGCCCGGATTGCCCGCGGATGTAGCTGAAGAATTCGTCCAGCCCGCGGCTCTGCCGGGTCGCGATGTTTTCGGCGCTTCCCGAGTTACGCGAGCCGAAACGAGAACGGCCGCCAGGGACGGAGGCGCCATTGCCCGGGGAACCGCCCTTCCCGGAGGTTACCCCGCCGCGCAGAAAGTTCTTGAAGGGTCCCAGCGGCATTTTCCGACGGCTATGGTTTGGCCGGTGCGCCGGCGGAAACCGGCGTGTTGGCGGGCGCGGCGGCCGGGGCGGCAGGCTGCGGTTTAGGCGCCGCTTTAGCCGGTTCGGGCTTCACGATGTCGATGCTGCCCTTGAAATAGGCGCCATCCTCGATGATGATGCGCGCCGTCTTGATGTCGCCCACAAGCTTGGCATCCTTGCGAATCTCAATCTTGTCGTGGGCCTCCACGTTGCCTTGGATCGTGCCCAGGACAACCACCTCGCGCGC
This sequence comes from Bryobacteraceae bacterium, assembly GCA_041484525.1. GTDB lineage: Bacteria > Acidobacteriota > Terriglobia > Bryobacterales > Bryobacteraceae > JBGPHT01. The sequence goes on along the minus strand of JBGPHT010000215.1, from coordinate 7,465 downwards.
CTTCACGCCGGCGTGCACGGTGCCGTTGGGCCCGATGGTCAGCTTGTGCTCCATGGCTTCCACCGTGCCTTCGAGATCGCCATCAACGTAGAGATCTTCCTTGCTGTAAATCTGGCCGACGATTCTGACGGCCTTTCCAATCGTGGCGGATCCTCCGCGGCTGGCTTCTGCAGGCTCAAATCGTTGGGGCATGCTGGACACGGGTGTAGCCTCCTTTTTCGGTTCTAGAGAACTTGGCGCTACCGGGGCCGGATTCGCGGGTGGTGGGCTATAGGGCCTGGGCGGTTCGTCCTCCCGCCGTTTATTCCACATAGGGCCGCCTTCCTGAAAAGTGTATGAGTCCGCTCATGAATGACTGCTCCCTCATAGTCTAAAGGGGAGCGTTAGTAAAACGCAAACAATTAACGCGAATTGCGGGGTTACCTAGTGGCCGAAGGGCGGCAAGACACGCCCATTTGGACCCAGAGGGTACCACCCGGCCCCTCCATTATTTCTTTTTGGCCCGCGTCTGGAGCAGGATCGGCGTGCCTTTGAAGCCAAAACGGCGGCGGAGCTGGTTAATCAGGTGCCGCTCGTGCGAGAAGTGCAGCGGGCCGCCGCGGTCCGTGAATACGGCGAAAGCGGGCGGGCGGATCGAGTGCTGCGTGATGTAAAAGATTCTTCGCTCCTCGAAGCGCAACCCTTCGACGAACCGGTTCAACTCGCCGGTGGTGACGCGCCGCGAGGCGGAGTCGTAGCATTCACGGATCAGCGGGAACAGACGATCGACACCCGTGCCGTTCTTGGCGGACAGGAAAACAATGGGTGCGTATTCCAGGAACTTGAAATGGTCGCGGACGGTGCTCTCGAATTCCGGGCGCTTGTGGCCCTTGTCCGGCACCTCGTCCCACTTGTTGACGCAGATGATGACGGCGCGTCCGCCCTCGTGGGCGTATCCGGCGATGGTGGCGTCGAGGCCCACCACGCCTTCCACGGCGTCGAGCATCAGCAGCACCACGTGAGACATGCGGATGTGGCGGCGCGCCATCACGACGCTCAGCTTTTCCGCCATGAGCTTCGTCTTGCCCTTGCGGCGGATGCCCGCGGTGTCGACGAAAATGTAGTCCTGGCCGTCGCGCGTGATGCGCTCGTCCACGGCATCGCGGGTGGTGCCGGCGACAGGGGACACGATGGCGCGCTTCTGGCCGGCGAGCGTATTCAGCAAGGTCGACTTGCCGACATTGGGGCGGCCGATGATGGCGACCTTGATGCCCTGGGGGAGGATCTCTTCGGCGGCTGCCTCGGCCGGGAAGGTGCTGGTGACGCGATCGAGAAGCGAGTCGATGCCGGTGCCGTGCTCGGCGGAAATGGGGAAAACGTCGGGGATTCCGAGCTCGTAGAACTGGTGCGCGAGATCGTGGCGGGCGGCGGTGTCGGCCTTGTTGACGGCCAGGCTGACGGGTTTGCCGAGGCGCTGGAGCATCTGCGCGAGGTCGCGATCGGAGCTGGTGATTTCCGCGCGGCCGTCGACCAGGAAGATGACGTGATTGGCGGTCTTGAGCACGAATTCCGCCTGCTGCAGAATCTGAGCGGGAATATACTCCTGGTCGTTCACCACGATGCCACCGGTGTCGATGACCTCGAAGCGGTGCTGGTCGTGTTCGGCAGACCCATGGATGCGGTCGCGCGTGATGCCCGGCTCATCGCCGACGATCGCGCGCCGCTTTCCCGTGATGCGGTTGAAGAGGGTGGACTTCCCGACGTTGGGCCTGCCGATAATGACCACAGTAGGTGTGGCGTTCGGCATGTAATTCAATCATAGCAGTGCCGCGGTACAACCTTTCCGCCGTCCGCGGGTTACCCTCTTTATTGGATGCGTTTCCTGGTTGCCGCCACCCTCGGCCTGTCGTCACTCTGGGGGCAGACGTGCGCTCCGGCGGGGCGGCTGCTGCCGGCTGGAACGGTGGCAGGGACGCTCGACGGCGCGAACTGCCGGCTCTCGGACGGCACTGCGTACGCGGCCTACAGGCTCGACCTTCCGGCGCGCGGGCAGATCCGAATCGACTCCGGTCTTTCGTTGGTGCTGCGGGATCAGGCGGGCGTCAAGATTGCCGAGGGCGCGAGCATCAACCGGGCGATCGAAGCGGGCAGCTATAGCGTGCTGGTGAACGGCGTGGGCGGCTACTCGATCCAGACGGCGTTCCACATCGAGCCCGGGATGTGGTGCGCCAACTTCCCTTCGTTCGGGTTGAACCAGAGCGTGGCCGGGACGCTCGGCGCCACTGGTTGCGCGGCGCCCGACGGCACTCCGTACGAAGCGTACACGCTCACGACGCTGGGGGCGGGCACGCTGACGGTCGCGATCGCAAGCAGCGATTTCACTACTCGAGTCACGGTGCGGGGGAGCGACGGCCATGCCATCCAGACGGGGGGCAGCAAGGTCGCGATTCCGGTGGATGCCGACAGCCGGTACGAGATCGCAGTGGCGTCGATGGACTCCACGGGCGCCTATCAGGTGACGACGAGTTTCGAGCCGGCCGACACCGAGACCTGCCGCGCGCAGAAAACGCTTTCCGATTCGGTGAGCGACAGCGCGTCGATTACGGCCGGTAGCTGCACGGTGACGCTGCCGGGGAGCGGCGACTTGGTCTACTACGACTACTATCCGCTGACGGTGTCGTCCGCGGGCGTGGCCGATGTGAGCGTGACGAGCCGTGAGTTCAATGCCACCCTGACGCTGCTCGACGAGGCCGGCAACTCGCTGGCGACGGATGCGGGCGGTGCGGGCGGCGGGAACTCGGATTTGCGCATGCAACTCGCGCCGGGGAACTATGCGCTCGAGGTGTTCAGCTCCGTGCCGTCGGGCGGGGCCTACACACTCGACTACAAGTTTGTGCCGGGGGCGCCGCAGTCGTGTGCCCTCGGCGCGCTGAACATCGGCGATGCGGCGGGAGCGCTATCGGCGGCAAGTTGCCGTACCGCCCTCGGTTTGGCGGACCTGTACACACTGGTTCTGCCGGCCGCGGGCACGCTCGATCTGGCGATGAACTCGGGCGACTTCAATACGCGGCTGGCCATCCGCGATGCCAAGGACAACCTGATCCTGAATAATGACGACGTGGATGGCGTAACCGGTTCGCGCATCACGGCCGATCTGCCGGCTGGCACATACATAGTGGCGGCGGCAGCGACGGAAGGCGCCGGAGCGTACCGGTTGACCGCCGGATTCGCGGCGCACGACGTGCCGGCGTGCACCACCGCGCAGCCGCTCGCGGTAAACGGCGGGTACATCCAGTGGCTGGGGCCGGCCAGTTGCCGCGGCTCGAATGGCGAGCCCGTGGACATGTACCAGTTTGTGCTGCCGTCGGACGCGACGGTCGCGCTGGTGATGACGTCGAGCCAGGTGGACGGGCATCTGGAGCTCTTCGACCAGGCCGGCAAGTTACTGCGCAGCGACGACAACAGCTACCTGATCGGAGACCCGTTGATCGTCCAATACCTGGCGGCGGGCACCTACCGCCTGGCGGCCCGCGCCGCTTCGAGCTCGACGGGCGGCTTGTACCGCGTCGATCTCCTCGTGGTGTCCGGCGAGCGTCCGCCGTTCTGTACGTCCAAGGGGACGCTCGAACTCGGCGGCGGCACCGCCGGAACCATCGGTTTCACGGGTTGCCAATACCTGGACGCAACCTTCGCGGACCTCTACCGGATCGACCTTGCGGCCGGCACCACCATCGATCTGCGCCTGAATTCTAGCGCGTTCGATGCGTATCTGGTGTTGCTGGACGCCAAGGGCAACGTGGTGGATGAAGACGACGACAGCGGCGGCAACACCAACGCGCGGCTGCTGCGGCCGCTGCCCGCGGGCACCTATTACGTAGTGGCGAAGCCGTTCGGCGACTACACCTCAGCGGGGGCTTACACGCTTACTTTAGCCGAGGTGAGTCAGTAGCAGAAGCGCGATAATAGGGGCAATGGCCACGGAATCGGTTTGCCCGAAGTGTCAAGGCACGGGCTGGACGATCGTCGAGCGCGCCAATGTATCGGGTGCCGAGCGCTGCGATTGCGGCAATGCCGGCCGCGCTGGCCGCATGGAAGAGAAGGCGCAGCTTCCACCGCTATACCGCAAAGCTTCGTTCGACGATTCGCTTCCGGGTGCGCGCAATTTCATGTTGCCCGGTGCGGAGAACCCCACCGCCCGCCGTGAGCTGATCACGGTGATGATGCAGGTGAAGAGCTACGTGCGCGAGTTTCCCAACGAGCAGCGGCCCGGGCTGCTGCTGATCGGCAAGCCCGGCACCGGCAAGACTCACCTGGCAGTGGCGGCGCTGCGGCAGATCATCGAAAAGGGCTTCGAGGGCCTGTTCTGCGATTACCAGAACCTGCTGGACCGGATTCGCGCCGGCTATGACGCCAGCTCGAATTCGGCCGACAAGGAGGCATATCGCGTGGCTCTCGAGGCGGAGGTGCTGCTGCTCGACGATATCGGCGCGCATCGCGTCACCGAGTGGGTGGAAGACACCATCACGTCGATCATCACGTATCGCTGCAATAACCGGAAACCGCTGATTGCCACCACGAACCTGCCCGATGGCGACGCCGGCAGCGCCACCATGGAAAGAAATGCCGTGGGCGGCGTGGAGTATCTCGACACGCTGGAGCGGCGGATTGGGGCGCGCGCACGGTCGCGCCTGTTCGAGATGTGCACCGTGATCCGCATGCCGCTAGTGGAGGATTACCGGCTGCGAAAGGCGCGCACGTTTTGAAGCGGCTGCTCGCGCTGCTGTTTGTGTTTGCGGCGTCGGCGGCCGTGCCGCAGCCGGAGTTCGTGCAGGCGGTCGAGTTCCCCTACTACGCGTATCCACGCGCGCTTTGGGAGCGCGAGTTGGTGTGGCTGAAGAGCATCGGGGTGCGCACGGTGGAGTTTTCGATTCCGTGGAACTGGCACCAGATCCAGCCCGACGAGTTCGATTTCACGGGGAGCACCAGTCCGCGGCGCGATCTCAGCGGCTTCGTCCGGTTGCTCCGTCGCCTCGATCTGCGCGGCTGGGTTCGTCCGCTGCCGCCGGTTGCCGGATGGCTGAACGCCGGGACGCCGGTGGGCGCGAATGCCGCGGCGCAGCGCGCGTGGTTGAAGCAGCTCGATCAACTGCTGGCGACGCAGACGGCCTCACACGGTGGCCCCATCGCATTTGTGGAAGGACGCGGCCTCACCATCGAAGCCGCGCCGGCACCGGAACCAGTAACGGTGATTTCGGCGAACGACGCGGCGGCCCTGTGGCGCGGCCGCCAGGCGATGGCCTCGGCCAAGGGCGCGGTGTTGTGGACGGACGTGGAAGACGCGCTCTATCCAGCAGGTTGGGCGGCGCATCCTGCCACGCTGCTGCGCAAGGGCGCGGTGGGTCTGAGCGGCGACGAGCACGCCACCACCGTAGCTCTGCGGCGCAATGCCGCGCTGTTGCGCAATTGGGCGCCGCTGGTAGGCGCGTCGCACGCCACGGTGCTGCCGAAGCCGGCCGTGGGCAAATTCCCGGAAGGAGTTTCGGCGTTCCAGGTGAGCTCGCCCGTGGGCTCGGCAGTGAACGTGACCAACCGCAGCTCGCAGCTTTTCCACGACGACGTACGCGTGATCGAGCCGCTGCAGAAGCGCACGCTGGTGATCCCGGGGGTGACGGTGGCGCCGCGCGATTCGCTGTGGCTGCCGGTGGGAGTCTCGCTCGGTCCGGACGGGCTGTGCCGCGAGTGCACGAATCTGGCCGCGGCCGAGCACATCGTCTACGCCACGGCGGAGTTGCTGGCGATCGAGTTCGAGAACGGAATTCTGGCCATGGAGTTTGCGGCGCCGCAAGCGGGCGAAGTCATTCTGCAACTGGTACGCCAGCCGGTGGGGCCCTATCTGGCGGCGGGCAAGCCCACGAAGTTCGATTGGGACGACAAGGCGATGCGGGCCCGCCTGCCGATTCCAGCGAGCCAGGCTCCGGGAAATCGCGTGCGCATCGGGATCGCGATGGAGGAGCCGGAGACCTCGGCATTCTTCAACGAGGCGCGGCGGCTGATCATCGGCGAGAAGAACACCTTGTCCACGACGTATTCCTCGGTGGACGTGGCGGCGCGCTCGCGCCTGCGATTGCCGGAGGGCTTCACGGCGACGGCGCTGAAGAAAACGCCCAACGAGATCGACTACGAACTGAGCGTTCCGCCGGATGAAGTGCATGGGGACTGGGCCAACCTGGCGCTCGAAGCCGATGGCGTGCTGCTGGGGCGGGCGCGTCTGCAGATTTTCCGGCCGGCGTCGATCCGGCTTTTCGACGCCCTGCAACTCCACTTCGGGTCGGACACGGAGTTGGCGCCTGAGCCGCCGATCGCGCCCATCGATCCCAAGGCCGGGACGAATCTGGATATTTCGATTCGCAATAACTGGCCGCAGATCCAGACGTACCACCTGGCGGCGTCGGGCGATGGCCTGGAGTTCTTTCCGCCAAAGACCGAAGTCAGCGTGGGTCCGACGGATGAGCGCAGAGTTTCGCTGCGGGTCTTCGCGACAAGCGGCAGTGGTGAGGGGCTGCGCGATTTCCGCCTGCGCGTGGCGGGTGCAGCCAGGCAGGACCTGCCGATGCGTGTGCTGCTGTTGCCGCGCGGTCGCACCGTCGCGTGGAGCGCCGACCTGGATGGCGACGGTCTGCCCGAGTGGGTGCTCGAATCGCAGAAGGTGCGGGCCGTCTTTTCGACGCAAGACGGAGGCCGGTGGATGGAGATGAACTGGAAGGACAACAACGTCAACTTTCTTCCGGAGCAGGGTGTGTTGGCGGCAGCGGGCGGGGTCGAAGTCAGGGCTGCGGGAGACACGCTGGAGTTTCTAGGCAAGGGCTGGAAGCGGACCGTACGGCTGGCGGAGACGGTGTTGACCATCGAGCAGAATACGCCTCTACCGGCTGACGGCTTGACAGGCGAGAAGCGGGGCAACGTCACTTTCGCGATCGCGCGCGAGGGGTCGGGCAAGGTCACTTACACGCTGCAGTAGCCGCCATTACACAGGTGCTCTGAATCCTTACGAAGGGCTTACGTGCCACGAGGGGGCGCGAGCGTCTCTAGAAGTGGGAGATGAGAAGATGCGAAAAACCTTCGGTTGGATTGCGATGTTGATAGCGTCATCGGCGGTGCTGGCGGTGCCGGCTCAGGCGAATGACAAGAACGACGATCGGTACGCCAACGTGAGCCAAAAGGCCTACTATGCGCCGGCGCCGCGGTATGGGCACGAGTCGCGCGAGCGGTTGGATCGCGAGCGGCGGGCCCGGCTCGAGCGCGAGCGCCGGGAGCATCGCGGCTGGGATCGGACCGCGTGGAGGTAAGTGATGTCGACGGCAATCCGTGCGGCAGGCCATTCAGCGGGCCTGCCGCACGCCGGCGCGGAACGGTGCTGCTTGCGCGGTGGCGGTTTCCCTTTCCTCGCAGCTTCACCGTTTCAGCGTAAGTTCGAAATACACACGTT
>JBGPHT010000214.1:0-10905 GCA_041484525.1 Bryobacteraceae bacterium | reverse complement strand
TGGGCCCAATCCGTAACGGATCGCAAAAGACTAATCGAAGCGCAACTTGCCGAGACCGCTACCGCGATTCAGGACGCTCTTTTGAGTGCAGGGGAAATTCTGTTTTCCCTTGACAAGTCCTTATCATGGATGTCCCCGAAATAGCTAGCCTGGGAACTTTCTGCCTGCCCCAGGTGTCTATACCTTTGCAAGGCCGAGGTTTTCCTGATAGGTTTGAAGTCAGGGTGAGGCTGCCGGTGGCCACTTCAATTTTGGACCTGAGCCCGGAACGAGCTGCGGAAGTTGCCGCGGAGCCCGACGATCTCCGTCTTGTGGAAGCCCTGCGCTCGGGAGCTGACGGCGCTTACGAAGAATTGCTGGCACGTTTCCAGCAACCGGCTTACACCCTGGCGCTGCGGCTTCTGAACGATCGATCCGAAGCTTGCGATGTGGTCCAGGAAGTCTTTCTTAAGGTATTCCGGAACATCGGAAATTTCCGCGGGCAGAGCAGCCTGAAGACCTGGATCTACCGGATTACGGTGAATGAAGCGCACAACGCGCGGCGGTGGTTTTTCCGGCACCGGCGGCGCGAGGTGGAACTGGATACGTGTCCGGAATCTTCGCGCAATTTGAAGGAAGTGATACCGGATCGCGGGCGTTCGCCATTCGAAGCGGCGCACGATCGCGAACGGCAGATCATGATTGAAGCGGCACTGGAAAAGATAAACCCTAATTTCCGCGAAGCCGTAGTGCTGAGAGATATAGCGGACCTGAGCTACGACGAAATCGCGGCAGTGCTGAAAGTTTCACTGGGGACGGTCAAGTCTCGGATCCTGAGGGGCCGGGAAGCCCTGAGGGAAGAACTCGCAGGCAGCCTCGAAAAAAGGCCGGCGATGCGATTGGTGCCCAATACGGCAGAGTAGTGATGTTATGAGCTGCGAAAACGTGCAAGAACAGATCTCTTCACTCCTCGACCGGAGAATTCCGGCGGGTGAGCAGGAGAACGTACTGGCACACATCGGTTCGTGCCGCGAATGCGGCGCGCACTATGAATCGATGCACAAGCTGCGGGAAGTGCTGCGCAGCATGAACGCCGCACCCATGCCGGTGGGGCTCACCGCACGGCTGCGCGTGCTGGCATCGCACGAGCAGGCGCGCCAAACCGTGCGCGTCAACTTCAGCGCGCGGATGCGCGAATGGCGCTCGCGGATCGCGCTTGCCTCCGACAACCTGATGCGCCCCATGGCCCTTCCCTTCGCCGGCGGTCTGCTGTCGGCCATGCTGCTGTTCACCATGCTGGTGCCGAGCCTGAGCTTCGCACACAACTTTTTCGGCGACGATCCGCCGTCGGCCATCTTCACTTATCCGGACGGCAAGGTGGTGGGGGCGGTCGGCTACATCCCGAAGATCGAGTTTTCGAGTACGCCGCGTTCGGATAACGACATGGTGCTCGAGTTGACCATCGACGAGCGCGGACGCGTGGCCGACTATTCCATACAGAACGGCCAGTTGACGCCGGACATGAAGAGCATGATTCTGTGGTCGACGTTCACGCCGGCGACGGTCTTCGGCCAGCCCACCTGGAGCAAGGTCCAGGTCTACTTCCATAGCGATATTTACAGCGTCAACGTAAGAGGTTGACAGCCCTTCGCGTGGCGCGCCCCAAGCTCGGTCAACACTTCCTAAGTCAGGGCTCTGTCCTGGAGCGCATCGCTCGCGCCGCTTGTCCCGAGCGCGAAAAACTGGTAATCGAAATCGGTCCGGGACGGGGTGCACTCACCGAAAGACTTCTCAAACGTGCGGACCGCGTGATCGCCGTCGAGCTCGACGCTTACCTCGTGGATCACCTGCGCGGGAAGTTTCCCGGCCTCGAGGTGGTCCAGGCCGACGTGCTGAAGACGGACCTGGCACAATGGGGGCGCGGCGTGGTCGCCGGCAACCTGCCGTACTACATCACGTCTCCCATCCTCGAGAAAGTAGTGCGGCTGGACGTGCCGCGCGCCGTCTTCCTGGTCCAGAAAGAGGTCGCGGAGCGATTGGCGGCGCAGCCGGAAACGCGCGAGTACGGTTATTTGACGGTACAGACGGCGGTGTTTGCCAAGGCAAGAATACTGTGCGCGGTGAAGCCCTCGGCGTTCCATCCGCCCCCCAAAGTGGATTCGGCGATAGTGGTGCTTGATATGCACAAGCCGTTGATCGACGATCCCGAAGGCTTCCTGGAATTCGTGGGGCGGTGCTTCCGCCAGAAGCGGAAGACGCTGCGCAACAATCTGAGCGGCACCTACGGAGATGCGGTGGATGCGTGGCCCGAGGCGCGCCTACGGGCCGAGCAGGTTCCCTTCGACGGTTTTGTCGAGATGTATCGAAGAGTGGCGCCATAGACCCATCTTGCGCTCGGCCCTGCTATGCTACAAGGCAGAAGCACTATCGGAAAGTCAGTCGGGCTGACTTTCGGAAGGCTCAATCGAATCATGTCCTCCGCTCTTGTCAAGCTTCAAAGAAAAGGCCAGATGGTTATCCCCAAGAACCTGCGGGATGAAGCTGGCGTATCGGAAGGCACCCTGATGCAAGTCGCCGTAGTGGAAGGTGGCCGGTTCTTGGTTACTCCGCAGTTGGCCATTGACCGGGCGATCGTCACTGGCCCACAGAAGAACCGCAAACAGGCTCTTAGGGAACTCGCCGCCACGGTAGCCGAACTACGTCAGGAAGCCCATGCCAAGGGCTTCCAGAGAATGTCCTTGCGTGAGATCAACGCTACCGTGGCCGCCGCCAGGCGCGATCGCCTCAAGAAAACCAGTAAACGACTCCCGAGATGATCCGGGTTGTACTGGACACCGGCGTTGTTGTTTCCGCAGTCATCAGCCCTCGGGGTCCGAACGCCCAGGTTTTCGATTCGATCACCGATGATAAACTTCTCCCCTGCCTCTCCAAAGCCGTCCTGGACGAATACTATCGGGTATTTTCGTATGACCGTCTACAACATCTTGACCGGCAGCGCATCGGCAAGCTCCTGAACCTGCTCGAAAAGGTCAGCGTCAGAGTCCGCTCGCGGCGCCGGCTGGAGCTCTCCGGCGACGAAGACGACAACCGCGTTTACGAGTGTGCCGCCATAGCCCAGGCCGGCTACATCATCACTGAGAACACCAAACACTTCAAGAAGCCTTACAGGGATACGCGGATCGTCAATGCCCGCCAGTTGCTGGCACTGGTGGCACCCAAATAGATTGGCTGGAACATGGAGACTTATCCTAAGCGGCCGGCGGCTCGAAATACGTCTGCGCCAGCTCCGGTTTCTCGCGGATCGCCTTACGCCAGTAGCTGCGCGCTTCCTCTTCCTGGCCCATCGCCATCAGGGCGTGGCCCAGGTTGAGCAGAGCTTCGGCGAACTGCGGATCTTCGTGCAGCGCCTGCTGGTAGAAGGCGACGGCGTCCTGAACCTGGCCGCGCTTCTGGCAGATCAGGCCGGCGTTGTAGAACAGCTCGGGGCTGTGCTCGCCCAACTCGATCAGGCGGCGATGCAGCTCGTAGGCTTCCTCGTAATCCTGCTGTTCGAGCGCCAGGGCGGCCAGACCGCGGACGGCGTCCGAGGAATCAGGCCGGATCATGAGAGCTTCCTGGAAAGAGCGGCGCGCGGCTTCGGCATTGCCGGAGCGGGCGTGCGCGATACCAGCGTTGAGACAGGCTTCGGGCCATTCCGGCCGCGCCGCGAGGCAGGACTGGAAGGCCTCGGCGCTCGCCGCGTAATCGCCGCGAAGCAGCCGCAGATAGCCCAGGCGGAAGGTGGCGTCGGCCCACTCGGGGGCATCTTCAGGCAAACGCGCGTAGAGCTTTTCGGCCCAGTTGCGCTCACCCTGCTGCTCCAGCACCAGCGCCAGATTCCACAGCACTCCGGCCTGGTTTGGATCCACCTGCAGCGCCTTCTCGTAGCAGTTGCGCGCGGCCGGCAGGTCGCTCAATTCCTGATACGCCACACCCAGGTTCAGATGGGTCTGGGCCGAATCCGGCTTGAGCGCGGCGGCCTGCTGATAGGCCTGCGCGGCCTTCTGGTAGTTGCCCATCTTGTGATAGGCCACACCCAGGTTGAACCAGTTCTCGAAGCGGTCGGGCGTGCCATCGGCCAGATTGCGGCAGTGGCGCGCTGCGGCGGTGTAGTCGCCGTCGGCGAACGCCAGCGTGGCCAGCGCTTCCATGGCGACGGGCGAATCGGGCTGCAGTTCCGCCAGCATTTCAGCGTAGCGCCGCACCGACTCCGGGTCCTTCTTTTCGAGGAACATCGCTACCAGGTTCGACAGCGCTTCTTCGCATCGCGGGTTGCGCGCCAGCACCTTACGGTAATGCTCGATCGCTTCGGCATGCTTGCCCGTCTGCTGCAGCACGACGGCCTTGCCGAACATCGCCTGTTCGTGGTCGGGGAACAGGCTCAGGAATTTGTCGAGGGGCTCCAGCGCTTCCGCCGGCCGGCCGTTGTGGATGAGCGAAATTCCCAGCCCGAGCAGTGCGTCGGCGCGCGTGGGGTCGGCGTCGATGGCGTTGCGAAACGATTCCGCGGCGCCTTTCCACTCCTTCAAATTGCCCTGGCAGACCCCCAGGTTGAAGTGCGCAGTACGGTGCGTAGCCTCCAGCTCCACCAGCAACAGATAGGTGGCGGCAGCCGATTCGTAATCGCGCATTTCATAGTAAATGTGGCCGAGGGCGGAGTACAGTGCCGCATCGCGTTCGCCGGATTCGATGGCCCGGCTCAGCATCTTGGCAGCGCTCTCGAGTTTGCCTTCGAGATGCAAAGACACAGCCTTCGACAGCGTGCGGCTGACCTTCTTTTGGTGCTTGGGGTCGTTGATCGGCGTTACGCCCGGCGGCATCTGGATCGCGTTGGACTCGCTTGCGGTCATGAACTCCATGGGTTCCTCCGGCTCTCGGAAATTCTCTCTCTCTGAGGACTGCTGAAATTGCGGAGGCCGGGTTGAGCCGCCGCAAGCGTAACATCTTCACGTACCGGCGCCTGGGGCCGCGGCGTAGGAATCGGAACTTGGGGATTCCACAACTCCGCCGTAGCTACGCCGTTCGATCCGCTGCTGAGATACGAACAGACCCGTCCCAGGAAGTCCTGGTTCTTCGAAACCTTCATCCAGTAGAGGCGCGCTTTCTCGCCGGCTTCGCTGAAGAAAGCGACGCCGCCGGCCACCAGGGTATCGTCGGTCCACGAATCCACTTCCTGACCCTCGATGGATGTTGTGACCTTGTTACCCTTCACGTCCACTGCAAAATGGTAGGCCGTGTTGTTGTGCACCATGATGTTGAGCGGCGTCTGGATGGGTTTGCCGTGCTGGCCGTTCACCACGGGGTAATGGACCATCGCCAGCACCGGCCGCAGGCCCGGTTCGATCACCGCAAACTTCATGGCGTGATAATTCTGATGATCCTTGGCGCGTACCGCCCAGTCCATGCTCTTGCTTTCGATCTGGCCGAAGAACTCGAGCCGGTAATCCTTAAAGGACTGGGCCGGCTGGAAGATGGCCAATGCGCCGGGACGCACCCAGCCTTCGGGGCTGTGTGTCCAGCCTTCCGCCCAAGCCTTGGATTTGCTGCCCCAGGCTTGCATGCCTTCGCGGAACGTCTCGCCCACTTCGACCGACGCGCGCTCGGCGATCGCGCTGCGCACTTTCGCCAGCACACCGGTGGAGCCGCTCGCCGGCGCCGCGCTGGAAGGCCGCGAGGCGTTGGCGATAGCGGGGGCTGATTCGGCCGGAGCGGCGCCGCTCGGTGCGCCGTCGGTCGAGTAGCTGACGCGATTGCCGGCCGACAGTTCTTTGGGGATGCGAACCGCATGCGCGCCGAACCAGAGAACGGCCACAAGCATGAGTCCGGCAGCCATCGCCTTGTATGCCTGGTGACGTCCGGTGCGCGGCAGTTTGCTCTGCGCCTCGGGCATCGTGAAGATCTCGGCGAAGGCCGGTTTCTTCGGCGACTGCTTCTGCGGCGCCAGTTCTTCCAGGCGGCCGAAGATGGGCCGTACGGCAAACCGCGGCAGAGCGGCGGATATTTTGCGCTGCGCCCAATCGAGCGACCGGACCGGCGCGCCGATGGCGTGCTGGCAGAAGAATTCGAGCGGCACGAATCCGGGAGCCGGCAGTCCGGCGACTCCGACCAGGGGCTGCTGGGCGGGAGCGGTGACCGGAATGTTGGTGAGCGGTTCGAGAACGGCCGGGCTCTGGGCCATCGCGGCCGGCGGCTCGGCGGCGCGCCAAGTGGTTCTTTCAAAGCCGGCGGCGCCATGCTCCAGGATTCCAGCCAGCCCCAGCGACGGATGCGCCAGGGAATGCGAACGTGTTGCCGGGTGCACGGCGGAGGCCGAAATGCGGACTGCCTCGACCGGCTCCGGAGCGGGGACTTCGCAGGCCGGCTCGAGCGGCTCGTCGTAGCGTTTGACAGCTTCGTCGTTGGTGGGCCGCAGCCGGGCCAGGCCCGGTAGTTCGACCGTCTCGCTGGTGCCGAAGGCCAAGTGCGCCGGCTTGCCATGCTTGCCGGTGAGAGCACCCGCCGGTACCGCGTGCGAATGCGCGGCCACCTGCGGTTTGACGGAAGCGGCGTCCGGACCCAGCACCGCGGACGGCAGCGCCAGCGCCGCCGGTGCATAGGCGATATGCGCGGGGGCGGTGCGGGCGGCGAAGACGGCTTCGAGCGGACTTGCCTGGGGCGCGGCCATCGCGGCGGCCATGAAACCAGGCTGCCGGACTGGCTGAACGGCCGCCGCAACGGCGGCCAACTGCGGCAGCCGAATGGCGGCGATTTCCAATCCCCTCGGTTCCGCCGATGCCGCCAGCGGCAGCAGCATTTCGAGCGGCTCGGCCTGGGCCGCGGGTGCAAATGGCGCAAACTCGATCGACTTGCCCGGCGCCGCGAATCCGGCGAACGCGGGGACCTGCACAGCGATCGCCGCCGGCAGCGCGTCCGCGGATGCCATCCGCACGTACGTCTCGGCCGCTTCGGCAGCGTACGCGGGCATGAATTTCTCGCACAGCGCGGGCGTGCCCGTCAATCCTTCGGCCGCGTCGAGTTCCTCGGAAACCGCCGCCATCGCGAAGCCCGGCATCGCGATGGCACGCGGCTCGCCCGGCGCGAACGCCATCCGCACAAAGGTCTCGGCCGCTTCGGCCGGCACCGGCATGAATTTCTCGCACAGCGCGGGCGTGCCGGTCAGTCCTTCGGCGGCGTCGAGGTCCTCTGAGGAAACTGCCGCGATGGCAAAGCCCGGCATTGCGACGGGGCGCCACATGGGCTCCGTGAAGGCCATCTGCATAAACGCCTCGGCCGCTTCGGCAGCCTGCGCCGGCATGAACTTCTCGCACAGCGCGGGCGTGCCCGTCAATCCTTCGGCGGCGTCGAGTTCCTCGGACACTGCCGCGATCGCGAACGCCGGCATGGCAATGGCGCGCGGATCGCCCGGCGCGAACGCCATCCGCACAAAAGTCTCGGCCGCTTCAGCCGGCACCGGCATGAATTGCTCGCACAGCGCGGGCGTGCCGGTCAGCCCCTCGGCGACGTCCAGCTCCTCGGAAACCGCGGAGATCGCGAAGCCCGGAAGTTCGACGGCGCGCCACATGGGCTCCGTGAACGCCATCCGCAGATACGTCTCGGCCGGATCGGCGACCGGCGCCGGCATGAACTTCTCGCACAGCGCGGGCGTGGTGATCTGTTCTTCGGCAGAGTCGTAGTCGTCGGATCGAGCGGCCGCGATGGCGAAACCAGGCAGCGAGACCGTGAGATTCGCCGCGGGCGCAGGCGCCATGGAAGCGAAGGCGGCGGCTTCGGCCAGCGGAATCCGTGCCAGGGCAGCCGGTCCGGCCGCAAAAACTCCCGGCAGCGCCGCGGCCGGCATCGCAAACGGGATGCTGGGGCCGGCGGTGTGTCCCAGGAATACGGGACGCGCGGCCAGCTTCGCCAGCGTGAAATCCAGCGGCTTGGCCGCGGCCAACGGCTGCGCTTGCAGATTGGCATCCGGCTGCAGAGTATGCAGACGCTCGAACGGCAGCTCGGGCAGCCGCATCGAGGGCGCAAACTCCACGCACTCCTGATCCAGCCACTGGGCAGCCGTGTTTCCAGCCGCGGCGTGAGCGGCGATCGCGGCGAGCTGCACGGAGGAGCGAAGCGCCGAGCGCGCGATCGCAGCTTCCGGCAGACGCAGGGCGTTCAGCGCATTCAGAGTGGAAGAGAATGAATCCGTGGCGGAGACGCGCGCGTAGGTTTCGAGAGCCGGGCCGCCTACGGGCTCGCATATCATGGTGGCGGCGCTGCTGCCCATCGTCTGCGGAATCGTCACAGGGAAACCCGAGCGCTGCCGCACCGGATGGCTGTACTGCTCGAATCCGCAACTGACGCCGGTGTACGCGTGGTATCCCTCTTGGACATGCAGGCACTCAATGAAGGCAGCGATTCCCGCGGGAGGCGGTTCGGGCGCAGCGATTTCCCCCAGCGCCTTTCCGAGTCGCTCACCGTAGTTCCTACGATGAGCCGTGCTGCAAAACTCACGATCTCGGATGAGCCGGAATGGACCGATTTCTTTACCGCAGAACAGACAGCCCAATCGTTCCTCGCAAACCTTTTTAGAGGTACCGCAAATGATTATAGCCTCAGATGGGTAGAAAATAACCCTTTTAATGTCATTGAATTCCCATAGTTTTGGTTAGCATTTACGTATAGCATAAAGTTAGTATTGGATTACTTACCAGGTAACGCTCCCCTGCCCGCGCACGACTGTGAGAGACTAGAGCGTTCGATGACTTCGTTGAAAACATGGGGCTTCAGCTCGATTGTGGCGGTCTGCTCGGCGTTGGCGGCTACGCAGCCGTTTTCCCCCGAGGACCTATGGAGCTGGAGGCGTGCGGCCGACCCGCAGATCGATGCCGCGGGCTCGCATATCCTATATATAGAGGAGCGCAATGATCGCGGCAGCAATTCCACGTATGCGAACCTATGGCTGGTCTCTACGGATGGAAAGGAACGGCGGCGACTGACTGATGGCGCGTGGCGCGATACCTCACCGCGCTGGTCTACCGATGGAACGCGCGTCGCGTGGATCTCGGACCGCGCGGGCAAGTCTCGGATTCGAATGCTAACCCTGGCGGGCGGACAGGAGGCGGCGCTGGCCGATGTCCAGCAGGCGCCGCTCGAAATTGCGTGGTCTCCCGATGGGAATTCAATTGCATTTTCCGCATTAATTCCGCCGAAATTAGATGGAATTTCCTGGGCGCCACCTTCTATATTAGGCCGCTTGCGGAACCCGGCAGGACGCCGGCACATCTTCGTCGCGCGGACGGCGGGCGGGACGGCGCAGCAGATCTCAACTGGCGATTCGGATTTCAGCGAACCGGCCTGGATGCCCGATGGCAACACCGTCCTCGCATCGGATGGCAAACTGTGGGCGTTCCGCGTATCCGGCGGAGCTCCCCGGCAGCTCACCCGGGAGCCCGGGTTCGACGCCCATCCCTTGCCCTCGCCCGACGGCTCGCGAATCGCGTGGCTCTCGATGTCCGCCAACCCGCAGAGCTACGCTATTCGTAAGCTGATGGTGATGAACGCGGACGGCAGCCGGACCAGAGCGCTGGCGGGCACGCTCGACCGCGATGCCGCGGAACCGGCATGGAGTTCGGATTCGCGTACCGTCTACTTCCTGGCCGACGATCGCGGCTCGACCCATGTCTATGCCGCGCGCAACGACGGCACGGCGCGGCAGGCGACCAGCGGGTCTGAGCGGCTGCGCGGATTCTCATTGGCGGATAACGGCCGTGCGGTGTCCATCCGGTCGACGCCGGCGGAGGCTGGGAGCGTGACGACGTTCCTGGCAGACCGGCCGGGCCAGCCGGTCAAGCTGGCCGGGGAAAATGAGGAGCTTCTTGCGGCCCGCGCCGTGGGGCCGGTGGAAGAAATCCACTACCCATCGGATGGCAAGACGATTCAGGCGTGGCTGGTGAAGCCCGCGGGATTCGACGCTGCGAAGAAATATCCGCTCCTGGTGGATGCCGACGACGGGCCGCGGCGGATGTACGGCGTGGAATTCCAGGTGCGCGCGCAGATGTTCGCGGCGCGCGGCTGGGTGGTGCTGTGCGCCAATCCGCGCGGCACTCCAGGGTACGGCGAGGAGTTCGGCAACCTGATCAAGACGCGCTACCCGGGCGACGATTTCGACGACCTGATGCGCGGCGTGGATTTTGTGGCGGCCAAGGGATACGTGGATGCGAAGCGGATGGCGATCGCGGGAGGACTCTTGGCAGCCTGGGCGATCGGCCATACGGACCGGTTCGCGCGCGCAGTGGCGCGGCGTCCGATAGTGGATTGGGTGGCGAACGTGGCCACTGCGCCCGATGGCGTCCGGCGGGCGCGGAACTGGATGGGCGCCATGCCTTGGGAAGATCCCGACCAGTACATGAAGCACTCGCCGATTTTCTTCGCCGCGAATTTCCGCACGCCGACGCTGACGATCGCCGGGGAGCAGGACGTGGAGTCGGAAGAGCTGTACTGGGCCTTGAAGCAGAGGGGCGTGGAAGCGGCGCTGATGCGGGGCGGGGATCGTCCGTCGGACCGCATAGACGAGCTGGAAGCCGCCCTGGCTTGGATTAAGTAAGGAGGCGACGCAGGCATGTTGCCAGCGTCAGCAGCCGTGAAAGAATCCGGGGATGCTCCGGGCGAATACCCTCGGTCTCCCACTCGATAAAATCGGCGTTTATCGGCGTCCATCAGCGGCCAATAATTCCTGCCGAGGTTTTCGGGCTGCTTCGGCACGAACATACGGGCCGGTAGAGTAGGACGGAGAGCAACGGAGTAATCCGTTACTCACCGTCCCCTCGTCGAACCGGACGTGCGGATTTCCCGCATCCGGCTCTCCTGAAAACCTTGGTCACAGGCTCACGCATTGGATCTCCAGGGGTTTGA
>JBGPHT010000213.1:0-10932 GCA_041484525.1 Bryobacteraceae bacterium | reverse complement strand
GGACGGCGGTCCGCTGATCCACAACGGCTGGGAAGACGAGCAGCGCTCGTTCGACTCCACCTGCCGCAAGTTTCACCGTTTCCTCACTCAATCCCAGCTCTGAAACCCGCCAGTTACCCACAGATTCCCCGGACGAGCCATAAGGATTTCCTGGCTGTGGAGGTCAAAGGCTTGAGGGAACAAACGGGAAGCTTGTCACTGACCCCCAAGGAATACGATGTCGCAGCGGAACTAAGAGAGCGCTTCTTTCTTTTCGTCGTAAGAAACTTCCGAGAATCGCCGTCTCACGAAATTTTCCAGAACCCGCTATCTGGCAGCCTCCATTTCAGAAGGACCGAGAGGGTCACCATTCAGGTTTCGTGGCTGGCGACCGTGTAGCGCCTTCAACAAGGCTCGGACACGCGGAGCCCCCGTTGAAGTCCATTAGGGACTTCTCGGGGCCGAGACCTGACGGAGGGGCTTCGAATTGGGAGAGTCAGACGTGAGAGTTAGACCTGACACTGGTTCTTTTAGTCCGCCGCTGGGCGATGCAGCGTTTTTCGGAACTGGATTCTGGGCATGAACGCGCGGGGACGTATCTTCCCAACTTTGGACAGCAAAGCGGACTGTCCCCGACCTGGACTACTGCAACGAAACATGGGGAGGGAAACGGGATGATTGAAACGGATGATGCGTCGGCCGGAGTAAAGGACGCCAGCATCGTGTCAGCGCCGGCCGACGTGGATATTGAGGACATCTGCCGGAAGTACAGTGAAGGGGAGCACCCACCGGAAGCGTTTCTCGTGAACAGCAAGTCGATAGGCAACGCATTGCTGGGAGTTAGTGTACAGTTTCTGGAACGGGGCCAGTTGCTGCCCTGCCCAGGACTGCCGCTGGTTGGGGCGTTGTTTGATCCCTGCTGGGGGTTTGCCCACGCGGTGATCGGATTATATCGCGAAGGGACGGCCGATTTCCGGTTGCCTCCGGGCCAACTCGATGTTGTGGGGGACAGCGACACATACGGGTACCGGCTGTGCCCCATCGATAACCACGAGATACCCGAGGCCATTAAGGAACTGGCCCACGTGCGGGCAGAATTGGCAAGGCCCAGGAAAAAACCCGGCTTCACGGTTTCGGTAACGCAACTCTGACGGGAGCGACCGAAGTAATGAGAAAGCTGAACCGCGCGGTCCCCGCAGCGCCACCCACAAAGCGCCCGACCGGTGTTTACAGTGGAATAGCTGCCCGCCAACATTGATGCAGAAAGCGGCGAGCCGGGCCGGTTGGAGGATTAGACCCCGCATGGTTGACGCACCTCACCCGTGGAACACAAGCACCCGCATGCGCGCCGTCGGCAGCCAAGGACACCGCAAAATGCGCGTTAAGAGGCTGCCTTCCCCCGGGACCACCAGTTTCCGACTACTGGAACGGCAAGCGTGAAAGAAACGCTGAGAGGGATAGGGGGCACATCAAAACTCTTCGTAAGGACGGCTGGAAAGTGCTTGTCCTATGGGAGTGCTGGACTCGAGATCCAAACTCTCTTCGCAAAAGGTTGGAAGCATTTCTCTGAAGAACCGCTTCGACAGGGTATTCAAACGGCCCCCCTACACTGGCCGCGAATGGTTACGGCCCCAGCTTCGCGGGAGCTGTTCCAAACCCCTTCCGTTCCATGTTTCCCCACCCCGTCTTTCCCTTCAATCCATCGATCAGGCCTTCGGTTCGCCAGTAGGTCATCAACTGTTTGAACCCGAGGTTTTCGAGGATCGCCACCACGAAGAGGCGCACCACGTCCATGGTCCGCGGATAGCGGCGCGCGGTGAATTCCTCGAGCAGCACGGCGCTGGTCGAAAGCACAATGCCGAACAGCACCGAGACACAGAAGAACAGGATCAACACCTCGCGGCTGATGATTCCCACCGCGTACCCCAGCCCGGTACAGACGTATCCCAGGGTTTCGACAGCCGGGCCCAGCATCTCGAACAACGCGAAGTACGGCACGGCAAACATCCCCAGGAGCCCGAATTTGGGCCGCAGTATGACACGTTTGTGCAGCGCGATGCTCTCCACTGTGCCGCGCTGCCAGCGGTTGCGCTGGCCCTTCAGGATCTTGATGGTCTCCGGCACCTCGGTCCAGCACACCGGTTCGGGCACGTAGCGGATTCGGTAATCGGCCTTGCGCTCGCGGTACTGCCGGTGCAGCCGCACCACCAGTTCCATGTCCTCGCCGACCGTCTTCACGGCGAAGCCGCCCGACGCAATCACCACGTCGCGCCGGAACACGCCGAAGGCGCCCGAGATGATGAGCAACGAATTCAGGAAGCTGAGGGCCACGCGGCCTCCCAGGAACGCGCGAATGTACTCCACCGACTGGAACAGCGCGATCACCGACCGGCTGGTGGAGATGGTCGTCACGCGCCCGTTGCGCACGTGGCAGCCGTTCACCACGCGAATCATGCCACCGCACGCGATGGTCCGCTCGCGGTCTTCCAGAAACGGTTTGACGCACTGTAGTAGCGAGTCATGCTCGAGCAGCGAATCCGAGTCCACCGCCGCCACCAGCTCCGAGCGCGCCACGTCCAGCCCGGCGTTCAGTGAATCCGCCTTGCCGCCGTTTTCCTTGTCTACCACGATCAGGCGGATGGGGTCGCGCGACTCATAGATGCCGCGGATCGGCTTGTGCGGCAGCGGCCCCGTCGGCGTTCGGGCGGAGCGATACAGCCGGAACTCCTCGATCAGAATCTTGAGCGTGTCGTCCTTCGACCCGTCATTCACCACGATGACCTGGAGATTCGGGTAGCTCAGCTTGAGCATCGCCTTGACGCTCTCCCGCACCGTGACGGCTTCGTTGTACGCGGGCGCCACCACACTGATCTCGGGCAGCAGCGGCGAGCGGATGAGTGCGTCGCGCTGCTCCGGCGTCAGTCGGGCGTGATACTTGCGCAGAGAGAAGAAGCCCAGCACGGTAAGGAAAAAGTAGATCGAGTTGATCACCGCCACGTAGAAAATGATCCCGTAGCAGAAGTAGTGGAACGACCGGTAGAACAGTAATTGCCAGTCGATCACAGGGCCACCATCAACAGGCGCTCCGATTTCAACTGTTCGAGCGCTTCGAGTGCCGCCGATGCCGACGCCCTGCGCGGCCCGAGCACCTCTTTTTCCAGCATCCGCCACCCCGCCTGACCGATCTGCGCCAACGCGTACGCCGCCGCTACCACGGCATCCGCTCCATCCCCCAGGAGACAAGCATGCAGCGCTTCCGCGGCTGACCCGAGGTGAAGGCGTCCGGCGGTCTGTGCCGCAGCGGCACGCACTTTTTCATCAGCATCGCCCAGCAGGCGCACGATTTCCGGCCCGAACTCCGCTGCATCGCCGTACTGCGGCAGAATGGCCAGCGCCGCCACCCGCACCCCGGCGTCTTCGTGCCGAAGCAGCGGCTCCGGCGCAGGCAGCGGCAGCATCTTTCCCCACGCTCGCACGATTTCGAGCGCCGTTCTCACGTGTTTCGCCGTCGGGCTGGCCAGTTCGCCCGGCAGCACGTTCCGGCACAGCATAGCCGCGTGCGCCCGCAGCGCTTCGGTCAGTACGGCTCGAATCAGCAGCGATTCCCGCACCGCGGTACGAAATACTTCGGCGATCTCCCGATCGCCACTCGACCGGATTAACGATCGCGCCGCTTCCAACTTGATCTCGTCGTCAGGATCGCTGAGCGCCCGCAGCAGCACCGGGATGGCCTCGTCATGTACCAGGCGTCCCAGCCAACCGATCGCCTCGCGCCGTTTCGACAGACGCATCGAGCGATACTGTTCTCGCCAACGCTCGATCAGGCCCAGATCGGCCGCCAGCACCGAAAGGTGCGCGCGCGTGGTCCCCTGCACGCAGCAAAGCAATTCCACAATCGAGCGCTCCACCTCCACCGGATGGCGCCTCTGGATCGCCAACAGATCCGCGGTGGAATCGTTCCCCGAGAGGTGCGCCGACGCCTTTTCGAGAATCGACGGCCGCAGCTTCTCCCAGCGGCGCTCCCGCCTGTGCCGGACGTACTTGATCACGACCGAGAGCACCAGCAGAAGAGAAATGATGCCGCCCTGCACCAGGCAGAACGAGTAGCCGAACGCCATGCCGGGGTCGAGCACGTGCCGGCTGACGTAGAGTGTATCGACCAGCACCACCGAGAGCGCGTATCCCAGTGCCGTTCCCACCGCCTGCAGGTAGATGACGCACCGGCCCATGCGCTCGTCCGTCAAGGCTCGCTCCGTACCAGGCGCTTGAGGCGCGCCACCACTTCGACCGGACTGAACGGCTTCAGGACGTAGTCGTCGGCCCCGAGCGCGAAGCCGCGCACGATGTCGGCCTCCTGCTGCATCGCCGTCAGCAGCATCACACGAACCTGCCGCAGCGACCGGTCGTTGCGTACGGCGGCGAGCACTTCGAAGCCATCCATGTTGGGCATGATGACGTCGAGAATCGCCACGTCGGGCGGCGCACTGCGGATCAGCACCAGCGCCTGCTCGCCTTCCTCAGCGATGCGGCAATCCATGCCGTAGTTACGCAGCGTGGTGCGGAGCAGGGTCAGAGTCGTGGGATCGTCATCCGCGATCACCACCGAGGGCGTCTTCCCAGTGTCGGGAGCGATGCCCGCCGCATCCGCTCCGTGCCGTTGGTTGAGCAGACGGCAAGCGCGCGCCAGCAATTCGTCGCCGCTCCACGGCGCCGAAGCGAAGTCCATCGCGCCACCACCCAGCAGCGCCGGCGGATACAAATACCCTGGTGTAGTGCCGACCAGCAGCACCGGTATAGAGGATGCAGGACAGGCTTCCTGGCCGGTACGGACCCCCACCACCGCCAGCTCGCAGCCCTCTCCCGCGCCCGCCGTTACCTGCGCGCCGGCGGCTTGGAACAAGCCCGTGACGCGCGCGGCCTCCCGCGGATCGAAACCCGAAACCGCAATTCTCTTGGACGCCAGCTCCTCGATGAACCATACCGGCAGTCGCGTGCGCTTGTCGGCCGTGCTGTCCGGCACGCGCGACTGCGTGAAGGCCGTCGAGAGCTTCTCCAGCGTCTGGCTCGACTCCGCCTTCGGCATCGCACCCGGACGTCGCAGCATCTCCTCCAGGCGGCGCGACAGCACGGTGATCTCCGGGTACCCGAGCATGGCGGCCAGACCGCCCCACAAGTGTGCCGACCGCCGCAGGTCGTCCACTGGCGAGGCGCTGCCGAGCGACAGCATCTCCTCGCATTTCAGATACCCTTCGCGCAGAAAATCCCGGCACAGATCCCCCGCCCAAACCGGAAGATCCGCGGGCGTGAACTGCGCCGCCGAGTGCGCGAATACGGCCTCCTGTGCACGCCGTGCCAGGTGGCCTTCGATCAGCCGCGGAAACGTGCGCGTATCGATCGGCTTCAGAACGTAGTCGTCGCAGCCGGCTTCGAGTGCTCGCTTGAGGTCCTCTTCGGCTGTGCAGCCGGTCAGCGCGATCACCAGCGTCTCGCGCATCAGCGGGTCTTCCTTGATGCGCCGTGTCAGCGTCAGTCCGTCCATGCCAGGCAGCCGGACGTTGGTGAGTACCAGCCGCGGCTGGAGTTCCGGCATCAGCCCCAGCGCGGTCTCGGCGTCTTCCGCTATGCGCACGTCGTAGCCGGCGCCCGTCAGAATCCGCTGCGTGAGTTTCCGGTTGATGGGGGCGTCATCGACGATGAGGATCGGGTCGGCCATGAGGGCTGGCTATGCCGGCATCCGCCGGACTTTCGGAGCCGCGAGGCCGAGCGCGCGCCGCTGCAGTTGGGCCGCATCCGCCGCCGTCAGCTCACGATCGAGCAGCGCAATCACCGGCACCGCGAGGCCCACCGAGCGCACCGCCGTCTCGACAAATTCGAAGTCTTCAAGACCCGAGCTCTCGAGATCGAGCACCACTGCCGCCGGATCTTCTTGCGCCGCGCACTCGATCACGTTCCGTACGCTGCGCAGACAGACCGGGCGGTAGCCGAAGCCGCTGAGGGTGTTCAACGTCGCTCCCAGAGTGTCCAGATTGTGGCCGACTACCAGGATCGCCCGCCTTCCATCCGCGGGCACACCTGCATTTTCGAGCGACCGCCTCAGATGCTCCGGGTCTTCCGGGCGCTCAAGAAAGGTGTGGATGCCGCTCTCCTGCCCCGAAGAAACGATCACGCAAACGCGCCGGCCGGCGGGCGACTGCTGCACCACACGCGTCATTGGCGTCTGCGCCGCAAAATCCAACCCGGGCGACATCGGGAGAACGGCGAATAAGACGTTATTGCGTCCTTGTCCGGCACGCGTACCGGTGCGGCCGCCCTGCGCTGCCACGGTCTCCTTCACCAGCTCCGAAACCGTGTCGGCGGAGCCCCAGGCCTCGTTCTCCTCGCCCTGGCGGTCGTGCACGGCCGCGCGGCAGTACTCCACTTCGAGCCGCAGCGCCATCTTTCCTTCCGCCTCCGCGCGCACCGTGATTTGTCCGCCTTTGGGCGAGACCTTCACCGCCTGCGAGAGGTAGCTCTGGATCACTTGCTTGATGCAGACGGCATCCACCGCAACCTGACGCACGGCGCGATCCACCTCTGCCGTCACCAGCACGCGACGTCTCTGGGCTGCCAGCACTTCGATGACGTAGCGGACCTCCTGGATGGCCGCGGCAACGTCGACGGGCTCGCGCTTTGGCGCCGCCGGCCTTCCCGTTGGTTGGCTTGTCTGGTGGCCCGTCTGTTGGCGCGCCGCGTCCAGCAGGCCATCCACCAGTTGCAGCATGTGCTGCCCGCTGGCCAGAATGTCACCCAGACATTCGCGCTGCTCCTGCGATATCGCCCCCACTTTTCCATCGAAGAGCAACTCGGCGAACCCGACCATGCCGTTGATAGGCGCTCGGAGGTCCTCCGACATGTTCGAGAGAAACCGTGTCCTGGCTTCGCCGGCTTCCTCCGCGCGGGCCAGCGCCTTCGCCACTTCTTCATCTTTCCGCAGCAGCGCGGCTTGCGCTTCCGCGACTTTCCCGGACGCCCCATGGCGATCCGTCGTGTCCGTCAGCGAATAGAGAAACGCGCTCTCGCCGGTGGCGTCGTGCCGCGTGGATTCGGCAATCGAAAGCATCACTCTCCGGCCGTCGGGCCGCGCGTATTCGCGTTCCCGATCCATCGCCGTCGCACCCAGGATCTCCCACATCGCCCTTCCCGCCAACTCCTCGGGTGAGCGGCCGAGCAACTCCACGGCCGCGCGGTTAACGCGCCGCACTGTGCCCCCGGCATCCGTTTCGAGGTAGGCTAGCGGCGCCTCGGCGAACAATCGCAGGGCGTCCAGTTCAGCCGCGGCCACCGCGGCCTGCTGCTCGTGGACAACCGCCGCCAGCGCCTCCACGCTGGCGGCGGTGGCGTTCAACTCCCAACTGTGACGGCGGATTTCGGGAATCGGCTCGCCTCGCCGAAGACGCTCCGTCGCCTGGCGCAGATCGAAGATCGATTGCAGCAGAGTCTCCACCAGCCAGGCTGCGGCCAGCACTTCCAATGTGACCGCGGGTATGAGCACAACCCGGAACTGGTGCGCACCCAGAAGAGCGAGGAGGATGATGAGGAATGCCAGCGCGGGCACCGGCGTGAGCAAACATGCCAATGCTTTGACACGCAACGGTAGGTTGCGCCAGATTCGGCCGTATTTGACAGGGCCCGGTTGCAGCATGTGAAGTGCAGGTGCCAGCACGCACCGTTGTCTTTGGGTAATTTAACGGTTGTGGGAAGCCTGAAGCTAGACTCTTATTGGATAGTAATGTGGTACTTCTCGTGACGATTGCGGTACTTGATTTACTTTGGTTATGAAACTGATGCGGCAGCCGGTGGAAATCCCCACCGTCTGCACGCTAAGATATGGCCGTGTATTCAATTGAAGGAAGAGAATGAAAAGCATTTTTGTCGGCAACCTGAGCACTTCGGTCACGGAAGACGTGCTGCGTTCGATCTTTGAAGCCCACGGAAGCGTCGAGCGGGTCAGCATCATGACGGACCGCGATACGGGCCAACCGAGAGGCTTTGGGTTCGTGGATATGAGCAACGATGAAGAAGCCCTGAGCGCGATCGCCGCCCTGCACGGCAACGATCTCGAGGGCCGAACGTTGAACGTCACCGAAGCTCGTCCCAAATCGGACCGTCCCCCCCAGCCGGACCGTGCGAAGGGCAGCGGTTTTGGGCGGAAGCGCTGGTAGGCCGGCTAATCGCGGCGCCGCAGCACCGGGCGCTCGTCCGGGGTGCTCGGGCGCGCACATTTCCACGGTACTCTCTTGCCGTTCTCGATAGCGATCAAACGTTCCTTGACCAGCATAAACTCCGACGTTTGAATCAAGTATTGCGGTTGGGGGCCCAGGTCTGTCTGAATCTGCTTTTGTACGGCCCGGATGCGGCTCACGAGCGCCGGGTGAACCGCCAGCATTCCGGCTATCGTGCCCGGCTTGCTCTTTTCCTGGCGGGCCATTCTCTCGAAGAAGTCGACGAATGCGGACGGGTCGTATCCCGTCTTGTAGAGATATTGAACGCCTAGCATGTCGGCTTCGGCCTCGGCATCGCGGGACAACTTCCGGAATGCCAGCGGAGTCGCGATCGCGGCGCCCTGTTGGATGGCGTATCCGGGCAAGCCGCCGATGAACACCAGCGGAATGCTGGCATAACTGACAATCTGCTCCCAGGTGGCCTGGCGGGTATAGTGCCGCGCCGCCACGTGCGCAATCTCATGCGCCATCGCGCTCGCCAGCTCCGCCTCGTTATCGGCAGCGCGAATGAGGCCGGAGTTGATGAAGAGGAAACCGCCGGGAAGCGCAAACGCGTTGATCTCCTCGGAACGGACGACCTTGATGGTAAAGCAGTAGCGGGCGTCCGAATTGTTGACCAGGTTTTGCCCGATCCGGCTGACGTATTCCGACACCACCGGATCCTCGATGATGCGAGCTCCGCGCTCTACATCACGCGCCAGATCTCTGCCGGTCTCGATCTCCCTGGCCCGCGAGTAAAAGTTGACGCCATTACCGACGCCGCGGCGGCCGATCCGGCCGGGGTCCCTCCGCTTGACGGGGGCGGCGAAACCTTGCCCATGAATCAGCAGCACAGTGACAGCAATAGCGACGCACTTCATGCAAGACCCGACCCCTTCTAAGTGGTTCGATGCCTTGAGGAACGGCGGTGGCGGAAGATTATTCGCCTGCTGATTTTGCGCCCGGCAACGGGTGCGACGCATCGTGCCGACTAGTGAGTAGCTCGAGCTGGATCGCCGCCAGGGGCCTTTCATGTTGGGTTGGCGGTACGCCGGGCCTGAAAGGATGGTGAATTCTTCAGCCCGCCGTCCCACTTTCCGCATCCGAGTTGCTAGTGGGAGTTGGGGATCAATGGGACGGACGAACAAACTGTTAGATCCGGCGCAAACCGGACGCGATGCGCAGAAGCTGGAAGCCGGGCTCCGGCAGCGAATTGTCGGCCAGGACGAAGCCATCCAGCAGGTGATTCAGGTCTATCAGACTCACCTGGCGGGGATGTCGAATCCGGGACGGCCCATCGGCAACCTCCTCTTCCTTGGGCCGACGGGCTCGGGAAAAACGCGGTTGGTGGAGGCCGCGGCGGAGAGCCTGCTGGGCGAACCGCGGGCGGTCCTCAAGATCGATTGCGCTGAGTTCCAGCACAGTCATGAGATCGCCAAACTGGTCGGTTCGCCCCCTGGATACCTGGGGCATCGGGAAACGCACGCGCTGCTCAGCCAGGACACGCTGAACCAGTACCACACCGAGAAGATCAAGCTGAGTTTCCTGCTGTTCGATGAAATCGAGAAGGCCAGCGATGCGCTTTGGAACCTGCTGCTCGGCATCTTGGACAAAGCCACGCTCACGCTGGGCGACAACCGGCGCGTGGATTTCTCGCGGGCGCTGATCTTTATGACCAGCAACCTGGGGGCGGCGGAGATGAACAACATCCTGCGGCCGAACCTGGGGTTTGCCGCGTGTCAGGCACAGCAGAAACACGCGGCGGGATTGGTGGATGAGAAGCTGACGGACAAAATCGCGCGCGCCGGCGTCGAAGCCGCGCGGCGGAAGTTCACGCCGGAGTTCATGAATCGCATCGACAAGACAGTGGTGTTCCGGCCTTTGGGGACGACCGAGCTGCGGGCGATTCTGGCGATCGAATTGGAAGCTGTGCAGGATCGCATCTTAACGTCGGCGACGACAGCGCCGTTTGTGTTTGCGGTCACCGATCCCGCAAGAGAATATCTGCTGCGTGAGGGCACGGACCTGAAGTACGGGGCGCGGCACCTGAAGCGGGCGATCGACCGCCACCTGGTGCATCCGCTATCCAATCTGATCGCTACGGGACAGGTGGGCAACGGCGACCTCATCCGCGTGGACTTCGACGGCATGCAGGGATCGCTCACCTTCGCCAAGGACTCGGCATGGACGCCCGCCGCCGTGATGGCCCGCCTCACCAGCCCTTCGACGGTGCCCGACCTCGGCACGCTTTGGACGGGCGCTGCCATGGAGCCGCTGCGCTGGTTCAAGGCGAAAACTACCAAGCGGTAGGCGTGCTACGTGTATTCCCACGGCTATCAGACGACTCCGCCGAAAGTAAGGAATTGCTGAAACGACTCCACGAAGGCGCGAGGTGCGGCCTATATCACGAGGGTCGGATACGGCCCCGGATTGGTTTGGGGCAGTCTCTCCGTCAAATCACGATCACCGCAGAATCGGATTGAAAGGTGGCAATCCTAAGCCATCTGTGGCTGTCACGGCGACAGTAGTAATTACTATCGGGGGGCGAAGCCTAATACTACTGTGTTATAAACGGCGCGCGCAACAAAAGGGGCAGCAGGGGAGATGTTGCAGCAGGGCTCTGGCAATCCTGATACGGATAGTGGCGATGGACTGTGGGTTATGCCGTTCGGCGCGCGTCCGGCGAGCCGCGGGGTTGGAAGTGGGGAGGAAT
>JBGPHT010000212.1:0-11042 GCA_041484525.1 Bryobacteraceae bacterium | reverse complement strand
TCCGAAAACCAACGGGCAAAAATGAACGAAGATACCCGTCATGCGTGCACGGACAGCGGCTGTCCTGCAATTATAGAAAGTACTTTACATTTCAGAGTATGCGTCTGGCAAAAACGCCTAATACGGGACAAGCTCTATCTATGGGAAGGAGGCCGCCACCATTCAGGCGATCATCCGCGGCGCTTACCAGCCCCGGACAGGCGCGATTGCAACGTTGCCAGGTGGCTGAGGTGATTGGAAGAAATTGAGCTGCGCGCGGGGCCTCCGGAATCGGGTGGGCCCGCGCACCGACGCTCTCAAAGACCGGTCATCGTCCCAGCCGAAAATTGGATACGCTCGCCCACAATCCAGCGGCTTGCAAGAGCCAGACGCAGACGACAACAACCACTACGACATTCAGAATCGTTTTGATGCTGGAAGCCATGGGAATATACCGGTTGATCAGGTACAGCCCTACTCCAATGACGATCAGCATCACGACAACATTCAACAGAGGCATTTATTGCTCCTTCCATGCAGGAAAGAGCAATCCGCCCTCCAATGTTCAGGCAGCGAGTCAGCGTGCATGACAGACTACAGGCGCGGGGCCGGGCGCGTGAAAGAGCCCGGATCAACTTTGTGTGCGCTGCCCGCGGCCTGACCCCCGTTCGTCAAACGATCGAATACGGTCAGATTGGTTTGCCGCATTGGCTGGCGATTCGGTGACCGAATATGGTCGAAGCTGGCACCGGCGCCCAAGGTTGTGGTCACTGGATTGCAACGATGAGATCTGGCTGCCGTTCTCCAGCCTCAACTGTTTGTGGGATCTTCTCGGTGCAGACCGATTTCGTCTCTTAGGCGGCCTTGGGCTACTAGGATCGACGGCGGGAAGGTGGAAACGCCATGTGCTCCGCGGGCTCGCAGTCGCAAGCCACCCGCTGGCTTGTCACTCTACGGCAGAAAACTTGAGAACCGGCAGATCGTCACTACGCCGGTGCGTACGCCCAGGGCGGCGGCGAAACTGATTGGCCTATTGAACAAGTACTCGTCGCGAGAGCGCACGGGTACGTCAACCGGCGCCAGCCAATAATCTGGCGAGAAAGAAACTTAGGATGACGAAAACAAAACTGATCGGCGCATTCCTCACGGTATGCGGAGTTGTATCGGCCCTCGAGCCGCAGACTCAGGACGAAAACGCGACCCGGATGGCAGCCGGAACGATGCCCATTTACCGCGTCACCGTAACATCGCGGACCGCGAAGGCAATTAACTACCAGCACCGCAGCGGTGCGACGAAAGTCGATTTCAAGGGCACCGAGTTCCTCCCCGGTTCTCGCGCCGAGGCCAAGGTCGAGAGCAAGCAGGGCTACATCGAAATCGAAGTGGAATTCGATGGTATGCAGCCGGCAACAAAAAACGGAGCCGAATACCTCACTTATGTGTTGTGGGCCATCACCCCTGAAGGCCGCACGGCCAATCTGGGTGAGGTGCTCCTGAATGGAACCAAGAGCAAGCTGAACGTAACCACCGAACTGCAGGTGTTCGGGCTGGTGGTCACCGCCGAACCTTATTACGCGGTCAGCCGGCCGAGCGATTTGATCGTGATGGAAAACGTAGTGCGCGCGGACACCAAGGGGAAGGTCGAGGATATCGACGCCAAGTACGAACTGTTGCAGCGCGGCCAGTATTCGCGTCTCGCGAACCCGCTGGCGCTGAAAGTCGATCCGAAAATGCCGCTGGAACTCTACGAAGCGCGCAACGCCGTGCAGATCGCGCGCGCCGTGGGCGCCGGCCGTTTTGCGGTCGAGACCTTCCAGAAGGCCGAGAAGAGCCTGGCGCAGGCCGAAGCCTACCAGGCACGCAAAGCCGGTCCGAAGCCTGTAACCATGACTTCGCGGGAAGCGGTGCAGATGGCGGAGGACGCGCGGGCAATCGCGGTCAAACGCCAGGAGGACGAGGCCCTGACGGCGGAGCGGCAGCGGTCGCTCGAGCGCGAATCACGCGCGGAGAACGGACGGGCAGCGGCGCAGTCCGAGACCAATCGCGTGACGCGGGAAGCCGAAGCGGCGCGGATCAAGGCGGATGCGCAGACGGGGGCCGCACTGGCGGAAGCCGATCGTGTAAAACGCGAAGCTGAAGCCCGAGCGGCGGCTGCAGGAACCGAGGCGGACCGTCTGAAACTCGAAAACGACGCGAAGATAGCTGCCGCGGCAGCCGAGGCGGATCGCCTCAAGCGGGAGAACGAGGCGCAAAGAGCGGCCAGCCAGGCGGAACTCGAAGGCGCGGCCAAGCAGAGGGCGCAATTGGAGGCGGAGAAGGCGGAACTGCGAATTCAGTTACTGAAGCAGTTCAACCTCATCCTGCAGACCCGCGATACAGCACGTGGTTTGATCGTGAACATGTCGGATGTCCTCTTCGACACCGCCAAGTTTACGCTACGGCCCCTGGCGCGCGAGAAGCTGGCCAAGGTGGCCGGTATCGTCGCCGGGCATCCGGGGCTGAGGCTGGATGTGGAAGGTCACACGGACAGCGTCGGCGGTGATGACTACAATCAGCAGCTCTCCGAACAACGCGGCGAGTCTGTGCGCGAATACCTGACCGCGCAGGGAATCGCGGGTGGGTCGGTCACGTCGAAGGGCTTCGGCAAGACTCAGCCGGTAGCTTCGAATGATACCGCTGCGGGCCGGCAGCAGAATCGCCGAGTCGAGCTGGTGATCTCGGGCGAGGTGATTGGCACGACGATCGGGAAGGCGATCGCCTCCAGGTAACTGGTCGCAAGCCCCTTTGTGCAGGATCGGCAGCGGTCCTGCACTCTTAGATTTTGATAGCGCATCGAATCGTGGCTGCGAGGGAGATCTCGTGAAGTACCTGCAAATGCGAACTCGAACATGCCCCGAAGTCAGGGCCGTTTTTATCCTCGCCGTGTCGGCTGCGATTCCCGTCACAGGGTTCGCTCAAACGCCTGAGTCGCTCGATGTGACCGGCAAGTTGCACTTTCACGCCAAACGCGCGTTTTCTCCATTGGCAGTTCTGGGTGCCGCCGCATACGCGGGAATCCGGCAGGAATCGGACTCTCCCAGAGAATGGGAACAGGGCGCCACTGGCTACGGCAGACGTCTTGGTTCCACGATGGCCGGCTCCGGAATCCACAGCGCTCTGGCTTTCGGTCTGGACTCGACGCTGCGTCAGGACCCGCGATATTTTCGATCGGGCGGCACCGGGTTCTGGCGCCGGTCGCGACATGCGCTGCGCGGAACCATGCTCACGCGCACCGATAGCTGCGGCGAAACGCTGTCCACGTGGCGTATCGGAAGCGCCTATGGCGCAGCCTTTCTCTCGAACCAGTGGTATCCGGACCGGCTCAATACGACGCGCCTCGGGCTTATCCATGGCTCCGTAACGCTCGGGTTGGATCTGGTCAGCAATCTGGCCTCGGAGTTCTGGCCGGACATCAAGCGAAGGATGCTCCGCAAGAAATGACGACTCGACATAAAGCTCGTCTGCCATCGACCGCTTTTGGCCTGTTGGTTCTATTCTCTTGTCAGAACGCCTATTCGTACTCGGTGCTGACGCACGAGGCCATCGTCGATTCCACCTGGGACAGCGCAATCAAGCCTCTTCTCCTGAAACGCTTCCCGGCCGCCACGGCGGACGATTTGACGGCGGCGCACGCCTACGCCTACGGTGGGAGCATCATTCAAGACCTGGGATATTATCCGTTCGGCAGTAAGTTTTACAGCGATTTGACGCATTACGTCCGCAGCGGTGACTTCATCGTCAATCTGATTCGCGAGTCTCAGGATCTCAACGAGTACGCATTCGCGCTGGGCGCACTGACGCATTTCGCGGCCGACAACAATGGCCATCGCATGGCCACAAACGTCTCGGTACCGCTGCTCTACCCGAAGCTTCGACTGCGATTCGGGAATTCAGTAACGTATGGGGACGATCCCTTCTCGCACACCAAGACAGAGTTTGGATTCGATGTGTTTCAGTCCGCGAAGAGCCGCTACGCTTCAGCGGCTTACAAAGACTTCATCGGTTTTCAAGTCGCGAAACCCGTGCTCCAGCGTGCCTTTCAGGACACCTATGGGATCCGGATCGAGCAGGTATTCCTGAACCTCGATCTCGCGATCGGGTCGTACCGGCGGGCGGTCGGGACCATCCTTCCGGCGCTGACCAAAGTCGCGTGGCAAATCAAGAGCCAGGAAATCCGGAAGGAGGCCCCCGGCATCACGCGCAAGAAGTTTCTCTACAATCTGTCGCGGTCCAGCTACGAAAAGAACTGGGGCGCCACCTATCAACGGCCGGGAATTCGGTCAAGAATGCTGGCGGCGTTCTTCCGCATCGTGCCCAGAATAGGCCCATTCAAGGCGCTTGGGTTTGAGAAACTGACACCGGAAACCGAAAAGCTGTACATGGCCGGCTTCAACGCGTCGGTCGACCTTTATCGCGAGTTACTTACCGCCGTGGGCCGCGGCCAGCTCAACCTTCCCAATGAGAATTTTGACGCGGGAGAAGCCACTAAGGCGGGCAAATACAAGCTGACTGATGGCGCGTATGCGAAGCTGCTTCACAAGCTGGAAGGTCACTACGCAGATCTGCCGCAAGACCTCAGGAGCGATATTCTCGCTTTCTATCAGGACCTCAGCCTTCCTATCGCGACCAAGGCTGACGCAGGCGATTGGGCCAGGTTGCAGGAGGAGCTCACTCACCTCGATGCCGTAAATCGAGACCTTTCCGGGGTGAACTCCAAAGCGTCTACCGCGTTTAGCGCGCCTGTTCCTAAATGACCGGCCTCTCGATCCGCTGTTGTTGCTCGCGTCTGTAAGCCTCCTGGTCTCCGCGAACCAGCCGGTTGGCCTCACGGGCGGATGCCTGGAATATTCAGCCGCATCTTGTAGAGACCGCCTCGAGCGCAGAGGTACAACGTCTTCCCATCATCATCACCCCAGGCCATATAATAAGATTCCAGCTCGTCGTACGAAATGGGCCATGCCGGTGAAACTCCACCGTGATGCTCGATCGTGCAAAAGTCCTCCCGCCGCAGGTGGAAGAGCGCCGCCCCGTAGAACTTGGTGTTGCCGCCGACACAGTAGTTGGTGTGAGGATGCAGCGGGTTGCCATCGCGGTCGTGCCAGACCTCCTTGGTCTGGTACTTCCCCTGAACGTTGACAGCGTTTCGAAGTGGCGATCGTCGCTGCCTGCACGCGGTTGAAGGACGGATGGCCCGCGAAATATTCCGCGGAATAAGACGCGGCGTCCGGCGGATACTCGCGCAGCATGCAAGCGAAAATGACTGTTCCATCGCGCCAATCCATCCTGATAGAGATCAACGTCCGCTGGCTGCGCCAAGCCCTCCGCCTCCTGGAGCGTTTGGACGACGAAGCGTATTCCACCACACCATCCGGTTTCGCCCCGCACCGTGCGGGCGCGCATCTGCGCCACATCCTGGAGTTTTATCAAAGCTTTTTGGAAGGCTTGGAGTGGTCGCATATCGACTACGATGCCCGCCGCCGCGATGAGGCCATTGAACGCAGCCGCGATGCTGCGTCGGCGGCCATGCGGTCGATCATCCGATCGCTAGAAACCAGCCAGGAGCTTCGCGGCGAGCGAATCATCTGGGTCCGGATGGAGGACGCGGAAGCCAACGCCGTGCGCGAGAGCTTCATGGAATCGTCGATCAGCCGCGAGCTGCAGGGGCTCAGCAGCCACACCATTCACCACTTCGCCCTCATTGCGATGACTCTTCGCATGCACGGCGTCAAGATGGATCCGGACTTCGGGATGGCGCCCGCGACACTGCGCTACCTCGCGTCCAAGACCGCGGAGGCTGCGTAGTGTGCACCGTCAGTTGGGTCCACCAGCCCGGTGGTTATCATCTCCTCTGCAATCGCGATGAGAAGCTGACGCGCGGAACCGCGTTTGCGCCGGTCGTGATCGAACACGGCGGTGTCCGGTATGTTGCGCCCCTCGACGCGGATTTCGGAGGCACGTGGATCGCGGCCAACGAGCTTGGGATATCAGTATGCCTGCTCAACGGAGAGGCTGCGAGTTTGGCTTCCGGGGCTCTGCCTCGCCGGAGCCGTGGTCTCCTACTGCAAGAATTGGCTGGGGCGTCCACTGTAGGCGAGTGTGTCTTATGGCTGCGGCAACTCAATCTCGGCGCCTTCGCTCCGTTCGCCCTGCTGGCTCTCGAGCCCGATAGATCCGCCATCGTGGCGGAGTGGAATGGTGAGTACCTCTCGATCGATCCAGCCGGCGGCTCCCACATGCCGCTGACATCTTCTTCCTATGATGCGCCTGGAGTTTCGACGCTTCCGCCTAAACGAATTCGCGCGCCGGGTTGGCCCGGCAGGATGCGTCGATCCGGCTCTTCTCCACGGATTTCATTCGAGCCACGGTTCAGCTCCGGATGGTATTCCCCCTGCATGCATCGTGACGATGCGGAGACCGTCAGTTTCAGTTGGGTAATCGTCACACGGGATGAAATCCGATTCTTGTATTCGCCCTCTGCTCCCTGCCGGCGGAGCCCTAGCGAACAACAGATCATGGCTCGCGCCGCATAATTCTGGAGCCTCAATGGGACAATTCCTTCTCATCGCGCTCGCCACATTCGCCAGTGAAGATCTGACCTGCATAGCCACGGGAGCCTTGATCGCCGCAGGCAAGATCGGATTCGTTCCCGGCGTGCTCGCCTGTATTGCCGGAATCTATGTTGGCGACCTGCTGCTATACTTCGCCGGGCGTTTCATCGGCCGCCCCATCATGCGCTGGAGGCTCTTACGGGAGATCCTTACGGATCGAAAACTCGACCACGCGTCTCAGTGGCTCTCCGATCGTGGCGCCGGCGTTGTCATTCTCAGCCGTTTCACGCCGGGTCTCCGCCTGCCCACGTATGTCGCCGCCGGACTCCTGAAAACCCGCTTCTGGACGTTCGCTCTACACTTTCTGCTGGCCGCGATCCTGTGGACACCGGCGCTGGTCGGCGCCGCGGCCTTGCTCGGGAAGAGTCTCCCATGCGTGGCCTTCTTCGGACCGGCGGTGTTGCTGGTTGCCGCTCCCTGGCGCAAGCTTCAATTGGCGCAGCCCGTCTGGCACACCCGCCGCCGCGTTCTAGGCTGGCTGCGACGGAAGACACGATGGGAATTCTGGCCGCCATGGCTCGCGTATGTACCCGTGGTGCCCTAATGTCTTGTATCTCGGTATCAAGCTTCGTTCTCTCACGCTGTTCACTGCCGCGAATCCCGGCATCCCCTCGGGAGGTTTCGCGGGCGAATCGAAATCGCACATCCTGGCGCAACTAACCCAAGTTCCAGACTTCACCGTCATCGCCGCATCGCTCGCGCCGGACGATCGATTCCGGTCGGCCCTGGAATTCATGCGCGATCGCGGGCTGAGTTATCCGGTCGTGCTCAAGCCCGACGTCGGCGAGCGCGGAACGGGGGTCGCCATCGCCCGAAATCAGCATGGGGTCCGCCGGTATTTCGAAGGCGTCGACTGCGACACGATTGTGCAACGGTACGCCGGCGGCATGGAGTTCGGCGTTTTCTGCTATCGATACCCAGGCGAACAGCGGGGTCATATTTTCTCTATCACGGAAAAGCGCTTTCCGGAGGTAACCGGCGACGGCCGGAGCAGCCTGACCGACCTGGTGCTGCGCGACGACCGGGCGGTCTGCCTGGCGAACACTTATCTGGCGCGAGTACGCGACCGGATTCCCACGGCCGGCGAGCGTGTGCCGCTGGTCGAGCTTGGCTCACATTGCCGCGGCGCGATCTTCCTGGACGGAGCGCGTCTGGAAACCGCTGGACTCCGCTCCGCGATCGAGACCGTCGCCCAGTCGCATCCGGGCTTCTTCTTTGGCCGTTTCGATATCCGGGCAGCGGCGATCGCGGACCTGCAGTCCGGCCGCTTCGATGTTCTCGAACTAAACGGCGTCTCCGCCGAGGCGACCCACATCTACGACCCTTCCGTGAGCCTGGCGGAGGCGTACCGGGTGATGTTTCGCCAGTGGCGAATCGCCTTCGAGACCGGCGCCATCAACCGCCAAGCAGGTGCGGTGCCGATGCGACTGCGCGACCTTTTTCGTATGGTGAAGTCCAGCCGCGTCAGGTCTTCGGTTGATCGAGAATCTGTTCGGCCGCTCGATCCCAGTAGAGTTTCCTGCCTTCGCGCTGCGCCCGAGCAGCCATGATTGCCACCACAGAATGGGCAAAGCCATCATCCACTGTGGCGTTCGGCTGTTCGCGGCTGCGCAGGCACTCGAGCCAGTTCTTCATGTGAGAAGGATTGCTGTCGGAGATAAATGGAAGCGGGCCGTAGGTCTTCTCGATGGCGCCGCTCAAAAGGCGTTGGGACCACGACATGGTGCGCCGATCGTCGCCGCTGAGTTTGATGTATTTCGCCGAGCGGCGGACGAACGGATTGCCCTCGTGGGTTCCTTTTTCTTCCACCAGTTTCCAGCGTTGGCTTCCCTCGCCGCCGACGTTGATGAGCGTGCCCCGGTCGCCCATGATGCGCGTGAAGCTGTCGGAGTCATTGCCGAAGCTGGTGGAATAGCTCATCAGGAACCCGTTGGGATATTCGAGAACAGCCTGGAATGTGTCGGGATTCTCGCGGCCGTCCTGCCACACGTACACGCCGCCCTGCGCCACTACTGACGCCGGAAAGTGGTCGTCCAGAAGGTAGTGGACCATGTCGACGGCGTGCGTCATCCATTGATCGGGGATGCCGCTCGAGAACTCGCGGTACAGGCGGAATTCGAAGTAGGCGCGCGGATCGAACGGCCGGTACGGCTTGTTGAGAAGCCATTTCCGCCAGTCGGTATCTCCTTCGCGAATCTGCTTTACCTCCGGCCGGCCGCGCCAGCGCGGACCGTGGTAGTTCCAGACGATCTCCACTTTGCTCACGCGTCCCAGCGCGCCGCGCGCAATCCACTCGCGGGCGGCCCTCTGGTACGGTTCGCTGCGGTGCTGCGTGCCGATCTGCACCACTCGCTTGCGCGACCGCACGGCATCTCGCGCGGCCTTCGCCTCCTCGAGCATATTCGCCATCGGCTTCTCGCAGTATGCGTCCTTGCCAGCCTCGGCGGCCAACTGGAGAAGCGGCGCGTGCTGAAAATCCGCGGTGGAGATAATCACGGCGTCGACATCTTTTAGAGCCAGCAGATCCTCGAAGTATTGAAAACTCCGGGGCGCTCGCCCGTATGCCTGCGAAGCCTCCTTGGCCGCGCGCTCCCGATTTACGCTCCAGAGATCGCAGACCGCGGTCATCTCGACGTTGTGGCGATCCTTCAATTCCGCGGCCACGGACGCAAGTTCCCGTCCTCGGTTGCCCACGCCAACATGGCCCAGCGAGATGCGGTCGTTGGCGCCGGCAACGCGGCCATAGGAAAGTGCGGTCACGCCGAGCGACGCGCCCGCCATGAGAAGCGTCCGCCGGCTCATCTGCGGACTGGCCGGGACGCTCGCGCCGGCCTTCCCCGTGGCCGGTGAGACAGAAGGAGGTTCCATTTTTGTAGTACCGATTCTACCCTGCCGTGATGCGAAGGGCATCCCTTTTTTGGGGACGGCGGGTACTAAATTTAGGTCTTTGACCGCTGAGAAAAGTTGTTCTTGTAACCAAACTTGCGACGAGCAGCTTTGCGATCGAATTTCCAGTTGATCTTCGTGCGGGCGCGATTCATCCGCCGATTCCAGGCTCGGCTTTCCCGACGCAGAGTCTTTAGGTCAGGGATTCTTCTGGTACCGAGGCATTGCCGCGTGAACATGCTGATTTCGATTTCGGCCTGATTGAGCCAACTTCCGTGAAGGGGCGTGTAGTGAATGGTGAATCGGTCCCAGATTTCGCCGCCGACCTCCGCTCCGAGTCGATCCGTCAGGGACTTGCGCCGATGGATATTCAAGTTGTCCAGCACCAGGTGGATGATCTCAGCCTCCGGGTACTGCATGGCCAAATGGAAGGTTTGCCGCGCCAGTTCGACGTCGTCATTGAACGAGATGACGAAGGCTACTACATCGCCTCCGTCCCGCAACTTCCGGGTTGCCACACGCAAGCCCGCTCTCTGGACGAATTAATGCAGCGCATCCGTGAAGCCGTCGAGCTTTGTCTCGAAGTCGCCGGCGCGCCGGAGCGGTCGCTCGAATTCGTCGGCATCCAGCGCATCACGATCGCCGCATGAGCCGGAGCCCGCGGCTCACTGGCGCCGCCCTGGTAGCCGCATTGGGAACGAGCTGGGTTCTGTCGAGCTGGAGACGATCGCCGCCTTCTGGCGACAGCCCGCCGCTTTGCCATCGTGCAGATGACGCAGTGCCAATGCCCGGAGCACGGTGCGAACAGCCTGAATACCGCCGTTCAGAATGTCGTCCAACTCTTCGCGATCACCCTTGGTCAAATCGCACGCGAACACGCCGGTAAGACCGCATGCCAATATAGGCCAAGACATTCTTGAGTGGAATTGTTTTAAATAACTTTTTCAGGCGGTCAAGGACTAGTTCTGCGCGTCCTCGATTTTAATAGATCTATCTTGCACGGCGTTGTGGAATTCGGCCCCCCTCCGTTGTTTCTCAATTCAGCAAAGAACTGCTCCCGGAGGCTAGATCCGAATGCGCCACTTCTATCGATACACGCTACTGTCTGTGCTCGCGTTTTGCGTTTGGGTAGTGCCTCCGTTGCCTGGGCAATACGTGATTAGCACGGTTGCGGGCGGTCCGATCCAGACCGGTACACCAGCGCTGGCAGTTGAGTTTCGGCCGCAGGCTGTGAAGCTCGATAGCTCGGGGACTCTTTATATTCTCGATGAGGGCACGGTGTACCGCTTAGGAACCGACGGACGTTTGGTTGTTGTCGCCGGCAGTGGGGTGCGCGGTTATGGCGGCGACGGCGGCCCGGCAACGGGAGCTCTGCTAGATCAGCCGAAGGGCCTAGCAGCCTGTGGTAAAGGTGGGTTTTTCTGAGCGAAGACCTTCGAAAAACGCGCACGAGGGGAGATGACTAAGTAACGTCACCACTCGTCAAAAGGTTACCGCTCGCTGCCGTCGTGCGATGTTAATTCCGAGGCC